>WOYX01000041.1:0-27429 GCA_011620595.1 Bacteroidales bacterium | reverse complement strand
GAGGGCTGCCGACTGGCAACTGAGCATAATTCACCGGCGTTGTTGATAAATCGGAACAATTCGCCTCGGGTAATTCTTTATATTTGCCCCAAAATTCGGGATGATGGACGGAAACTATTCTGAAGAGAACATCAGAACCCTTGAGTGGAAGGAGCATATCAGGCTGCGTCCCGGTATGTACATCGGTAAGCTGGGTGACGGCGCGTCTCTTGATGACGGAATATACGTCATGCTGAAGGAGGTGATGGATAACGCGGTGGATGAGTATATGATGGGCTTCGGCCGCAAGATAGATGTGACCATCAGCGGGAGGGAGGTCAGGGTGCGCGACTACGGCAGGGGCATACCACTGAGCAAGGTGCTCGACGTATCATCACGAATGAATACAGGTGCCAAGTATGACTCCAAGGCGTTCAAGAAGTCAGTGGGGCTCAACGGTGTAGGCATCAAGGCTGTCAATGCCCTCTCATCATCATTCATTCTGCGGTCGTACCGTGACGGTCAGCTTAAGGAGATAGAATTCGGGGCAGGTGAGACGGTCAGGGATGAGGCTCTGATGCCCTCGAAGGAGGACAACGGCACTGAAGTGATATTTGTCCCTGACGAGGCGATGTTCGGCAACTACCACTACATCTCCGAATACGTTGAGAGTATGTTGAAGAACTACTCCTATCTCAACGCAGGCCTGGTCATCAACTTCAACGGTAATAAGATAGTCTCACGCAACGGGCTGGTAGACCTTCTCAATGACAACATGAACCGCGAGGGACTCTATCCCATCATACATCTCAAGGGTGATGACATAGAGGTAGCCATGACCCACGGCATGCAATACGGCGAAGATTATTACAGCTTCGTCAACGGACAGCATACATCGCAGGGAGGCACTCATCTCATAGCGTTCCGTGAGGCACTGACCAGGACTGTCAAGGAGTTTTATAAGAAGGATTTTGATGCTTCCGATATCCGATCTTCAATTATTGCGGCCATATCGGTGAAGATTGAGGAGCCCATCTTTGAATCACAGACAAAGACCAAGCTGGGGTCAAAGGATATGGGTCCCGGTGGCCCCTCAGTGCGTAACTTTATCGTTGATTTCATTCGCAAGCATCTTGATGATTATCTTCACAAAAACGGGGAGACAGCCCGCATCCTGCTGAAGAAGATACAGGAGTCGGAGAAGGAGCGCAAGGCCATCAGCTCAATACAGAAGCTGGCCCGTGAGAGGGCAAAGAAGGTGAGCCTTCACAACCGTAAGCTGCGCGACTGCCGCATACATTACAACAGCAATGATGAGAGGAGGCTCGATTCCACTCTCTTCATCACTGAAGGTGATTCGGCCAGCGGGTCAATAACCAAATCACGCAACGTGGAGACGCAGGCAGTCTTCAGCCTCAGGGGCAAGCCGCTCAACTGCTACGGCCTGACCAAGAAGGTTGTATATGAGAATGAGGAGTTCAACCTGTTGCAGGCTGCACTCAACATTGAAGAGTCCCTGGAAGACCTCCGCTACAACAATGTTGTCATAGCAACCGATGCCGATGTGGATGGCATGCACATAAGGCTGCTTCTGCTGACATTCTTCCTCCAGTTTTTCCCCGACCTGGTCGGCAAGGGGCATGTCTATATACTACAGACGCCCCTCTTCAGGGTCAGAAACAAGAAGGAGACCCGCTACTGTTACAGTGACGAAGAACGGCAGCAGGCCCTCAGGGATCTTGGCCCTGAGCCTGAGATCACCCGTTTCAAGGGTCTGGGCGAGATATCCCCCGATGAGTTTGTCCATTTTATTGGCAAGGATATGCGGCTTGAGCCGGTCATCATGAAGAGATCAGACCCATATACCCAGTTTCTTGAGTTCTTCATGGGAAAGAACACCCCGGAGCGGCAGGATTTTATTATTGACAACCTGAGAGTTGAGGGGGAGATACCCGAAGCTGCCCAGGCATGAGAGGAGGTTGTTGCAAGCAATGAAAGAGAGTGATTCATTCGAGCCGATTCCCGAAAGTGAGGAGGAGGGGACGGGAAACGGGATAAACGGTAATATTCCTGAAGCACTGCATACCATCACGGCACTGTCGGGCATGTACCAGGACTGGTTTCTGGATTATGCATCATACGTCATACTGGAGCGTGCCGTACCCCATATAGCTGACGGACTAAAGCCGGTGCAGCGGAGGATCCTCTATGCCATGAAGAGGATGGACGACGGACGGTTCAACAAGGTGGCCAACATCATTGGTCACACCATGCAGTTCCATCCTCACGGCGATGCCTCCATTGGTGATGCCCTGGTGCAGCTCGGACAAAAGGAGCTGCTGGTGGAGTCGCAGGGTAACTGGGGCAATATACTCACCGGCGATGGCGCTGCTGCACCACGGTATATAGAGGCAAGACTGTCAAAATTTGCCCTGGAAGTGGTGTTCAACAGTAAGACCACCGAGTGGATGAGCTCTTACGACGGACGCAACAGGGAGCCGGTGACACTGCCGGTAAAGTTCCCGCTGCTACTCGCCATGGGGGTTGAAGGCATCGCCGTGGGCCTTGCCTCAAAGATATTGCCTCATAACTTCAATGAGCTGGCTGACGCTTCAATAAGCTACCTGCAGGGTAAACCCTTTGTTCTCTATCCTGATTTCCCCACAGGAGGAATGATAGACGTCTCAAGGTACAATGACGGCGCCCGGGGAGGAACTGTCAAGGTAAGAGCCAGGATAGAGAAGGCAGACAGGAGGGGACTGGTGATCACCGAGGTGCCGTTCGGCAAGACAACATCGTCACTCATTGAGTCAATCGTAAAGGCCAATGACCGCGGGAAGATCAAGATCAAAAAGATCGACGACAATACGGCCGGCGGAGTGGAGATAGTGATACAGCTTCAGGCAGGCGTCTCACCTGACAAAACCATTGACGCACTATATGCATTCACTGACTGTGAGCTCTCCATCTCAGCCAATGCCTGCGTTATCACCGGAGAGAACAAGCCTGCGTTCCTGGGTGTGAGCGATATTCTCAGGCACTCAGCTGACAGGACCGTGCAGCTGCTCACCCGTGAGCTTGAGATACGTAAGGCAGAGCTCGAGGAAGAGTGGCACTTCTCCTCTCTTGAAAAGATATTCATCGAAAAGAGAATCTACCGTGACATCGAGGAGTGCGAGACATGGGAGGCAGTCATCGAGGCCATTGACAAGGGACTAAAACCATATAAAAAGCTTTTCCGCCGTGAGATAACCCACGATGACATCATCAGGCTGACGGAAATAAAGATCAAACGGATCTCAAAATATGACTCCTCACGTGCTGACGAGAATATAAAGGGCATTGAGGACGGGCTGAATGAGGTGTCAAGCCACCTTGCCAACATAATTCCCTATGCAATAAATTATTACCGGCAGATAAAGAAAAAGTACGGTAAGAAGATTGAACGCCGCACAGAGATAAGAAGCTTTGAGACTATTGAGGCTACCAAGGTGGTGGCTGCAAATGCCAAGCTCTACGTTAACCGACAGGAGGGATTCATTGGAACCGGCCTGAAGAAGGACGAATACGTCTGCGACTGCTCTGATATCGATGACGTTATCGTGATAAGGAAAGATGGTACATACCTCATCACCAGGGTGACGGAGAAACAGTTTGTCGGCAAGGATGTCATTCACGTACAGGTTTTTCTGCGGAATGATACACGCACAATCTACAATGTGGTGTATCAGGATGGGCGTGACGGTCCCTGTTATGTGAAACGATGTTCACTCACGGGCCTCACACGTGACAAGGAGTACACCCTGGGCCGTGGCACCAGCGGTACCCGCATCCTCTACCTGAGTGCCAATCCCAACGGTGAGGCCGAGGTGATCAGGGTGCATCACAAGCCCCGCGCCAGGCTGAAAAAACTCAGCTTCGATTTCGATTTCGGGGAGCTGGCTATCAAGGGGCGCGGATCGATGGGCAACATTCTGACCAGGAATCCGGTACACAAGGTGACACTGAAGGAGAAGGGACTCTCCACCCTGGGGGGCCGTAAACTGTGGCTCGATGAATCAGTGATGAGACTCAATGCTGATGGACGGGGAAGGTTCCTTGGAGAATTCGTGTCGGAAGACCTGCTTCTCATAATCACCAAGGGAGGCTTCTTCCGAACTGCAGTGCCTGACCTGTCACTCCATTTTGAGGATGACATCCTGCTTCTTGAAAAATACAGGGCTTCAAAGATCTTTTCTGCTGTCTACTGGGATCAGGAGCAGGGCTACTATTATGTCAAGCGGTTTGTCTTTGATGAGTCAGAGAGGCTGCAGTGCTTCATTGATGAGAGTGAGGGTTCAAAACTCATAAGCCTGACGGAGGTTGAGTACCCCCGTCTTGAAATAAGATTCGGAGGCAAGAATGAGGGCAGGAAGCATGAGATAATTGAAGTGGCGGAGTTCATCGGAGTGAAGAGCTATCGCGCCAAGGGTAAGAGGCTTTCAAATTACAGTGTCACTGACATACGTGAGCTTGAGCCTGTGGTTAAAAGTGAAGCAGCACCTCTGCCGGCCGAGCCTGAAGAGACGCCGCAAGCCTCCCGTGATACCCACGTCTCTCCGCCTGACGACCCCGCACAGATGAAACTGGATCTATAGAACAGCTTGAATATCTACCTGATCGGATTCATGGGAAGCGGCAAGAGCACTGCCGGAAAGAGGATAGCCTCCTCCTTGCGGTGGAACTTTGCCGATATCGACAGGCTGGTAGAGGAGAGAGAGGGTGAGTCTGTGTCAGCGATATTTGCGCGCAAGGGGGAGGGCTATTTCAGGGAGGCAGAGAGCGTAGTATTACGTGACGTTTCAGAACGGTCACGGACTGTGGTCGCATGCGGAGGCGGCACACCCTGCTCACAGGAAAACATGGAGGTGATGGCTTCCACCGGGGTGACAGTCTGGCTCAGGCTTCCGGCACAGGAGATAACAGAGAGACTGAGAAAATCCAATAACGTACGCCCTCTCCTGGCTGATACCGGAGGAAGTGAACTGATTGCCTCGGTGACTCATTTGCTTGAGAGCAGAGAGTGCTGGTATGAGAAGGCAGACCTGGTAATTGACGGGGTGAATGACACTATTGAGGATATCACGGTTAAAGTTGCTGCTCTTGTGAGAGAGAGGGGAGGCTACCTCTAGTATTGTTATTTTTTTGTATCTTGTATGGGTGAGTCTGTAACTATTCCGGGATATGTCAAAGCCTTACGGGCAAGGTTATAGTTGGATATTCTGGACTGACATGACACTGACAGTGATCACGGCAGCCAGCCTCGTGGCTGTGATTACCGGTCTGCCACTGTTCAGGGAGACACCCCTGCTCTATTCCGCTTCGCTTGCAGCTGCGGCTGCGGGATTGGGTGTGATGGTGAGAGACCGGTCAATGATCCCGCTTATACGAAAACTGAGACTGCAGGGCAGATTGCTTGCCGCCCCGGTGATGCTGCTGCTGCTTTCAGTGCCAGCCGCTGTTATGAATATTTCCTATGACCTGAACGGAAGAGAGTCGCTGAAACTGATTGCAGCTCTCTTTACCTCCCTTGCAGCCCTGATCTTTCTCCCTCTCCTGGTCTCCCTCTCCCTGCCCTCAATGGAGGCGCTGCTTCACCTTCTCAAGTCACTGAAGGGAGAGAGGAATAATACCAACAGCCTGAAATGGAAAGTCCTTGTAACAACAGCGGCCCTGTTGGCGATACTGCTACTCTGGCATACAATTGAAGAAGCTGACCTGTCAGGACTGGTGCTTCTTCTTCCGCTGCTCTCCCTTATTCTGATAATTTTTGACATAATACTTTCAACCTGGTTCAGGAGTTTATTGCTTGCCGGTCTGGGAAAAAGGGCGTTCTCAGGAGAGCACGAGGGGGATGGCGCATTCCCGGCACACCACTCAGCGGGCGACACTGCAACATCTTTACGGGCCGGGGAGGGTGCTTTTGTTGCCCGACAGTCAGCGGATGACACTGCCGCAACGTTGCGGGCTGATGGTGACACTCATTCTGTGCCGCAGTCAGATGGCTTCAGAAGCGTACTGCTCTTTGCCGGTCATTATGTTGACATCATATGCGGACGACTTGATTACCTTGTTGGCAGGGCAGATGACATCTATGCCTGTGAAGCCGTAAGAATAGCAGGCAGAACCTTTAACCCGGGATTGCTGCCAGCCCTCAGGGCAATTGCCTCTGCCGACCGCTTCGGAGAAAAGGTCAGAGGCGACGCAGTGGCTGTTGCAAAAAACATTGAAAAATACTACTCAGACCCGGCAAGAAACGCGGATATGCTGAGGCTGCCGGGCATCTCCGGCAGAAGCATGATCGCCAGGGGCATTCTGCTGAGCCCCAGAAAGCCTCCTGTCTCTGAGATAATTAAGCTGCTGAGTGAGACAGACCCTGAGATAAGGCGTACCGGACTCATTGCTGCCGGCAAATTTGGTTTTTCAGAGTTGAGGGAGGAGGTGCTTCTTGCCCTCTCCTCCCCTGATACAGAGAGGGAGGCATTCCATGTCCTGCAGCTCTTCGGACCTGAAGTATATGGCAGTATCATCGGACAAGCACTGAGACCCTCCAACAGTGAAAGGGAAAACCTGATGATCATCAGGCTGCTGAGGATGATGCCTCTGCAGGAGGTGGCTCCATATATGATTGACCTCATCGCCGGAGGAAATGTCTCAGTGCGGCTGAAAGCAGCATTGTACCTTGGAGAACAGGGGTATGCTCCTCCGATACAGCAGAAGCAGAAGATCGAGGAGATTATCAGTGAGACGGTACATGCAGTGGCAAAAATCATAACACTGCAACAGGAAGCTGTAAGAAGGAGATATTTTGTCCTGGCACAGGCGCTGGGATATGAAAAAGATATGAATATTGACTTCGTGTACGCTCTTTTGGCTCTTCTGACGGGGCAGGAGGCCGCCGCCATGATCAGAAGCCATGCAGGCCACGGCAGCACCGGGGGGGCAGAGACGGCGGCAGAGGCAGTAAGGGCCGCCGTGGGAGGTGCCCTGCAAAAGCCGCTGCAGGCTTTGCTGGGCAATCATAATGACCGGAAAAGGGTAGATGAGATCTCGCTCTTCTATCCGTTGAGGTCGGCGGCCGGCCGCTCGCTCGTTTCATTGTTGCTTTCAACGGAGCAGAATATTACCGGGGTCTGGTCCAAGGCCTGCGCCCTTCATAAGGTGGCAGCAGAGGGCACCGGTATTGACAGGGAACTGGCAGTCTCATATCTCTTCAGCAACAACCAGATCCTCCAGGAAGAGAGTGCCAGGGCAATATGTGCAATAAACCGTGAATGGTACAGTGATGCGGAGACCAGGCTGCCGCGACATGCCAGAACCAGAATCGAAGCTGTTATCAACGGAACAGTCCCGGAGATGGCAATGATATTTGAGAAGACAAAGTTCCTGAGTCTCTGCTTCACCAGTATACCGGAAGAGAGAATGATAATGCTCGCAATGGCCGTGAGGTACTCAGAGACCTACGATGCGGAGACACTCCCCGGGCAGATATCATGGATCGTGCCTTCGCAGGCGGGGAAAAGCGGCCTCTACTCTCTTCCCGTGAGTGATATAACCACCTTTGTCTTTCACTATTCCGAATACACTGATATCTTTGTAGATTATATAAATAAACAGGGAAATGCAACTGTCTGAAAAAGTAGGTATATATGGCTGACATGAACATCATTGTACGGCCAAATCCGTTTCCCGGCCTGAGGGCCTTCAGGCCTGATGAAGGACATCTCTTCTTCGGACGAATGGAGAGCATCCTCAAGGTTACTGCCAGGCTGAAGGAGACCGGTTTTGTTGCCGTGCTCGGAGCTTCGGGCAGTGGTAAGTCTTCACTGGTGCTCTCAGGGGTTATACCGGCTCTCCTGAAAGAGAATGCCGAAGCAAAAAAGGCCTGGTCTTATCTTGTGTTCAGACCTGACCACAATCCGGTTGACCGTCTGGCAGCAGAGCTGTCATCTCTCTCTGCAGGGGCGGGGTTCAACCAGTTGCCAGTAGCTTCGGTTGCAGCATCGCTGCACAACAGAACGGAAGGACTGACCGACGTGGTCAATAAAATAAGGAAAAACCTGCGGCAGCAGATCGTCATTGTCATCGACCAGTTCGAGGAGCTCTTCAGGTACAGCTCTCCGTCAGGAAAAGAGGAGCCTGAAGATGATGTCACTGACTTCATTGATCTGCTGGTGAGTGCGGCGCACAGGACTGATGAGGGGCTCTATATCATTTTAACCATCAGGTCGGAGTATGTGTCGGAGTGTTCCCGCTTCCACAGCCTGACCAATCTGATGAACAGCAGCAGTTATCTTCTCCCTCAGATATCGCCTGACGGCCTCACCTCCGTAATTGAAGATCCGGTAAGAGTGTCAGGTGCTTCCATTGACCGTTCACTTGTCAAGGTAATACTGTCTGACCTGACGGAGAGGCCCGGGCAGCTGCCCGTATTGCAGCATCTGCTCATGCGCCTGTGGAACCAGTGGAGCAGAAGCGGTGACATGAACCGGCCTCTGAGCATCGCTGACTATGAGGCCGTCGGTCAGCTGAAGGGAGCCATCTCGCAGCATGCCGGACAGGCTCTCGAATCACTTGATGAGAGACACAGATACGTGGCCTCCAGAATCTTCCGTTCCATAACGGCAAGGACAGACGACGGCAGGGAACTGCGAAACCCTGAACGCATCATCGCCATATCCAGGCAGACAGGCTGTACCATAGAGGAGATAATAGAGGTTGCTGAAGTATTCAGGAGCCCGGAATACTCATTCATAACCCCCTCCAGGGAGGTTACACTGACAACCGACAGTGTGCTTGACCTCACGCATGAAAGCATCATTCGCCTCTGGAGCATGCTCCGCAAGTGGATGGACGATGAAGAGGCATCACGGAAACTGTACCTCCGGCTTGCCAGGGCTGCAGAACATTACCAGGAGGGTACAGGCAAATTGTGGACAGCCCCTGACCTTCTGCTGGCTGTAAGGTGGAGGGAGGAAAACAACCCGACACTGGCATGGGCCGAGAAGATAGACCCTGCCTTCGAGAGAACCATGCTCTTCCTGAGAAACTCCGAGGAAGAGTATGCAGTCAGGGAGGAATACCGGCGCAAGACGGGTACCGAAAGGATAAGACGGTTGCGGTTGATAGCAGGGATCCTCGGGCTGATGGCCCTTATAACCCTCATTGCCCTCGGCACTGTCTTCTCTCTTCGCAATAAGGCCGAGAAACAGAAGTCGATAGCCGTACAGATGAAAGATGAGGCACTGGCTTTCAGCGACTTGCTGAGCGACAGCCTGAGCTCTCTTCAGAATACACTGAAAACGACCTCGATGCAGACAGAAATTGAGAGGGAGAATGCTCTTGCCGCCGATGCCAGAGCTGCCGAAGCAGAAGCCAAAGCAGCTGAGGCAGAACGTACTGCCAGGGAATCGGTCTCGGAGAAGGCGGCATCTGTGGCTGCAGCACTGGAGGAGAGCAGGCGCAAGATGCTTGCCGTGGCTACCTCACTGTCAGTCAGGTCATTGAATTATTCCGGAGAGAAGGACCTGCAGATCTTGCTTGCCAGACAGGCCTATATCTTTAATGACCGGCACTCTGGACCAGAGGATGACCCAGATCTTTTCCTGGCACTGTATGAAGTAGGAAAACAATACGGCAACAGGTACTATTCACGTTTCTTTGTTGAAGGTGCAAAGGTGACGGCAATGGCTGAAGATCCTGCCGGACGCTTTGTCTACACAGCTGACAGCGAAGGACATGTGCTGCGCTGGCATAGTGATCAGGCTGCATGGAGCCGGAGAATGATATGGTCAGGAGAACAAATCATCGGGGCCATGACGGTCAGCCCTGATGCTTCCTGGCTGGCCTGTGGCACGGGAAATTCTGAGATAGTCATGATACCCCTTTCTGATGACTCTATAGGCTATACCATGAAAGGCTCCGGCGGGAGCGTTACCTCCCTGATCTTCTCAGCAGGCAGTGACCGCCTCTGGTCGTCCCTCAGTGATGGTACGGTAAGTGAATGGGACCTTGCTTCACGCCTTGAGCGCGTGGTTGGTCGTACCCCGGACGGGATAGCTGCACTGGAAATGTCGGCAGACCGCTCCATGATGGCTGCACTGACACAGGAGGGGAAGGTGCTGCTCTGGAATACGGCCGCACCAGGTGAGCAGTTCGTCCTGGAAAACGGCGACAGCAGGATTACTGCACACAAGTTTCTGCCCCGGGGCAACATGCTGGCCACGGGAGACGTTGAGGGCGTCATGCAGATATGGAATACCTCGGGCAGACGGCTGGAAACATCTGCTGAGGGCCATCCGAGCGCCATAAAGTGCATAGCATTCAACCATATTGATGAGCAGATAGCCACAGCGGATGTTTCGGGAGAGATAAGACTGTGGTCATTAAGCGATATGAGCCGGCTCCCGGTAGTGATATCAGACAGCGATAGGGAGCCTGTTATGATGACTTTCACCGATCAGGGCAACGCCTTCCTTACAGCTGCCGGCAGCTCTGTCACACGGCGGCCGGCGCATGTGAGATGCATGACCGAGGGCCTGTGTGACAAGGTGACCCGCAACCTCTCGGAGCAGGAGTGGAGCGCATTTGTGGGGCGCGATATTGAGTATGAGCCAACCTGCCCCGAAAAGGCATACCGCATCAGGGTGAGAGAGATCATCGGAGCCAGGTAAAAAACATTTCGCTGCTTACCTTGTTAAACCTTAATGCTGGTCACCCTTAAGGATGAAATGGCTATTTTTGCATACTGATCAATTAAACATAATAAAATTTGATGAAAGACCAAAGAGTACTGCTGATGATCCTTGACGGCTGGGGCATAGGAGACGGAACAAAGAGTGATGTTATCAGCACAACGGGCACACCCAACATTGACCTGATAAAAGAGACATATCCCTCCTCGCACCTGCTAACTTCGGGCGAGGATGTGGGACTGCCCGAAGGACAGATGGGCAACTCTGAGGTCGGTCATCTAAATATAGGGGCCGGGAGAATAGTATACCAGGACCTGGTAAAGATCAACAAGGCCTGCCGTTCAGGCGAGATACGGTCTAACAAAACACTTGCCGATGCTTTTTCCTATGCACGGGATAAGGGGGTAAAGGTTCATTTCATGGGGCTTCTGTCCGACGGAGGGGTTCACTCTCTTGACACCCACCTCTATGCCTTGTGCGATATGACCATGGATTACGGCCTAAAGGAGGTCTTTGTGCATGGCTTCGGTGACGGCCGTGATACTGACCCGCGCAGCGGTAAGGGATATATGTCAAGCCTCCTGAAACACCTGAAGAAGAGCAATGGCAGGGTGGCCTCATTTGTTGGCAGGTACTATGCCATGGACCGTGATAAACGATGGGAGAGGATCAGGGAGGCATATGACATGCTGGTACACGGGATTGGAAGACCCGCCACTGATATCCTCAGCGCAATGCAGGAGTCGTATGACGAAGGGGTGACCGATGAGTTTATGAAGCCGATAGTGGTCACGAATGATGACGGCAAGCCCCTGGCAACGATTACCGAGGGAGATGTCGTAGTATTCATCAACTTCAGAAATGACAGGGCACGTGAGCTGACTGTGGCGCTGACACAGCAGGATATGCCTGAGGCAGGCATGAAGACCATCCCGCTCTATTATCTGACCATGACCCCCTATGACGACAAGTTCGAGGGCCTTCACATCATATTCCCGAAGGACAATGTGGGCAGGACTCTTGGCGAGATACTCGGTGAACTGGGGAAGAAGCAACTAAGGATTGCCGAGACGGAGAAATATGCGCATGTAACATTCTTCTTCTCGGGAGGCAGGGAGAAGGAGTTCCCGGGTGAGGAGAGAATACTCATCCCTTCACCCCACGTGGCCACATATGACCTTCAGCCGGAGATGAGCGCCTATAAGGTCAGAGATGCGGTTATCGGGGAGATCTCCAGACAGAAGTATGATTTTATATGCCTCAACTTTGCCAACGGAGATATGGTTGGCCATACGGGGGTCTATGAGGCGATACAGAAGGCAGTCAGGGCCGTGGATGAATGTGCCGGTGATGTTGTCAGGGCTGCTGTTGCAAACGGATATGAGGTTTTGATCATCGCCGATCATGGCAACGCCGACTACGCCCTGAACCCTGACGGATCGCCAAACACTGCCCATTCACTCAACCCTGTGCCGCTATACCTGGTCAGCAACAGGTTCAGCAAGGTCAGAGAGGGAATCCTCGCCGATGTGGCACCTACTATACTGACCCTCATGGGGCTTCCCATACCTGAAGAGATGACGGGCAAACCACTTGTATAGGAGGATATGCTTCAGATTGACGACACCATTGTCTCACTTGCACTCATTGAGAAGGATTTTGTTTGTGACCTGAAGAAGTGCAGAGGCAGTTGCTGCCGCTACGGTGACACGGGTGCACCCCTGACGCCTGATGAAACAGCAACCCTCGAAAGGATCTGGCCTGAACTCTGGCCATACCTGAGGCCGGAGGGGATAAGGGCCATAGAGAATCAGAGCACCAGCATCAGGGATTTTGAGGGGGAGGATGTAACTCCCCTGATAAACAATGAAGAGTGTGCCTATACAATCATCGAAGAGGGTATCTTCAAATGCGGAATTGAGATGGCATTCAATGCAGGAGCGGTAGATTTCAGGAAACCGCTCTCATGCCACCTCTTCCCGGTAAGGGTGAAACAGTACCGCGATTTCAGGGCCGTGAACTACGAAGAGAGGTCTATCTGCAGGCCTGGTGCCGCCGCCGGCACCAGGCAGAGAATAAAACTGTATGCCTTCCTCAGGGAGCCACTTATAAGGGCTTTCGGGGAGGAGTGGTATGACAGGCTTCAATGGTCAGCAAACGAATACGCCAAAAACAAATAATCATGGAAGTCATTAAAAGTTACATTGAAACAAACAGGGAGAGATTTCTTGAAGAGCTTTTCGGGCTCATTCGTATCCCCTCCATCAGTGCTTCGGAAGCCAACAAGCCTGAGATGGTGAAGGCAGCGGTTTATATCCGCGACCTGTTAATCACCAACGGAGCTGACCGCGCGGAGGTCTATACCACGCCGGGTAACCCCGTCGTTTACGGTGAGAAGACCATAGACCCGGCACTGCCTACAATACTCGTTTACGGCCACTATGACGTCATGCCTGCAGATCCGCTCGACAAATGGCTGTCACCCCCATTCGAGCCGGAGATACGTGACGGCAAGATATGGGCCCGCGGTGCCGATGACGACAAGGGGCAACTGTTTATGCACCTGAAGGCCTTTGAGATGATGAATGCCACAGGCACACTGCCGTGTAATGTCAAGTTCATGATAGAGGGCGAGGAGGAAGCCGGCTCAGAAAGCATCGCCGGATTTTGTTCAGAATATAAAGAGATGCTTCGCTCAGACGTAATACTCGTCTCTGACACCACCATTATATCTGCAGATACACCCTCGGTTACATCCGGACTGAGAGGTCTCTCCTATATACAGATAGAGGTTACGGGTCCCAACCGTGACCTGCACTCGGGAATCTACGGCGGGGCGGTAGTGAACCCCTGCAATGTGATTTGCGATATTATTTCACAGCTTAAGGACAGTGACGGAAGGGTAACCATCCCGGGATTCTATGATAAGGTGTCGGTACCCACTGACACAGAGAGGGCAAAGATGGCCGAAAGACCCTTTAACCCGGAGAAATACATGGAGGCAATAGGGGTTGAAGCACTTGCATCGGAAAAGGGATTCACGACACTCGAGAGCACCGGTATCAGACCCACACTCGATGTAAACGGCATCTGGGGCGGTTATATCGGCGAAGGTGCAAAAACCATTCTGCCCTCCAGGGCTTCTGCCAAAATTTCAATGAGGCTCGTACCCTTCCAGAAGGCAGAAGAGATAGCCGAACTGGCAATTAACCATATAAAATCCATCGCTCCGGCCGGTGTAAAGGTAACCGCAGAATATCTCCACGGGGGTGAGGCTTATGTGAGTCCGATTGACACTCCTGAATACCTCGCTGCAGAACGTGCCTGCGAGGAGATATTCGGCAAGAAGCCGGTCCCTGTCCGCAGCGGTGGCAGTATACCTATAATCTCAACTTTTGAAAACATTCTCGGTGTTAAATCAATACTCATGGGGTTCGGGCTGGAAGAGGATGCCATACATTCACCAAATGAGAATTATCCTCTTGAAAACCTGTTTGCCGGCATGAGGGCGATACCGCTCTATTATAAATATTATACGGAGATGAAGAAGGCAGGGCACTAACTGTCGACTTTACGCTGCCAATATCACGCTGTTACAGCGCGGTTATGTCAGATCGCTGATTAACAGTCAGATACGGGCCGCCGCAGAACAACTGAAACCGGCTCTGAGCCGGGTTGTCAGGTGCAGGGTCGCCAATGGGTTACTAATCAATTTTCAGTTTAAGCAGCTCAACCCTTGTCGGGGTGCTGCGCAGTACCGTGAAGACATTGGCACCCACGCGTATGTGCTCCTGCTGCCGCGGAATGTTCCCGTGAACATAGAGGATAAGTCCTGCAAGAGTTGTATATTCATCACTCTCAGGCAGATTCAGATCCAGCTCCTCATTGAGGTAGTCGATGTTAAGCCTGCCGGAGAGGACATACTCCTTCTCGTTTAACTTTTTTACCACCAGGTCACTGGTGTCATGCTCGTCTTCAATGTCACCCACTATCTCCTCGAGGACATCCTCAATGGTGACCACCCCGGAGGTACCCCCGAACTCATCGACGACCAGTGCTATGCTCTTCTTGGCATCGGATAGCATCCTGAGGACCTTGTTGGCTGTCATGGTCTCAGGCACCACGACCAGCTTTCTCATACCTGACACTATATCTTGCGGCTCATGAAGGATATCCTTAAGTTCGTAGTAGCCGACCATATTGTCAATGTTATCATGGTACAGCAGTATCTTGGAATGGCCCGACTCAATGAACTGCTGCTTAAGATCTTCAGGGTTTGACTCAAGGGGCAGAGCGACGATCTCGGTGCGGGGCACCATGCACTCGCGTGCCTTTACTGAAGAGAAGTCGAGCACATTCTGGAAGATCCGCAGGCTGCTGCTCTCCTCGTCTTTCTCCTCTTCGGTCTCCACCAGGTCATTGACAAAGTGATCGAGATCAATGCGGGTGAAGATCCGGTTCTCCTGTTGATTGCGCTCCGTACGGATGCCGAAGAAGAGCCTCATGAGGATGTTGGCAAGCCACAGTGTGAATTTGCTGACGGGGTAAAAGATATAATAGAAGAGGGCTGTGGGAATGGCAAAGAGGTTCAGAAAGAAGTTAGGATTCAGTCTGATAACGGATTTAGGCAGAAAATCTCCCAGGACAAGTATGATGACTGCCGTAATGATAGTCTGAATCAGAAATATGACAACTTCGGAGGGAATGACAGGCAGCAGCCAGCGCTCGATTATGTCGGCAGCCAGCATGCTGAAGACAACGGTGGCAATGTTGACCCCGATGAGCATCGTAGATATGTATTGGCCAGGATTGCGGGCAAAGACGGAGATGATTCCTGATCCGAACCGCCCGTGCTTCCGGTCAAGCTCTATTCGCAGCCTGTTTGAGGAGACAAACGCCAGCTCCATGGCCGAGAAGAAAGCGGCCAGAAGTATAGCAAATGAAATGATCACCAGCGGGTTCATCACCCAAAGTTACATTTTTTTTCGCTGTGAGTCACGCAATGCGGCAAGGGCAAAAGCTCCGGCTGACATTACAAACCATAGCCATGCTCCGCGCAAGCCGTTTTGACTTATCTCCCGGATGGCAATGCCGAGGCACGCCAGCCCGAGCAGAACCCATACCATCTCAATCAACAGGAGTGTCTTTTTGCTCATTTTCCACGTATATGGTAGCACTTACATTCTTGATCTTCCACTTTGTGAGCCGCGGGTCTGACTCGAAGCCCGTTCCCATGATAATCTGATCCTTGCCGGTGATCCGGACGAACCTGTCGGACCATACGCTCTCCCTCGGTTCGCTCCAGAAGAGAAGCTCCGTCTCAAGGATATCACCCTCGGTATTTACTGCCACCACACTGTCACGCAGTTCCCACAGCTCATCCTTTTCGGTATAGCGGGCATAAAGCGCACTGATGCTGGCCTGAGGCTCCGTTTTCTTGTCGTAGAACAGCACCGTCAGTCCTTCCGGAAAGAGAGTATACGGCTGCTCATCGTTTGAAAACTGCTGTATCAGTGGCGTACGCACCAGCAGTGTCACCTTGCCCGAGTCGGAATACATTGTCTCGACGTCCCGGGCTGACAGTGAGGGGAGTTCCCTGATCTGGAGCTCCCTGACGGGCAGCTCCCTCTTGTCACAGGAAGAAAGTAAAGCAGCCCCGGCAATCAGGACTGCTCCCATAAGTAAATATGTTTTGCCGGAAGACACAACCGGTTATTCTTTCTTGAACCTTACGGTAGTCGACTCATTAATCCAGCCGCCCACCTGGTATGGAGCGCCCTCTTCCACCAGGCTCCTGAAGAATGCCTCCTCCTTTGTGGGGAAGAGCCTTGAGTAGATGGCTATTCTCTCGTCTACCTGCTCCTTCAGTCCCGGGTCAGTATTCTTTGCACGAACAAGATAGTCGACTACAACCCAGTACACCGTCTGGTTCTCAAAGGTATCGCCTATCCGTGCACCGGCATATGCTTCCGCAATTATGAAGAGAGCATTCCCGTTGGTTGGGTCAAGCGAGTAGGCTGCCTTGGCAAAATCGCGTGCTGCCTGCTTGCTGTCTGATGTCAGTTCGAGAGTGGCCAGCTTTGTCAGCAAACCTGATTTCACAATAAGGTCTGTCTCCATATCTATGGCCTCGGTATAATACTTTTTGGCTTCATTGTATTTTTTGCGGGCCACATTCATCTCGGCAAGCTGTGCTGCCGATGCGGCACCGGGCTCGCAGCGGTACAGGTTGGTGGCTGCCTTTAAGTAAAGTTCGGAATCCCTGCATCCCGTCTCAGTGAGCAGTGATAACACCTTCTTCAGCATTGCGGTGTCAGATGGATTTTGGTCAACCCCTTCAGCAAAGAGCTCCTCAATACTTGAGCATGAGGCGGCTCCGCTTGACCGGAAGACGGCGTCTATATTCTTTTTGGCATCGTGATAACGACGGTCATCCGGATTGCGTGCCAGCTGACTGTCAACAACCTTCATCGCTTCCGAGTAGGCCTTAATGACCGCAGGTGCTCCTATGAGATCAAGCACGAAACACTTGGCAGTGATAGCCATGTAAAGACTTGAATAGGTGTGGTCAAAACTCTGGGGTGATGTCGCCATTACACCGCTGATGATGTCATAACACTTTTTGGCGTATTCAGGATCATTACCCCCGAACTCATACAAGGCAAATGCCTTTCGCAGGTTATTTGACTCTGCTTCATTGAAGTATTTCGTACGCTGGTCAAGGATCATCATCACAGTGTCAATATAAGCCTTGTCACCTGACTTGCGGAAGAAATCCTTGTACATCGTCTCTCCCTTTATATAGGTATTCTTTGATGATCCGGGACAGTCATTATAGACCGGTCTCCAGAACTGGACAGCCATGTTGTAATCCTTGTTCTCGTAATAGGTTGAGTAAAGGGATGTGTTGCGGAGACAGGTTACGCTGTCATCACCCCTGCCGAAAGGAGTGCCGGTCTCTACACCCTTTTGCGCATGAGAGGTTACTGAGATTGCTGCCAGAAGAAGTGCCGCAACAGTCGCTATTAATGTTCTTTTCATCTCTTTCTGTAATTATTAATCATATTTTGCTTTCAGGAACCAGTAGTCAAACAGGTTGAGACTGGCTCCGACAGTTATCCTTGTCTCCCTGACCATGTCGTCAGCGGGGCCGCCCCTGCCTGACATGTCCACGAAGAGGGAAATCCTGGATCTGGATCTTCTCATCGGTATACCAGCTCCAAAAGTTATGCCGTATTCATTGATCCTGTCATCTTCAAAGAGAGTATAACTCTCACCGTAACGGCAGCCTATGCGGTATTCAATCCGGTCAAAAAAACTATAGTTGGAGAATTTATCAGGGATATATTCGGCGCCGGCATGCAGTGAGATTGCATCCCTGTAGGTTCCGTAGGTGTCCGGAAGGGATGCCTTAGTCCATTTCGAATATACAATGTCAGCCCCGGCAGTGAACTTGTCACTTTTTCCGACAGCTAATCCTGCCCTGATTGATGCCGGGAGACGGCTGGTGGGGCTTCCGCTGACCTGATAGAGAGTGTCAGAAGAGAGAAGGGAGGTCCGGTAGTTGGAATACCTGAAGATGATCTCTTCTGTGCTGGTCTTAAGATTGAAGGAGGGTGTAAAGTTGAAGCCGGCATTCACATACCATTTGTCGGGCAGCGGAACCATCAGCTGCATCGAGGCCTCAACACCTATTCCGTTCATGGAAACAGTGCTCTGCTTTCTGGTATTGAAATAGTTGTTGTCAGAGGTGAAGATAAAGTCGTTAAGCCTCATGACATCGCCGAATATCACGAACATGTTCACCCCGGCAGAGATATAACTGAAGGGTGAGTATCCTGCTCCCAGCAGAACCTTCTGATAGCCGCCGGTACCGTTGTGATATTCGTACAGTTCGCCGGCAACACCGCCGGATGAGGTCTCCCCGCCGATGTTGTAGTAGGCGTTGGAATAGGGAACAATGGCAGCCGCAACTCCCAGTCCCTTCATCACCGGGAATCCCAGCATGATATGGGAGAAGGTCAGATCCCGGGAATAGTATGTCATATCACCCTCATCGAGCCTCGTCACTCCGTAATCGAGACCGAAATCAAAAAGGAACGATGCGGTGTCTATGCTGCTGTATGATGCCGGGGTGAGATAGTTGAGCGTGAGGTTATCCCTGAGGCCGCTGCTGATGCCTCCCATGGCACGGCTTCTGAATGTTCCCTGCTGTTCCAGGTTGCCGATGCCGTACCTGGCAAAGGGAGAATATACTTTTTTCTGGGCTGCTGCTCCTGTGGCCAGGAGGGCGAAAAGGCATATCAGGACAAATTTTCCGGTTCTATACATTAGTGTCAAGTAAAAAGTTCAATCCCTCAGCCACCAGATCCGGGTAAAAAAACATTTTTCTGCCGCTTCGTGACATGAGCATCATACCATCGCCTCCCGTGATCACAGTGACGAGCCTGGGGTGCTTTTCTTTGAATGTGCGAATATACTCATTTATTTCATACACGATTCCCGTGACTACACCACCGGCTATTGCATCTTCCGTCGTCCTGCCGGGAAATGAGAATCCGCTGCGGTACCTCACCAGGGGCAGACGGCCGGTGAATTCATGCAGTGCCCTGAACCTCATGGTCAGGCCGGGGGAGATGCTGCCGCCACGGTACGCCCCTTCACTGACAAGGTCTATGGTCAGGGCACTGCCGGCATCAATGACCAGGATGTCAGATCCCGGGTGATGTGCCAGCGCACCTGCCGCTGCAGCAGGACGGTCGACACCGAGCGATGCAGGAGTGTCATAGTCAATCACAAAGGGATAGTGCGACCGCCATGTAAGATGATGGACCCTGTTGATGGTTTTGCCGAGAGAGGCGAGCAGCTCAGATGGGTCATCACGTACGCTTGAGACAATGGCGCCGGCTATCCGGACGCTGCCGGTAAACTTACTGACCGTCTCCGGGTCATCTGATGAAAGCCGCTCCTTCTTTACCAGCACCATGCCGTCAAAAAGAGCCGCCTTGGTGGCGGTATTGCCGATATCGATTACAAGATTCACTGGCCTGCCTCCTGTTTGTTGGTTGATGTGTGCCAGGTGAGAATCTTGCCGAAGAGCTCAATTGCCTGAGAGACGGAGACTACTCCCCTGACGGTTAGGCTTAGCTTGCCGTTGGCCTGTTTCACCGTCATGCTTCCCTGTTTCCTGTTGACATAGTTCATTACTGATACGAAGAGCGGATCACTGTAAAACTGTGACGTCCGGTCAGTCACAAAGTTAGCAATCATTGTGCCGTTTTTTAATATTACTCTCTCTATGCCAATCTCTGATGAGATCCACTTGAGCCTTACAATATCCAGCAGTGCCATGGCAGGAGGGGGAGGAGGTCCGAACCTGTCAGCTAGATGTGTTTCAAAGGCTGCCAGCGCGGTCTCGTCCCTTATATCGTTAAGCTCCTTGTAAAGCCTGATGCGCTCCGGTATGTTTGATACATATTCATCAGGAAACATAATTTCGAGGTCAGTCTCTACCGTCACATCAGCCACAAACTGCCTGTTGCCGGAGCCCTTTTCAGGCTCACGTTTGTCAGCTGCAGCCGGGAAGAGATCGCCGAACTCCTCGTCCTTGAGCTCCCTGACAGCCTCCTCCAGTATCTTCTGATAGGTCTCATATCCCACGTCGGCAATGAACCCGCTCTGCTCGCCGCCCAGAAGGTTTCCGGCACCGCGAATGTCAAGGTCCTGCAGCGCAATGTTAAAACCGCTTCCCAGCTCGTAATTCTCCTCAATGGCTCTGAGTCTCTTCCTGGCTTCACCGGTGAGCGTCGAGAGGGGGGGAGTAAGGAGATAGCAGAAGGCCTTCTTGTTGGACCGGCCAACTCTGCCACGCAGCTGGTGCAGTTCGGAGAGCCCGAACTTATGGGCGTCATTGATGAAGATGGTGTTGGCGTTGGGTATGTCGAGTCCCGACTCTATTATGGTGGTTGCCAGGAGAACATCATAGTCGCCCCTGATGAAGTCGAACATCACGTTTTCTATCTCCTGTCCCTCCATGCGCCCGTGCACCACGGCTGTCTTCACCTCCGGGCAGATACGGTCGATGGTGGCCTTCACCTCCATGATATTCTCTATCCTGTTGTTAATGAAGAACACCTGTCCGTTACGGCTCACCTCGTACACGATTCCCTCACGGATAATATCATCATTGAAGCCGTGCAGCTCGGTGATGATCGGCATCCTGTTCGGCGGCGGTGTCGTTATTATTGAGAGATCGCGTGCACCCATGAGAGAGAACTGCAGCGTGCGGGGTATCGGTGTGGCGGTCATGGTCAGGGTGTCAACACCTGCACGCAGGCTCTTTAGCCTCTCCTTCACTGCCACGCCGAAACGCTGCTCCTCATCAATGATCAGCAGGCCTAGATCCTTGAACCTTACCTCCTTGCCCGTAAGCTTGTGCGTTCCTATGATTATGTCTATCTCACCTTCAGCCAGCTGTTTCAGTATCTGCTTCTGTTCAGAAGGCTTACGGTGTCTGCTGATGTAATCAACACGTACCGGGAAGTTCTCGAAGCGTGAGGTGAAGGTCCTGTAATGCTGAAGGGCAAGTATGGTCGTCGGAACAAGGAGTGCTGTCTGCTTGCCGTCTGTTGCAGCCTTGAAGGCTGCCCTGACAGCCACCTCGGTCTTGCCGAAGCCCACGTCGCCGCACACCAGGCGGTCCATGGGCACCGGCGCCTCCATATCCTCCTTGACGGCAACGGTGCTGGCAAGCTGGTCTGGCGTATCCTCCCAGATGAACGAGGCCTCAAGCTCCCTCTGAAGATAGGAGTCAGGAGAGAAGGCAAAGCCGCCGGAGGCCTTTCTTTTGGCGTAGAGCTTGATGAGGTCGCGGGCTATGTCCTTAACCTTCTTCTTTGTAGCCTGCTTCATCTTCTGCCAGGCGCCGGTGCCGAGCTTGCTGATGCGCGGCGGAGTGTCATCCCTGCCCTTGTACTTCGAGATGCGATGCAGCGCATGGATGCCCACAAACAGTATGTCATTGTCGCGGAAGACCAGCTTGATTGCCTCCTGCAGACGCCCGTTGACCTCTATCTTCTCCAGCCCCCCGAAACGGCCGATACCATGGTCGGAATGCACTATATAATCCCCCGGATTGAGGTCGGTGAGCTCCCGGATGGTCATGCTGTCACGACGGGTGAAGAACCCTTTGATGCGAAACTTGTGATAGCGGTCAAATATCTGATGATCAGTGTATACGGCGATCCTTAGATCATGGTCGGTGAAACCCTGGTGAAGGTTGAGAAGCAGGGGAGTAAACTCAACCGACGGGTCCATCTCCGCAAAGATATCCTTCAGCCTCTGTTCCTGAACCTCGCTCTCCGAGATGATGAAGTTGCGATAACCCTCCTGCACGTTTGACACCAGCGTAGAGCTGAGCAGCTGGAAGTTCTTGCTGAAGGAGGGCTGAGGCTCAGTGTGGAAGACGACGGTTGTCATATTCCCGGAAGACCTTCCCCTTCCGAAGAATATCTGCCTGTGGCGCGAACAGAGCTCTTCAAGGTAGCGCCCGGTGATGATTATGTCACGGCGGTCACTTATCTCTCCCTTGCTGCTGCGGCTACGCGCCTGCGACCATATGGCATCAGTCTTTTCTATTATGAAATCGAAATTGTCACTCCAGATAATTGAGGAGGGCGCTATGAAATCAATGAAGCTGTCATTGCTCTCGCTGAAGGCGAGCTCGCGGATGTCGGGGATGACCTGTATCTCATCGTGGATATGCAGGGAGAGCTGATCGTCAGGATTGAACGACCGCACAGAGTCGACCTCCTCGCCGAAGAAATCGATGCGGAAGGGCTTGTCTGACGCATAGGAGAAGAGGTCAACGATGCTGCCCCGGACGGAATACTGCCCGGGCTCATAGACAAAGTCAGTCCTGGTGAAGCCATACTCCAGGAGCACCTCCTCGAGGAACTCTGTGGAGAGCCTGGCTCCCTTCCTTATGGAAAAGGTGTTTTTTCTGAGGTTGCTCTTGCTGACAACCTTCTCCATTACCGACTCGGGATAGGTGACAATGATGCATTTCCTCTTCCCTGAACTGAGGAAGTTAAGAACCTCGGTTCTTAATATGATGTTTGCCGGCTCTGTCTGGTCATACATCACCGACCTTTTATAGGATCCCGGAAAGAAGAAGATATTGTCATCTCCCAGCAGTGCGGTAAGATCGTTGTAGAAGTATGCAGCATCCTCTTTCTCGGGCAGAAGCACGACGTGGGTAGTGGGCTGCTGTGACAGGGCACCGGCCATCACCACGGCCCTCGATGAGCCGGTAAGACCGTTGATCATCACCGGCTCATTGCTGTCACCGGCGAGCAGTTCCTTCAGCTTTCCGAAGGAGGGGTGCTGACTGTATATTTCTCTGAAGACGGTGCTGGCCATTTGATCTGTTTGCGGCAACAAAATTAGCAAACAGAGCGGTCTCCGCAAAGGAAAAGATTCGCACGAACCACGGGGCTGATCCTTAGCAGCACAATCCGATGAGTTGCTTCACCATCTCCGTGGATCCGCAGTAGAAGGGAGAGCGCTGGTGTAGCGACTCCGGCGGGATGGTCATTATTCTCCTCATGCCGTCAGTTGCCAGTCCTCCTGCCTGCTCGATGATGAATGAGACCGGATTGCATTCATAGACCAGCCTCAGCTTTCCGGAGGGATAGCTTATCGACGGGGGATAGAGGAAGATGCCTCCGGTAAGCAGGTTGCGGTGGACATCAGATACCAACGAGCCGATGTAACGTGAGATGTAGGGACGACCTGATGCCGGGTCATTCTCCTGGCAGTATTTGATGTATCTCTTTACCCCGTCAGGGAATTTGATATAGTTACCCTCATTGACTGAATATATCCTGCCGGCAAGGGGAGTCCTGATGTTCGGATGCGAGAGACAGAACTCCCCGATTGTCGGATCCATGGTGAAGCCGTTAACGCCATTGCCGGTAGTGTATACCAGCATGGTTGAGGAGCCGTAGATAACGTATCCGGCAGCCACCTGCCGTATTCCTTCCTGGAGGAAGTCCTCCAGGCTTGCCTCCGCCTCACGCTCGCTTCTGCGTCTGTAAATGGAGAAGATGGAGCCGACGGATACGTTGTAGTCGATGTTCGACGAGCCGTCGAGCGGATCCATGCAGACAACATACTTGCCCCGGCG
The DNA here is from genome assembly GCA_011620595.1 of Bacteroidales bacterium. Taxonomy (GTDB): domain Bacteria; phylum Bacteroidota; class Bacteroidia; order Bacteroidales; family VadinHA17; genus SR-FBR-E99. The sequence continues at coordinate 3,531 of WOYX01000041.1, read as the reverse complement.
TGACAGCTCCTCCGTGAAGATGATTTCATTCTGGTTCTCCTCGGTAGCGACGCCGCAGCACTCACCGGAGGCTTTCAGGGCGTCAATGAACACCTCATCGGCATAGCGGTCAAGCTTCTGCTGCTCCTCACCCTGGGGGTTCTCCACGCCGGCCCTTCCCAGAATCTCGACCAGTCCGGCCTTGCGGATCTTGGCATTGACCATCTTGGCTGCCGTGCCAATATGATGAAGCAGACTGGATAGCTCACCGCGCGCATAGGGGAAATCCTTCTGTCTCCTGATGATGAAGTCATTCAGGCTGATGATGTCATAGCTTGGCATGGCTGGTTGTATTAAAATGCTGATGGTCAGTTGAGGTCAGCCCTGAAGGCTGCCCGGTAGGCATATACCTTTCCGAGGTTGTTGTAAAGCTCATAGCCGAAGGTAACTGATTTGGCTATCTTATGCAAACTGTTTGAGGAAGGAAAGTAGTACCAGTCTTCGGTAAATGAGAGTTTGCCGATCAGTGACCTGTCACCGCCGAAATCTTCTTCTATCTTCCTGACATCGTCAGCGGAGAGCACCTCGCCGCTGTGATAGTCATAAACCGTAAGGGTGCCGTCATAGATGCGCTCGAAGATGCTCTCCACAAAATCTGCTCCACGGTAACCGGCAACCTTTTCCGTCTCCCAGGGATCACCTTCGGGATCAGGTTTTATTATCACCTCGGTGACGACGTCACCGGCAATCAGCATTGCATCCGTGGGCAACGAGTCACTGACGGGGATACTGGTGACAACCGTGCCGGCAGGTTCAGATGCAGCTTCCCCTTTTGACTCCCGTCCGCGCTCATTGCATGACATGATGAGCATAATCAGGAGCAGTGATGCAACGGTCTTTCTCATGCAGGTTGTTTTATCGGTTAAAGATTAATCTTTCCGCGGCTCTCCTTCCGGTGAGCCTGCCTTCAGAGAAGACGGTGACGCCGTTGACGATTGTGGTCATAACCCTGCTGCGAAAGGTGGTTCCCTCCAGGGGTGACCAACCGCACTTGCTGAGTATGTTTTCACCGGAGACGGTCCATGGTGCATCCGGATTGACCAGCACTATGTCAGCCTTGTAGCCTGTTCTCAGGAAGCCTCTTCCTGCCAAATTGAAGATGATGGCAGGGTTGTGGCACATCTTTTCAACCACCGTTTCCGGTGTAAGCTCCCCGCGGTGGCACAGCTCCAGCATCACGGTGAGGGAGTGCTGGACCATCGGTCCCCCGGAGGGTGCCTGGAAGTATGGGGCCATCTTCTCCTGCAGAGTGTGAGGGGCATGGTCAGTGGCAATGATGTCTATCCTGTCTTCATGTATGGACTGCAGCAGCGCCTGTCTGTCAGATTCCCTCTTTATTGCCGGATTCCATTTTATGAGAGTGCCCTTTTCATGGTATGATGAATCATTGAACCAGAGGTGATGAACACACACCTCCCCGATAATCTTTTTTACTGACGGATCCTTCCCTGCAGTGAGCAGGGTAGTCTCCTCCGCGGTGGAGAGATGAAGCAGGTGCAGCCTGGTGCCTGCGCCGGCGGCACGGTCAACGGCAGCAGAGGAAGAGGCGTAGCAGGCTTCACGACTGCGGATCAGCGGATGGTAGGAGGGATCGATTTCATCGCCGTACTCTTTATAATATGCAGCGCTGTTGGACCTGATCATCTGCTCGTCCTCACAGTGACAGGCTATGGGTATGTTGCCGATCCTGAAGATGGCGTCAAGGGCCTCTTCTTCACTGACAAGCATATTTCCGGTAGAGGCTCCAAGGAAAAGCTTTATTGCAGGGATACTGCAGGGATCAACAGCCAGAAGCTCGCTTATATTGCTGTTGGTGGCACCGAGGTAGAAGGAGTAGTTCACCACGGATTTCTCTGCAGCGAGGGTGTTCTTATGCTCCAACTCTGCGAGGCTCACCGTCGGGGGCCTGGTGTTGGGCATCTCCATGAAGGATGTCACCCCGCCGGCCGCCGCCGCCGCGCTCTCTGATGCAATGTCTCCCTTGTGAGTGAGCCCCGGCTCGCGGAAGTGAACGTGATCATCTATCACACCGGGAAGGACCCACAGGCCTGTGGCGTCAATGATCTTAGTGTTGCTGCCGGCGGGACACTCTCCGGGAGGGCAGATGCGCTCTATGCGGTCACCGCTGATAAGCAGGTCGGCGCTGATCTTTTCGCCTTCATTGATTAGTAAGCCGTTTCTGATCAGTATATCATTCATAGCCTGAGTTTTCATTCAGGGCTGATTGCGCTCAGCCGCCTACCCTTCGTGGCTTGCGGAAGAGACTGATGATCTTCATGCGCAGCACTCCCCACATTGCTTCACTGAAGATGCCTCCTGACATCTTTGACGTGCCGGCCCTGCGGTCAGTGAAGATGATCGGTATCTCAACGATGTTGTAACCCAGCAGCCATGCGGTAAATTTCATCTCTATCTGAAACCCGTACCCTACCGACCTGATATGTCCGGGGTCTATGTTCTTAAGTACCTCGCGCCGGTAGCACTTGAAGCCCGCGGTGGTATCCTTGATCTTCATGCCTGTGATAAACCTGACATACATGGAGGCTATGTATGACATGAGCACCCTTCCCATAGGCCAGTTGACAACGTTGACGCCTGATATATAGCGTGATCCAATGGCCAGGTCAGCCCCGTTGCGGGCGCATGCCTCCCAGAGCCTGACAAGATCGTCGGGGTTGTGGGAGAAGTCGGCGTCCATCTCGCAGATATACTCATAGTCCCTCTGCAGCGCCCAGTCGAACCCCGCTATGTATGCCCTGCCCAGGCCTGCCTTTTCGGGTCTCTCAAGCAGGTGCAGGTTGGGGTATATACGCATCAGGTCTTTCACAAGGGTGCCGGTGCCGTCGGGTGAGTTATCGTCAATAATCAGTATGTCAAACGGCACGCTGAGTGCGGAGATGGCATGGACCAGCCCGTGGATGTTCTCCGCCTCGTTATATGTTGGTATCAGTACCAGGTTTGACATGGGGTCCGTTAAAAGTGCGAATTTAACGATATTTTGTTACGCCGGACTCATTTTTGGTCTCTGACACAGCCATTGCCGCTTTTTTTGGTTTCGCAGCAGGCGGAGCGCAAATTCCTGCAGGCGGGCGCAAAATATTTGAGAAAATATTTTGCTTGTTTGTACGGAAGCGTTACTTTTGTCACCCCAAATGATGCAAAATCATGGGGTGTTCTTTTAAGAGTGCACTGTATAGTCCCATAGCTCAGTTGGTTAGAGCGCTACACTGATAATGTAGAGGTCCCCAGTTCAACTCTGGGTGGGACTACGGGATTTTCGATTTCAGATTTGCGATTTTCGACTTTTACTCGCACATCGCAAATCGACAAATCAAATTGAAGATTTCCGGTTTATGGTTTTCGGTTTAACAATCAAATCGCAAATCGCACATCGCAAATCGACAATGTAATTGGGGATTTAGCTCAGTTGGTCAGAGCACCTGCTTTGCACGCAGGGGGTCAAGGGTTCGACTCCCTTAATCTCCACAGATA
>WOYX01000060.1 GCA_011620595.1 Bacteroidales bacterium | reverse complement strand
ATCCCGATTTATCGGGAGGAGCTCGACGAAAGCAGTGAGTCAAAAAAGAGATGAGTGTGCTCGCTCTCGCTCCGTACACCCAAGCCTCGGCGAAGGCTGGCTCTCACACTCTCTCTTTTTCAGCCCACCTTCGCCAGAGCTTCAGCGGGCAAAGTACCCGGAGGGGGACTTGAACCCCCACAGCCGCTATGGCCAAAGGATTTTAAGTCCTTCGTGTCTACCATTCCACCATCCGGGCATTCTATTGAATCTGTGCCCCGGCGAAATTAATATCTTTTTTCGAATCTCCCTGCCATAAGTATGGAATGGTGGAATGCCTCCCTACAATCTGGCTCCTCGCGGGATTTGCCTAAAAGGCAAATCCTGATCGCTCGGCCCCCCCCTGCAGTCCGGCTGCTTGCTAAAAACACCCACCGGGTGTTTTACTTACGCTCGCCCCTACCATCCGGGCTATTCCAAGTCTGAAGGTCTGAAGGTCTGAAGGTCTGAAGGTCTGAGGTCTCAAAACAATCATACCACAATCTTTCAGATGGCTGTGCAAAGATAGAAATAAAATAGTTCAGAGCTCCAGGGTGGCATTGCCGGCAACCCCGAAACTCTGATACTATCTAACCCGTAAATTTAATTACTTCACCAGTACCGGGTCGCCGAAACCTACCTTCTTCAACTCCTGCAGCTGCGTGGCAGCATCGCCCACCACCACATAATTCATCCTCATCGGGTCAATGTACTTCTGCACGGTCTCGTCCATCTGCTCCTTCGTCAACCCCATAAGGTAATTCTCCTCCTGTCTGACATAATCCGCCGGCAGCCCGTAAGTAGTCATTGTACTCAGCATCCCGAGCTTGCTGTCGTTGGTCTCGAAACGCAAAGCATTGGCCTTGAGCAAGGAGCCTTTGGTGAAATCAACAGTCTCCTGAGGTACGCCGGCACGGTACTCCTTCATGATATCCCTGAAGAGCTTCACCGACTCGAGAGTTGCATCAGTACGTACTGATGCATATGCCCTGAAGGTGCCGTAGCTCTTCATGCCGTTGAAGTTGGAGTAGGCACCGTAGGTGAACCCCTTCTCCTCCCTGAGGACCATAAAGAGACGGGCACTGGCCGTTCCCCCGAGCATATAGTTAGCCACATCAGCCTTGTAGAAATCAGGATGGTCACGGGTCAGGGCCAGGTTGCCAATGTTTATCACCGACTGTTTTGCCCCGGGCACATCAACGAAATAGATAGCGGGCTTATCGGGGACGGGCGGGAAGGAGAGCTCCGGCATGATAACCTCCCTGGCCTGCCAGCGCTCATTAAGACTCTTGAGTGCCTTCTCAACCCTGGCCCGGTCAACATCACCCACAATATGGAAGTTTGCCACAGAGGGGGAGAGATTCTTTTCGTAGAAAGCCTTCAGATCATCCATGGTGATTGCCTCCACACTCTCCACCGTACCGCTGTTGTCAACTGCCATGATGTTCTCTTCTCCAAGTGTCAGCCTGTTGAAGGTCATGCTGGCCAGGTAGTTGGGTTCAGCCATGTTGCGCTTGAGTGCGTTGACAGTGCGGGTCTGGTTGATCGAGAACTGCTCCTCATCCCAGCGCGGTTCCAGAAGCATCTCCTCAACCAGTGAGAGAGTCTTTTCAAAGTTGCGTGCGAGCGCGCTGACATACACCGTGATGTTTTCCTGTCCTCCCCTTACATTGATACTTGCACCCAGAAGCTGTATCTCCTCCTCAAGCTCCTCCGGAGTTCTGGTGGCAGTGCCCTCATTAAGCATCTCGGCAGTAAACCTTGCCACGCCGGGCTTGCTGATATCATCAAGCATATGGCCGCCCTGTATGACAATCGAATAAGTCACCAACGGCAGCTCATGCTGCTCAATACCGTATATCTTCATCCCGTTGGGAGCCTCTGCCTGCCACACCTCTGGCAATGTCAGCGAAGGATCGGGTCCGGGCGCCGGAGCTACCGAACGGTCGAAGCTGCTCGGTGTCTTCTCAATGATCTCCTCACCGCCGGCAGCGATCTCCATCTTGATAGCCTGCGTGACATCCTCCTCAACCACCCCGGCATCGACAGAACCCTCAGCAACAAGGTCAAGCTGACCTTTTGGCACGAAGCTGGTCGCGACATAGTTTTTGCCCTTGATGTAACGCTCATAGACATCCCATACGTCATCCATGGTTACGTTTTGCATCATCTCCAGCTCCTCGGTCAGGTAGTCAGGAGAACCTGCATACTCACTGTACATGGCGAGCATGAACGACTTGTACATGACACTGCTCAACATGGAGTAGAAATTGGTCTCAAGGCCTGCTTTGATCCTCTCCAGGTCCCTCTCTGTGAATTTATCAGTCTCAAACCTCTCAAACGCCTCGAAAATAGCCTTCTCAACATCATTAAGACTGGTGGAGGGGTTTGCAGTGACACTGATCTCAAACTGCCCGGCAATTTCCTGCGACTGGTTGTATGCTCTCACATTCGAGGTGAGCTTCCTCTCTTTGACAAGTACCTTGTAAAGGGGCGACTTCTTCCCTACCCCCAGCAGCTGTGCCAGGACATCAAGCGAATAGGAATCCTTTGTGAACTGCTCCGCAACCGGAAAGACCATAGTGTACTGAGGGGCACGTGCAAAGGCATCTTCATGATACAGTTTCTTCGTCTCTGACAGCGTGACATTCATCGGCTCCGGATCCTTAAGCTCCTCGCCGGCTGGGATCTCCCCGAAATACTTCTCTATCAGAGCCTTTATCTCCTCAGTCTCATAATCACCGGAGACCACAAGGGTTGCATTGTTGGGTATGTAGAACTTCCTGTGGAACTCCTTCACATCCTCAACAGTGGCATTGGCGAGGTCTTCCATCTCTCCTATGACATCCCAGCTGTAGGGATGTCCTTCAGGATAAAGATTCTTCAGAAGCACGTAGTCAGTGAATCCGTACGGACGGTTATCAACTCCCTGCCGCTTTTCATTCTGCACCACATTCTGCTGCTGGGCAAACGACTGAGGGGTAACAGTATTGCGAAGGAAACCCATGCGGTCTGATTCGAGCCACATAGCCATCTCAATCGAATTTTTCGGCACAACCTCGAAATAGATCGTCTGGTCAAAGCTGGTGCCGCCGTTGAGCATCCCTCCTGCACCTTCAATATATTTGAAGAATTGATCCTCACCAACATTCTCGGTACGCTGGAACATCATGTGTTCAAAGAGATGGGCGAACCCGGTTTTGCCGGGGACCTCCCTGGCTGAACCCACATGATACAGTATCACCAGTGAGGTGATGGGATCGGACTTGTCCTCGCTGAGAATCACCGTCAGCCCGTTGTCAAGCTTGTAGCTCTCATAGGGGATGGAAAGTGTACTTTTCTTGTTTCCGCTGCATCCTGAAGCCAGGATCAATGCAGCCAAAATCAGTAATGCTGAAATTCTCTTCATATCTTGAAATTTACTTGATTAATACAGGTTCTCCGAACCCAAGTTTCTTAAGCTCCCTGAGCTGGGTTGCGGCATCGCCGGCAACAACATAATACATCTTCATAGGGTCAATATACTTCTGCACCATGGCATTTACATCATCAACGGTAAGCTTTCTGACATAATCCTCCTCACGGGCAATATAGTCGTCCGGCAGTCCGTGTTCACTCATGGTGCCGAGCATTCCCAGCAGCGCCCTGTGGGTCTCGAACCTCAGGGCATTGCCCTTGAGCAACGCATCCTTAGTGAAGTCAATGTCATCCTGGGAAACACCGTCCCGGTACTGCTTCATAAGGTCACGGAATATCTCTGCCGACTCAAGGGTGGCTGTGGAACGAACGGCCGAGCTGGCAACAAAGGTTCCGTAATACTTCTGTGCATTGAAATTTGTCCTGGCACCGTAGGTGTACCCTTTCTCCTCCCTGAGGACGAGGTTTACATATCCGTTGAATGATCCACCGAGCTTGTAGTTGGCGACATAGGCCGGGTAGTAGTCGGGGTGACTGCGGGGGATAGCCGGAGCTCCTATGTATATGTTCGACTGCTTTGCGCCGGGCACATCCACGAAATATACCCCTGCCTTTTCTGGCGCCGGTGCGTAGGCGATCCCGGGTATCTGCACCTCTTTTGCACTCCAGTCGGTCCCGAGCCTGGCAAGAGCCTTCTCCACGCCTGTCTGGTCAACCGAACCTACAACCAGGAACGTGGCCACTGATGGCGATATGTTCTTCTCATAAAACGCCCTGAGATCATCCATGGTCATCGAATTCACGCTCTCAACCGTGCCTGAAACATCGGTGGCAAAAATATTATCTTCGCCAAGCGTAAGCCTGGCCAGAGCTCTCGAGCCAAGGTATGTGGGATCAATGGAACTTCTCCGAAGGTTGTTCAGAACACGTGTGCGGGCAATCTCAAAGGCAAGTGAGTCCCACCGGGGTTCCAGAAGCATCTCCTCAACGATGGCGAGGGTCTTCCCAAAATTGCGCGCAAGGGTGTTGACACTAACGGTAATATCTTCATCATCAGCCGATACACTTATCATAGCACCCAGAAGGTCAATCTCCTCCTCAAGCTCCTCGGGGGTTTTGTTCTTCGTTCCCTCATTGAGCATCATCGCCAGCATGTTGGCCACACCCGGTGCATTGATATCATCAAGCATATGGCCTCCCTCAATAACAATATTGTACTGTACAAGAGGCACCTCGAAATGCTCAATGCCGAAAAGTTTCATTCCGTTTGCCAGCGACGACTTCCAGACGGACGGAACGGTCACAGACACATCAGGACCCAGGGCAGGCTGCACGGAGCGGTCAAAAGAGGTCGGAGTCTTCTGTATCTCTTCAGCAGCACCTCCCTCAATCTTCACCTCAGTGGCAGTGAGGATATTCTCCTCTTCTATGCCGGCATCAACTGATCCCTCTGCTGCCAGTTCAACCTTGCCCCTGGGCACAAAACTGGTAGCCACGTAATTCCTGCCCTTGATATATTTCTCATATACTCGCTGCACATCGCCCATGGTGACGGCCTTCATCGCCGCCATATCCTTTTTGTAAAATCCCGGATCACCGGCGTACATGTTATATTCAGCAAGCTGCTTCGATTTACCGTCAACACTGCTTATCATGTTATAGAAACGGGTCTCCTGCCCGGCTTTAACCTTCTCGAGGTCCTTCTCGGTAAAACCCTCTGTCTCAAAACGTTCAAACGCTTCAAAGATGGCTTTCTCAACTTCCGTCAGCGAGACACCGGGGTTGGCATTGACAAAGATCCGGAAGGTGCCGGCAAGCAGTTGCGCCATATTATAGGCGCCTACATTGGAGGTGAGCTTTTTCTCCTTTACGAGCACATTGTACATGGGCGACTTCTTGCCACCGGCCAGGATATCACTCAGGATCGTCAAAGCGTAGGCATCAGGGTTATACATCTCAGCCGAAGGGAATGCCATGGTGTACTGCGCAGTGTTGGCGAAGTTATCTTCATGATAGAGTTTCTTCGTCTCTGCCAGAGTCACGGGCATCGGCTTCAGCTTCTCCACCTCAGCCCCTGCAGGTATCTCACCAAAGTATTTCTGAACCAGTGCTTTTACCTCTTCAGTTTCGAAGTCGCCGGCAATGGAAAGCGTCGCATTGTTGGGTATGTAAAAGCGGCTATGGAACTCCTTCACATCTTCCACCGTGGCATTGAACAGGTCTTTCATCTCCCCGATGGTGGTCCAGCTGTAGGGATGACCCTCGGGGAACAGCGCCCTGGCCATTACCGTTGATGAATGACCGTACGGCCTGTTGTCGTAGTTCTGACGTTTTTCATTCTGAACGACGTTCTGCTGAATGGCAAAAGCCTGCTGCGTGATGGTGTTTGTAAGATACCCCATGCGATCTGACTCCATCCAGAGAACCAGCTCGAGGGCGTTCTTCGGTACCGTCTCGTAATAGTTGGTGCGGTCCTGGTTGGTGGACCCGTTCAGTGTTCCGCCGGCACTCTGTATAAGCCTGAAATACTGATCCTCAGGCACATTCTCACTCTGCTGGAACATCATATGCTCAAAAAGATGAGCAAAGCCTGTGCGGCCCGGAACCTCCCGGTTGGAACCGACATGGTAATAAATCGCCACCGACACGATAGGATCTGACTTATCCTGATGCAGGATAACACTGAGTCCGTTCTCAAGCTGATACTTTTCAAACGGAAGGTTCAACTCGTCTCCTGTCTTATTCTGGCAGGAGGTCATGGAAATGACCACCAGGATCATTAATGCTTTGGAGAGATTCTTCATAGTTTATACGGATTGGGTTAACTGTTTGCATAATAAACAGCTAAGTTAAGTATAAATAAAGTACGCATGTGGCTGTTAACATTTCTTCACATTAATTACCTGATCAACTGTAAGTGCCGGTTATTTAAGGCCACTCCTGACATGTGCCGCCGTCGGAAACGCCATCCACGGACGGTCACAGCTCGCGAAAGCTCTCCGTGGGGTCACAGTCAGGAAAAATCCCCTGCGGTATGTCGTATATCCTGCTGAACAAATTGCAGGTTTGTTTGTCTTTTATTACAGAAACGTTAAACAAAACAAAAATATGTTCGACCAGTTTGATCCTGCAGAGGATAAGATGCTGCAGGTAATTGACAACAACGGAATAGTGATCAGCAAAGAGCTGATGCCCGATCTCTCTGATGAAGAGATGGTAAAACTATATAAGGATATGCTCTTTGTCAGGACGCTCGACTTCATGATCGTCTCTTATCAGCGGCAGGGCCGTGTCTATACCTACCCCCCAAACATCGGCCAGGAGGCCATAGGTGTGGCAGCGGGCGCCGTACTCAGACATGAAGACTGGCTGGTGCCGGCCTTCCGCGAGATGGGCGCATGGCTGGCCAAGGGCGTAACCATGAAGGAGATATTCATGTTCAACATGGGATTCGAAGAGGGATTGAAGTTCACCGAAGCAAATCATGTTCTTCCCTTCTCGGTGCCTATTGCTTCCCAGCTTATTCACGGAGCCGGTATCGGCTATGCCATAAAATATCAGAAGAAGGATGAGGTGGCTATGGCATTCGTTGGTGACGGAGGCACCTCCGAGGGCGACTTTCACGAGGCGCTCAACTTTGCCGGCGTGTGGAAGGTGCCCGTGATCTTCGTCATTCAGAATAACCAGTATGCTATCTCTGTTCCCGTGAAGATGCAGACCGCCAGCACCAACCTCGCTGTCAAGTCAGTGGCTTACGGCATCAGGGGACTGAAGGTCGACGGCAATGATATCTTCGCCATGCTGGCAGCTTTCAGGTATGCTCATGAGTACGCCAGGAAGGAGCAGCAGGCTGTGCTGATAGAGGCCGTGACCTACCGCAAGGGAGCCCATACCACTTCGGACGACCCGACGAAATACCGCACCACCGACGAAGAGAAGGAGTGGGACAAGAAGGACCCGCTGCGCCGCATGAAGTTCTTCCTGGAGAAGAAAAAGCTGTGGTCAGATGCCGAGGAGGAGAGAGTGACCGGGGAGTACAAGAAAGAGATCGACCGCCAGTTTATAGAGACGGAAGAGACAGTTCAGTATCCGCTTGAGGACGTACTAAAATATACTTATGCCGAGATGCCGCAGGATCTCCGCGATCAGCAGATCGAGCATGAAAAATTCTTACAGTGGAAAAACGCACGCAAATGAAAGCAATGAATATAGTCAATGCCGTCAATGACGCTCTCGACATCAAACTGACAGAGGATAAAAATGTTGTTGTCTACGGTGAGGATGCCGGCTTTGAGGGCGGCGTCTTCAGGGTGACGGAAGGATTACAGAAGAAACACGGTGTGGAGAGGGTCTTTGACTCACCCCTGGCAGAGTCGGGCATCGCCGGCACGGCAGTAGGTATGGCAGCAGCAGGGCTCCGCCCGGTTATAGAGATGCAGTTCTGCGGGTTCATATACCCGGCCTTCAACCAGATAATCTCCCATATAACACGCATGCACAACCGCTCACGGGGCAATTACAAAATGTCGATAGTCATACGACTTCCCTACGGAGGAGGTATCAATGCGCTCGAGCACCACTCCGAGAGCATGGAGGCAATTTTTGCGCATATACCCGGACTGAAGGTAGTGGTGCCATCGACACCCCATGATGCCAAGGGACTCCTCATCTCGGCCATAGAGAGTGATGATCCTGTGCTCTTTCTCGAGCCCAAGCGCATCTATCGTGCCATCAAGCAGGAGGTTAGTGAAGAGAAATTCTCAGTGCCTATCGGCAAAGCCAAGGTCCTCTCCCAGGGCACCGACGTTACCGTGGTTGCCTACGGCGCCATGATAAGAGAAGTGCAGAAGGCGATGGTGATGGCGAAGGAGGCCGGATACTCGGTGGAACTGATAGACCTGAGAACAATATATCCCCTTGACAAGGAGACGATAAGCGCTTCCATAAAGAAGACCGGACGTATAGTCTTCGTAGGCGAGGAGCCGCGCAGCTTCGGAGTGGGATCCGAGATCATGGCGCTGGCAAACGAAGAAGCATTTCTACACCTGGAGGCTCCCCCGAAAAGGGTGGCCGCCTTCGACGTGATTGTGCCTTACCCCCGCGGCGAACATCACTATATGATCACCCCTGATAAGATCTTCTACGAGATTGAAAGAACAATAAAATTCTGAACTGATGAAACTTGCATAAGCAAAAACTCGCAACAGGATTTGAGCAAAAAACTTATGCAAGTTCCATTCGACCAATGAAATAGTAAATATTTAAACGAATGAGATATATTTTCAAATTTCCCGATATAGGTGAAGGACTGACCGAAGGGATCATCATCGAGTGGTACGTCGACAAGGGTAATGCCGTCAAGGTAGGACAGCCGCTGGTGAAGATGGAGACCGACAAGGTTGTTACGGACATACCCGCACCGCGTGAGGGCGTTATCGCTGCACGCTACGGCAAGGTTGGAGAGACGATCCATGTGGGAGAGACGCTCGTCGAGATAGAGATCGCCGGTGAGGCCACCGCCGCATCCGGTGCGGAGGCTCCTGCCCCCGAAGCGGAGATGGTCGAGGAGAAAGGCGCAGGCGTGGTGGGCACCATTGAGGTGGCCTCCAACAACGCCTTCCTGCCCGCAAGCGATGAGGGCACTGAGCCGAAACCTTCAGCAGCCGCTTCAGCAGCGGCACCGCGCAAGGTATTGGCAACGCCGGTAGCACGCGCCATGGCACGCGAGATGAACATTGACATAAACATGGTGACAGGAACAGGCCCGGCAGGCCGCGTGATGAAGAGCGACATACAGAACTACCATGCCTCGGCAGCTCCGGCAGCAGCCAGGACCGCACCCGCCACTCCGGACGGTGCGCGTGAGCTTGTCGAGATCAGGCCGATGAGCCAGATCCGCAAGTCAATCGCTAAAAACATGCTGCGCTCCAAACAGAGCACGGCACACATGACCCTCTTCGAGGAGCCTGAGGTGTCTGCACTGGTAGAAGCAAGGTCCAGGTACAAGGAGGAGTACAAGAAGGAAGATATCAGTCTTACCTACCTGCCTTTCATCATTAAAGCCGTTGTGGCAGCACTGAAGCGCCACCCGGAGCTGAACTCGGAGATGGACTTCGAAAAAGGGAATATAATCTACAAAAACTACTATAACATAGGCATAGCCGTAAGTACTGTGGAAGGACTGGTTGTACCGGTGATTCGAAATGCTGACAGGCTGACTGTCAAGGAGCTGAGCAAGGCTGTGGCAGAGATAGCCGTTAAGGCGCGCGACAGGAAGCTGACGCTTGACGACATGAAGGACGGCACCTTTACCATCACCAACTACGGAGCCATGGGAGGATGGTTCGGCGTTCCCGTTATCAACTACCCGCAGGTGGGGATACTCGGCATAGGCCGTATCAACCAGCAGCCGGTGGTGGCCGACGGCGAGATTAAGGTGGGTAACGTAATGCCGCTGTCGCTCTCAGTTGACCACCGAATGGTTGACGGAGCAGAGGCAACGGAGTTCCTGAATGATGTGGCAGCAGGCGTCGCAGACCCGCTGTCACTGATAATGAGACAATAAAAACAAAGTGAAGATGGATTACGATCTGATAATCATAGGTGCCGGGCCGGCAGGTTATGTGGCCGCGATAAGGGCCGGACAGGCAGGACTGAAGACTGCCTTAATTGAGAAGAAGTACGTCGGCGGTATGTGCCTTAACTGGGGTTGCATACCCTCCAAGGCTATGCTCGAAAGTGCCAAGTATTTCTCAAGACTTGGCATGGCAGGCGACTTCGGCGTCGAAGGCCTTGACCCGAAGAAACTGACCTTCAACTGGGAGAAGGGAGTCAAGCGTTCAGAACGTATAGTGAGAAGGCTGACAAAAGGGGTTGAGTACCTTCTGAAGAAGAACAATGTGGAAACTATAACCGGTACTGCATCTGTCGAGGCTGTGGACACAGTGGTTGTTGACAAGCGTAAACTGACAACAAAGAACATCATCATTGCCACCGGTTCATATCCGAGGCCACTGCCGTTCAAGGTGGGGGATGAAAGCCGGATTATCAACCTGGAGAACATGTTCTCAATGAAGGAGATGCCCAATAAGCTTCTGGTTGTCGGTGAAGGTCCTGTCTCTGCAGAGGTGTCACAGATGCTTGCACTTATAGGAAAGGATGTCACTCTTCTCAAGACGGCGGAAAAGGTTTTCCCTGCACTTGATGATTATCTGAATGCATACATCAGCCGCAGGCTCGACTCACTGAAGATAAAGACCGTTGAAGGTACCGGAGGATATGATTCTATCAGTCTCGACGAATATGAAGGGATTGTCAATTGCATGCCCCGCAAGGGTATCAAGCCCACAGGAGCACTCAAGGCTGAGGAATCGGAAAGCTTTTATGTCACCGATGAGAACTTCATGACCAGCGTTCAGGGTGTCTATGCCGTCGGCGATGTCAACGGAAGAAGCATCTACGCCCATGCTGCTTCGGCACAGGCGCTGGCAGCCGTGAACCATATACTGGGCATCACTGAGACGATGAATACTGAGCGCGTGCCGCTGACCCTTTATACTGACCCGGAGATAGCACAGATAGGCAAGACCGAGCAGCAGCTGGCAGCAGAGGGTATTGAGTACAAGGTCAATGAGTTCCCGCTGTCGGCAAATGGCAAGGCTCTTACCGAGGGTCAGCCCGATGGTATGTTACGTATTATCTCCGAGCCAAAGTACGGCGAGGTGCTGGGAGTACAGATAATCTCTCATAATGCCACGGACCTGATCAGCGAGGCTGCGGCGTATATGGCCGTTGAGAGTACGGTGTGGGATGTGGCTCACACTATGCACGCCCACCCGACGATCTCTGAGGTGTTCCTCGAGGCCGGCTCTGACGCCGTGGGCACACCTGTTCACAAAGCCTGATTTTATTGAGGCATGCCAGTAGTAGTCCGCCCATATGATCTCGCCGATGCCGCCCTCTTCGGCGGCACCGGTGACGGCATGATGGTATGGCAGCCTGCCGGGACGGTCATAGTGCTGGGACAGAGCAACACGCCGGAGCGGTCCCTGATACTTGAGAATGTCCTCTCCGATGGCATACCGGTGACAAAGCGTCCTACCGGGGGCGAGGCGGTAATGCTGACGCCGCAGATGGCAGTGATAACCGTGGCAAGGGAGTTTCCGGGATTAGCCCGGTCAAAGGATTTCTTCATGGAGGTAAACGCAATGATCCTTGACCTCCTCTCTGATCTCGGGGTGAGGAACTACGGCACCAGGGGTATTTCCGACATAACCATCGGCGACAAAAAGATCCTCGGCTCATCCATGCACCGGCGCGAGAGCAGGCTGGTATATCACGGCGTTCTGAATATCGCCGGCGACCCTTCCATATTTGAGAAATACCTCAGACACCCGTCGCGTGAGCCCGACTACCGGCAGCACCGGCCGCACAGCGATTTTGTCACCTCACTTAAGAATGAGGGATACGACATTCATTATCATGACATTGCCGCATCACTAAGTCACTCTTCCGTTACCGCACCCTCCCTGTAAAGCCGTCAGCTGCCTGCCGTCTGTGAGCCGTAGACGCGTACTTATTGGAGGCCCGGAAAGCCGCCCCGGTTGGTCAGGACCTGACTGTATTAAGCATCGCTGGTGAGTACTGCTTGTAGGTAAAGATGTCAGAAAATGACAAATTTTTTAAGTAATTTCACAAGTCAATACAAACACCCTTCCATCATGGCCACATCTGAATTTTACCATATCGCTTCAGGCGGCAGCCTCGAAAAGATAAGCACATTCGCCGGAGCACTCAGTGCTATGAAGGACAACGGGTACGTATGGTTCAACTACCAAAAAGCTTCACGCGAAGACCTTTCCGAACTTATTGAGCCCCTTGGCCTCCATCCCCTTTCACTCGAGGACTGTACTGATGAGAACCAGGTGCCGAAGATGGATGAATTTCCGAACTATACCTTCATCGTGTTTAACGCCCTGCGATATGAACAGGAAGAACTGATGTCGGATGAGGTCGATCTGTTCATCGGTGAAAAATACCTTGTAACCGTGAGCGGATACTCAGAGGCAACCAGCTACCCGATAGAAGGGTTAAAGGAGGTCATTGAGAGGAACAGCGCAGCCGTCAAACGAGGTCCGGCATGGCTGATGCACATTATTCTCGACTATATCGTCGATCAGATGGTTGATGTGGTGGAGAAGGCAGAAGCTGACATAGACCGGGCCGAGGAGGCGATACTGAGTTCGGCGTCTACCTTTGATCCCGCCATGCTGACCTACCTCCGCCGAAACCTTCTGGGACTGCGTAAGACCCTGTTCCATGAACGAGAGATACTCATTAAGATAAGCCGCAACGACTGTGAATGGGTGCCGGAAAAGGCCTCGGCACACTACCGCGATATCTTCGACCATCTGTCAAATTTCCTTGAGATGACGGAGAGCCACCGCGATAACGTCACAAGCCTGATGGAACTCTATGCCTCAATGCTTAATAACCAGATGGCGCGCGACTCAAACCAGACAAACGCCACCGTAAGAAGGCTGACACTGATAACAACCATCTTCATGCCTCTCACCCTTCTGGCCGGAATCTTCGGCATGAGTGAATGGACGGTGATGACCGGAGGCGAATCCAACATCAGGCACTCTTACCCGGTCTTTGCAGCCATAATGGTTGTCATCGGACTGGCTAATTTCCTGTTGATCAGGTGGCTTGAGCGAAATGACAGGAAGAAATTTCTTTAGTGTTCCTCTGGTAACCGGTTATTTCCCCTTAAGTTTCTGGTTGGCACGGAAGAGGTCCATCTCAACCTTCTCGCGGGCAATCCTGGATGACTGCCGGTAAGCCTCGAACTCCTCCTTGAGCTCTTTCAGGTCCTTCTCGGTTCTGAGGAGCACCACCAGGTTTCTCCTGAAGACGAGAAATCCAATCGCCATGACGCACAGCAACCCTCCGAGCAATGTCCACATAATGGCGTTGTAGGCTTTCTTCTTTATCTCCAGCCCGAGGACACTGATTTTTTCCTTCGTGGCTGTAACCTGCGCAAGATCATTTCTTGTCGACTCAAGTAAAACATTCAGTGAATCGTTTTTATCGTTCAGGGCTGCCTTAATGTTTGTCAATTCCGTGACCTTCCCCTTTTCAGCTGAAAGAGTATCCAGTATATTGCGATTGATCTTCCGGAACATATCTTCCCTGATTGCCCGGTAGTCTTCGTAAATCCTTGTTTTGTTCTCTATGTAATTGATCTGCTCCCGGATTGTGCCGGTTGTGAGCTCTTCCGGCATTTGCCCCTGACCTGCTGCCACAGTTGTCGCAAAGCAGAACAGAGAAAACAGCAGTGCATTTTTAAGTTTTGTGTGAATCATTTTCCCCTGTTTGGATTATTAAAAACATTGCCTCAAATGATCAACGTACAGACGGGGCAAAAAGTATTCAGATCGCAACTTCGGCCATTAGGAAATAAGAATCAATGATCAGATCGTTCTGTCAGAACCAGCGGCCTGCCATCACAGGCTCTTTATCAGACTTCTCCCAAAGCCGGCTTATTCTCTCTGTATTCCTTTATCAGAGACTGGGAGACCTCTTTTACTGATGATATTCTGGTTGCCCTGAATGCGCTGCTGCCGGCAAAAGCAAAGCCACGGCTGCAAGCCCTGAAAGTGAAATACCTACACCCATGCCTCCCGGAATAATCGGAACAGCAACTGTCAGATTCCCAATTCTTAATTGATTCATCTCCACTTCCCCTCTCATTATTAGTGAGGTCAATGGTAACCTAAAAGATGAGCCAAAAGGGGGGATTGTGATAATTAACCTATTTTGATATACCAAAATCTCCCAGATCATTGATCATGTGGGATTTGCGATTTAAAGAGGTGATTTCACCACTACTACAAAGTCCATTGCAAAGTTTTAAAAATGCCAGATCATAATGCTGTCCTGTACACATTCAATGTATCCATAAATTCAACTTATTTGGTATCTGATCAACATTATAGATTATCTGGTCAATAAAAACTCATTATAAGACAGATTTTCTAATTTATTCTTAGTCAATATATTATATTTGCAGAATAATAATAAATCACAAATTCGACTATGCAGGTTACAGTGACCAGAAAGGATACTATATTTTCCCCTGATTCCAGCAGGGTGATCGCCCGCTTCCTTTATACTTCCGAAGAAAGAAGTAAAAATATTATCCGGAACGTGATGTCTATGTCTGATGATGAGGTAAATACAACATTAAGTAAGGTATTGAGAAGTTACGCCAGACGTCATAGGAATATCTCATTAATATTTGAAACACATTATAAAAAACTGGATGGTCTGCTGAAAGAACTGAAAATAAGTCCCGGAAATAATAATAAAGCACGTAAAACGCTGATAGGCTCATATTTCACGATGGAATATTCAATTGAATCGGCAGCATTTTTTAATCCATCAATAGTTGAAGATCCTGACCAGTCGGAAACGGGGCCTGATGAAAAGAGACTGATTATGAGTTTCAGGGCAACGGGTGAAGGGCATATTTCATCAATTGTTTTTCGTTCAGCAGTTATCGATAAAAACTGTAATCTGGTCATCGAACCTGTGGGCAAAATGTTGGCAGAAGCAGAACGGAAGAAAAGGCACATTTACAATAAAAACACATTCATTAAGAAACTGGAAGAAATGAGTTATTTCGATAATAAGATTTCTCCGCTTTTTGTGTTGGAAAAACTGGGCGACAGGTTCACTTATGGAGAATTGAAAAGGGCAGTGGAAGAAACCAGGAAAACGCATGACCTTTCTCCAAATAAAGAACAAATCGTTAGTCAAATGATGTGGCTGGCAAAATCTCATTACGAGCTGGACTTTTCACTCGATTCGTCAATTTCTGAAAGAGTTATTTTCCCTACCTCCGAAGCTGAAAAAAATGGTATTGAAGATGCACGTTTCGTTAAGTTCACAGATGAAAACGGCGAAATAACTTATTATGCTACCTATACCGCTTATGATGGCAGTACTATCATGCCAAAGTTACTTGAGACCAAAAACTTTTATCATTTCAAAGCATTGACTATTAATGGTGAAATTGCCCATAATAAGGGTATGGCATTGTTTCCCAAGAAGATAAAAGGTAAATATGCTTTGCTGTGCCGTATAGATGGAGTGAATAATTATATAGCCTATTCTGATAACATAAATATCTGGCGCGAGGCCAAAATTATCCAGAAGCCCAAATTTCCATGGGAGCTGATTCAGGTTGGAAATTGCGGTTCGCCTATTGAGACGAAAGAGGGCTGGCTGGTAATTACACACGGCGTTGGACCCATGAGAGAATACGCTATAGGAGCCTCATTATTTGATCTTGATGATCCGGAAAAAGAGATTGGCAGGCTAAAAACACCTCTGTTGACTCCCAACGCTGAAGAGAGGGAAGGATATGTACCCAATGTAGTTTACTCCTGTGGCTCTATCATCCACAATGGCAATCTGATCCTTCCTTACGGCATGTCAGACTATGCATCAACATACGCATCTATTAATCTGACTGAACTTCTGACTGCACTTAAAAACTCAGGATAGCAGCAACAATGGACAACAAAAACTCAAAATCCGTCGCAGTTATTGTAGCTCATCCTGATGATGAAACATTATGGGCCGGAGGAACTATACTTAGTAATCCGTCATGGAAATGTCTCATAGTCAGTCTTTGCAGGGGGAACGATAATGACCGTGCTCCCAGGTTCTTTAAAACATTACAGATTTTAGGGTCTGAAGGAATAATGGGGGATATGGACGATGGCCCGGAACAAAAACCTCTGGATGAGATTGAGTTGGAGCACACAATACTTAAGCTATTGCCTCCCGTTCATTTTGATCTGATTATATCACACAATCCACGCGGTGAATATACAAGACATGTCCGGCATGAGGAAACTGGCAAATCAGTTATAAAGCTCTGGCATGCAGATAAGATAAATGCAAGTGAACTTTGGACCTTTGCCTATGAAGATGGTGGTAGAAAATATTATCCCAGACCTTTAGAAAACTCTTCTTACTTCCAGATACTTACGGAACAGATATGGCTGAAGAAATACAGTATCATAACAGAAACGTACGGGTTTGAAAAAGAAAGCTTTGAAGCAAAAACAACACCAAAAGCGGAGGCATTCCTGCAATTTACAAATCCCTGCGATGCGGATAAATGGCTTAATAATGGAGGGGTTCTCCCATGAAAGTACTTTTATTATATGACTACCCTGCGGCCCCCGGAGGTCTGGCAACCCAGGGAGACTTGTTATACAAGGGACTTCTTAAAATGGGGATTGATGCTCATGCAGTAAATTTAGAATCAGCCCAGGAGAAGGAATGGTATTATCGCTGGTTTGAGCCTGATGTCGTTGTTGGTGTCGGATATTGGGGACATACACCCCATCTGGTACTCCACCCGCAGCGATATGGAGTACAGGCGGTACCCTGGCTGGTTGCTGACGGATATATTGCGAACTACCAGGAGATACTTAATGCCCTTCCACTCATTCTGGTAACATCGAACTGGGTAAAGGAAATGTATGTCCGCGACGGAATTGACAGCGAAATAATTGAGGTGTTGCCCGTTGGATGCGATACAGACGCCTTCTCCCCTTTTGAAAAAGATGATCCGAAAATTATAACCGTTCGCGAATCGTTGGGAGTTTCACCGGACCAAAAAATGATTCTGACTGTCGGTGGCGATGCTGCATCAAAAGGTTCACAGGAAGTAATGCAGGCCCTTGCCATAATTGATTCTAAAGCCCCGGATTGGAAATATGTATGCAAAGTATGGCCTCAGGCAAGAACCAAACTTCAGAATCTGGCTGATCTGGAATTGGCAAAACACTTAGGGATCGATAAAAATGTCATATATACAACAAACATAATTTCACGCAATTTCATGCCTTATCTGATTGGTGCTTGCGACATATATGCGGCACCTTCGCGGCTTGAGGGTTTTGGAATGCCGCAAGTTGAAGCAGGAGCTTGCGAAAAACCGGTAATAAGTATTAATGCCATGGGAATGCTTGATACTCTTGTCCATGGAGAAACAGCATTCCTGGCAGATGTGGCACAGAAAATCGATGTTAAAGAGGTAACCCTTGGTGAGGAATCTGGTTTCAGAAATAACCACAAAATTGTATTTAAAGAGCCACGGACAGTAGATTACCGTGCGAGTGTGCATGATATTGCCAACTACCTGATGGATCTTATGACTGATCCGGGTTTATGCCGGAAAATGGGTAAAGCCGGACGTAGGCGGGTAGTTGAAAATTTCGACTACCGGGTAGTAGCGAAACGTTTTGTTCAGATAATTAACGATAAATTGGGGATAGTATAAACCATCAAATCCATGCAAATTACTGACTGGGAGGAAATAAAAGCTGCAAAGAATGCAGCTCTTGAAGTGCTTATCCATAATGCCCACGGACCATATCAGGGGCTTCCACGTACGGCAGGCTGGGGTTATCCGGAGCCATATACAAGGGATCTGATGTTTTCCATCCTGGGGATTGCTGTTTCCGGGAATCATGAACTGATAATGAACATCCGCAGAGTACTTGAAACTCTGGCCGAAAACCAGACGGAACATGGCCATATCCCTTCACTTGTGCATGACAGGGAAGATCGTGGATCAAGTGATTCAACTCCTCTGTTTTTATTGGGTGCTGCTATCTTCCGGGAATTATCAGGTGAGCATGATTTTCTTCATGAAGCTGTCAATAAAGCTCTGACCTGGATGACCTATCAAAGTCCCTCCGATCGATACCTGGTTACCCAGCAACCGACAAGCGACTGGCGCGATGAACAATGGGTACTGGGATATGGATTGTTTGTGAACACCCTGATCTATAGCTATCTCCGACTCCTGGGAAAAGACAACACAGCAAACATCGTACGCCATGAAATGAGCAGGTTCACCATTACCGGTGATGTTATGCACAAACATGTCCACGAAGGCCTTGTCGTAAAACATAAGCCCTACTATGCTTTGTGGTCCTATAAAATATTCAGCAGCGAACGGTTCGACCTGCTTGGTAACAGTCTTGCCATTCTTTCAGGAATAGCATCCCCCTCCCGGGCTGAAGAAATGATCTCCTGGATTGAAGAGGAGTGTTCAGGCATGAGAGAAAGAGGTGAACTGGCCGTTGATCTCCCACCTAATTTCTTCCCCTTTGTTAAACCTGAAGATCCTGACTGGCATGCACGATATGAACTGTATAACAATCCCGGAGAATATCATAATGGAGGTATATGGCCATTCATTTGTGGCCTTTATGTAGCAGCATTAGTTGCAGCAAAAAGATACAAGCTTGCCGAGAACAAGCTCATGGCACTCACCCGTATTATAAAAGTCTCCAATAACAGAGATATTGATTTTGGGTTCAATGAATGGCTGAAAGCCCAGGACGGCAAAGCCATGGGACAGAACTGGCAAACATGGTCTGCAGCGCTTTATCTTTATGCTGTAAAATGCGTTGAAGAAAAAAGTACCCCTTTCTTTGATAAGATCCGTCATTGTCCGGATGGAGCAACGTGTGAGTAACATTTGCAGCAGCTATCGATCCGACTTCCGATTATGTATTTTTAAAACATCCTGATAAACCGCCAGGTATCCTTCTATCATTTTCTGACGACTGAATTTTGAGACAGCATAATCCCTGCAATATTTTCTGTCAATAGAACTTATATGATTTACCGCTTCTGCAGCATCATTTAAAGTGCTCACTAAAAATCCGGTCTTACTGTCAAGGATCAGTTCCGGCATGGCACCCTTACTGAATGCAATAACGGGTGTCCCACAAACCATTGATTCTGCAACACTTAATCCAAAGGGCTCCTCAAAACTTATCGGGTGCAAAAGCGCATAAGCCTCCCCCATGAGTTTATCTCTTTCCTTTGGTCCTGAATTACCCACATATATAATGTCATCATCATTGACAAATGGTTTAATCTTACTTTCAAAATATTCCTGATCCTGGATTAAGCCGGAAATGATTAGTCTCCTTCCGGATAGTTTTGCTATCTGAATGGATTCATAAGTACCCTTTTCAGGATGGATCCTGCCGAAAAACAACAGATAATCATCCGGTTCCGGACAAAATGTAAATTCATCGGTATTAATCCCATTGTAAACCGTTGCAACGTAATCAAGCTCAGGACTTCGGTCAGAATCACTAATGGAAACGTAATAGCCGGTATCATTATACTTTTTATAAACAGGCACTATTTTCTGAGAAGAGAAGCCGTGAATTGTGGTTACCATAGGTACTCTTATTAACCGTGAATAAGTCAGTGGAAGGAAATCGAAATTATTATGTATCAAATCGAACTTACCCGCCTGCTCCATCAGGTTACTTATATGCAGACACTCACATACTTTAGGGTCAACATCAGGATATTCCGCATAGGGATGATCACATACGAACTCCATTTTGCCTTTAGTAATGGAATCAGCAGTGGCAAACAGAGTGACATCAACTCCGTTTTCCACCAGCCCTTCTGCAATATTTGAAGAAACCTGTTCCCACGGGCCATACTTTCTGGGAGGTGTTCGCCAGGCAACAGGTGACAATACGGCTATCTTCACATTAATGATGTTATAACTTTCAACCTGCCAGTTTCTAATGACAACTATATTGCCATTCTTGGATTATTCAAACAATGATCAACAAGGTCTTCTATAATTGCGGTACCCACACACATCACCTTGTCGGCCCCTCCCCAATAGATTTTAATACTGCCATCATCTTCGGGGACGGCTCCGCATGTGAACACGACATTATGCACATAACCAGTTGTCTCATAAGTCTCTTCGGGTTGCAAAATCCATTCATCACCTACAGCAATTATCCGGGAAGGATCTTCAAGATCATGCAAAGCAACACCCAATCTGTAAACGCATCCGTCCATGGTAGGAAACACACCGTGATAAATGCATAACCATCCCCGAGCAGTTTTTACCGGAGGCGCTCCCGGCCCTATTTTCATTTCATCCCAGTGATACTGAACAGGTTTCATTATTAACTTTGATTCGCCCCAATACCTGAGGTCAGGAGAATAGGAGATCCAGATTGACCATGGTGATATTTCAGAATGAGGACGGTCGAGTCGCGCGTAAAGGCCGTTAAATTTTCCCGGAAAGATTACAACATTACGGTAATCAGCCTCTGTGATAAGGGAAAATCGCCGGACAGACTTAAAGTCCCCGGTCTTTGCCAGGCCAATACGTACGCCATGCCTGGAATAGGCACTGTAGGTTATGAGATATTCACCATCGAGAAGAATAATCCGGGGGTCTTCAAGACCATACTCCTCATATTCTTTGAATATACCTTCAGCAGCAGGTACCATGAAAGGTTCTTGCTCAACTTTAAAATTAAACCCATCATCACTTTCCGCTTTGCCCAGAATACTTCTTCCATTAAGCTTATGAGACCTGAAAATCATTATATAACGGTTGTTGTACTTTACAACACCGGCATTATGAATTGTGGCTACCGGATATGGCACATCATCCTTTGTGAGGATGGGGTTATTATGATATCTTTCTATCAACACAATTTATAGTATAATCCCGGGTTCAACTTTTGCCCGGGTTCTTGTCAACATACTTTTCAGATTCCTCAAATGCCTGAAGAACTGTTAAATGAGCAATCAGATAGGCCAGGGAACTCTCCGCCCCCTGATTTCGGTTAACGCCATAACTCTCAAAACCATCGCAACACCCTTTGGTTTCAAAATCGAACAAACTCATCCTGAGATCGTTTTCTCCGAGAAACCACATGAAACAGGCAAATAATTTATTAAGATATTCCTGATCCTTTGTCAGATGAAAAGCCTGGTGATACATTAAGACCATCGCCAGAGCATCAATCGGCTGTTGCGCATACACAGAACGTTCACCATCTTTTCTATACCATTTTTCATTGCCAATGACTGATAAATAGCCATCCTTGATTGTATGTTCTGTTAAAAAGTCCATTGACTCCAAGGCAGTTTCGGTTATTTTATCATCTTTAAATATCTCTGCCGAGAGTAGAAGAGCCAGAGGTAGAATACCATTATCATATGCCAGCAAAGCTTCAAACCATTTCCAGTCAGAAGACCTGTTTTCATCATAATGTCTGATCAGCTTATATGTCAGATTTCTTAATGTCTCAGCCATTGAATCATCCGATGGATTACTCCGGAGGTAATAGCTTATACCTATCATTGTATTGGCAATCCCTCTGATAGAATTAAGCTTCCCGAAGTTTCCGGCTGCGGCTGAAAAAATAAATCTGCCGGTCTGGAAGTAGGAATCGTTAGGTGCGTTGGCAATCAGGTATCCCAGTGCCCAGATAGTTCTTCCGAAAGAATCTTCTGACCCTACCTCATCAAGAAAACTACGGTTGAAACTGAGAAAATTCCTGAATGTCCCGTCTTTGTTTTGCATATAATGGATATAGCTCAGGTATATGGGAGCCAATTCAAGAGCCAGCATATCCTTTTTTTGCCTGTATGCCATCAGTACCATCAGTAGTGCTCTCGAATTATCATCCAGGCAGTAGCCTTCTTTCAGATTTGGAATTCCAAATTTTGCATGCTGGATGATCCCGGTATCATCAGTTAAATGTGTTATATGAACAAGCGAAAATGGAGGCAGAATAAGCGGATCAAGATTGGTTTCCTTCTTTGCATATACAACAGGCTTGTCGGCAATGACTTTTTGCGCGACAGCAATATATTTTCCCCCTGTTTTAGGCCAAGTTATTTTTTTACCATATTCGAATGCCTTGTGCCGCATGGCCGAAATGACATCGGGATTATCAAATAATTCCAGGAGAATTGCTGAAAGATTATCTGAATCATTGAAGTTGAAAAGCTTTCCCCTGCCATCAGCCAACAGTTCCGTAGCATGCCAGTAAGGTGTTGAAACAACAGCTGAACCAGCACCTATTGCGTAGGATAGTGTTCCGCTGGTAATCTGATCTTCATTCAGGTAAGGAGTAATATAAATATCAGATGCAGACAGGTACTTAAACAGCTCTTTCTGATTAAGAAACTCATTCAGAAAAAAAACATGCTTGGACAGGTCCAGTTTCTTAACTATTTGTTGAAGGTAAATGCGATATTCTTCACCGGAATACCGTAGAACATTGGGGTGGGTTTTCCCTAAAATGATATATAAAACTTCGGGATATTTTGTAATAACTTTTGGCAGTGCTTTTAGTACTGTCTCGATTCCCTTATTCCGGCTGATAAAACCAAAGGTAAGTAAGACCTTCTTATTCTGGAGATTGAACTCCTTTCTGGAGTTTTGCCGGTTAAATTGAATATCCGGCACCCCGTGCTCAATATATACTATCTTTCTTTTATCAATATCATATACGGTTGTCAGAAGCTCAATGGCTTTATGGCTCATTACAACCAGTTTTTTTGCCATTTTGCAAATCTCTACCAATACGGCTCGCTGATCATAGGATGGATTTCTGATAATTGTGTGAAGGGTGACAATGAGCGGAATCTCCAGCCGGTGAAGCAAAGGCAGGATATATACACCATTTTGTCCGCCATAAATTCCAAATTCATGTTCTAGTATACATAGGTCAGCACCACTTAGATTAATGAATCTTGCTGCTGATAGATAATCCCTCTGGTGCTCCTGCCCAATGGTTAGTTTTACTTCTTCAGGATAATCATAGGTTAGTTCATGATCATTCATTGCTACAATGAATCCTTCCCTTGAATCTCCCGTTGTTTCATTATTCGTTACCATGGAATTGTAGAGATTCCTGGTAAAAGTCCCGATACCACATTCCCTTGGAGGATAGGTACCAATGTATGCAATCTTCATAACATCAAAGTTACAACTAATAAACTTATTTTAGCACAATTGACGAAGTATCAGAGCCGGTCCTATAACTGGTTATGGTTTCGGTTGAAAATAAAAGAGCATGTATGATTCCCGGGAACAGGTTTCAAATCATTTTAAGTGGTAGTTTATCTGAATAAAGAAAACGTACTACTTTAATAAATAAACTGCCAATGTATTGACCAATAGTACGTTGTAAATCCATCAACAATTTCGTCACCCATTCCGTCACCCCCACTAAACCAAAATCCCGCAGATCATTGATCATGCGGGATTTGTGTTTTTAAGAGGTGGTACCACCAGCACCAGGAGATTCTTAGGTGCGATTTCTGATTGCCAATAACGACGGCCGTCAGTTATATTCTCAAACCTCAACCGTTAACCTCAAGACATCCAATATCCTTGTAAGTTGCATCAGTAAGAAAAGCATTAATCAGATCAGAGTTTTTTCGAAGTACATTTTCAAGGTTACGGGTGCTTGTATTACCTAATCTGAGCCAGATCACCTTAGGTGAAGCCCCTTTTAGAAGTCCAAGATCATAAAAATCGCTGTCGAATGTTACAATTGCATATCCGTTCTCTTGCGCAAATTTCCAGATTTGTGAGTCTTTAGAATTTTGAAGACCAAGCTCTCTGACTTGACTTGAACCGGGAAAAACATCCTGGATTTTATTTACGATACGAAATGAAATATTCTGATCAAGAAGTAATTTCATCAGAGTGTCTGAAGTTTACGTTCTCTGTCGGCAGCATACATTAAGCAAGCTCTGATATCTGCTCTGTTAAGCTCAGGAAAATCAGACAGGATTTCATCGTAATTCATTCCGGATCCCAGCCAGCCAAGTATGTCAAACACAGTTATTCTTGTATTCCTTATACAAGGCTTGCCAAATCTTTTATCTGGTCTGATTCTGATTATCTTATTATATGCTTTCATATTACAAAGATACGATTTCTATAATTCGAATTTGACAATATTCCAATTTCAAAACTCGTCACCGTTCCCGTCGCCGCCAATAATGTAAAATCCCGCAGATCATTGATCATGCGGGATTTGTGTTTTTAAGAGGTGGTACCACCAGGAATCGAACCGGGGACACACGGATTTTCAGTCCGTTGCTCTACCAACTGAGCTATGGTACCATTTCGGAGTGCAAATATACTGCATTTTATATTTTCATGCAAGACCCCCAAACCACTTTGGATAACTGTGCCGGACGACTTAATTCATGCTATCTTTGCCCACGCTCAGTAACAGGCATGGACCTCACATTTCACACACTTCCCAACGGCATAAGGCTGGTGCATTGCATGACAACCAGCGAGGTGGCACACTGCGGCGTGATTATCAACGCCGGCTCACGTGATGAGCTTCCCGAAGAACATGGCACCGCCCACTTCATCGAACATATGTTCTTCAAGGGCACAACACACCGCAAGTCGTTTCATATCCTCAGCCGCCTCGAAGATGTCGGCGGCGAACTGAATGCCTATACCACCAAGGAGGAGACCGCCATCCATGCCTCCTTCCTCAGGGAACACTATCCCCGCGCAACGGAACTGCTGGCAGACCTCCTCTTCTCATCCACCTTCCCCCCTGCAGAGATAGAGAAGGAAAAGGAGGTGGTCATGGAGGAGATCAACTCATATCTCGATAACCCCGCAGAATATATCTTTGACGAGTTCGAGGAACTGGTCTTCCCTGACCAGCCCATAGGAAGAAATATCCTGGGCCGGCCGGAGACAGTGAAAGCCGTGACAGGTGAGTCGATACGCAGATTTATTGCCAGGAACTATTCGACCTCCGAAATGGTCTTCTGTTCGGTAGGAGCCATCAGCCCGAAAAATATCATCGCCCTCTTTGAAAAGCATTTCGGACGGATCGGCAGCAGGGAGGGCGCTTGTCGGCAAAGGTCAGAGTACAGGTACAGACCGGTTACTTTTGAAAAGAAGATGGAGACCTTCCAGAACCACTGCATCATCGGTAACATCGGCTATGACCTTCACCATACACGCCGGATGGGACTCTTCATGTTGAATAACATTCTGGGTGGACAGGGGATGAATTCACGACTGAACCTCTCGCTGCGCGAAAAACGCGGGTATGCCTACAACGTCGAGTCAATGTATAACCCGTATACAGATACCGGTCTGATAACCATATACTTCGGCACTGACAGCCGCAATCTTGAAAAGAGCATCTCACTGACCCATACCGAACTGGAGAGGCTGCGCCGCCAGCCGCTGGGAACCCTGCAGCTCACCAAGGCCAAGAACCAGATCAGGGGCTACCTGGCCAGGGCCTACGAGAACCACGAGAACCTGATGCTCAGCCTCGGTAAGAGCCTGCTGATCTTTAACGGCATTGATACCATGGAGGAGATTTTTCGCAAGATAGATGCGGTAACTGCCATCGAACTGACCGACATCGCCAATGCAATATTTGAGGAGGCTTCATTGTCAACCCTTATCTACAGGCAGAATGGAGAAAAAGGCTGAAAGCTACATCAGGGAACACAGCACGCCGGAGGATGAGGTGCTCGCAGAGCTTTACCGCCAGACTCATCTGTACGTGGTAAACCCGAACATGGCCTCGGGACACCTCCAGGGAAAATTACTCGAGATGATCTCGCATATGATACAACCTTCATATGTTCTTGAGATAGGCACTTACACAGGATATTCGGCCATCTGCCTGGCGCGCGGACTGAAGCACGGAGGAGAGCTGCATACCATCGAGTCAAATGACGAGCTTCATGAAATGAGTTCCCGTTATATTGCCCTTGCAGGGGTTACCGACAGGGTGACACAGCATACCGGCAGAGCACAGGATATCATTTCAACCCTGAACTGCACCTTCGACCTGGTGTTTATCGACGGTGACAAGCGCGAGTACTGCGAATACTACGACCTCGTGCTTGACAGGGTACGCAGGGGCGGATTCATCATCGCCGACAATGTTCTCTGGGGTGGTAAAATTGAGACTGATGAGGCCATGAGAGACCCTCAGGGAAGGGGGATTGCGATGTTCAACGAGAAGATTCGCAGCGATGACCGCGTTGAAAAACTGATCCTGCCCCTCAGAGACGGACTCATGATCATCCGCAGAAAATAAGGTGGTACGGTTTTTGATCGCTAAAGACAAACAGATAGTACAATCATGAAACCTCCATGTGTCAGCACACATGAACACAAGCACATAATAATCTGATATATGGATGTTCCCCCGATAAACCGGGAGAGGCTATCATACAAATGAGATAAATTATCATATGATGAAAAAAATAGCAGTATCAATGCTTGCCCTCTTTGCGGGCATTGCAATAATGGCGCAGGATCTGCCGAAGGCAACCACCAAAGGGGTCGTCAGGCTCTTCGGCGACAAGGATGACCTTACCTCAGTCTTAACACTGATCCCCGACGGCAGCACGGTGGAAGTGGTTACTGCTGACTCTCTCTACACAAGAATACTTTTTGACGGGTTGGACGGGTTTGTCAGGTCCGACAGGCTGGGAGAGCCCCTCCCTGAAGCCGCACCCGTAACAGTACAAATGATGCCGCAAGCCGACCGGCAGGCAGATCAGCAGCCTGCTCAGCAGCCGCAACCCCAATACCAGCAGCCGCAACCCCAATACCAGCAGGAGCAACCCCAATACCAGCAGGAGCAGCCACAATACCAGCAGGAGCAGCCACAACAGCAGCCACAATACCAGCAGGAGCAGCCACAACAGCAGACACAGTACCGGCAGGAGCAGCCGCTGCCTGAAGAACGGCAGTACTACGCTCCGGCAAACAGGTATGAGGCTCTCGTGGACAAATACGGTACCGACATCGGCAAGAGGCTCTACCAGCATAAGGTATGGAAAGGTATCACCTCCGACATGGCACGCGACAGCTGGGGCAAGCCGGTGCAGATAAACCGCATGTACGTCGATCAGAGTGTCGAGGAAGAGTGGATCTACTCAAAGAAATATCTCTACTTCAGAGACGGCATACTGGTCGACTGGGGACCGGTCAAATAGCAATTCTACTATCATCATACACCGGCACCTTTGCAGGTACCGTCACCAGACAGTAAACGCCCCCTTCGGGGCGTTTGCCGTTTCTGCCATACTAAAAAAGGAAGCTGATGCTTCCTGATTTCTTTGAGCGGGAAACGAGACTCGAATGCTGACGCGCAAGCGGCCAGCACCCTGACATAATGACCATTACAGGTCAGTATCGTCAGGGCTCTCGACTCCGGCAGTATACTTCATAATAAATTACCTGGTCCTGTATTTTCTGAGATTTTCAACAAATTGTACCTATAATTCATAAATGTCTAAAAATAAACTCAAAAGCTCTTGCTTATGT
>WOYX01000021.1 GCA_011620595.1 Bacteroidales bacterium | reverse complement strand
GTGAGCTCTGGTGGAATGTACTGGAAGCTACCGGGCAACCGGTCAGCATGAAGAACTGATCAGCACACTGGGGCAGCGGGAGGCTCAGTGAACTGTGCGGTCAAAATCCTGCTCCGCGTTGTTATAGCTGAGAGTGACCTGTTCACGCCGAAGCTTCCAGATGCTGCTGATACATTAAATGGCAGCAGAAAAGGTGTCTCCCTGGCTAACATCGCCTGTCACCCATCCCTTGCGCAGCCAGCTTGACCGCTGAGCGGCCGTACCGTGGGTGAAGGTATCGGGTATCACCCGGCCCTGGTATTTCTTCTGCAGCACGTCATCACCGATGGATGCAGCCGCATGGAGTGCCTCCTCTATGTCTCCCTCCTCCAGGCTGTTGAACATCCTGCTGGCATGGTGTGCCCATACACCAGCAAAGAAGTCGGCCTGCAGCTCGAGTCTGACGGTGAGCTGATTGGCCCTCACCTCGCTCAGACGCTGCCGCTCGGCAGTGACCTCGTCAAGGATACCGAGGAGGTTCTGTACGTGATGCCCCACCTCGTGCGCAATCACATAGGCGATTGCAAAATCACCCTGTGCACCATATTTTGTTGCCAGATCATCACAGAAACTCAGGTCGATGTATATCTTCATGTCGGCGGGACAGTAAAAAGGACCGCTGGCTGCGGTAGCGTATCCGCAGGCCGACTGCACCTGATCACGGAAAAGCACCAGTGTGGGCTCGCCGTAGGTGGCACCTGACTGCCTGAAGATCTCGGTCCAGACATCCTCAACATCGGCCAGCACCACTGAGACAAACTGAGCTGTCTGGTCTTCAGCTTCGGAGGATTCATACGGGCCGGTTGCCAGACCCTGATCCATCTGCTCAATAACACTCTGAGGGTCACCTCCCAACAGCATTACAAGCAGAACTATTACCAGGGTGCCAATACCTCCGCCAACGACTTTGGTACCGGTACTCATGCCCCTCCGGTCTTCAATGTTGTCACTGCCGCGACGTCCCTGCCATTTCATGCTATTAGTTTTTGATGTTTTATTACTTTACTTTCTCAGGATATCTTAATCTTTTCAAATTTATAAAAAGTCAGGTTGTGAACAAATCTTCAATGACAATGTTTAACAAATAAAACAACACAACAATGAACACAAAAGCGCTTTTATTAATCACTTTCATTTTCAGTCTCATAACAGTAAACAACAGAACTATGGCACAAGGACACACATTCCCGGAACTCCCGTACGAATACAGTGCGCTGGAGCCCTACATTGACGCCCAGACGATGGAGATTCATTACACGAAGCATTACCGGGCATATTTTGACAACTTTGTCAAGGCAGCAACAGAAAACAAGATTGACCATCTTTCACTTGAAGACATATTTGCAAAGGTGAGTTCATTTCCTGTCGCTATCCGTAACAACGGAGGCGGATACTATAACCACATGCTTTTCTGGCAGGTGATGGGACCCAATGCAGGCGGACAGCCTGAAGGTGCTCTTAAGGATGCAATTAACAAGACCTTCGGATCATTCGACAGGTTTAAAACCGAATTTGAAAACGCAGCAAAAACGCAGTTTGGCAGCGGATGGGCATGGCTGGCAGTAGATGCAGACGGCAAGCTGTTCGTCTCCCAGACCTCAAACCAGGACAACCCGCTGATGGATGTTGCCGTAAAACGCGGAACACCGGTCCTGGCACTTGATGTGTGGGAGCATGCATACTATCTGAAGTATCAGAACCGCAGACCTGAATATGTAGGCAACTTCTGGAACGTGGTCAACTGGAAAAGGGTGGCTGAGCTCTACAAGGAAGCAGTGAAATAATATTTATTTGATCAGATAAACAATTGCAGAGGGGGCTCCGTGTGATGACGGGTCCTCCTTTGTTGTTATAATGCCGGGAATCAGCAGACGACTCAAACGAGGCGTCTCTTTTTTTTATCTGTCCTGATCCTGATTCATCAGATACGGGACAATTTCAATCCTCGGTCTCAGATCAGTTAGGGCAGTTGTAGCAGACTTCGTTTTCCAGCTTGCGCCCCGCGAAGAAATCATCGATGTTCTTCAGTGTGGTCTCTGCGATGTTGCGGATAGCCTCGCGGGTAAAAAAGCCCTGGTGCGATGTGATAATCACGTTGTTGAAGCTCAGAAGCCGTGCCAGCACATCATCAGCCAGCACCCTGTCAGAGAGATCCTCGAAGAAGAACTGACTCTCCTCCTCGTACACATCCAGCCCGGCAGATCCGATCTGCCCGCTCTTGAGCCCCTCGATAAGGTCGGCAGTCCTGATCAGCTTGCCGCGACCGGTGTTGATGAGCATCACCCCCCTCTTCATCATGCCTATTGACGACGAGTTGATCATGAACTCAGTCTCCTTCGTCAGCGGGCAGTTGAGCGAGATTATATCGGACCTCCCGTAAAGCTCCTCAAGGCCAACATAGCTGGCGCCCGTCTCCGATGCAAACTGCTGGTCCGTGTATCTGTCGTTGAGGAGCACTTCCATACCAAAGCCCCGCAGGATCTGCGTCAGAACCTTCCCAATCCTTCCTGTGCCTATGACACCGGCAGTCTTGCCATACATATCGAACCCGAGCAGCCCGTTCAGGGCGAAATTGGTATCCCTGGTACGAAAGTAGGCCCTGTGCACCTTACGGTTTAGGGTCAGCATGAGTGCTACCGTATGCTCCGCGATGGCGTGCGGCGAATAAGCAGGCACCCGCGCGACAGTGACATTGTTCAGTGCCGCCTTCAGGTCGACGTTGTTGAAACCCGCAGAGCGAAGGGCGATAAGCTTCACCCCGTACTCCTTGAGCTTCATGATCATCTCAGCATCTATTGTATCATTGACGAAAATGGCCACCGCATCATACCCCTGCGCCAGTACAACGTTGTCAGGTGTCAGGTGAAACTTGAAATATTTCACGGTAAATCCAAAGTTGCTGTTCACTTCGTTGAACGACTCGATGTCATATGGTTTTGCATCAAAAAATGCGACTTTCAGTTTCTCCATTTTAGCATTTGTTGTTACTTGAATAACCATGATCGAGGCTATTTGTTCTTCAGAAAGGCCATGAAGGGAAAACCCTGTTTCCAGAAAAAGTAGAGTGACGCTCTGCACAGAGCAGGCAGATCCGCTTCAGTAAGCCGGCAGAATCACGGTGGTCAGTCAGGCAACGATTATTAAGCCTATGGCTGAGGAAGGCTGCGGCCAGGACATGCTGCTGTCAGTCAGGTTACAATTAATGATGGCCACATTCAAGCGGGCTACAACTAAGTCAGGCTTCGGCTCAGTCAACCCCCGGTTAAGTCGGGCCATGGCCGGTCCTCCAGCCGTCGGACTGTCGGGCGGACCTAAGCCCTGAACAATGGATTACCTTTCAGCGCCTTCTCTTTGATGTCACGAACCTCTGATTCGTCGAGTGGTTTCAGCCTGTCAGCAAGTGCCAGTGCCTGCATGAACAGATTCTCATCTCCCGGAGGGATTGCTGCCGTCACAGGATGTGAGAGGGTAAACCGCAGGCCCATGGTTATATCCTCCGTTGTCATCAGGGGCTCATACCAGCATTTGGGGTAGACCGACCGGTCTGCACCCTCAGGCCACGGTCCTCTCGCCATCGCCTTCAGCGCCAGGATACCCATGTTCTTCTTCTTAGCTTTTTCCATCACCTGCGGTCCGAAGTTGCCGGCATGCCAGGTGGCATAGTTAAACGGGAATAGTATGGTGTCAAAGTCAAACCGCTCCATCAGCGCCATGGCAGCCTCCACGGAGTGTGCCGAGAACCCGATAAACCTTATCTTCTCCTCCTCTCTTGCCTCCAGGAAAGTTTCCATAGCCCCTCCCGGGCCAAGCAGGGTGTCGACATCTTTCAGTTCGGTAACGGCATGATGCTGGTACAGGTCAAAGTGGTCGGTTCGCATATTCTTAAGCGACTGCTCCAGCTCCTTGCGGGCTTCGTCTTTTGTCCTCATGGTGGTCTTGCAGGCCAGGAAGACATCCTTCCGGTAGGGTTCAAGGGCGGGACCCAGTTTAACTTCAGCATCACCGTATGACGGGGCAACATCGAAATAGTTGATGCCGGCATCTATTGCCTTCCTGACTCGCTCAGACGCTTCTGATGGCGTTGCGTTCATGACCACGATCCCTCCGAACCCGATTACAGAGAGCATCTCTCCGGTCCTGCCGAGGGATCTTTTCTCAAGCTTTCCCGGAACCATCTTCCTGGTTATTCCCGATAAATCCGCGGGGAACAGGGTGATGGCCGGCACGGCGGCTGCCGCCGCGGCAATAAACTTTCTTCTTTTCATCCGATTAGTTTTTTATTTAATTGGACATGTGGAACTTGCATGAAATACTATAATTAAACCCTTTTCGGAACTCTTGCTCAAGCATGTTTCATCTCATTTGGCTTTAACGGGAGCCTCGCTCCGGTCAAAGAACTCATCCTGGAGTTGCTCAATGTCATTATTATTCTTGAGATAACGTATCAGCCCGGCAAGTTGTTTGGCATCTTTCTCAATAAGGAGTTCTCCGAGCCTGGCATTGGGTTCCAAAAAGTCTCCGGCGAAATGGTTGGGGTACCTGGCATACCAGTGAATGCCCGTAAAGGCATTGGGCATCTGTGATAGCCTTCTCAGATCGGCACCGGATTCCTGGCCAATGACATCAGGATGTACCAGGTCAGGCCGGATATATGACATCATTGCCGTCTCCTCCTCTCCGGCATGGCCATCCAGCTTAGCCTTCTTCAGTGGGTTGATCTCCCTGTCATACTCAGGGTCGGCTCCCGGCTGGAAGAGAACAACCACGTAGTCTCTCCTCTCTGCCAGTTGCGACTGGCAAAAATATTGAAGAAAATAGGTGCTCCCCCCGTGGCCGTTGAAAAGAATGATCTTCTTCATGCCGTTTCTCGAAAGTTCCGAGCAGCTCTCCTCAAGCATCTGCCATATCAGGTCGTTGCTGTAAGCAATTGTTCCGGGCTGGTGTTTCGCCTCGAATATCTGTCCGGCATAATATGGCGGGAAAACCACCGCATACTCCTTATGGGCTGCCGAGATGACAGCGGCGCGTGCCTCATAGAGATCGGTACCGAGAGGCAGGTGTCTGGAATGCTTCTCCATAATGCCCATGGGAATGACGCATACTCCCCCCGAAAGCTCCACCGCCTCCGCAAACTGTGGTGAGGTCATCTCTTCCATCTGGCATGGCAGTGTAGGTGTGTTGTTCTGGGCTGACAGGGCTGCAGATGCCAGAATCAATAACAACAGGCTAACTGGTCTTATCATGATATTTTATTGCTTAATGAGGTTGATATAAATATAAAAAAAATACCGCACATATATGAGGTATTCTGATGTCGGTCTGCAGGGATTCGAATGCTGACGCTTGCGGTCAGCACCATGACTTCTGCTGCACCGAACGTCAGGGCCCTGGACCCTCCCGACACAAGTGTCGGGATGCTCTGCCCAGGGATCAGTTTGAGATTTTGGTCGGTCTGCAGGGATTCGAACCCTGGACCC
>WOYX01000056.1 GCA_011620595.1 Bacteroidales bacterium | reverse complement strand
TGAAGGTCTGAGGTCTGAAGGTCTGAGGTCTGAAGGTCTGAGG
This sequence comes from Bacteroidales bacterium, assembly GCA_011620595.1. Lineage (GTDB taxonomy): Bacteria > Bacteroidota > Bacteroidia > Bacteroidales > VadinHA17 > SR-FBR-E99. The sequence continues at coordinate 27,937 of WOYX01000056.1, read as the reverse complement.
TCTGAGGTCTGAGGTCTGAGGTCTGAAGGTCAAAAGTCCGTAAAGTCTTAAGGATTTGCAGATTTGACCTGTTTCAAATTTCCTCTATTGTCTATTGCCTATTCCCTATTCCCTGAAATGACTTCCTCCCGAAAACAGGTCCGTTTCCATTTGTTTACAGCATGTTTTTACCGGTTAATAAATTTGTTTAACATTTTTTAACACCATATCAGGAATTTGGGTAAATTTGACCTTCAGTTAACCCTTTGTTCAACTTAAACCTGATCTTAATGAAAAGACTTCTTCTGTCTGTTGCAGCGGCAGCGCTGCTGCTCGGAGCATGTGAAAGAGCTCCCGAACCCGTTGTCCAGGAGGACGATTATGTCAAGACCTCACTTGAGGTTATCCCCGGCCAGTATGTTGTACTGCTGAAGGGCGACTTCGGCTATGTCAAGTCAGAGGCGCTGAATTATGAAGAAGCCCAGCTTGCAATGACTGACGTTACAAGGAACATCCTTGCCAAGGCAGGCATCACCGGCCGTGAGCCGCTGGCAGTCTATTCAAAAGCCATCACCGGTTTTGCCGTTAAGCTCTCCGAGGCAGAGGTGGCCGCCTTGGAAAAGAATTCCAATGTCCGCGGTATCTGGCCCGATATGATGTATATTATGGCAAGAAAACCGCCTGCCCCTGTTGAACCTCCGGCAGAAGTAACACCCCCCGGAATCGTCAGGGTCGGTGGCGGAGCCACCTATACCGGCGGCCACAAGGCATGGATAATAGATACCGGAATAGACCTTAACCATCCCGACCTTAATGTTGACGCAGCCTCCGGAAGGACCTTCGTTACCCGCACAACAACCCCGGAAGACGACAATGGGCATGGCACCCATTGCGCAGGCATTGTGGCAGCAGAAGACAACGAGATAGGTGTCGTTGGAGTAGCTGCCGGTGCCCAGGTAGTGCCCGTCAAGGTACTTGACAAGCGCGGTTCCGGAGCATATTCCATCATAATTGCAGGCGTTGACTTCGTTGCCGGAAATGCCACTCCCGGTGATGCTGTCAACATGAGCCTGGGCGGTGGCGTCTATACTCCGATTGATGAAGCGGTAATCAATATGGCAAATACGGGACTTTTTGTTGCCCTGGCTGCCGGCAACGAAAGCGATGATGCCAATAACCACTCACCGGCACGCGCAAATGGAGACAATATCTGGACAATCTCAGCATGTGATGTCAATGATGTTTTTGCCTCTTTTTCCAACTACGGCAACCCGCCGATCGACTTCTGCGCTCCGGGTGTAAGCATTTACTCAACCTATAAAGGTGACGCCTATGCCACCATGAGCGGCACCTCCATGGCCGCCCCGCACGCCTGCGGTGTGCTGCTGGCAACAGGTGGCAACCCGAAAATCAGTGGTTATGTTATCAACGACCCGGACGGTAATGCCGACCCGATCATTCACAAATAATTTTGTCTTTTAAAGAAACGAGGCTGTCTCACCAGGGGCAGCCTTTTTTCTGATAAGCTGAACTATAGAGGCCACCCCGGAGAGGCAGCGCCTTACCTGACACCCTGAAGAATTATGGTTGCCTCCTGAAAAGTATCCATTGTATTTGACATCCTCCGACTTCTTCCTGGTTCCATTTTTTAATACCCAACAACTACTGTAGATGACTTGTGGTGGTACAATTTTTGCGGTTAGATAGTCACTGATTCTGGCTCAAAATGAAAAAGATTCTCCTCTTGTTACTGTCTGCATTGTTGCTGATCTCATGTGAGAAAAACTACCTGGTGCCAGCCTCCGAAGTTCCCGAATGGTTTGAAGACCGTATCGCCGAAACGGAAAAGGAGATCCGGACAAACGAAATGTCAGCACTGGATATGTGTGCATGGGTGAGGTATACCTATTAATGGCGATTATTACTACGAGTGGATCAATCCGGTAAGCTCTTACTGGCCTCACCTCTACAATCAGAAAGGAGAACTGATGACTTTCGACAGCTTTTATATCGAAAAGTACTGGGCAGAGAAGTGCTGCAAGCAATTCATCTGGAAAGGTGCAAATTACATGGACGGGATTGAGGATTAGCGGCCGGCCCTCAGCATTGGTGACTCTTCCGGTACTCCTTCCTGAGTTCATCTATAGAAAGCAGCTCTCCCTCCCTTTCCGCATGCCAGTAGCTCCATCCGTTGGTACGCTCCCTGCCTGAGACAATGGTACTGAGACTGTGAATTGACCCTGTCATGCCGTCGCATACCAGCGAGGTGTCGGCCTGAACCACGGCACTGACACTCCTGTCGGCCGACCAGAGCCTCTCTCCCACCCTGATATACCCCGAGGCAACCAGGTTCCCGAACGGCACCCTCGGCAGTCGCCTCTCGGTCCGGTATTCAAGCAGAGGACTGTTCATCGGCGTTATGCCCTCAATCCTCTCCCTGGCAAGGTCTACATATTCCAGCTCACGCTCAAAGGCAATAAAATTTCTTCCCAGCCTCTTTGCCATCGCAGCGGCGGTGCCGCTGCCGGTAAACGGATCAATAACCAGATCGCCGGGGTTGGTTGTACCTAATATGATCCTGTACAACAGCTCCTCAGGCTTCTGTGTCGGATGCGCCTTCTTCCCCTCCTCCCTGATCCTCTCCGGCCCCTTGCATACAGGTATCAGCCAGTCGCTCCGCATCTGCAGATCGTCATTGTACCCCTTAAGGGCCTGATAATGAAAAGTGTATTTCGAATCCCTTGATTTCGACGCCCAGATAAGCGTCTCATGAGCATTTGTAAACCTTGTTCCCATAAAATTGGGCGTTGGATTGGGCTTGATCCAGATGACATCATTGAGGATCCAGAACCCGGTATCCTGCATAACAGACCCGACCCTGAAGATATTGTGATAAGTCCCTATCACCCATATACAGCCGGTAGCCTTCAGTACCCGCCGGCATTCCGCGAGCCATGCACGGGTAAAATCGTCATAGGAACGGAATGATTCAAACTTATCCCAGCCCTCGTCAACGGCACCGACAAGCGACCTGTCAGGTCTGAAGAGGACTTTATTGAGCTGAAGATTATAGGGCGGATCGGCAAAGATCAGGTCGGCAGACTCATCAGGCAACTGCCGCAACAAATCCAGGCAATCGCCGTGATAGATCCCGTTGACTGGCAGTCCGTCTGGTTTCATTGGCTCTTTTTTTCAAATTTACCTTATTAAATCGTTCACTGATCGCAAAATATGCCCTGATAATCAAAAGAGGATTACCGTGGGACGAAAATTACTTATCTTTGGTTATCAAAGACAGTGAGCAGGGCCCGGAAAGATTGATGCAGAGCAGGATTAATTCATTGTCACAGCATCCTTAAAACAGCGGACAGATATGAAAAAGCTCATCCCACTCCTCCTGTTAATCCTTATTGCGCTGGTATCTCTTCCCCTGAATGCCCAGAAGACATTCAAGGCTGTCTGTGACAAGAGTGACGGCAAGGTGAAAATTGTTGACGGTGACGACCGGTCGCCCAGCCTGGTGCCACTCAAGGGCGGCTTTCCCTTCTACCAGGTGGCCGAGAAATGGGTGAAGGAGAACTATCCCAACGGCAGCTGTGATCCTGCAGCCGCTGCTGCCCAGAACCAGGCTGCGGCCAACGCCGCGGCACAACCGGCGAACCTGCCGAACCAGCCGCCGGCGAACCCGACACCACCTCCGCCCCCTGCCTCCTCCTACGGTGCTCCTGCCGGCCAGCCCCCGGCCCCTGTACGTACCCCCAGGTATCGCAACACCTCAATGTTTGTATCGTTTCTTTTCTCCGACTTCGGTAAGGTATACGGGGTCGATCCGCCGCTCTTCCCGGGCGTAAGTATAGGTATCGACCAGGTTATAGGTGCAAAGTTTTACGGTGGCACCGGCATCCACTTCAATACCCTGATAGGGAAGACAGGCGAAGAGGCCGGCGTAAGTTCGTTTTACTCTTTCCGGATACCGTTGTTTGCAGGGTACAGGCAGGCCTCCGGCAACCGGTTCTGGGGGGTCGATCTGGGCCTGGCAGTGAACACCATGCTGCAACCGCTGACAGATGACACAGACCTGTCGGGCGAGTATGCAGCCGACTACTCCCTTAATACCATCACCAGGGTGAGGTTTGGAAAAGAGAGATCTGCTTTTGAGTTTGGCGTAGATGTCTGGCTCAATGACATACTGGCCTCCTATGAGGGTTTCCAGATGACGGTATTATCCGTTGGATACCGCTATTCATTCTGAAATACAGATGCACATGAGACTGCATTATCTCAGGGCCCTTGTCCTGACCGTTACATTCCTTACCCTTTCCGGCCTCCCGCTCCGGGGCCAGCCGCTCACGGCTCAGGAGCAGGAGAAACTTAAAAAGGCATATGACCTGACCGGGCGAACATGGAGTCTCTCTGCCGATCTCATGAAAAAGGTAGTAGACGAGAATGTCGACGCAAAAGATGCCATCGGTGATGTATCCGATATCTTCACTGTTGTTGATATCCTGGCCAAAGTGAGTGAGGCAAAGGACTTTGAGGCATTTGAGGCTATAGTCCTGTTAGTTGAGGATAAACTTTTTTCGGAACTGTTCGAGAATGTTTTTCCAAACGCAGCTTCAGCCCTGAACTGGGCGGGCAAGGCCAGGGCCATGATGCAGCTCCTTATTGATTTCGTCATCAACCCCGCTATTCTTGACAATGAGACAGATCAGTACATCGCCCGCCGCGAAATACCTCTTGATCCGGATGATGCAGTGGCTGGCATAAGAAGCTGGGGCAACGTTAAACAGCAGCTTCTGGGCGAGTTTCGTAAACAATACGGCGACCTTCCCTTCAAGGAGATTAAACCGTCGGGGATGGTCCTTCTCCCTGCCTGGGACCGGAAATTTGACGACTATGTCACCGGCTGGTTCGAGGAAAAGTACCAGGAACATAAGATAAAAGAGTTCAACGCCATCGCCCGCAGGGAGCTGGCTGCCAGGAAAGCTGACCTCGAAGAGAAGATAGTATGGCTTGAGTACCTCATCGAGAGAGAGATGGAGTCGACCGATAAGCTTTATATTGAACCGTCAGCAGCCACTGTCAGAATTAATGAGTCTGTTGCATTCACCGTGACGGCAGTGAACTACAGGGGCGAAGCAAAGGATGTGACTGCCACAGCATTGGCAAACCCGGTATTTGTTGCTGTTACTCCGGGTATTCATGCATTACTTGCACAATACGACGGCAAGGATGCCCTGGCAAGGATCACTGTTGAAGATGAGATTGCTGCGCCCGATCCTGATGATCAGGACAGCCCGCCCCCTCCTCCTGAAAACCTGTGTGACGGACTACCAAACACCGAACCCTTCTGGGATCCCGGCCGTGAAGAGTATTACTGCGACTGCCTTCAGGGCTACTTGTGGAGACCGGATCTTAAGGGCTGCGAGGAAACCGGTAAGCTGCCGGCCTCACAGGCCGATTGCTCAGGGTACCCCAATACATGGCCCGTGTGGGATGATGTCAATATGATCGTTTTTTGCGACTGCCTGCCAGGGTACGTCTGGGACGAGAACTTCACCCAGTGCTACCCTCAGTCTGTGGCTCAGCTTAACAGTATCAACTGTGCTGCATTGCCAAATACCATGCCTGTGTGGGATCCGGTACGGCAGGAGCCTTACTGCGACTGTCTCCCCGGGTACAAGTGGCGCGATGACCTCAGCGGATGTGACCAGATCACGGCAACACAGATAATGCATGCCGACTGCTCTCATATCCCCAATTCGCACCAGGTATATGACCCGGCAAGTGACATGATGTACTGCGACTGTCTGCCGGGATTTGTATGGAACAGCTCACTGACTGCATGTGAGCCGGAGAGAAGGAGACCAGCCATAGATATGAATACCCTGGCAGACTTTATGACGATAATCTCAGGTGCCATAACCGGCAACGTGCCTGGCGGCATGCCTACAGGCAACACCCCAGTGCCTCCAAACCAGCAGCCCCCTGTGGTACACCAGAGCCGGTGCAACGACACCCAGAAGGCCGGCGGCGACGCTCCTGAAGTGCACCAGATAGACCTTGGTATGACAAGCGGGGTATTCCGCTTTGACTACCAGACCTTTGACGTTAAAGACCAGATAATAATCACACAGGGAGGGATGACCATCTTCAACACGGGCTGCGTGGGAGAAAGCCGCTCCGTACAGGTACAGTTCAACGGCTACACCACCATGATAGAGGTGAGAGTAAACCCGAACTGCGCAGGGTCATCAGGTACGGCGTGGAACTTCACGGTACACTGCCCGGGATATTGAATGCCTTGGAGGGCAGGGAATAGCCAATAGAGGGGCAAGCGTTAAGTCCCGACATGGTATGTCGGGATAGCGAAGCAGCCAGCCTGCAGGGGTTCAGGTATTGTATTTCAGCGATTTGAAACCCTCATGAATTTCACCATGCGGCCGTCAGAGGTAACAATGATATATAGGCCCGCGGCGTACCTGCTGATATCAATTACGGATACCTCCCGCCCGGCAAACATCAGCTGACCTACCGTAGAGTAAACCCGGCAATCCACAGCCTCACTCAGCCTGATGAAGTCGCCGTTGGCAGGATTGGGCCAGGCTGTCAGCTTCCGGTCGGCGATGATCACACCGGCAGAGGTCAGGCTGTTCGACCGGCCAGGTGTGGCTACAGCAAGCGAAATGATCTCCTCAGCCCCGTCGCTCTTCCGGCCCGTGCTGATATCCTCACGCTGCCCGACGGCACTTGGGGCGACAAGAATGCAGGTCAGTATGAAAGGCAGGATCCTTTTCCTCACACAATATTACTCAAATTAATACCTTTACTATCCGGAATCCCGCAACACATTAACATGGCAAGAAAGGAAATCAAGCTTACAGACAGCATCGTCACTCTTCGCAATTTGAGGCGCACCGACAAATATCGCATGGCCGAAATGGCCAACAATAAAAAAGTAGCTGACAACCTGCGTGATGCCTTTCCATATCCCTATACAGTTGCTGACGCTCAGAAGTTCATAAACACATCCATCGGCCAGAAGCCGCAACAGGTCTTTGCCATCGAGTATCAGGGCAAATACGTCGGTAATATCGGCCTGTACAAGCAGGATGATATATACAGCAGATCGGCGGAGCTGGGATATTTTATCGGTGAGCCCTACTGGAACAAGGGTATTACCACCCGTGCCGTGAAGCTTATCTGTGATTACGGTTTCAGGGAGCTGGATATTGTCAGGATCTATTCGGGTGTTTTCGATTTCAATCATGCATCTCAGAGAGTGCTTGAGAAGTGCGGGTTCGAGAGGGAGGCGGTGCTCAGGAACGCCGTCATCAAGAACGGGCAGATATGTGACGAGATTAGATATGCAAAGCATATCACTCCCCAAGATTATACTTAACCAGGGGTTAGAGACGATCCAGGGCCTTTTTCAGATGCTCGCCAACCCGGGTGGCTACCTCGGTCACAACATCGTTTTGTATTGCCATCATTGATGCCGTGGGGTTGACAGCAGCAATCTCGATGTTATTAACTCCCTGTTCGATGACCAGGACGTTGCAGGGTAGCATTACCCCTATCTTATCCTCGGCCATCAATGCTTTGTAAGAGAAAGCCGGGTTGCATGCCCCGAGGATTCGGTACCTCTTGAAGTCAACCCCCACTTTAGCCTTTATCTTCTCATGAATGTCAATTTCCGATATTACGCCAAATCCCTCTTCTGAGAGTGCCGCGGTTACCTTTTCAACTGCATCATCAAATGATGTCTGTACTGTTTTTGAAAAATAATATGCCATTATTGCAGGTTTTAGTGTTTCGTAATGGTTTTACGTAAATGAAACAAATCTGCAGCCGTTTGGTTCGGAAAGGGACTTCCCGATACGCCTTCGTTCTCCTCAGGCTATCGGGACTACTCTCCCGATAAATCGGGGTCGCAGCTTCTCGCTCCTCTTCCTTCCCCTCTGGCCTCTCAACAAAAAATACCGCATGCGCGGCATTTTTTGTTGACCCACAGGGGCTCGAACCCCGACTCTTCTGAACCAAAATCAGACGTGTTACCAATTACACCATGGGTCAATCTGCGCCTGATGAGGCGATGCAAAAATAGCTTTTTTTTCTGACTTCAGGTCTGCTCCGTCTCGTAATAGATGAACGGACAGTCTATGAATGACTGTATTATCTGACCCAGCTCATACTGCTCCTCGTCGCCCTTCTCGTAAAACCACTCAATGGAGACATTCTCCCTGACGTTGGGATATAACGCAAGCCTCTTGACGATGGAATAAACCCACTTGGTTGATGAGGTATTGATGAAATCAAAAGAGAAAATCACACGGGTTCTCACCTCCGGCTGCTCTACATAGGCAGCCACCCACGCTTCCAGCGGCCTGTAGAATTCAGAAGCATTTTCGGCAATCGACCTGCCCCTGATCTCAAGATGACCCTCAAGAAACAGTACCTGAGGTGTTACTTTAGTAGGTTCTATTTTTATGATTTCCAATCCCATATCTGCCCCGTACGGTAATTCTCCTCCTGTCGTGGGTTCACAAAAATAATAAAATAAGAGTTGACACTCTCCGATCTCAGTTATTTTTCAGATCCTGTGAAAAAAGGGTAAGCTCCTCCTGTTCCCAGAGCGTCGGATGTTGCGCATCAAACCTGCCGACAATAGCCTGCATTATGGTACGCCTGATGAAATCCGACTTGCTTCTGACACGAAACCGCCTGCAGTAGACATTCAACGCCTTCGCCTCCCTCTCATTAAGCCTAAGCGTGAGAGTCGTCGTCCGCTTTATTCTGTCACTCCTGGCCGGTCCGTGTTTCAATCCCGCTATAAATTTTTTACTAAAATAGCCCATCCTCTCCTGCCTTCCGGGAACCGGAACTGTGAATTATTAACAATAAAAAACAGGCCGGCGTTAAGTTGCAGACCTGCTATATTTTAGCTTATTAATAAGTATTACATCCTGTTCAGGGCATTGAGATCGGCAAATGCCTCCTTAAGTCTTGCTATAAATGTCTCCTGACCCTTGCGAAGCCATACCCTGGGATCATAGTACTTCTTGTTCGGCTTGTCATCCCCCTCGGGATTGCCTATCTGACTCTGGAGATAACCCTTCTTCGCCTCATAGTAATCCTTCACTCCTGACCAGAAAGCCCACTGCATATCAGTGTCAATATTCATCTTGACAGCACCGTATTTGATGGCTTCGGTGATCAGATGCTTCTCTGATCCCGATCCACCATGGAAGACGAAGTTTACAGGGTGGGGACCTGTTTTGAATTTCTTCTGTATGTAGTCCTGGGAGTTCCTGAGTATCTCAGGTCTCAGTGTTACATTACCGGGCTTATACACACCGTGAACGTTACCGAACGAAGCAGCGATGGTGAAATTCGGGGATATTTTCTTCAGCTCCTCGTAGGCATAGGCGACATCCTCAGGCTGGGTGTACAGCCTCGAGCTGTTGACGTCGGTGTTGTCAACCCCGTCTTCCTCACCACCTGTCACTCCCAGCTCTATCTCCAGGGTCATCCCAAGCTTATCCATACGCTCCAGATATTTCTTGCAGGTTTCGATGTTCTCCTTCAGCGGCTCCTCCGACAGGTCGAGCATGTGTGAGCTGAACAGCGGCTTGCCGTTGGTCTCGTAAAACTCCTCACCGGCGTCGAGCAGGGCATCTATCCACGGAAGCAGCTTGCGGGCAGCATGATCGGTATGCAGCACAACAGGGACACCGTAATATTCAGCTACATTATGCACATGCAGGGCACCGGAAATACCGCCTGCGATGGCTCCGGTCTGGTTATCCTTCGGCAGGCCCTGTCCTGCAAAAAAGTGTGCTCCGCCGTTTGAAAACTGGATTATGACCGGCGAGTTGACCTCGCGGGCAGCCTCCAGAACTGCATTCACCGAGTCTGTCCCAACAACATTGACCGCCGGTATGGCAAAGTCGTTTTTGTTGGCATAATCAAAAAGTCTTTTAACATCCTCACCGCAGATTACTCCGGGCTCCAGATTTAATCCTTTGTTACTCATTATCTTAAACGTTTAAATGAAACATCAAACCAAAAGCAGCCCAAAGATAAGTAAAATTGACGGACTCCCTATATCACCTGATGCAGCGGGATATTAATTCCCATGTCTTTGGAATACTGATCAATTTCATATCTTCGTAGCTTCATTTACAGCCATCATAAAGAGAACATGAAAAGAAAATTCCTCTTCCCGGGATTTATCTTACTGCTGGGAGCGGTCACGGTAACGGCCCAACCGAAGACATGGACGCTGGAGGAGTGCATCGCGCATGCCCTGCAGAACAACATTCGGATAAAGCAGCAGGAGATCATGACCCAATACCAGCAATCTGCCCTCGAGCAGTCAAAGCTGAACCTGCTTCCCACTCTCAACGGCAGTGCCTCGCATAACTACGCCTTCGGCCGTGCCCTTGATGAGACCACCTACGAGTTCACCGAGAATGAGACCGTACAGTCGAACAACTTCTATGCCGGCAGCAACGTGACGCTATTCCACGGGCTGGTCAACTACAACACCATTCAGAAGAACAAATACCAGCTTCTTGCCAGCGAGCAGGACCTGGAGCGGTTCAGAGATGACATCTCGATCAGCATCGCCATGGCATACCTGCAGATACTGCTGAATCAGGAGCTCGTCACTGCCACGGAGGCACAGGTGGAGCTCACCAGGCAGCAGATAGAGCGGACGGGCAAGCTTGTTGAAGCCGGCAGTATCGCCCGTGGCAACCTGCTTGACATAGAGGCGCAGGCCGCACGCGAGGAGCTGCAGCTTGTCAACCTGCAGAACCAGCTGACCCTCTCACTGCTGACCCTGGCGCAGATGCTCGAGCTGCCCAGCGCCGACGACTTTGCAGTAGCCGTACCGGTCATAACACTCGATGATGAAGCAGTGAAGGGCGGTCCTTCAGCCATCTATTCCATAGCCGAGAAGACCCGGCCGGAGATTCTCAGCGCCGAATACCAGCTGAAGAGTGCCGAGCTGGATCTGGCCATTGCCAGGGGAGGGAGGAGCCCCAGGCTCAGCCTTGGCGCCTCGGCCTCAACAGGCTACTCTGACAAGAGGCTCAAGCCAGTCACCTTTGAGGCATATCCCTTCGGTGAACAGCTGAATGACAACCTCAACTACGGCCTCGGATTCTCCCTCAACATACCCATCTTCAACGGATGGCAGGTAAATACTGGCATCAGGAACTCAAAGCTGGGCATTGAGAACTCACAGTATGCCCTTGAAAACACGAAGAAGGAGCTCTACAAGAACATACAGCAGGCCTTCACTGACGCCACCGGTGCATTGAAGAAGTACAACGCCAGCCAGAAGGCTGTGGCCTCAATGGAGGAGGCCTTCAGGTATGCCGAACAGAAACTTGATGTGGGCCTTGTTACAGCGGTTGAATACAATCAGTCAAAGACACAGCTGCTCAATGCACAGAGTGAGATGGCCCAGGCAAAGTTTGAGTTTGTCTTCAAGAGCAAGGTCCTCGACTTCTATCGTGGCATTCCCCTGACCCTTGAGCATATAACCCGTCTGGCAAAATAACCTGAAAATAAATACCCGAATGAACCTTACATGAGCATTAACTCACAAAAGGAAATGATTATTTTTCTTCATGTAAGTTCCATTAGACCAATAAAATAACAATCAAATAATCTAATGAAAAACAACAACATACTCAAGATCCTTGTCCCTGCCGTATTGCTGCTCATAATAGTTGCCGCCATAGGCAAGAAGAAGGGATGGTTCGGCAAGGAAGCCACGGTAAAGGTATCTGTGGAAAAGGTGGCCGTCAACAATATCATTGAGGCTGTCACTGCCAACGGCAAGATCCAGCCCGAAACTGAGGTAAAAATCAGTCCCGACGTCTCCGGCGAGATTGTAGAACTGCATGTCAGGGAAGGCGATTTCGTTCAGAAGGGCACCCTCCTCTTCAAGATCAAGCCTGAGATTTACATCTCAGCCCGCGAGCGTGCCGCTGCCACCCTCAACTCCACCAAGGCGCGGCTGGCACAGGCCGAAGCACAGCTGATACAGGCGGAGCTGGCATACAACCGTAGCAAAAAGCTCTATGAGGAAAACACCATCTCACAGGCCGACTTCGAACAGGCGGAATCGCAGTATAAGATCGCCAAAGCTGAGAAGGAGAGTGCGGAGTATTCCGTGAAGAGCTCGGAAGCATCTCTCAAGGAGGCAAATGAGAACCTGGTGAAGACCACCGTCTACGCACCCATGACCGGGACCATCTCCAGCCTCTCCGTGGAGCTTGGAGAACGGGTGGTAGGTGCCAACATGATGACGGGTACGGAGGTGCTGAGGGTGGCTGACCTGAACAGGATGGAGGTTGTGGTTGACGTCAATGAGAACGACATCATCAATGTCAAGCTCGGTGACAGTGCAAAGATTGAGGTTGACGCCTATATGGACCGTGCCTTTGCCGGCGTGGTGACGGAGATAGCCAATTCTGCCAACACTCTCGGTACCACCTCTGACCAGGTCACAAACTTCGAGGTCAGGATACTGATGCTCAGGGAATCATATGACGACCTGCTCGACGAGAACAATCCCAGTCCCTTCAGACCCGGCATGTCAGCATCGGTAGATATCTTTACCAGCAGCAAGAGCGGCGTTCTGACAGTGCCCATACAGGCGGTCACCACCCGCACTGACACAACTAAGGTGCAAGCCTCCGGGACTGACGAGATACGCACCCTGGTCTTTGTCTCTGACGGAACCTATGCCCTTGCCCGGGATGTAAAGACAGGCATTCAGGACAATGCCAACATCGAGATCCTCACCGGACTGGAAGAGGGCGAGGAGGTTATAGTTCAGCCTTTCAGTGCCATCTCCAAAAAACTGGCCGATTCAACACTTATTGAAGTTGTTGACAAGGACGAGCTTTTCAAGATTGACAATAAGAAAAAGTAACGTCACAAGATTCACGTACCGGCAATGATTCTCTGCATTGAGACAGCCACGGAAGTCTGTTCGGCAGCACTGTGCGATGAGGCGCGGGTGATCAGCCTGCGTGAAGCTCCGAAAGGTGAATCGCATGCCGCACAACTTACAGTCATCATCGGCACTCTTCTCGAAGAGGCCTCGGTGACTGCCGCCGACCTCGAGGCGGTGGCGGTGAGCAAGGGCCCGGGCTCATATACCGGACTAAGGATTGCCGTCTCTGCCGCCAAGGGAATAGCCTACGGTGCCGGCATACCCCTCATTGGCATTAACACTCTCGAGGCAATGTATTACGGATACCTGGTCGCCAACCCGATGCCACCCTCATCCGGTACACTGCTCTGCCCGATGATTGATGCAAGACGTATGGAGGTATACAATGCTGTCTTCAGGAGCGACGGCACAGCCGTCAGGGAGACATCTGCCGACATAATAGACGGAACATCATACAGTGAACTGCTGGAAGCCGGCAAGGTAATCTTCTTCGGAAACGGGGCCGAAAAATGCAGGGAGATCATCAGGCACCCCAACGCGATCTTCGACATTCCATTTCCCCTCTCGGCATCATATTTGCACATACCGGCGGTGAGAGCATTGCAGGACAAACAGTTTGAGGATGTTGCCTATTTTGAACCATATTATCTCAAGGAATTCATTGCAACGGTTCCGGGAAAGATTTTTCCGAAATAATTCAGGACGCTCAATGAGAACGACAATAATCTTACTTGTGCTGATCGTTACTGCCGGCATGCAACGGCTTGATGGACAGAAGCAGCCTTACATGCCCGGAGAGAGGGTGACATACCAGATCAGATATGGCCTTGTCGGCAGCGGCCAGGCCTCCATTGAAATCAATAAGGCCTTCTACCGGGGAGAGCCGGTCTGGCATGCCCGTGTAAGTGGGCAGACAACAGGACTGGCCGATGTGATATACAAGGTGAGAGACACATACGAGAGCTACATTGACCCGAAAAGCGACCTCCCCGTCTTCTCAATAAGAAACATCCAGGAGGGACACTACCGGAAGTATAATGAGGTGGGGTTTGATCAGAGGTCCCGGAGTGATTCCACGCTGGTGTTCAGTGACCTCACCGGCAACCACACGGCACCGAAGGGACTGCTTGACATTGTCTCATGCTTCTACTGGTTCAGAAAATACCACCTGGCCAACGGTGAACCTCCGGTCCCCGGCAAGACATATGAGATGACAACCTGGTTTGCTGATGAACTGTATCCTATCATACTGAAATACTGGGGCAAGGAGACCATTAAGACGCAGGGTGGCAGGATAGAATGCTACCGGTTTCATCCCGTCACCGAGGTGGGAAGAGTCTTCCAGACGGAAGAAGACATGACCATGTGGTTTACCACCGATGAAAATTTTTTACCGGTTAAGATACGTTTTGATATCTTTGTGGGGTCATTTTACGTCGATATGACAAGTTATGAAGGGCTTGGAGCGCCCCTGAATTTTATTGACAAATAAGGCTATTACAGATTTTTTATGGCAACAACGGCAGATTTCAGGAACGGAATGGTGATCGAATATAACAATGATCTCTACACCATAGTACAGTTTCAGCACGTAAAGCCGGGGAAGGGCCCGGCATTTGTGCGGACGAAGCTGAAGAACGTGACAACGGGCAAGGTGCTTGACAACACATTCAACTCAGGAGTCAGGGTCAACGTAGCCCGTGTCGAGCGCAGACCATATCAGTATCTTTACAGCGACGACATGGGTTATCACCTGATGCACCTCGAGACCTTCGAGCAGATAGCCGTGCCCGAGACGATGCTTGAGAACAGCGACCTGCTGAAAGAGGGGGAGACGGTAGAGGTGGTGGTTCATGCTGACACGGAAAATGTACTTCTGGTAGATCTCCCCGTCAACGTGGTCATGACGGTGACGTATACCGAACCCGGACTACGTGGCGACACGGCCACCAACACCCTCAAGCCTGCAACGATAGAGACAGGCTCGACAATAATGGTTCCGCTGTTTGTTAATGTGGGTGACAGGATCCGCATTGACACCCGCGACAGGTCATACATCGAACGCGTCAAGGGTTGAGACGGCCGTGATGATCCCGGGCAGGCTACCGAAGGACAGGTTGAAGATGTCGAAGTTCAAACTCGACGCCCTGCTCGATATTACTCTCTCCATCAACGCCAACCTGCCTACCCCGGATCTGCTGAAGAAGTATGAATCAATCCTCCGTGATGACCTTGGCATAGGCAAGATCCTTCTCTACAAGCAGGGTGAGCAGTGGGAAGCGCTGCTTAACTCGGGGTTCCCTGACAATCTCCGGACCAATATCGACGTTGAACGCGACCTGCTGCGCTTCAGGGAGATACAGACAGAGGTCGTCCAAAAGCCGTTCAAAAGCGTTGATTTCATCATCCCCGTGCTCAACAACAATATTCCTTCAGCCTATGTACTCATAGGCGACATCGACGAGGAGGGCGAGGGGATGAGCCCACTGATCAAACACCTGAATTTCATTCAGACAATCTCCGGCATAATTGTGGTTGCCATCGAGAACCAGCGCCTCTTCAAAGAGAGCCTCCGGCAGGAGGCCCTGCGCCGGGAGCTGGAGCTGGCGGCCCGCATGCAGACGATGCTTATTCCTGATAACAACAGACTGCCGGCTGATGAGCGGATCAGGGTGCAAGGCTTCTACAACCCGCACTATGAGGTGGGCGGCGACTATTATGATTTTCTCACTCTCTCGGACAATGTGATAGGCTTCTGCATAGCTGACGTATCAGGAAAGGGAATGTCAGCCGCCCTCCTGATGTCCAATTTTCAGGCCAGCCTCAGGTCTATCTTTACCGCTGAGGCCAGCCTGGAGGAACTGATAAGGAAACTGAATGCCCTGGTGGTGGTCAACTCCGCCGGGGAGCGGTTCATCACCCTCTTCATTGCAAGGTACAACCTGAAGACACGCGTGCTCGAATATGTCAACGCTGCCCATAACCCTCCCGTGACCGTGGATCTTAAGACACACCGTACCGCAGTGCTTAGACAGTCTTGCGTGGGCGTGGGCATGCTCGATGAGATGCCGTGGGTGAGGACAGACTATGTCACGCTCAGCAATCCTACGAAGATCATCTGTTACACCGACGGGCTGTCAGAGCTGAAAGATGAGGCGGGCATCGACCTTGGAACAACCCCGATCATAAAACACTTCTGCGACAGGCTGCCGGTATCGGATAATATCCGGAGCCTGATCGATGATCTTGACATCCACCCCGGAAACCCGAGACTCTTTGATGATGTCTCTATCCTTGCAGTGGAGTTGCTTTAGTAATCCCGCCCTGATCCTCTTCAGAGCTCCTCCCTGTTTCCAAATCCATTGCAACCAATATGGCAATGAAACCCCACCAGAGGGCTGCAATCTTATCGCTGTCGAGGAAGCTGTTCATGAGGCCGTGAACCGCATAGGTGATGAGGCCCGTGAGCAGGGCCGGAACAAAAAGTCCTTCGCGACCCCTCCTCCCCCGGTACCAAACCCTGATTCCCGTGATCACCGCCATCACCGTGATGAGAAGGAAAAGCAGGGCTCCTGGCAGTCCCGACTCGCTGAGTACCCCCAGATATTCACTGTGAGCGTTGCCGGCATCGCCGAAGTCGGTGCTTATTACCGTCCTCTCCGATGCCTTCTGGAACGGAGCATAGCTGAACTGGTAGGTACCCGGTCCCCAGCCAACGACAGGCTTGACGGTGAACATCCTGAGGGCGCACTTCCACCTGTTGATGCGTTCGAGGTTCGACTGGTCGGTCGAGATATTGGCTGCTGACCGCAGATGCTGGCTAAGGTCAGCAGAGGAGTCTTCCGTCGTGCTGTCCATCCTCTGCCATATCAATCCGGCGCTGAGCACCAGTGCCAGGATAAATCCTGCAGCAGTGAGCCAGAGCACCCTGACAGGCATCCTTACCCAGAGTATTATTCCAGCAAGAGCTGCAGCAATGAGGCTCACCCATGCGGCCCTGCTGTATGATAGTATAAAACCGGCAGCAAAGAGAAGCAGAAAGGTGAATAGCAGCACCTTTGCCATCAGGCCGTTGCCCTTCCTGAACATGATGACCGTCAACGGAGGCAGGAGAAAGGCCATGGATGCCCCGAAAGAGGTGTGATCCCTGTAGAAGGGATAGCATGCCGAGTGTGCAAACTGCTGGTTCAGAAAGCCTGCTCCCTGGACCCTGATGAGGAAATATATCACCACGATGGCCAGGCCGGCGGAATAGGCTGTCACGTATCTTCGCCTGAATCTCTCACCGGAGGCCAGCTGTGCCGCCATCAGATAGAACCCCGCCGTGAACCAGAGCCGGTATGCCAGTGTCTTGAAGGAGACCCCCGGCATTGTGGATGTCAACGATGTAACAAGTGTCCAGACAAGATAAAGGCCTATCAGAATTGTCATCGGATGTCGCAGGAGCCTTGAGGGAAACTCACGGGTGACCAGAAGCTTGAAGAGAGTGATCATCAGCAGCAACGCCAGGACCGGTTCCGTGGGGATGGAAAGGTCAATGCCGGTGCTTCCTGTCAGGTAGCTAAGCTGCAGCGAAAGCGGGGTAAGAAAGAGAGTCAGCAGAAGAAGATGCTCAAGGGAGAAGAGCGCCAGCAACAGTATTGCCAGCGCTGCCGGGAAAAGTAATATCAGCAGCTCACTGCCTGTCATCACCGCGATGCAGCTTCACCCCTTCTGCCACGAAGAGGATCAGGGCCATGAGTATCAGGGCTGATACCGTAGAGACAATGACGATGATACTGCGCCGCGGGAAGGCTTTTTTTTCAGCCACCACGGCAGAATCGACCACCAGGGTGTAGGGCATCGTCTGCCGGCTGAGTGCCAGCGCCTCAATATGTCTGCCACGGATGAGATTCAGGTAGTCGGTCTCTGTTTCAAGTATGGCATAGCTCTTCAGGGCGGCAGCACCATCAAGAAGAGTCAGCGAGTCCAGATACTGCCTCACCAGTGCCTCCTGCTCCGCATAGCTGCGGCTTATCTCTTCAACCGTCACGGCAGCTGCGCTGCGCTGCATGTTGTTGAAGATGGTATCAGCGCGGGCAGCTATATCATTGGCCATGATGCAGGCCAGCTCCCGGTCGCGGTCCCTGACTTTTATCTCCACCGAGCCGAAGGAGGTCTTCGAGCTCCGGATATACCTGTCCATCTTTTCGGCTATGACAGTGTTGGGATAGCGCTCTGTCGGTTTGATGCCGTAATGTGCGGCCAGGTCATACTTCTCCCTCAGGTAATTCCTGACCTGTTCACTGCTTATCACCTGCATCAGTTTTTCTGTTGCATCGTCGCCCCCGAAGAGTTCAGTGTTGGATGCAGCCTCCCCCAGCAGTGTCCGGGTCTCGGTGATGTTTGATGAGGGATAAAGGGTGACGGTTGATTCATATAAAGGCTTTATCATCAATGATATGACTGCCGAGATGACTGCCGCGGCCACACCAGCTACCAGGAATTTCCTGAAGTGGCGGATGATAAAATTCAAAAGGTCAAAGGAGTCCGCCCTGAACTCGGCCTTTACTTTTTGTTCCATGGAGCTTCTCTTTGTTTATGTCACTCTTACCAGGTAATAGCTCTTCTTGCCTTTCTGAATGAGGAGGTACCTGTTGTTCAGCAGGTGATCCGCAGTGACGGTCATATCCGGACTGTCCACCCTGCTCCTGTTGAGACTGACACCCCCGCCCTGTATCAGTCGTCTTATCTCTCCCTTTGAGTCGGCTATCTTCGTGTGAAGTGCACAGAGGTCCGAGACGTTAACCCCTGCCGTCAGCACCTCCCTGTCAATGTCAAAGAGAGGCACTCCCTCGAAGACGGAGAGGAATGTGTTCTCATCCATGCGCTGCAGCTGTTCGGTAGTACCCTTGCCGAAGAGTATCTGGGAAGCCTCCACGGCCGCCTCGTACTCCTCCCGTGAGTGAACCATGACCGTCACCTCTTCAGCGAGCCGTTTCTGCAGGAGGCGATGGTGCGGCTCTGCGCGGTGAGCTGCAACAAGATCTTCTATCTCGCTGCGCGAGAGCATAGTAAAGATTTTGATAAATTTCTCCGCATCATCGTCAGTCACGTTGAGCCAGAACTGGAAAAAGCTGTATGGGGTTGTCTTTGCCGGGTCAAGCCAGACGTTGCCGCTCTCGGTTTTGCCGAACTTGCGTCCGTCGCTCCTGGTTATCAGCGGGCATGTCATGGCCCACGCTTCACCGCCGGTCTTGCGCCTGATCAGCTCGGTGCCTGTGACGATGTTGCCCCACTGGTCCGATCCGCCCATCTGCAGGCGGCAACCGTGGCTGCTATAGAGATGGAGGTAGTCGGTGCCCTGCACCAGCTGGTACGAGAACTCAGTGAATGACATCCCCTGGCCTGTCTCGGAGTCAAGCCTCTTTTTCACCGAATCCTTTGACATCATGTAGTTTACGGTGATGTGCTTGCCGATATCCCTCATAAAACCAAGGAATGAGTACTCCTTCATCCAGTCGTAGTTGTTGACCATCACCGCTCTGTTGGGTGCTGACGAACTGAAGTCGAGAAATTTCCCGAACTGTCTCTTCAGACAGGCCTGGTTATGACGCAGTGTCTCCTCGCTGAGCAGGTTGCGCTCCTCGGACCTGCCGGAGGGGTCTCCGATCATGCCTGTGGCACCCCCTATAAGCACTATGGGTGTATGTCCCGCATTCTGGAAATGCTTCAGCATCATCACTCCCACCAGGTGGCCTATATGCAGTGAGTCTGCCGTGGGATCAAAACCAACATATGCCGAGCTCCTCTCCTTCAGCAGGAACTCTTCTGTTCCGGGCATGATGTCATGTATCATCCCCCTCCATCTCAGCTCTTCAACAAAATTGATCATCAGAATCTTGAATTCAGGTGCCGCAAAGATATCAAAACCGGTCAGATGGTCAGCCCCGGCGAATGCTTTTTTGGCCTGTTGAAGCTGTCAATGAGGCTGCCGCCCTCGACCAGCGGGAATATCGCAGGCACAAGATCCGCGATCGGATTATAGAGAAATGACTTGGATATGGTGGATGAGGGCAGGAAATGTCTCTTCTCGTCGATGCTGTTGAGGAAGACAAAGACAACACTCAGTATCAGTGCGGTCTTAAGAACACCAAAGACGGCGCCCAGGGATTTGACCACAAATCCCAGTGCCATAGCCCTCAGGAGGGTGTCGAGCAGCTTGCCCAGCAGATAGACGCCTATCACTATTGCGATAAAGGTGACGGCAAATGCGATAATGCCTGTCCATGACGACTGCATGTCGAACCATCCCGACAGTTTGCCGGCCGTCCAGTCCGAAAAATGAATGGCACCCCAGATTCCCAGTACCAGCGCCGCCAGTTCTGCAATCTCTATTATCAGCCCGTTGATGAACCCCTGTATCAGCCCGAATGCAAGCAGGGCAATTATGACAAAATCGATCCAGTTCATTGGTCAGAGAATTTGAAATGCTGAAGTTAGGAAATTGATCCGCAACATAGCCTATCCGGGATAACCAATTTTTTATCTTTGGGAAACAAACAGGAATTAATATGAGCTATGATCACACTTATGTAATAGCCGTTTTCGATATCGGCAGGACCTGGAAGAGGTTCCAGCTTTTTGACAGGAGCCTTAATCCCGTGCAGACCGAGGAGAAGATTATCGGAGAAGTAGTCGACAGTGAGGGTCATCCATGTGATGACCTCCCGGCAATCGAGAAGTGGATAAAGTCATGTCTCAGCGAGGTGATATCCGACTCCATTTACAAGATCACTGCAGTGAGTATGGCTGCCGGCGACGGCTGCCTGAGCGGCCTGGAGAGTGACCTGGAGGAGATACTGAAATGCGCCCATGTGGGTATAAAACCTCGTAAATGTCACGTCATAAACAGCTCCACCGTCTCGCTGATACCTTACCTGAAGGATACTGACAAGACTTTTATTCTGGTCTCCACCGGCACCTGGTGTATCTTCATGAACCCTTTTGACAGGGAGCCACTGACAGACGAACAGCTCGAGGCAGGCACTGCGGAGATCATAACCGTTGCCGGGCAGCAGGTAAAGAGTTCGCGATTCCTGCTGGGAGAGATCCACGACAGGAATGTCACCATGCTCGATGATCACTTCGGGGTTACGGGAGAGCTGTACAAGACCATCAGGATCAAGAGCAAAAAGATAGGCAGGATGCAGGCAAACAAGCGGGGAAGAGCCTTCTTCCGCCACGGCATCCCGGAGGGCATGGCTGACAGGGAGGCTGATCTTTCACACTTCCTGACCTATGCCGATGCCTATCACCAGATGATGTACGACCTGATTGACGAGTGCCTGGGTGCATACCGGCTGATCATCCCTGAGGATGACACCACGGAGATAATTTATGTGACAGGCGGTTTTGCACGCAATGACACTTTTATGAGAATCCTTGCTGCACGGTTACCGGATAAGATGGTCTATGCCAGCACCATCGACTATGCTACCGCCCTGGGAGCAGCCATGGAGCTCTACAGCGAGGCCTTTGACGCAGAGCTCCCGCCGGTATACCTGGGACTGAAGGCCATTCTTGACAACGAGTGAGGCCTTGCCTGACCCGGGTCTGGCAAATACAGCTTCACAGGAGTAAGTCATCAGGCAGGACGGAATCGGGAGATAAATGTTCCGGCCGCTCCGGATCATATATCAACACCCAGTTCCTTCAGTTCTGCCCGCAGCTGGTCGGGCGACAGGAAATGAATTGAGTGAAACCCCAGCTCTGCCGCAGCATCAGCGTTTGGTTTGTTGTCATCAATGTAAACCGACTCTGACGGGATGATGTTGTATCTCTCCATCAGCACCCGGTATATTGCATGATCAGGCTTCAGCAGCTTCTCGTAACCGGAGACCACCAGGCCGTCAAACTCCTTCATGAAGTCATAGCGGTTATAGGCTACGGGAAAGGCTTCGTGTGACCAGTTAGAAAGAGCGTAGATGAGCATTCCGTCCGATTTAAGCTTACGGAATATCTCAACCGTCTCTTTTATCTCACCGTTGAGCATCTCCTCCCAGCGGTCGTAATAGAGGGCAATCTTGTCACTGTACTCAGGGTATTTCGCCTGGAGTTCAGCGGTGGCAACACTGAAGAGTTTGCCGCCATCCTGCTGTACATTCCATTCATAGGTGCAGATGTTCGTAAGGAACCACTCCATTTCCTCTTCATTATCGAAGACTTTCCTGAAAAGGTGCCTCGGGTTCCAGTCTATCAGAACACCCCCGATATCAAATACCACGCTTTTAATGTTCTTCATGGTGCAATATTCCTGCGCAATGATAGCTATTTTTGACGTAGCCACCGGAAATATTCATCCATAAACTCCAGTTTTTCAAGATTTGGTACTGCTATTGTAGCCGGTGCGGCACCCCTGAAACAGAGTACTGTCTCCTCACCCTCGCTGAACAGAGGCCACTCCGGCAGGCCTTCACCGTTGGGGTCGCCACTCTTCGCGAAGTTGGTCCAGTACTTAATCATGAGGTCTGAAAGGGCCTGCTCCTCTTCTGTGGCCTGCACATTTGGGTTCAGACCCATATGTCTGAAGACGTAGGCCATCTCCGAGGCATGAGCGGCACCCCTGGCCACCGGACCATCGGGGAAGAGAGGTTCCGCTCTGAACTGGTCAAAGTAATAGGTGTAGACTCTTGAGCTGCCCGTCTCTGACTGCAGCCGTGCCCAGGTATAAGAGGGCCAGGCGAAGGCAATCTCACGGAATATGTCTGACAGGGAGTGATATACCTCGAGCTGGTCATTGCCCGGGTATAGTTCCAGCGCCCTCTCCGCCAGCGGACCGAAACGTGCCTTTATCAGATCGGAATACTGCTGCGGCTCCATCGGCTGAACAAACATTGATCCCTCATCCGAGTTGGTGCCTATAATGACGTTTACATCATTGTAGTTGCCTTCCCGGTAGAGTCTGTACTGGTCTCCGACAATAACATAGCCGTCAGCGTTGGGCCAGAAACCGCCCATCTGCGACAGCGGATCATCGAGCCATCTGTCATACGGTACCGCCCTGAGTGCCTTAAGGTCCTGTGCGCCCATTCTTTCGGCAAACTCGAGCCCCTGTTGTTCAGCACCCTTCAGTGTGACCATAAAGTCTCCCATACCCCTGCTGTCGCTCACCGGCCAGAATGACCCGCCGCTCTGGCTGATGGCACCTGTGAATAGCCCTTTTGCCAGTGGTGAGGCACAGAGCATGCTTACGGAAATGGCGCCGGCGGACTCTCCGAAAATTGTCACCTTACCAGGGTCTCCGCCAAAGGCTTCTATATTATCCTGTACCCACTTCAGCCCCGCAATCTGATCAAGCAGTCCGTAGTTGCCCGAGACACCGTTCTCCGATTCCGCCGATAATTCAGGATGAGCCATGAACCCGAGGGCACCGAGGCGGTAGGCCACGCTGACCATGATGACACCGTTTTTGGCAATATTGTCACCGCTGTAAAGGGGTGATGCAGTGCCGCCGTTGGAGAATCCCCCGCCGTAGATCCAGACCATCACCGGAAGCTTTTCCCGTGATGATTTCGCCGGGGTCCATACGTTAAGATAGAGGCAGTCCTCTGACATCTCTACCTCACCCATCCACTGCGTTTTTGCCTGTACCGGCACAGGGGCATATTTATCTGCATTCAGAACCCCCTCCCGGGGCTTAACGGGCTGAGGAGCCTTCCAGCGCAGTTCGCCCACCGGAGGGGCGGCAAAGGGTATCCCCCTGAAAACGGCTATGCCATCCTCAACGGTGCCCTGAACAAGGCCGTCATCAAGCTTTACGGTAGCTTCCGAAAGCTTCTCGCTACGGCATCCTGCAATAAGGGCCGTCAGAATTGAAAAAGCCATTACTACTTTTGATTTCATTTGATTATTTAATTATTATTGCATTGGTCCAATGGAACTTACATGAAATAGAATGATCATTCCATTGTGTGAGTTTCTTCTCATGTAGGTTTCATTTGCTTATAGACTTTTATTTACGAATTGAATTTCTCTGAACCTTTTTAAACCAGATCCTACCGCAGGCTTATTACTCCTGAGGATTGCAGTGCAGCAGCATCAGAGTTCGCGAGTTTCCATTCGTTGTCAAAGGTTCCCTGGCTGATTACATTGTCAGGACTCTCGCGGAACAGTATGAAATCACCAAATTCTTTCAGCATCTCGATATTCGAGCCCATGAAGGTCAGACTCTGTTCTCTGGCGGCCTGTTTCGGCGAAGTCCACCACGGGAGACCTGAGCTGATGAGCAGGTAATGCCTGTTCATCGGGTAAATATAGAGCAGGCCGTAATCCCCGGTGCCAGCATCGAGATGCATGGGAAGCCTGTCGGCAAACTTCTCTATGATGGCATTTGTCTCCCTGGTGCCGAAGAGTATCAGGTTGGAGGTCACATAATCGCTCTGTCTTACCTGCTGATCGGAGATGACCCGCGGAAAAACCATTATCCGTCCTCCGCGGCCCATCCAGTCGGCTGCAGCAGTTGCCTGCGCCCTCCTGGCTGCCAGCTCCTCCCGTGACGGATCGCCGCCGGTACCGTAGACATAGAGATGGCTACCGGCAACGGCTGCGGAGATCGGGCCCTCGCCGCCCGGCTGCTTGGCTGTCAGCCCGGGAGTGAATTTCCTGTTTGCCCAGCTTCCCCTGGTTTTTGTGAAAGAGACAGCACCGGCACTCTTCACTGAGAACGACCGGCCGTCAACAGTAAGGGAGACCTTCTTTGCCGCATCAAACATGGGATGGCCCTCAAGATTAAGGGTAAAAGCCCCCAGGCCGGTGGTCTGTACCTCAATCCGGTTGTTTCCGGTGAATCTTGCATCGATTGTTGCCATCTGACCCGGCACAAGATCATCAAATTTTACCCAGTAGGCCTTGTTGTACCTGAACCACCTCGAGCTGAACTTAACCTGCTCAGGGTACATATCTCTCTTGAACTGGGAAAACCACTCGAAGATGAACCCGTCCTTATATGCCCACTCCCAGCTGTTGTGCCCCACGCCGGGGTATTCTATGTAATCGAGCCTCTGCGCTGTTGTCTCAAGCTTTGCCTTCCACCCGGAAGCCACGGGATAGAGAAAATCCTTGTCTCCAACAAAGAGATGAACCGGCAGGTTAAAAGCGTTTCCGGCAAGCTCTGTGGTTCCTTCCGGTGGTGCCGGGCAGACCGGGGCAATGGCTGCCCAGATGTCAGGACGTGTCAGTCCCAGCCATAGTGTGCCCCCTCCTCCCATGGAGAGGCCGGTAAGGTAAATGCGGTCTTCATCTATCAGGAAACGCGACTTAAGATCATCAATCATCTCGTATACATCCTGCTCGGGAATGCCCTGGTAGCCGGCGGTGCCCCGGGCATAGGGAGCGGCTGCGATATAATCCACAGGCCTTAATGGCGGCCAGTACCTGGTTGCCTCAACATCATTTTCATAAGGTACAGTGCCCGGCTTTATGAAGTCGTAACCCTGACTGTTGCCCACGCCAAACAGGCGCCTCAACCCGAGACGGTGGTTTGAGTAAGCCCCGTGAAGGAAAACCACCAGGGGGTATTGCCTGGACTCATCGAAATTGTCAGGAATATAGACAGCATATGGCTGGTCAGCGTCGTCCACCAATGAAAAGAAGGAGAGGTCCTGGGGACCGGCCTTCAGTCTCTGGGCTTCGACAGTATTAATGCTATAGGTTGTGAAAAACAGGACGAACAACAGAATAGAACTGATCTGGAAAGATGGTTTTAATTTCATTTTACTTAACATCTTTATTTAAATTATATTCAAGCTTTTATAAGAAATTATATTGAGTCATACTTCATATATACATGGTTCTGAAGTAACTGTTTAGTCAAACCGGCGTAACTCCTTTTATAAGAATAATATTAGCATACTTCGCTGTCTCTCCTGTCATGACAACGGCAAATGCGCTTTTTGTTCTCTCATAAAAGGCATACCTGTCGATGCGTTTTATGGTCGGTAGTTCAGGATTGGTAAGGCAGATACTTTGCTGGTATGAGATATCAACCTGTGGGTCGAGGGTGTCACCTGCCACAGGCTCCATCATGATCAACGGGTGAGGAACGTAGGTGTCAAGCTCGAAGAGCGGTAGGATAGCCTCCAGCAGGTCGGCGATACGCAGTCCGTCTGCCCTGACAACCCGTTTGCCCAGACTCTCGCCGGGGAAGTGCGCATCGGCCAGCACCAGCTCGTCGCCGTGGCCCATTTGGGCTATCACCTCAAGCAGCTGGGGTGAGATGAGGGGAGAGATTCCTTTCAGCATAGTTACTGTTATTTATACAGGAAGTGAATTTAATCAATGGAGAGCAGAAATGATAACCGGGATAACTTTTTCTTGCTGATGCAGGCTTTGCAATACTGTATGTCCTACAGATAAAGGGGCTGAACAGCGATGTGAAAACATAAAATTTTACTCCGCAGGAGTTATATTATTGCAGGACCATGATCAAACAAAACCCCCCATTTCCCCGCAGGGGGTCAACAATTTTGCTGAATGAGGGTTATTAGATAGTAATCAGTATTTTTATATCACATATTTAAACTACACAATGAAAAGCACCGATTTCTTCACACTTGCCAACGGAGTGACAATACCTGCAATTGGTTTCGGCACATGGCAAATTCCTTCAGGTGACATTGCCTATAACTCGGTAAAAGAAGCTCTTAAGGCAGGTTACCGACACATTGACACAGCACAGGCCTACGGCAACGAGGCCAGCGTCGGTCAGGCAATAATTGACTCCGGCATTGCCCGCAGTGAGATTTTCGTCACCTCAAAGCTGCCGGCAGAGATAAAGAGCTATGACCAGGCGGTCCGTCATATCCAGTTCACGATGACAAAGATAGGACTTGACTACATTGATCTTTACCTGATACATGCTCCCTGGCCATGGGATAAGATCGGAGCAGACTATACAAAGGAAAATATAGAAGTATGGAGGGCCATGGAAGAATTTTACAAGAGTGGCAAAACCCGTTCCATAGGCATTTCAAACTTCAGTGTAAAGGATATCGATGCTATTCTTGACAACTCACGTGTCAGGCCCATGGTCAACCAGATAAAACTGCACATAGGCCATCCGCAGGAGGAGATAACTGACCACTGCCGCAAGAACGGAATCCTGGTTGAGGGCTATTCTCCGCTTGCAACGGGAAGGCTGCTTGACAGCAAGGAGCTTGCCGCCATGGCAGAGAAGTACGGCAAGAGCGTGGCACAGATCTCCATCCGCTATGTGCTGCAGAAGGGTGCTCTGCCCCTCCCGAAGTCAACCCATCCCGAATACATCAGGCAAAATATCGACATCGATTTTGAGATCACCGCTGACGAGATGAGCTATCTCGATACTCTCTCTGCCGCTCAACCCAGGCCCTGGGAATAGGAAAAGTCACCTGAGGTTAGTGGATGCAGTGTCAGACCTCTAAAATGTTAAACCCCTCAAGTACAGCGACTTGAATTGTTGTATGATGCCTTTGACGCCTTTTGTTACGTTCCCTTTGCAGTTCGCAATTGTGCATTACATACTCAGGATGAGATGTACAGGAACTTGAAAGCAAGAAGAGTTATACTCTTGAGTGGAATATGGATTATACTGGCAGTTATGGGCTATGGACAATCTCTGACTCGTTTACAATAGCAGGGATATAGAATAAGTCTTTGCATGCCACTCATAAACTTAATAAGTAATCTCGCTTTTCCCGACACTATAGGAATAAAGTATCCTTGGTGAGTAAGAAAATGAATTTGTCTTTGCGAATACTTCAATGATTGAAATAAAGTTAGCCGACACATCATTGAAAAATTTGGCATCAAATAAAAAATAGATACATTTGACCAATAAACTAAAATAGTCAAATATTATACTATCATGAGAACAAGAGGCCTTTTTAAATACAACTTTAAAGAGCAAACATGGTTTGTTGATAAGGTTGTCATCATTACAGGTGCTTCATCTGGTATAGG
>WOYX01000048.1:9382-28014 GCA_011620595.1 Bacteroidales bacterium | reverse complement strand
CCAGTGACCTCTTGCCTGTCAAGCAAGCGCTCTAAACCAACTGAGCTAACGTCCCTTTTTGTCTGTCATCCGCCCGTCGGCGCGTTAAACCCCCTGAGTGAAAGTGCCGGACGGGGTAAAGATAAAAAAAATCTGAATTGAGAGATCACTCAACAATCACAGGAGTGTTGAAGGTAAATAAAAACGACGAGCCCCGGCCAGGCAATGACTCTATCCAGATACGACCCTTCATCAGCTCCGACAGGCGTTTGCATATCGCCAGTCCCAGCCCGGCACCCTGGACCTTGGGCATATCTTCGCTCCAGTACTGTACGAAAGGCTGAAAGATGTCGTCAAGATTCTCAGTCGGAATACCCGGGCCAGTGTCACTTACGAAATAGGTAAGTGTATAACCATCCCCTGAGGGCACGATCCTGTAACCGTATCTTATCTCCCCCTCATCGGTGAACTTGATCGCATTGCCAACCAGGTTGCTGAATATCTGACTCAGCCGCAGCTCATCGACAGACTGATAAACAGCCTTTTGGGATCTGGCAATAACCGGTGTCAGTTTCAGGTGCTTCTTGCCGGCCGCCTCCTTCTCATAGGCAAAAGCCGATCCCATCGAGGAGATAAATTCGTTGATCTCCACATTGGTGTACTTGATCTCCATGTTGTTGCTCTCAATGCGCGACATGTCGATCATATCATTTATCAGCCTCAGCAGCCTCTGTGAGTTAATGTCAATAAGCTTGACCATCTCCTGCTTTTCCTCTTCGGTAGTGCTCATGGAGGTGAGTATGTTCATAAAGCCCAGCATGGCATTGAGAGGTGTCCGTATCTCGTGGCTGAAGTTGGCAAGGAAAGTAGTCTTAAGCCTGTCCGACTCTTCCGCCTGCCGGCGCGCAGCGATCAGGTCATCCATAATCCTTCGGGTGTCAGTAATATCCTGACAGGTGCCATAACGGTACAGGAGCCGGCCTTTTTCGTCATACTTTATGTTAGAGTTGACAACAATGGCCTTTACCTTACCAGTAGGGGTAATTATCCTGTAGTTCACCAGGAAGGTCTCCTTCTTCTTCTCCATCGCATCCATGATGGTTGAATGCACATATGACCTGTCTTCCGGGTGAATGTATCCGAGATGTTCCTGATAGGTCATCGAGAAGCTTGCCACCTCGTCGTTGAAGATCCCGGATAACTCCTCCGAACCCAGGTACCTGTCGGTCTCGGGACGGTACTCCCACCATCCGAATCTCCCTATCCTCTGGGCTTCCCTCAGCCGCTCCTCGTTCAGTTCCAGCGTACGGCGTATTCTGTACTCCTCTGTAACATCACTTATGAGGCTCACATGGAAACGGTCTGAGTAGGTGGTCTGAACCTTGATGATGATGATCTTTCCATCCTTTGTTCTTGCCGGCTTGACGACAGGATCCTCGGCCTGTTCTTTTGTCTTGCGCTTCACCTCCTCGGGCTCTGTGGAGAGATCGAGGGGTGTAAGCTTCCGGAACTCGGCTCGTGTGTAACCGAAAAGCTCTGCGGCTGCCTTGTTGACCCTGATGAACCTGTTGGTGCGGTTGTCGATCAGCATAATGGCATAACCTGCACGGTCAAATGCCTCCTTGTATCTGTTGAAGGCAATGCCGGTAATAATACGTCTTAGCTGACCTCCGATAGAGAGACTTATCACCTTTCCCCTTTTATTTGGGTGAATGCAGATGTAAAAATATATCTTTTTCCGGATAAGCCATCACAGCGATCCGATACAGTAGAATCTTCTGGTTACTGTCAACCCCTCGTCGTCCACGGCAGTGATAATATGTTCACCCTCGCCGGTCCGAAGCTCCTTCTGGTGGATATGGCGCGTCATACCGATGTAATTGTTGTCAAGATGCCAGTAGATCACCGCATTTTTTCTCCTGTGGGCTATCTCGGGGAGGAGAGACATCATCTCGCCACCAAGGCTTCTGGGGATGAAGATACTGGCATTGTGCGGGGGATAGATGAATTCCATCGTGGGCACCTTCATGTCATCAGCACATCCCGGAAGGAAGGGCGGAAGGGAAAGGTATGAGGGGTTTCGCATACGATAGTAGTATTCCATAGCCGGGGGAAGCACGAACCAGGGACGGATGACCATCTCAGACGGGGAGTAACAAGCCGTGCTGACCCTGTACTTCTCAGAGGCATCCAGAGCTACTGACAGATGGTAGGGACATGCCTGGCTGCGCAGTCCTGTCTCAGGCACCCACTCCCGGCGTTTCTCATCACACAGGGGTCCGGCTCTGTAACCGCTGGCGGCACACACCTCTGTGAGTGTCATGCCTTCCCCGGGTCGGGCGAACCATTGTGTGGAGGAGGGCTGAAGCAGCCTGATGATATCGAAGAGCAGCGGTGCCGACGAAGTGATGCCCGACATTCCGGGGCGTCCCTCGCCGTCGGCATTGCCTGTCCAGACTGCCACCACGTAATCCGGCGTAGTGCCTATGGCCCAGGCATCACGATAGCCGAAGCTGGTACCTGTCTTCCAGGCCACCTCCGGGGCGTTGCCGAAATATTGCCATCCCGTCTCCGTCTCCGGCCTGTTGACCCTGCGCAGAGCCTCGTAAGTCAGCCAGATTGCCGGCGGAGTAAGAGGCGGAGTAAGGGATGGACCAGTTTCTGTTTGCCGGTAGGAAGATGGGGCCTTGCGGTCATGCAATCGTTCAGTCTCCACGGCTGATTGAGGATTCCCGACTACTAACTGCCGTCTGCTATCAGCCACCGAAGCCCTCTTCGACATCCGACTCCGACGGACGAAGTCTGTTAGGTCGGACGAAGTCCGTAGTTTAACGCAGGATGTGGCAAAGGTGGCCGACTGCTGACTGCTATCAACCACCGAAGCCCCGGCGGATGTGGCCGACTGCTGACTGCTTTCAGCTACCGAAGTCCTGGCGGATGTAGCCGACTGAATCAGCACCGGCATGTGCCAGTCGTCGGGTGCGGCGGTACCTTTCAGACTGTTATGGAGCACCCTTGCCATGGAGGCATAGGCTCCTGCCAGCTCCCAGAGACTCGCTTCGCCGCCGCCGAGGATGAGCGAGAGACCGTAGTGTGAGGCAGGCTTGTCAAATGTGGTGAACCCCATCCTGCGGAGCAGGTTGAGGAATCGTTCCTCATCGAGCATCTGCAGCATGCGCACGGCGGGGATGTTGAGCGACCGTGCGAGGGCATCGCCGGCAGGCACGGCACCGCTGTAGCTGAAGTCGGAGTTCTCCGGACGGAAGCCCTGAAATCTTGTAGGTATGTCGGGTATGAGCGCGTTGGGCAGCATCTCGCCGGATGATAGCAGCGCCGCGTAGAGAAAAGGTTTCATGATGCTGCCGGTGCTGCGCGGCGCCGGGATCATATCAACCTCACGGCCGTGCCTGCCGGCACTGTCGGGCAGGGTGCTGTTGCCGGCATATGCCAGCACACTGCCCGACGCCACATCGACCACCATGGCGGCGGCATTGTGGATGCCGTTTCCCTCCAGCACTGCCTGGTGGCTGTTGACCAGCGCTGTCACCTCCTTTTGCAGCATCGGATAGACCGTGCTTTTCACCCTGCTGCCCGGAGCCGCAAGCATCATACGGTCGGTAAGATGAGGTGCCAGCGCGGGCATGGGCCGGGGCGCGCCCGGGAGAGGCTCGCTTACAGCCAGCGAACAGGTAAGACTGTCAATGACACCTCGCGATACCAGCATCTGCAGCAGCCTGTCGCGCTTGTCACGGAGTCTTTGGGCATTGCGACCGGGATAAATAAGTGAAGGGGCGTTGGGGAGTACCGCCAGCGTGGCCGCCTCGGCCCACGAGAGATCGGCAGTGCTGCGACCGGTATAGCGCCATGCCGCCGCCTCTATACCCACGGTATTACCACCGAAAGGTGCATTGGCAGCATAAAGGCGCAGTATGGTCCTCTTTGATCTGAACAGCTCAAGCTTCATGGCGGAGAGCATCTCGATGAATTTGCCGCCATAGGTTCTGTCAGGATTACCGCGGGCCAGCCGTGCCACCTGCATGGTGATGGTGCTGCCGCCGCGGACGATCTCACCGGCCCTGATGTTGTCCAGGAGAGCTTTCACTACGGCAATGGGATTGACACCCGGGTGCCATCGGAAATACCTGTCCTCATAGTTTATGAGGCAGGTGACATATTTTTCCGGCAGGCTGTCCGGAGGAGGAAACCGCCACTGCCCGTCCGTCGCCACGCGGGCACCGAGGAGTGTACCGTCGGCAGCTTCAACCACCGTTGACAGGGGGGTGTGGAATGAGGGCATCGGTGCCAGGAGGATGCATAGGATGATGGTGGCGGCGATTCCGGTAATTATTTTTACTGCTGATCTCACGGGGCGGTGTAAATCAAAAGATCAAATTTATCTATTCTATCATACAATCAACAATACTATAACCCCCGATACGCTTTCCAGTTACCGGGGCTGGCTCTACGGGGAAGGGTTATGTTTCGATGCGCGGGGCTACAATACCATACCCCCCCGACACATCAGGGGCAGGCGCTACGGGGTAATGTTTGGTTGTCCTAATCACAGGCTACAAAACCTCACACCCCCGATACGCTTTCCAGTTACCGGGGCTGGCTCTACGGGGTAAGAGTTTGGTATTCATGCCCGGGAAGGTGACTTTTTTTTGTCATACCTAATGGATATATTTACATGCGACAAGTCTGACAGTGAATCTGCACTTGAAATATCAGGAGGGTGCTGCCGGGGCCGCGCAGCGACGGCGGCATCTGCAGATTCAGGATCATAGGGAGCAGCTGCCAGAGCGGCAGAATGAGCAACCAATATGGAACCATCAGCAGCAGAAACAGGATAAGCCGCGGCAACGCCAGCAATCGGGGAGGCAGGAGCGGCTTCAGGAGGAACAAAAGCGGCCCCGGCGGCCACAGGGACCGCAACAGCAGAATCAAGTGCCACGCCGGTTGTGGTGTGGTCTGATGCTGATACTGCTGGCATCACTAAGCCTCACCTCCGGGGGTCAGACCTTTCCCTTCAGGGAGTACACCTCCGATGACGGGCTGCCGCAGATACAGGTGACCAACGTGGTGCAGGACAGCCGCGGATTTTTATGGATACCTACCCGGAACGGTCTGGCACGGTTTGACGGCCATACTTTTATTTCATACCTGCGTAAGGACGGGCTGCCTTCAAACCTGGTGACAAGCGTAACGGAGGACAGGGCCGGGATCATCTGGGCTGTGACGGTCAACGGGCTGGCACGGTTCAACGGGAAGAGCTTCGTCGGCTATCCTCTCCCGGATTCGCTGGGTGTCAAACAGATAGGAATGGGTTGCATTGGTCGCGATACCGCATCGTTTTTTCTCTCTGCTGCTTTTAACTCACGGGAAAAGGCCATCATATATTTTGAAAAGGGAATATACTACAACCTCACCTCAATGCTCCCGGTAATGCACGGTCACGATTTCAAACCCGTCGCCGCCGATCCTCTCAACAAGATATTGTATCTTATCAACGGGAAGAGGGAGGTCTACACCTATCATGACGGCTCTCTGACACTGATCCATGAAGGTCCGGCAACAACGGTCAGCCTCGCCGGAGATAAACTGCTGTTCATCAATGAGTCTGATACTCTCATTCACAGTGTCTATCCCTTCCACCGGGAGGGAGGAAGGCTGGCATTCAACTTTATTGACCGTGAGGGTACGGAATGGATCGGCACCGAGACCAGCATCTACCGTCTGATGTCGGATGCATTCGTGGAGTACGACAAACAGAACGGCCTGCCCGATGAGAGCTGGGCTGTGGCAGCCGACCCCCGTGGAGGCCTCTGGACAGGGTCACTCTATGGGCAACTCAGGTTTTTTGACGGACAACACTTTACAGAAAGGAATGATTATCAGCATGTCAGCGGCGGTCCTGTTGCCTTTTACAGGGGAAGCACAACCATGTCGAACGGAGATGTCTGGTTATCAACAGATAAGGGAGTAATAATATGGGACGGCACCCGGTTCAGGAAGTCCGAGTTGCTGCCTGACAAAATGCAGATATGCATCATCTATGAGGATCCTGTAGATAAAAGCATACTTGTGGGAACCGATAAGGGGCTTTTTCACCTCCAGGGGAAAAAGGTGACCATTTACGAGGAGATGTCATGGCCTGACTACGGAATAGTTGAGGGCATCACCAGAGACCATAACGGCAACTACTGGCTTGCGGGTCATTACGGTGTCGTCTTTTTCGACGGAAAGGACTTCGTGCCCTTCCGCGATGCCCCGGCACCTGCCGAGATGGTCTGGGGCGTTGTATGTGACTATTTGGGGAATATCTGGAGTGCAGGTTCCGACGGACTCTTCATCTGCAATCCTGATGAACCGGCATTCAACCCCGCCCTGCCGGAGGGTGTCAATCTCCCTGCCAGTGTCATCCGCGATCTCGGGAATGGTAAGTTGCTTATCGGACGGATGGTGGATATCTGTATCATTGATCTTGAAAAGTATTATTCCGGCAAACCTGACTATTACAAAATCATAGGACGCAGCGCAGGCTTCACCGGCAACGACTGCCAGGATAACGGTATGGTCAGGGATGCCAATGGAACATGGTGGATCCTTACTTCGGACAAGCTGACCCGTTTTGATCCTGACAGGATCGTCGCCAACGACTGCCCCCCGCTATGTCATATAACTTCAATAGAGATCCCGGGTGAATCATCAGATTGGGTGACGCTCATCGATACGGCACTGTTTTATGACACCACCAGCCAGTTAAAGATCAGGGGAAGCCACAGTACCATCAGGATAAACTATGCAGGCATCTCCACAAGAAATCCGGAGGAGATAACCTACCGGTACAGGATGACAGGCCTCGACAACAAATGGTCGATAAAAACCGGAGCCAGATGGGTGACCTATAACAATCTGCATCCGGGCAAATACACTTTTGAGCTGCTGTGCATCAATGCTGACGGGGTAGTGTCAGAGAATCCCGACACCCTTGCGATTATGGTTGTGCCCACCTTCTTTCAGTCATTCTTTGCGCGTATTTTCTTCAGCATTGCGGGACTGGCGCTGCTGGTGGCCCTGGTGTGGCGTATCCGTCGCCGTGTCATAGAGATCAGGGTCGAGGAGGCACGCCGGCAGGCCGAGAGCTACCGGCTGAAGCTCAACTCGGTCATCAGGCAGTTCGATCCCCATTTCACCTTCAATGCCGTCACCTCCGTCGGCTCGCTGATCATGAAAGGTGAAAAGGAGAAGGCATATAACTATTTTATCAAACTCTCACATCTTCTGCGGGCGGTGCTTACCGACAGCGCCGTCCTGCTTAAGCCGCTGGAGCAGGAGCTTGAGTTCGTTACCCGTTATTGTGAGCTTCAGAAGCTCCGTTACAGCAACCGGTTTGACTACACCATTAATGTCGATCCCAATGTAGACCTGAAGACTCAGGTGCCAAAGATGATCATACAGTCCTTTGCAGAAAACGCTCTCAAGCATGGCCTTGAGAACAAGAAGGGCAAGGGGCTCCTGGAGATAAACATTACCAGTCTGCCCGGTGGCACCGAGGTGACAGTGCGTGACAACGGCATTGGCCGTGCTGCTGCTTCGGCCATTCATACCCGGGGGACTGGCACCGGGCTGAAGAACATAGCCAGTATCATTGAGATGATGAACAAGGCCAACAGTGAGAAGATAACCTTCACGATCACAGACCTTGACGGTGATGGTATGGCGGCAGGCACGGAGGTGAGGGTCTTCCTGCCTTCGGGATACTCCGTCACCTTTCCCGCAGACAGTGATCCGACGTTTCAATAACAGTCACAGGATATGAATATAGAGTTGATAAGAGCATTGGTTGTCGAGGACGAGCAGGAGGTGCTTGACCTGCTGTCGGGACTGCTGGAAGCAACCGGCATGGCAACAGTGGTGGCAGCAACCACAGACCCCTTCGAAGCCGTCGATCTGATCTCAATGCATGAACCTGACATGCTCTTTCTCGACATCCACATGCCCGGCATGTCAGGATTTGATATCCTTACGGAGCTCAGGAAGCTCAACAGCAGCAACCCTCATGTGGTCTTTACCACTGCACACGACGAGTATGCCATAAAAGCCTTCGACTATGCCGCGTTCGACTACCTGCTCAAACCCATTGACCCTGACCGGTTGCGTGAGACGCTGGAACGGTTCATGAAGAATGGTACAAAAGGGGCGCTGGAAAGGTCGGAAGCCCTTTTCGAAAATGAGAAGATACTTATATTCCGTGGCGTTTCCGGCGTAACATTCATTGATACGGACGAAGTGGTATTCATCACTGCCGACGGCAACTATTCCACTTTTCAGTTTATTACCGGAAGAACGGAGACTGTTACGGCACTGCTGGGAGCTCTCGAAGGGCACCTGGGAAAACAGTTCTTCAGGACCGGAAGGTCATGCATCATCAATACATCATATCTGGCCCGCATCGACATAAGGCAACAGCACTGCGTCTTCATGAAGGGGGAAAAGGAGTTCAGGTGCGAGATATCGCGTGACAAGATAAAAGTGCTGATGGATCACATGAAGAACCACATACCGGGAAACTGATAAAAGCCGAATCGTCGCCTCTAAGGGTTATATATCTCATATTCAATTACTAAGAGACCACTCCTGCGGCATTCCGTGTATATTTATCCCCGCACTGTAACGGCAGAGCGCCTCACATGGCATCTAAAAATTTAACACCTTTTCACATTATCACCGCTAATGACCTCTTCGTACTTTAGATGCCACCTTTTATACAAAGCCCGGAAAATAGCTTTGGTATTGTTGTTTTTTATTCAATCTTTACTCTTGTCAATTTCAATTAAGGCAGAATAGGGTTTTAAATTGAAAGACAATGACAGGTGGTTCTTCCCCCCATTTCCCTGTCATGCCACACAGATCGGGGTGCACAAAGCATCAAAAACAGGTCTGTGTGGCGCGTGTTTATATGGGTCCCATCCGCTATCAGGAGTTCTTCGCCACGCCATGCAATCTTCGGGGCCAGTCTGAGCCGTGGCTCCTGCGGAGAGGCAAAAGATCATCAGGTCTGCGGGAATTCTCCGACACGGTTTTCCTTCAGTTAATCTCATAATGGGTGATATTGATGTTCAGGAAAAGTCAAATCCCGAAATATACGCCGGGGAATCGTAGAACTTTCCCGTCTCTTCAGTTGTCAGTCCCGGGAAGGAGGCATAAACCAGTCCGGGCTTTGCATTCAGCATCCTGTTCAGGGCTCCAGTCTTCCTGTTTGTCCTGAGCTTCTCATATAGCTCCGAGTGATCATCGAGCCATGTGAGGGCCGTATGGTAGCCCTCTTCAGCGCATACGGCCTCAAAGAGGTCTGGCAGGAAGTGCTCGCTGCCCTTGCGGAAGTATATACCGTTCAGGACCAGGAACCTGAACTCACCGGGGCGGAACAGCCGACGGTAATAGGGGAAGAAAGGCAGTACCTTCATCATTACCCAGCCCCAGAGTCCCGGCATGTTCACCACATTGTACCGTGCCGGTATGGCGCTTACGCCGGCGACGATCTCGCCGTCGTGCCTGAGGACATAGTACCTGTGGCCGAGGAAGGTGAACTCATCGGTATAGAAGCAGTAGTCGCTATAGAACTCCTTCAGCAACTGAGCCATGGCAGGCTCCTCCTCCGGGGCCAGCTTCGTGACGGAGGAGTTGGGTTTTGGGTTGAACCTGCTGAAGGCTACCGTCAGGAAGGAGCGTATATATTCATATCCCGACTGGTTTATCAGGTTTCGCGACCTCTCGTTTCTGCTCTCCACATAGGCGTACATTACATGGGGAGGAGGTGTCTCATGCTGTTCATCAGTCAGGTATCGCGGGTCACTGATCAATGAGAGGGCCTTCTGCTTGAAGCTCTCTTCTCCCTGCAACGCCCGCTCCCTGCGATGTGCCGGGGCCTTCTCTCTCTGGAAGGCACTGTGTACGGCCAGGTAGCGCAGATAGGTTGAATCACCGGGGATGCCGCAGTTCAGTGTTGTGCGGTGGCACAGTCCTATCACCCCGATGAGGCTGTTCTTTCGGTAAAGGGCCATGAATGAGAGACTGTCGCCGTATGATTTTACCCTCTCTTCAGTATTCTGCATGATATAGCGCATGCCCCCCTCCGACCCCAGTACCGTCTTCTTCAGGAGCTCGATGATCTCCGGATCAGCTCCCCTGACCCTCTTCACCTCGAGCTTCTTATGATCAAAAATGCTTTGTCTTTCCATCAGTCAGTGAGATTCATTGCTTACTGTTTATATGCAGCGCACGCGGGCCAACTTGCTTCCGGCCACCGGGCCGCCATATTTTCGGGCACCGGGCCGCCATATTTCCGGTCACCGGGCTATCTTGCTTCCGGCCGTCGGGCTATTGTGTTCCCGGTCACCGGGCTATCTTGCTTCCGGCCGTCGGGCTATCTTGTTCCCGGCCACCGGGCCGTTCCTCAGTCATTTTCACTGCTTAAGCAGCTTAAGCAGTGTATGGGCCACAGCAAGGTCTTCCGGAGTGGTGATCTTAATGTTCTCCCTGTTGCCGTGGGTCAGATGCACCTTTATCCCTGCCGCCTCCGCCACCGTGGCATCGTCGGTGAATGCAGGGTCGAACCCCCGATCATATGCCTCAATGATCACGTTGCTGCGGAACACCTGCGGCGTCTGCACCAGTCGTATCTCCTTTCTTGGCAGCGGCCTGCTGTCATCGCCGTCGAGGATCCTTACCGAGTCTGCCGGCTCGACGAACGGAACCGCGCTGCCAAACTCCTCGGCATCGGCAAAGCAGCGCCATATCGTATCATGGCTCACCAGTGGCCTGACGCCGTCATGTATTGCCACCAGCGACTCATCCGTCACCAGGGCCAGTCCTGCCTTCACGGAGTGAAACCTCTCCTCGCCGCCCGGTACCACACTGTGCGTGACGTCAAACGAGAGTTCAGTGATGAGTCTATCCCACAGTGAAATATGTTCATCAGGCAGCACCACTATAATCTCCATGTTCACATCAAAGGAGCGGAACCTCTCCACGGTATGCATCAGCAGCGGCTTCCCGTCAAGGAGGAGAAACTGTTTTGGCAGTGACGACTTCATTCTCCGTCCGCTGCCACCGGCTACTATGATACAGTATTTCTTCACTCCGGCCTTTTAACAGAGAGGCCCTTCACGGGCCTCATCAATTTTCAGGGCGTTATTCCTTCATATAGAGATGGCGCTTGATGCTCTTCTTGGGTGTCTTTACAAACTC
The DNA here is from genome assembly GCA_011620595.1 of Bacteroidales bacterium. Lineage (GTDB taxonomy): Bacteria > Bacteroidota > Bacteroidia > Bacteroidales > VadinHA17 > SR-FBR-E99. Next base: position 16,782 of record WOYX01000048.1, on the reverse strand, counting down.
CTCGGGGTGGACGCGGTATTTTGATACCGACATATAATCCGGCAGGCGGCGGTTTACCTCCTTGCGTATCTGGTCGAGGGCGGAGGCCACTCCGTCCTCTCCTATGCCGTCAGCCTTGAGAGCCTCGTAATTGGGATAGACAAGCCCGATAAGCTTGTTGTTCTCAGAGATTACTATCGCCTCGGTGACATATTTATAGTTGCTTATCAGTGATTCTATTTCCTCGGGATAGACGTTCTTTCCTGACGGGCCCAGCAGCATATCCTTGCTCCTGCCCTTGATATATATATAACCATCTCTGTCAATCACGCCCAGGTCACCGGTATGCATCCAGCCGTTCTCATCTATGATGGCGTTGGTTGCCGCTTCGTTTTTATAATAACCCAGCATCACGTTATCGCCGCGCAGTATTATCTCACCCACGGTATTCTCCTGGTCGGGCGAGTCGATCTTTACCTCGAGGGTATCGACAGACTTACCGCATGATCCTATCCTCGCTGTCTTCCATCCGTCATAGCTGATGAGCGGACCGCACTCGGTCATGCCGTATCCGACAGAGAAGCGCAGCCCGATCTTTTTGAAGAATTTTTCGGCATCGGCATTGAAGGCTGCGCCACCGATGACCAGCTCCTTGAAGCGGCCGCCGAAGCTGGTCTCCAGCTTCTCGCGTATCTGCTTGAACAGAACCTTATTTATGCCGGGCACCTTGAGCATCAGCTTCATGGCCGGCTTGCTGATCACCGGCAGTATCTGGTCCTTGTATACCTTCTCTATCACCAGCGGCACAGAGATTATCAGCATGGGTCGAATCTCCTTAAAGGCCTGCAGCAGTATCTGCGGCGACGGTGTCTTGGTCAGAATGGTGATATGGCATCCGTTGGTGAAGGGGAAGAGAAACTCGAAGGCACAGCCGTAGGTATGTGCCAGCGGCAGGAAGGAGACAACCGGATCTCCCGGCTCCAGAGGCATGTTCTGCTTGGCATAGCGTACATTGGCAGCCAGGCTCCTGTGTGGTAGCATCACCCCCTTGGAGAAGCCGGTGGTTCCTGAAGTGTAACTCAGGACTGCCATCTTCTCATTGTCAATCTCAGAAAAGAGTATGTCTGAGGGACTGAACTCCGGAAAGGCCTTCGCGAAGCTCTCGTTAATCTTTTCGAAGCTGTTGGCCATCCTGTCAGAACGGCTCATGGTCACTTTGAAGGTGTCAAGGCTCACGGCACATTTCAGCTCTTTCATCTTTTCGGGGTCGAGCAGCTCCCATATCTTGTCGTCAACGAATATCAACTTTGCATCGGAGTGGTTTATGATATTGTGGAGGTCTTCAGGCTTGAAGTCGGGAAGGATGGGTACCACCACGGCACCGTAGGTCACCACTGCAAGATACATGGCACACCAGTGTGCTGAGTTTCTGCCCAGCAGCGCTATCTTGTCGCCCTCAAGTATGCCGTTCTCCCTGAAGACGATATGGTGTTTCACCATTATCTCGGCAATCTCTTTGTAGGTATATCCCTTTTCACGGTAATTTGAGAGAGCCTCAATATTCCAGTTCTTTTTGATGCTCTCCTCCACATAGGTTATAAATCGTTCCCTGATCATAATTTTAGAGTTTTTCTGGTTTCTACAGCAAATGTACTCTTTTTCATTTGTAATGATTATTTCATTGGTGAAATGGAACTTACATGAAGTAAATTATCATTTTCCATTGTGAGTTCCTGCTCATGTAAGTTTCGTTATGTAAATGACAGTTACAGAGTGTAAAGCAGTATCAGGGTAAATATCATGATAAAGTTCACCGCCGCAAAGATAATGTTGTAGCGCACCCGCTTTGCGCTGAACCGGGTTATTTTGCGCGACAGCAGCGCTGCCGTGGGAACGAACAGCACCACCAGGAAGATGAAGAACCTGGCGCCGTCGAACACCTGGCTCAGCCCTCCTCCCCTGAGGCTGGCAAGATAGATTATTACCAGCAGCACCAGGAGATATAACAGGTAGCTGGCTTTGAGTGCCAGCGTTGAGAGAGGCCGTGAGTGATGCAGCTTATGAGGCTTAAGGTAAGCCCAGGCGATCGAGAAAACAATCACTATCAGCAGGGCTCCTATGATATAACTCACCATCATCCGGCAATTCCTTATAAGATGACCAGTCCGCCCGTAAGCGGTTACTCTTTGTTTTCAGACCATACCAGGGAGCTTGCTCCCAGCACGGCGGCGTTATGGGTGCTGAGCTCCGAAGGCAGCAGTTTCACCTTGTCGCGGTAGATATAGAGCAGGTTCTGTTCCATATGCTTCTGTGCCGGCTCGAATATCAGCTCCTTGGCCAGGGCCAGTCCGCCGAAGAGGAAGATGGCCTCGGGGTTGGTATGCGCCACCACATCGGCCAGCTTGTACCCGAGCATGGCCCCCGTATGTTCAAAGGCGGCGAGGGCTAATATATCACCGCGGCGTGCAGCCTCATAAATCTTCTTCGAATCGAGCTCATCAAAGCTGTAACGCCGCAACTCACTGTCCTCCAGCCTGTCGGCCAGTATCTTCAACACCGTGCGCTTGAGTCCCGTGGCAGAGACATAGGTCTCAAGGCATCCCTTGCGTCCGCACCCGCAGTCGCGGTTTGACATCCCGGGCCTGATGGAGGTATGGCCTATCTCTCCTGCAAAGCCATCCTGCCCGTATACCAGCTTTCCGTCAACGACAAACCCGCTGCCCAGGCCCGTGCCCAGGGTGATCACCACGAAGTTTTTCATCCCCCTGGCACCGCCGTATATCATCTCTCCCACGGCTGCAGCATTGGCGTCATTGGTGACGATGACGGGAAGGTTGGTATGTCTGGAAAATATCTCAGCCAGCGGTATGATGCCCTTCCACGGAAGATCGGCAGGATATTCTATGGTACCTTTGTTGATGTTGCCCATGGGAGCGCCAATGCCGAATCCCAGCACCTCCACCTCACGGCCGATTTTCGGGATGGTTATCATTATCTTCTCATAGAGGGCAGCGACGAACACCTCGGGTTCGTCATAGTGACTGGTGATGATGTCGTCTTCAGCCAGAATCTTGCCGCTCCTGTCAACGACCCCGAAGATCGTATTTGTGCCTCCGATATCAATCCCGATAACAACCTTTTCCTTTTTCATTCCGGAAATTTATCAAAACCAACGGTAAATATACGTTTTAGTTTATACAGGTTAAAAAAATGTCGCCGCGCTGCAAGCGTCAGTGGCGGCAGGAACGTCAGGGACTGCAGGGAAAGCAGTAACGTCAGGGACTGCAGTGACAGCAGTAACGGCCAGGGCGGAAAGGATCGCAGTAACGTCAGAGACTGCAGTGACAGCAGTAACGGCCAGGGCGGAAAGGATCGCAGTAACGTCAGAGACTGCAGTGACAGCAGTAACGGCCAGGGCGGAAAAGACTGCAGTGACAGCAGGAACGTCAGGCCGGCTTTTACTCAGGAACATACTCATTTCCAACCTTCCTGGCACGCCGCGGGTGATCGAGATCGATCTTCAGGGCAATGCCGGTCTCCACCAGTATGTTCCACCCGGCCATCATCTGCAGATATTCTGAGAAATCCTTGCCGTCGGGGATGACGATGGTGGGGAAGATGGTCTTCTCTTTTGCTATGGCGATGATGTTTACGCCGGCACCTTTGACGATGCACTCCATGAACTTGTCATGGTCGTATGCAAAGGGATCGACCCAGATGAGTACCTCGTTTTCATTCATCACCTCCTCGATGCCGTGGAGGGCGAAGGTACCCTCAAGGAAGGCCGACTTCTTGCGGGTGATCTCATTGGTTTTGAGGGCCAGCTCGGCAGCAACGCCATTATCGCGCCCGGCAAAATATATCATGTCAGCATTGGTGACCATGCTGATGATCTTCCTGTCAATCTTTGCCGTCAGCACCTCTTCAGCCTGTTCCGAGGCTTTCTTCAGTCCTGCCATCTTTTCGCCCCGCAGGTTGCGCAGCAGCGAATCGTAAAAGAGTGCCTGCTCCACCACCGATTTTGTGGCAGCAACGGCATCCTCCCTGCCGCAGCTCAGCACGTGAGCCGCGTCGGCGAACTCTTCAAGCTTGGTGTTTTTGTTGGCAGTGAGTCCGAAGACGGCATCATGCTTCTTCTTTTTCAGGGCGGTGACGAGGCGGATCACCTCCCTGGTCTGTCCCGAGTTGGAGGCGGCAAAGACCGCAAAGTCGCGGAGGTTATAGTCGAGCGACTGCGTGCATCCTTCGGTCATCACCGGCATGACAAAATCCTTCTTCAGTGATGAGAAGATGGCCCTTTTTGCGGGAAAGAGCCTGCTGCTTCCCTCTCCTGTCAGGAAGAGTCCCTTCTTCTTTTTCAGAGCTTTGACGAAAGGTTTGGAAGCATCAGCAGAGAATGCTTTGATGATGCCGGGCGTCTCCATCATCTCACGCACGAGAGCGAACTGTCCGTATTTTTTCTCATTCAGGTTCATTATGTTGTTTTTTAGTGTTTTACAATGAATTCATGCAGGTCGCGCTGCACCTGCGGGTCTTTCTGAAAGCCGCCGCCGAGATGCTGCCAGTAGACCTCGGCATATTCCACTCCTGCCATCTTTCCGTAGTTCCTGTTTCCCTCCAGGACATAGCCGAAGAAATCGTCAATCTTATGCATGTGCTTCATCAGGTCAAGCTGCGACTGATGTTTGCCGAGCATCTCAATCTTGGTCTGCACGGCGCTGGTGACATCGACGAAGAAGTGGGGCGGGGTGAGCTGTGACCCCAGGGGGTCGCTCAGGGTGAGCGGCGAGGTGTGGTAGAGCAGGGGCGTCACCTCCAGCGGCTTCTCCGGCACGGGCACCGGGTCAAGCGATGCCACCATTGCTGCCGCCTCAACGATGGCCGCGGTGGCCCGGTGGTCAGGGTGATAGTCGTTGGGCAGATGGGTGAAGACGATTCCGGCCCTCACCTTACGCATCAGCGATATGGTATTGAGCCTCAGCTCAGGGGTGTCAAAGAGAGAGCCATCGGTGCCTCCCATGGTATAGTACTCTGCGTCCAGGACTGCTGCTGCCGCCCTGGCCTCTTCATACCGCACCCTGGCGGTCTCCTCCATGGACATGTTGCATCCGCCCAGACCTCCGCCGGTCATTGTGGCAATTACTATTTTGTATCCTTTGTCGTGCAGGAGCTTGAGTACTCCGGCGTTCCATGCCTCCGCATCATCAGGATGAGCGTTGATGGAGAGGGCTACCTTGTTGAATTCCGTTGCCATATCTTTCCTTTTATTTGTCTGTAAAATAATTATTCATCTGTCGGATTGAGCCCGCAAGAAATTCAGTATTCAAATCTCTATGCGAGTCAGTGCTCATGTGAGCTTCATTTAAGAACCATAATCCTTTTCAGTCGCACAAAATCAGGCAGTGGCGCTGTCAGCGGCTTCATATATCTCATGAAGACTTCGGATACGAAGTTACCGGCAGCATTGAAATAGTCGGCGGGCATGGGCCTGGCAGCGACGGCCACCTCGCTGAGGGGCACCCTGCCGTACTTCACCTCGTAGGGACTGTCAGAAATACGGTCAATGGTAACCATGAACCCTGACTCACCCCGCTCGGCCATGCGTACCGCCTCCACGCCGCACTTCCATGCTTCATCGAGGTCGACCTGCAGAGCCCGCATGTAATCACTCATTATGAGTGACTCTGTTATCTGGAATTCACCCCGCAGGCCGAACTCCTTAGAGATCATTCCGTGGAGGGTGAAGCCCACGCTGGCACCTCCCATGGCACCGAACTCGGTGTTGCTGAACTTGTCCTTTACCTGCGAGGCGCTGACGGGAGTGCCGTCGGCATACCTGAGGCCCTCGCCGCATACCACCGACACCCATCCGTACCTGCGGATGCAGCTCTCAACATCGGCAAGGAAGCTCTCCCTGACGAAGGTATGCTCGGGAGTGTAGATGAGGTGAGGCGCGTCATCCTCCTCACGCCGTGCAACGGCTGTCGCTGCTGCCAGCCATCCGGCATCACGGCCTATGGTCTGGTATACGACGAACTGATCAACCCTCTTCATGTCACGGGCCAGCATGCCGCCCTGCATTACGTTGAGGATGTTCGACCATGCCGCTGAGGCAAAGCCGGGGGTGTGATCCGTGCCGAAGAGATCGTTGTCAACCGTCTTTGGGATGCCGACGCCGGTGAGCTCATAGCCGTGACTGCGGCAGTAGGCCTCAACGCGGTGCACCGTATCCATGGTGTCATTGCCTCCTATGAGGAAGAAATAGCGGATATCATATTTTTCGAGTACCCTGAGTATCTTCGGGAAATCCTCATCCTTCAGCTTGTGCCGCGAGGAGCCCAGGGCTGACGACGGCGTGCGGCGGAGTCCTTCAATGATGCTGTCGGGCTGCGCTCCCAGGTCAAAGAGCCACTCGTTCATGAACCCCTCAATGCCGTAATTCATGCCGTAGACCCCGTCAATAATTCCTGATCCCTTTGCTGCGGTTATGACTCCTGCCAGGCTTGAGTTGATCACTGATGTAGGACCCCCGGACTGACCTATGACTGCGTTACCCCTGATCATGTGTATTTGCGATTTAATTGACGATTTGCGAATTGCGATGTGCGATTTTATTGAGTTGCGATGTGTGATTTTAATTGAAGATGTGCGAGTTGCGAATTGCGATTTCAGATGAATTTCAGTTCTCCAAAGTATTCCGGACGGTGATAATCGGGTTTGTCCGTGCCGACGGGGTTCCAGGTGACATAATGCGGGTTGCTGAGCATATCACCGCACTTGTAGAAGTTGGCCCGGAAAGTTTTGCCGGCGAGCTTTTCGACCTTATGGTGAAAGAAGGCGCCGAGCGGAATAGCCAGGGTGAGCGACCAGCTTATGTCGCCCGTCTTTTCGGAAAAAGGCTCCTCGCCCATGGTTGACAGACGCCGTATGCCGTTGACGAGCGTTTCGTCGGCGCAAACGCTGTCGTGCCGGCCGTGACCCGAGCCCATCAGCGCCGTACCAATGGGATTGAACTCAAAATTATAGTATATGCCATCTTCGGCCGGGGCTACGAAGAACTCCACGCACGAGTCCTCACAAACCATCTCGTTGGTGCGGCTCTTCTCTGCCTTTACGTTCGTCTCCCTGACGTAGTACTTGATATAGATCTCGCGATCGCCCCAGGCTATGTTGAACCTCACTTCCGGCTTGTATGTGTATGATTTCCAGTTCACTGTATCAATGGCATGACCCTCTCCCAGCTCATCAAGCAGGGCCGAGACCTCTGCCATCGGAGGGATCACGCTGTCGCTTTTCAGTCTACTGACCTCAATGGTTCGCATATCTATGACATTATGTATCACAAAACTATAAAAACGTGTAAATTCTGCCTAATACCAGACTGCGGCAGTTTCAATTTACTGTGCCTCCTTCCATATGAG
>WOYX01000048.1:0-9282 GCA_011620595.1 Bacteroidales bacterium | reverse complement strand
CCTCCTTCCATATGAGTGCGGAGGCTCCCGGGACTGCGGCAGTTTCAATTTACTGCGCCTCCTTCCAGATTAGTGCGGAGGCTCCCAGGACTGCGGCTCGTGCCTCCGATAGTCCGGAAGGCTCCACGGTGAATGTTCCCCTTAAGATCGGTTGTGTCAGCTCCACGACATATTTTCTCACCGGCACGAAGATGGCATCGCCGGCCTGTGCCAGTCCACCGAAGAGGAATATCTTTTCCGGGCTGGAGAAGATGACGGAGTTGGCTATCCCCAGGGCTATCATATGCGCTGTGCGGTCGAGTGCCTCTGCGGCGATGCCATCACCGGCCGCCGCGGCTTCAGCCACCATGCGTGAGGTTATCTCGCTGCTCTTCATGTCGCGCAGCACGCTCTCCCCGCGACTGTCGCCGAGCAGCTCCATGACGGTGCGCACCAGTCCCGTCGCCGAGGCATAGGTCTCGAGGCAGCCGCGGCGGCCGCAGCCGCACTCCCTGCCGCCCTGCACCATGGTCATGTGGCCCAGCTCACCGGCAAAGCCGGTATGGCCGTAGACAACCTCGCCATCAATGACGATGCCGCTGCCCAGTCCTGTGCCAAGAGTAAGTATGATAAAATTCTTCACACCCTTTGCCGCGCCGAAGATCATCTCACCCAGGGCGGCAGCATTGGCATCATTGGTGACGTGGGCCATAACTCCCGTCTGTCGCTCCACCATCGCCACCAGGGGTACTATCCCCTTCCAGTTGAGGTTGGGGGCCAGCTCGATGGTGCCCTTGTTGAAGTTGGCATTGGGAGCACCAATGCCAATGCCCGTCAGCTTCAGATCATTATGACCGGCCAGCATCTGCCTGATCCTGGCATCAAGGGCAGTGACAAAATGTTCTGCCAGCTCATATTCGGCAGTGGGAAGCCCGCCCTCGGCGAGGATCTCCCCCCGTGCATCAACAAAGCCTATCTTGGTGTTGGTGCCGCCAATGTCTACTCCTGCAACTATATCTTTCATTCGATTATTTTATTATTATTTCATTGGTCGAATGGAACTTGCATGAACTAATAATCATATTCCCGTCGGAGCTCCCGGTCATGCAAGTTTCATAATATGTCTGATTATACTTCTTTCAAAAGGTCAGGTTTGCTTCTGTAAGTCTCCAGAACCAGCTCACCGAAGAGGGTGTTTGCCCAGGCAAACCATTTTCTGGTAAACCGGGTGGGGTCATCCTTCATGAACGACTCATGCATGAACCCTGTAGCAGCATGAGTACTCTTGAGCATCCTGAGCGACGAGACGATATCATAGTCATCGCTGGCTGTCAGCGCCCTCATGGTGATGGCTATGGGCCAGATGCGGTTCAGGCCGGTATGCGGACTGCCCACACCATGACCCATGGTGCCCGAAAAATAGTAGGGATTGCTTTTGCTCAGGACAAACTTGCGCGTCCTGAGAAAGAGCGGGTCTCTCCGGTCGATGGTACCAAGGTAGGGCATGCTCAGCAGACTCGGCACGTTGGCATCATCCATGAAATGGTAGTTGTGATAGCCGTCGGTCTCGTAGGGTATTATCTCCCCGTGTTCCGGGTGAACAACCCTGGCATATTCCTCAAGTGCCGCTGCCACCTCCGTGGCAAGGGCATTGGCATCGGCAGCCAGTGCCTCATCGCCGGTGACGGCGATGGCTATCTCCGCCATCTGGCGCAGCGATTTTACCGCAAAGTAGTTTGAGGGTATCAGGAAGGGCCAGATGGTGGCATCGTCAGATGGCCTGAAGATGGAGACTATCAGCCCGACGGGTTTTATGGGGTTGCCGTAACCGCCACCCGCAACGGTATCTGTCTGCCAACCGGTTACACGCTGGAAGCGGTAGGGACCCTGGTCCTCCTTGCGCTGCTGCTGGCGGAAGGTCTTTATGATCAGCCTCATGGCACCGCTCCACGACTCGTCGAAGACCGATGTATCGCCGGTGCTCTTCCAGTAACCGTGCGACAGCCTTACAGGATAACAGAGTGAGTCTATCTCCCACTTGCGCTCATGCAGCTCAGGCTTCATCTCGGTGAGGTCATTCATCCACTCACTTTGACCCGGACCGTCATTGAAGGCATTGGCGTAGGGGTCGATGTGAATGCACTTCACCTGCCTGTTGATCACGCCGGCGATGAGCTCCTTCAGCTGCGCATCATGACCGGTGAGTGAGATATAGGGCCATACCTGCGCGGTGGAATCACGAAGCCACATGGCGTTGATGTCACCGGTGATGACAAAGGTGTCGGGCCTTCCGTCGGCGGTTTTGAAGTTGACGGTTGTATCGAGGGTGTTGGGGAAGCAGTTTCCGAAGAGCCATGCCAGCTCATTGCCGTCAAGGAAGGAATCTATCTCGTTGATGGTATCCTCCACAGCCCTGCTTGTGAATTTGCGCATCCTGCGGGATGGCCTGTTCGACTCCCGCTTCTGCAATGACCGGGCGGAGAAGGCGGGAAGCCCGGCTCCCAGTGCTGCTCCGGCCATGGCCGTTTTTCTGATGAAGCTTCGACGTGTTGCCATACTGTTATCGTTTTGCTGACGGCTTTTTCCTCAGTGACACATCCTTCTGATACATTTTCCCCAGGTCCCAGTCCTGCTCCAGCCCCCAGTTTATCTTTACCTCCAGCTCGGCAGGATAATAGGTGACCGGTTCGGGACTGATGCCCAGGTCGAAGTTACCCGGAGTCCAGACCCTGTTGGAGTCAAGGTCATAGACAGCCCTGAGCCTGTAGCGCCCCTTGTCGAGGAGGTTAAACGGTACCTCCTCGGGTGAGGTGGTTGCAATCTCCCTGATGACCTTCTCCTGGCTGTCAAGAAGCTGAATGATGACGTCGCCTTCATACCCTGAAAGGAGAACCCTGACGCTGCCGTAATCCTCCTCGGTGAGAACAGAGAATTTGTACCCGACGGAGTCCGTCACCCTGCCGTATATGTCCCTGAAGGCTTCTGCCCTGCAGATGAGAGTGTATGTGCTGCCGGGCTCCAGCGGGGCCTTCATCAGCAGGCGGCGGCTGTTGGTGCTGTCACGTTCAAAACTGCAGGGTATCACGGTTGTGATGCTGTCTGCCGTCTGTTGCAGCACTATCCTGGAGGTGTCAGGTGCTCCCAGGGGAGTGGGAGCAACAAACAGCGGCTGTGTGCCGGGCCTCAGCTTGCCTGTCAGGTTGGAGGTGAGAGATAGTGCCGGGGCTTTTCGCTCTCCTCCCCTGGGAGGAGCAGGCTTGTAATACCTGAGGCTGATGGTGTCCGTACGGTCAGCTGTGACACCCAGGGTGTCAGTAAAGGGATAAGTCAACAATGCCTCTATGGCATCGCGGTCGTACACCTCCCGGCTGGTTATCCATACCGTGAAGGTATCACGGGCGGCGTTGGACTCCATGAACCATGACTCAGGCGGGGCGTCGGTAAGTGTCAGTGCAACCTGCCCGGTGTCGGACGGCAATGCCAGTGCAAATCCCAGAGACCAGGCGCTCTTCCTGTCAGAATATAGAAGATACTGCTTGTCCGGCGGCTTACGGAAGGTGTACAGCCTGTGAATCCCGTAGAGGAAGACATCAGGTTTTGTGGTCTCGGTGGCGTTGGCAGGCTTGTATTTTACAGAGTCAAGTGCAAGTGCATAATAGTCATCGGGATTGATATCAATGACCGAGTCACAGAAGGCAAACAGCTCGTCGTCAAGATCATACATGGTATTGCCGTTCAGATCCTGCAGGGCATAGAGCCTGTAGCGGCCGGGACGTATGTTATTGATCATGAAGCCTCCCGAGGGATCAGGGCGCGAAATGTATGCAGGCAGCAGTTTACGCGGAGCCGTATCGGAGAGGTTTGAATACATTATCACGGTGACATCCTGGACTGCCTCCAGGTCCGCGGCGCTGAAGACGTTGCCGGTGAGCGACAGGGAGTCGAGCACCGGTCCCGTGGAGAAGACATACTGATAGTTGGGGATGGGGTTACCTTCATTGTTGTCACGAATGGCATCCTGGAAGTAAAAGGTATATGTAGTGCTGTCGATAAGCTCACCCTCCCACGTTACCTGCAGGCTCTTTCCCCTGAGCTTCACCTCGGGCTTCGGCGAGAGCGGGGGTGAGACCATGAACTTCTCTGTTATCTTGTCAAGAACCACGTACTCATCGAAGGTAAGCATGAATGACTTGCCGGAGAACATCACCGTGCTGTTTTCCGGCTCGCTCTTCAGTATGACGGGAGGCTTGGTATCACGCGGCCCTCCGGAGGGGGAGCTGATCTTGGCACATGACATGATGAAAAGCATCACAGTGGCTGTGACAGCCATGCTGAGCGATATGTATCTCCGGGCATCCACTACCTGCAAACTTACATCAAATTTTGTTACGGAGTGTAACGGAGGGGCGGTCAGAAGCAACAGACCGGAATATGCCAGAGGCTCCGGCCTTTATATCAGTGCCGGCAGCAGGGCACCCTGAAACAGGAGTCAGGTAAGTGACAGTGACTGATTTTTATCTGCCTGTATAAAACCGGTTGTTTTTATGTAAGTTTGTATCACAAACAGAAAGACAATGGAGTTTCTAATAATTCCCTGGGATGTCAATCCCGAGATCTTCCGGATAGGCAATTTTGCCGTGAGATGGTACGGACTGCTCTTTGCATCGGGCTTTGTGTTCGGATACTACATCATGAAGAAGATCTTTGCAAATGAGGGCTTTGGTGATGCGACACTTGACAGGCTTACCGTCTACGTAGCCATAGGCACCATCGTCGGGGCCAGACTGGGGCACTGCTTCTTCTACGAGCCTGCATACTACCTCGCCAACCCGGTCGAGATACTGAAGGTGTGGCACGGAGGCCTGGCCAGCCACGGCGCGGCCATAGGAATACTTCTTGCGCTTTGGTTCTTTGTCAGGAAAGAGAAGAAGCCGTATATATGGGCCATCGACAGGGTGGTGATAGTGGTAGCCCTCGCCGGTGCGCTGATACGCCTCGGTAACCTGATGAACTCCGAGATCTACGGTGTGGAGACGACGCTGCCATGGGGATTTGTCTTCCTGCGCAACGGTGAGACCGCACCCAAGCATCCCACGCAGATATATGAGTCGCTGGCCTATCTTATCACTTTCGGGATTCTGATGTGGCTCTACTGGAAGAACATGGGGAAACAGAAGCCGGGACTGCTGTTCGGCATCTTCCTGGTGATGGTGTTCGGGTTTCGCTTCATTGTGGAGTTTGTCAAGGAGGACCAGGTGGCATTTGAGGCTGGCATGAAGCTCAATATGGGTCAGTGGCTCAGCATCCCGTTTGTGCTGGGAGGCATCGCCCTGCTTGTCTGGGCCTGCAGGAAGAAGCCTGTACCCGTTACCGTGGGCAAAAAGAAAAAGTGAGACTATTCCCGCTTCAGGATTCCGTCGAAGATCAGGTTTAGTATCGCCTCGAGGCGACTGTTGATGTCTATCTCGCGACGACGCCAGAAGAGAGGCACCTCCATACCCTTGATCATGGTCTGTATTGCCATGGCGGTGTACTCGCTCTCCCTGACCTCAAAGACACCCCTGCTGTTTCCCACGTAGAGCAGCAGCCTCAGTATGGCCAGCTCCTCACGGTCATAGCGCGAGCGTATCTTCTCGATAAACTCATAGTGATCGAGGTTTTTGTCGAAGACAGCATTGTAATAGTTTGAGAGTTTGGCGAAGGTCTTCATCCTGACGAATATGTAATTGCGCAGTTTCTCCTTGGGCGATTCGACCTCCTTGATGGCGGTGGTGAGCTGCCGCCGCAACTGGTTGGCCTCGTAGAGTACCACAGCCTCGAAGATCTCCTCCTTGCTTGCAAAATAATAATATATTGAGCTTTTGCCCTTGTTCAGAGCACGTGATATTTCATCCATCGTGGTCTTGCGGAAGCCATAATGGCTGAAAATCCTGCTGGCCGTCAGAATGATCCTCCTCCTGTATTCCTCTTTGTCAACCATAATGTTTTATTCCTATGTAAAAATATTCAATTCATTCGACAAATATGGAACGATCGGTTCGGAAATTCGAAAATGGAAATGTTCTGCAGTGAAGCGGAAGTGATTCTCAAATACGTGTAATTATTCGTAATTTTACAAGTCTTTTCCGTTGGAGGGGGTCTGTTTATGAAGACCGGCGAATCAGGGTACAGAAGCATATGGACAAATGAGGCAGAGCCGCGGTCGGTGAGTGTGATTGATCAGCGCAAGTTGCCTTTTTCGTATGAGGTGCTCACACTCAGGAGTGCCGGAGATGCCTGTGAGGCGATAGGCGGCATGGCGGTGCGGGGTGCTCCTCTTATCGGGGCAGTGGCAGCCTGGGGCGTTTACCTATCCTTTCTTGAGCATTCCGGGAGGAATGATTTTTATGATCTGGTGATGAATGATGCCTACAGGCTGAAGGCTGCGAGGCCGACGGCTGTCAACCTTGCCTGGGCTGTTGACCGCATGACGGAGGTGCTGAAGAGGGATCCCGACGTCGGTGCACTGCGTGCAGCTGCCGGGCAGCTCTGTGATGAGGAGGCCGAAAGAAGCAGGATGATAGGAGTTCACGGTTTGCCTCTCATTGAAGAGATAAGCAGGAAGAAGGGAGGCGAAGCCGTCAACATTCTTACCCACTGCAATGCAGGATGGCTGGCATGCGTTGACCACGGCACGGCGCTGGCGCCGGTATACCTGGCTCATGACAGTGGCATCAGGGTGCATGTATGGGTTGATGAGACGCGTCCCCGCAACCAGGGCAGCCGTCTTACGGCCTGGGAGCTGACCCGCCACGGTGTCCCCTGCACCCTGGTGACGGACAATGCCGGGGGACACCTGATGCAGAACGGTATGGCCGACATCGTCATAGTGGGATGCGACAGGGCCACGGCATCGGGGGATGTGGCCAACAAGATCGGCACATATCTCAAGGCACTGGCGGCACATGACAACGGCATACCGTTTTATTCGGCCTTCCCCGTTTCGACCTTCGACATGAGCATCGACAGGCCGGACCAGATAGCCATTGAGGAGCGCGACGGCGATGAGGTTAGGGTGATTGAGGGGCTGCCGGTAAAGACGCATGGTTCAGGCGGGACGAAGGACCAGGTCAGGGGAACAGCAGTGGCGGGAAAACCTGAACCTGATGGTGAAGCCAGGAAGAACAACGGTGTAGCTGCAGAACCAGACGGCAGCGATGCTGGGACGGGAATGCATGATTTCACTCCGCAGACAGAAACGCTGTCAGTTCTCACATGCCCGGCGGATATTCCGGTATCCAATTTCGGCTTCGATGTCACCCCGGCACGGCTTTTGACGGGTATTATCACCGACCGCGGGATATGTGCGGCAGACAGGGAATCAATTTTAAAATTATTAGCATAATCATATGGAAGGTATTGTCAAGTTCAACTGTTACTGGAGCCAGTCGGGCGCCGTTATCACCGATGAGCAGTACGAGATCATCAATCACTGGAGGGAGATACTTTTCAATCTTGATCTCGTGGGAGCTTTTGAAAACGGTGTCGGGTTTGGTAACATCAGCATACGTATCGGCAAGTCGTCGCAGTTTATCATCACCGGTTCTTCAACGGGAGATATCCCTGAGCTTGAACCCGGTCACTATGTAAAGGTAAAGTCATACAACATCGATGACAATGCGGTGATGTGTGTCGGACCGCTGAAGGCCTCCTCGGAGTCGCTCACCCATGCTGCCATCTACACCGCCGATCCCGGTACCAATGCGGTCATTCATGTGCACTCTCCCTCACTCTGGGAGGAGCTGATGAACAAGGTACCCACCACCGACCCTGCTGTTGAGTATGGCACACCGGCCATGGCCCGGGAGATGATACGCATCTTCAGTGAGCCGGAGGTCTTTGAGAAGCGGATAATAGTGATGGCGGGCGACCGTGGTGGCCTTATCACCTTCGGCAACGATCTTGATGAGGCGGGGAGTGTGCTCTTTGATTACATCAATAGAGGGGCAAGCCTATAGCCCAGACATGGTATGCCGGGGCAGCGAAGCAGCCAGACTGCAGGGGAGGCCAGTCCTCAGTCAGCAGTCGGCGGTTGTGTGGCGATAAGGCCGGATGGCCGGAATAAATTAGTTTTGCAGATATTTCAATTTGATATTATATTTGCAGCCTGTTTCACCGGGCCCATAGCTCAGACGGTTAGAGCATCTGACTCATAATCAGGGGGTCGCTGGTTCGATCCCAGCTGGGCCCACAACCAGGCAGCTTTTTTGGCTGCCTTTTCCTTTACCGGCTGGGATCGAAGCCCCCGCGACAGTCTGTCTCCTCGGGGAAATGATCCACCGGATCATTTCTGCTTCCCTCGGTCCGGTTCGATCCCAGCTGGGCCCACTCAAAATCAAGAAGTTACAACCTCAAAAATTGTAACTTTTTTTTTGGTGCCAGTTTGGTGCCAGGATTAATCACCTTTCTTATGCTTATGTGGCTTCAATGATGGCGTATTTCTAGGGGTTTCCTTATTATCTCGTTGACGCCTGTCTGGTTTTCCCGTTGTTTTAGCGATTTTTTTTGGACCTGGTTTAATGCCCATAATTTACCTCCTTTCTTATAATCAATTTGTATACTATAAAGTTAATAATTGTTAACCAAATTATATCTTAGGATTAACAACAATAATTTCACACTGGGAGCGAACCTGCAGACGGGTATTGAGGGTGTCTTTTTATTAATGTTATTTTCGAAATTTTATCGTCCACCCTTCTGAGCAGGGAAGTTTTGCCAGGCCAGAACACGCAACTTGATTTTCCCATTCACTTCTTATTTTTTTGTTCCAATATCTTATTCAAAGCAGTGTTCGCATAATTGAATTTTTCACACCACCCTTTACAATGCTTTTTTATATTGGGGTCTAAGTACCTATCCCAATGATAGATATATTTGAATACAGCATAGGTCTTTTTATAATACAAATCCACATATTCTGACACGTTAAATTCTTCATATTCTTTCCATAATGCTTTAATTTCATTCCTGACCAATTCCTCATTCGGTGCAGAATATGGCTTAGAAAATATATTCTCAAGTCCCTCTGGTATCATAAATCTCCTTCTCTTCTTGATTCCCTCTGAATGAGAAACACTTACTATATATTTCTGAAACTTCTCATTATCTCGTAATAATTCCTCATATACCTTCAAATTGATGTTTCTCTCTTTGAATACTAAATTGAGATCCTGTAAATCTTTTTTCTTGAAACAATAAGTGCTTCCTCGTTTGAAATAGTTTTTAAACTGAAACTCTTCAATAAGCATCTTAGCAGGATTATAT
>WOYX01000053.1:33234-95035 GCA_011620595.1 Bacteroidales bacterium | reverse complement strand
AAGTCCAGTGTCATGTAATGCTCTGTACCCATATTCCGTTTGAGAAATCATATAAATATCGTAAAGATGTCTTGACATTCGTTGATCTCGAATTTTTCTGTTGGCTTGTGAAACTCCTCATGCAACAAAAATAACTTCTCCAGAAACGTCTTTTCCGGAACTATAGTCCTGCACATGAATGGCTTTTCTACGAAGGGACCATCTTTGAAATTCGCATCAATAATAGATCCTATGTTCCTCTCTTCACAAGGATCATTGAGTGATCGTGCCCCAATCTCTATGAGAACTCTATTGGGGAGGTAGTATGCCCCATTAAATACAGTTTTATAATTAACGTGCACTACCTCAGGATCTTGATCGGATATCTTTATATTAGGAACAGTAATTTCATATAGATCTGGATTAATACTGTTCTTTTCAAATTGTGTTGTAAGAATTTCCGGAACCTCATTGAGGGAAAAATCATGTGATCTTCTTCTTAATTTACGAATTTCTCCTTTCGTCAAATCTCCATTAAATCCAAAGAATTCCCGGTTAATTGCAAGGTCTATATCTTCGGAAAATCTTTCAATCAGACTATACCCTTTACTTAATGAAGTGCCCCCCTTAAAGACGATATGATCAGATAGTACCGAAGTAAAAAGCATTCGTAGAACCAGGGTAACCCATGCATCTTTCTCGATAGAATATGAAGGCAAACCAGTAGCATCACTTGCCTGGTCAAATATATTTTGCTGTTGGTCTTGCGTAAGTATTAACCAGTTATTCATTATTCAAGTCATTTAGAATCTTGAGTACAATTTTTTGTATCCATACAGGCGCATATCGCATGTTGAGCTTAATTTGTGAAACTTCATGTGATTTGCCTATTATGTTTTTTATCTGGGATAAATGACTTCCATTGACATTCCCTTCACCTATTTCTTTTAAACCTTGAATTATCAATCCGGATAAGTAATGTTTAACGGCCAGGTTTCTGGGACTGGTTTTTTTAAATGTGATGTTCTGATTACCAACCTTTATTTTACGGGGAGAACCATCTGTGAGGTACACTACATTCATTGGAACTTGCGTACTGAGTCCTAATTTATGTAATGCGAATGATCCGGTTGGGATAATCCGTGCTTTGTCCCTCTTCGCTATTGATTCAGCAATTTGTTCTGCATTCGGTTTTATTATGCCCAACAGGTTGTCTTTTTTGGGTATATAGTAAATACCCCGGTTCAACCTCATTAACTGGCCGTCAACTGTTAATCGCTGTAGTACTTTTCGAGCTGTTTCATAATCATACTCTTCGATAAAATCATCAATTAACAGTAGTGTCCCCTTTGGCAAGGCTTGAATCTTCTGCTCAATTTGCTTCGAAATAATCATTTATTCAGTTCATTTTGTCCCGAAAATAGCAAATATTCGGGACAAATGCATGACCGAATTAGAATATTTTTCCCACTCATATAATCTCAGTGATGCAAATTGTACGAGGCTTAGTAATAATATCACATAATTATCAGTAAGTGATAATTTGATGAAAAAATCTACTAAACTCAAATCTCTTTTAACTCTTTGATTTTACGAACAGTATTGATAGAATGTCCAGTAATTCCAGCGATCCTTCTAATAGAAAGTTCACTCTTATCAAGAAGATCGGCAACATTCTTGTATTTAGACACCAATCTTGAAGTAGAACTTTTTGCACCTGCCATTGTACACTCCTTTAATCCTGGCAAGCTGAATCCCTTCGAGTTGACGAATTTTTCTCTGACTATTCTCCATCCCGACACCGATACTCAATATCTGCAGCAACATTTTGGCAACAGGATTCTCCCTGCCATTCTCCGTGGTGAGCATATTGAATTGTTTGATATAAAGCGCAATTCCTTTTTCATAAAGCAGGTCCACAAAGTTCAGGACATCGACCACTCTCCTGCCCCGACGGCTGATTTCCTGAGCTACCTCCAGCCCAGGGTTGCAGACAGTGAAGCTACCGCTCCCGGTGTGCCAGCCGGCAAAGAGGCCAGCCGAAGGACGCGGCGGAAAGACGCAAGATCAGCACGGCACATATCCGAGATAAATTTGTCAGGCATTACAGCTCATCATCATGAAGGTCAGATCAATTCTTTTTACTATTTTTAGTTCTCATATACTATGAACCATCATTATGAGCAAAAAATATTCTGTAAGTCCCAACGGCGAGAAGTTTCCATTGCCGGAGCCGGAGGATTATAAAGCTGAATTTGAAAGTATTAAGAAACGTGTCGAAAAGGAACGTGCCAAAGGTCGCGAGATAGTAGTTGTCATGGGCGTCGGCTTCGTAGGTGCAGTCATGGCTGCCATCGTTGCCGATACTGTCGACAAGAAAGGCAAGCCGTCGAAGTTCGTCATAGGGATGCAGCGTCCCAGCGCCCGCAGCTTCTGGAAGATACCGATGCTTAACCGCGGTGTCTCTCCCGTTAAGGCCGAGGACCCAGAGGTCGACCCGATGATTGCCCGCTGCGTGAAGGAGAAGAAGACGCTGATGGCGACATACACCTATGATGTTCTGAAACTGGCCGATGTGGTGGTTGTGGATGTGCAGTGCGACTACATCAAGGAGGAGCTGGGCAACGTGCGTGCCGGGCAGACCGATATGGCGGCACTGGAGGCCTCGCTGGCGGTGATCGCCGAACATATTCCCCCTGAAGCCCTGGTGCTGATAGAGACGACCGTTGCACCTGGCACCACAGAGCAGGTGGCATACCCGATAATGAAAAAGGCATTCAGGAAACGCGGCATAAAGAGTGACCCGCTGCTGGCACACAGTTACGAGAGGGTCATGCCCGGCCGCAACTATGTGGCAAGCATACGCGATTTCTGGAGGGTATGCAGCGGTATCAACGACGAGGCCAGGAATCGTGTGGTGAAGTTCCTCACCGAAGTGCTCAACACGGAAAAGTTCCCGCTGACGGTAATGGACCGGCCTATAGAATCCGAGACAGCCAAGATCGTGGAAAACAGCTACCGTGCAACAATACTGGCGTTCCTGGATGAGTGGAGCCTCTTCGCCGAACGTAACGGAGTTGACCTGGTCAAAGTGATCAAGGCAATAAAAATGAGACCCACACACAGCAATATAATCTTCCCCGGGCCGGGCATAGGCGGCTACTGCCTCCCGAAGGACGGCGGACTGGGGGTATGGGCATACAAGCATATCCTGGGCTTTGAGGATGATATCTTCAGGATCACCCCCATGGCTATTGACATCAATGATACCCGAGGGCTGCACGTGGGGCAGCTCACCCGCGACGCCCTGCGCAACATAGGCAAGCCCATTGCAGCCTCTGATGTGCTGGTGCTGGGAGCAGCATACCGCGAGGATGTGGGAGACACACGCTACAGCGGCTCCGAGATAGTCATCCGCAAACTGGCGGAGATGGGTGCCGAGATCAGGGTACATGACCCCTATGTGGAGCACTGGTGGGAGTTTGAACAGCAGGACAGCTACCCGGCAGAGGGACAGAGCAAGGCACAGTTTTTCCGTAACCAGGAGAAGTTAAAGGAGATAAGGATAGAACAGGACCTCGACAAAGCCCTCAAGGGAGCCGAGGCAGTGATACTCGCAGTGCCGCACGCAGCCTATCTCGATCTCGACCCTGACATGGTGGTGAAAAAGATCGGACAGCCGGCTGCTATTATCGACTGCTTCGGAATACTGAGTGACGACAGGATCAGGCGTTACTTCCAGCTGGGCTGCGAAGTCAAGGGACTGGGAAGAGGTCATATACAGAGGATCAAGGAGGAGACACGCAAGTCGTGACTCCCGTGCGGTAAGGCATCAAATAAAACCTTCAAACCAGAGCCTCCGGCAAGAGGAGTAAATGAAATCCCGAAAGAGTGACCCCGGGCAGCATAATTGGGAAACCCGGTAAGGCAAAAACGGTGAGAAATATCAAGAAACCCTAAAACAGGTTATCATGAATAAAAAGGTAAATGAACTGTATGATGAATACCGTGACGGCAGAGTGAGCCGGCGGGAATTCATGAAGAAGCTTGCCGTCATCACCGGTGGCACTGCCGCTGCAGTAATAATACTGCCCGGCTGCAACGGTGTGTCAGCCAGCCGCCGGAAATCAGGTGCCCTCAACCTTATCAATGAATTCATCACCTATCCGGGAGCCACCGGGGAGATGAGAGCCTATCTCTCCATGCCCGAGGGCAGGGAGAAACTGCCGGGAGTGATAGTCATTCATGAGAACAGGGGACTGGTACCCCACATTCAGGATGTCAACAGGCGAATGGCCATGGAGGGCTTCATCTCGCTGGCACCTGACGCCCTCTCCCCTCTCGGCGGGACACCGGAGGACCAGGACAAGGGCCGTGAGATGATCGGGCAGCTCAACCCTGAGGAGACGGTGAAGAACTTTGTTGCCGCCGTCAAATACCTCGAGACCCATCCCCGCTCTACGGGCAAGGTAGGTTGCACCGGCTTCTGCTGGGGCGGAGCCATGACCAACCAGGTGGCAGTTAATTCCCCTGACCTCGACGCGGCTGTTCCCTACTACGGTTTAACGCCGGCAGCTGAAGATGTGCCGAAGATAAAGGCAAAGATTATGGCACACTATGCAGGCGACGATGAACGCATCAATGCCGGTATATCCGCATTTGAAGAGGCGCTGAAGCAGGCAGGTATTGAGTACCAGATATTCATCTATGAAGGCACCCGCCATGCCTTCAACAATGACACCGGCGAGCGATACAACAAGGAGGCTGCCGATCTTGCATGGAGCAGGACCGTCCAGTTCTTCAAGGATAATCTGGGAGACTAACCGTCTGCATCCCGGAGCCGGACGTATCAGATGTGACTGGCGGGCTGCACGTGAAGCTGCCGGCGCCCCCGCAGCTAGCGGTCACCTTTCCAGAGGCGGGCTACTTCGTCCACGAAAGGAAGGCAGTAGTTAAAAAAATGCTTGTACCCTTCGCACAGGTAGTTTAATCCCGGCTCACCGTCAGGGGTTTTTATAAACCGGTTTTTCGGACACTCACCGTTACACATATCAAGCACTTCACATTCGCGACAGTAATATGGCAGTGACCTGAATTTGTCCTCTCCGAATGCCTTCTGCCGCTGATGGTCAAGCATCTCAGCAAGAGAGAGGTCAGCTATGTTTCCTATACGGTGATCAGCATTCACGTAGTGGTCGCACATGTAAAAGTCGCCGTTCATCTCTACCACCGGCACCCCGCCGCATTCAACCCTGAAGATACAGAGGGTATGCTCCTGCCTGAATGCGGTTCTCAGGGCCTCTTCAAAGATCTGAACCTTGATCCGACCGATATCCTTCTCAATCCACTCATCGAGGATCGACACAAGAAATCTGCCGAAGTCCATGGGCCTGACGCTCTGCGGTGTCGCCCTGCCTGAGCCCCTGCCATCCTCCACAACCAACGGCAGGAAGGTTATGTATTGTGCTCCCAGTTCCCTGAAAAACCGGTATATCTCAAGCGGAGCATGTACATTGTCGTTGCTTACCACGCACAGGAATTCGTATGGCACATTATATTCCTTCAGTATCTCAAGGCCTCTCAATGCCTCCTCAAATGTCCCGCTGCCGTCAGCACGGGTCCTGTTGAGGTTATGATACCTCTCCGGCCCGTCAAAACTGAGGCCGACATAAAAGTTCTCCCTGCTGAGAAACCTTCCCCACTCATCGGTGATCAGCGTGCCATTCGTCTGGATGCCGTTTCGCACTGTGCTTCCTTTAGGCATATATGCCTCCTGGATGGTCACTGCCTTCCTGAAGAAATTAAGACCTGCCAGGGTGGGCTCACCACCATGCCATGAGAAGAATATTTCCGGTTCTGTGGAGGCCTCGATATGCTGACGTATATACTGTTCCAGGATCTCATCACTCATGCACGCGCCAGGCACTGACCTGGCAATGCCCGGTTTTTCAAGATAATAGCAGTAAGAGCAGTGCAGGTTGCACCTGGCGCCAACCGGTTTGACAAATACCTGGAATTCACGTGATTCTGAGGCCATGGCTGAGGTTAGTGTATAGTTGTGCTTAACCGGTGGAATATCTGTGGGACAGGAAATCTGCAAGCTGGTCAGACCCTGACTTCATAATTACTGACTCCTTCTGACCCTCCGGGAACCCACGGAGGCTCTCAGGTATCTCCACATCCGTTTCTATCAGTGGTTCCACAGTACCGGCGAACTTCCCCGGGTGCGCAGTCTCAACGAAGATTCCTGATTTCTCGGGATGCTCCTCCAGATAACCATCAAGTCCCAGGCTGGCCACGGCCCCATGAGGGTCAAGGATATATCCCGTTCTTTCAAACTCAGCCCTTATATGCTCTCTTATCTGTCCGTCGTTGAACCAGTAACCGGATATAGCGGAGGTGATACGGCGGAAGTCATCATCATACAGCCTGGTAAGCCTGGGGAAGTTGCCCGGGTTGCCCACATCCATGGCGCTGGCAATTGTCTGCAGGCTTGACGCAGGGGTAAAGACACCGGAAGAGAGATATTCAGGCACTACTTTATTGATATTTGTGGCCGCCACCAGGTGGTCAATGTCGAGTCCTGACTGCCATGCCATGGCTGCCGCGGTGATGTTGCCGAAGTTGCCGCTCGGCACTGATATAACCTTACCGCCTCCGGCACGGCCAACAGCGTAGTAGTAGTAAAAGCTCTGCGGTATCAGCCTGGCAATGTTTATGGAGTTGGCTGAGGTAAGCCTGATCCTGTTGCCTGTATCCATCGTGGTCAGGGTACCTTTTACCATCGCCTGGCAGTCGTCGAAGGTACCTTCAACCTCTATGGCTGTAATATTCTGTCCCAGCGTTGTCATCTGGTTCTCCTGCAGGACGCTCACCTTGCCGGAGGGATAGAGTATGATGACGTCAACGCCCTCCACCCCCAGGAAGCTGGAGGCTATTGCACCGCCGGTGTCGCCGGAGGTGGCAACCAGCACCACCGTTCTCATGCCGTCATGCGATGCGAAGTAGCTGAAGCAGCCGGCCAGGAACCTGGCCCCGAAGTCCTTGAAGGCGGCAGTGGGACCATGGAACAACTCCAGCACCTGCTTCCTGCCGTCAATCTCTCTCATAATGACCGGGAAGTCAAAGGCTCCGGCACATATCCGCTCCATCTCCTCCGGCGGTATATCGTTTCCGACATACCTGGTACCGACCTCAACGGCTATCTCTGCAAGTGACAGTTCCGGCAGCCGTTCAAAAAACTGCGGTTCCATCACCGGTATCGTCTCGGGCATGAAGAGGCCGGTGTCAGAAGAGATGCCCCGCATCACGGCATCGCGGAATCCAACTTTTGCACGGGGGTCTTTGAGATTATAGTAACGCATTGACTGATATATTAATCCTGTTCAGCAAATTACTGCACCCTGGCTGCTTACCGGTGAGAGGTAAGCCTTAAATCCGACTCCCTCACCGTGCATCACTCTGCTCATGCTCTCCATCACTGCGCGGGCTGAGGCTTCACCCCTGGAGAGAGCAAATACCGAGGGTCCGGAACCGGAGATACCCGCTCCGAGGGCACCGGCTTCGAGGGCAGATGCCTTAAGCCTGTCAAAACCCCGTATTAGTTCTGCTCTTTTGGGTTCTGCCACAAAATCTATGAGAGAACGCCCTATCAGGCCATAATCCTCCTTGAAAAGTCCAGCCACCAACCCTGCAAGGTTTCCCCACTGCTTCACTGCTGTCGTCAGCGGTATCTCTTTTTCCAATATTTCCCTCGCAACGGAGGTTTTTATCTCCATCTCAGGATGAATAACCACGCAGAAGAGTTCTGGCGGGACATTAAGTGGCACTATCTCCAACGGCTCATAACTGCGTACCAGGATGATTCCCCCCAGCAAAGCCGGCGCCACATTGTCAGCATGAGCAGAGCCCGATGCAAGCCTCTCCCCTTCCATGGCAAACCCTACCAGCTCGCTGGAAGAGAAGGCATTGTCGAACAGAAGGTTGGCCGCGAATGCAGCTGCGACCGAGCTGGCAGCGCTGGAGCCGACGCCGCTGCCGGGATGGATTCCCTTCTCAATGATGACCCTGAAACCTGCCGTTACACCCATGGCTGTGACCATGGCACGGAGAACAGGCCCGACCACGTTCTCTGCAGGATCACGGCTCAGGGTGTTGCAACCCCTGATATCATCAATTTCAATTCTGCCCGTCTCAGTCAGCTCAAGCTCTACAGTGTCAAATGGCTCATTGATGGCCAATCCCAACACGTCAAACCCGCAACTGAGATTAGAGACCGTTGCCGGAGCCCTGACCTTTATTTTTTTTATTTTCATGTCGTCTTTCAAAAATGGAAAGAGTTTCTGCAAAGATACTTTCTGAAGCGACATGTGCATCTTCCATTATTCCCGGAAGAAATACCCTGATAAAAAATGATTCAAAAACCATATAAAAAATTAATAAAAGTCACTGCCTCTTGCCAATGATTGTTGAGGAGAAAAATATGATAAATTAGTGGCTCTTTATTCTTCAGGGGACAGATAATATTTGCCATGACCAAAAGTGTGACTGTTTTGTATCTTTCACTCTTGCTTCTTCTTCCTGCCGGTGCACAGGAAGCAAGGTTTATGGTGACCAATTATGACGTTCAGAAGCACCTCTCGGTTAACGGATCCGTTTGGTGTATGGTTCAGGATACTCTTGGAGTTCTATATTTCGGCACCGAGGGGGGAATAGGAATCTATGACGGAACTCAATGGACCATGTACAGGTTGTCCACCGAGGCGATCAGATCACTGTTCGTTGACTCCCGTGGCAATATTTGGTACGGAGCCGTCAACGACTTCGGAAGAGTAAAGCGTTCTCAGACCGAAGGATTGACACTGGAATCTGCCGCCACTGAATTTCCTGATTCTTCAAGGCAGTTTGGAGATCTGTGGAGTATCTCGGAAGCTGATTCTATGATATTTTTTCAGTCAAGGAATACTGTTTTTGCAATTTCTGCCAACAAAGGTAACTCATGGCACAGGGTTAAGGATTCATATCATCGAGGGTTTGATTTCGGAGATAAATATTATATCAATGAACGGGGAAAGGGGCTGATGCAATTCACGGGAGATGGTTTTGCTCCAGCCGCAGGAGGATCCTTTTTCAGCAATATGGTTATCTCCGGTGCGGTGGAGTTGAGCCCAGATACTATTTTAGTCGGAACCAGGGAAGAGGGAATCTATAAATGGAACCCGGTAACCGGTGATGTATCTCCGTTCATTTTTGAAGAAAGCGAAGCAAGTTCTTTCCTTAAAAAGAATCGTTTATATCATATGGCAATTCTGCCAGACGGAAACATAGCAATTGCCACTCTAATTAACGGCACCTTAATTATTGACAAGAAAGGAAAAATAAAAAAGATACTTCACTATCAGAGTGGCGTCCAGGACAATGCCCACTATTATCTCGGACTGTCACATGACAACAATCTATGGATGTGCACCGGAAACGGCATCTCGGCATATAATATCTTCTCCCCGTTCTCCAACTGGGATTACAGCAAGGGGGTTGACGGGGTTGTCATGAGTATCAGGAGTTATATGGGCGGAATACTGGTTGGTACCCTTACAGGGCTGTTTTATCTAGCTGATCCTGAAGCAATAGGCACTGATGTCAAGAGATTGCTTGATTCTGAGGTATGGGATATTTACCCTCTGGAGACATCCCGAGGAAAAAATTGTATGGTTATCAGTGCCGGAAACGGACTCTGGCTTCTTGATGGCATGAGGCTTGTGAATATATTCAGAAGTGACCTGATACTTAAGAGCATGGTCCTGCAACGTGATCCTTCATGGCTTCTTTCTTTCGGGGCCGGCACTCTTCATGTCAGCCGGGTGACGGAAGAAGGGGTGATCCCTATCAGAAGCATTGATGGACTTTTCAGCGAATACAGGAGCTCTGCACAGGAGTCTGACAAATATTTGTGGATAGGAACAAGATCATTGAAGATGTACCGCATCAGCCAAGCCGGTCTGCTAAGGGAGCTTACCGGAGTTTCACGGTTACAGGAATCAGATTTAGATAAGTTCAGCTTCAGCACCCTCACCGACGTACACAGTGTAAATGGCAGAATCATCTTTTCCAACAATGGCGGTTTCATGTCATTTGATTCTCTTAACCATAGCTTCGGACCTTGCCGGTTACTTGGACCCGAGGTGGCTTCGTACAACAAAATGGTATCTGCAATGACACCTGACCGGCAAGGTAATATCTGGCTCGGTGGTAACGAACTGCTGCTGAACAGGCAGGACGGTACTTACTCACTATACCTGCTGCCATTTGACCCCGTCAGGGACATATTTTCCGCCTTCGTATTTTATCATGATGAGAAGGGACGAACATGGATCGGCGGTAACAAGGGACTATACCTGTATGACAGGTCAGTGATAGACCCTGCAGACCATACGTTGCCTGTTATTATCAACTGCATAATAAAGGAAGATTCGGCGGTATATGTTACTGCGTTATCATGCCCCGGCCGTGAAGAGAACGAAATCACATTTGAAAACGGGCGGGATCTGACCATTTTTTATGCTCTTCCTGAATACAAGGGAGACGCTGATAAAGAGTATTCCTGGAAGCTTGAAGGCTATTCTGAAGACTGGAGTCGCTGGAGCAGACAGAACTTCACTGCTTTCAACAGCCTGCCTCCAGGTAGTTACATCTTTAACGTCAGGGCCAGAGTTCTTGGCCGGGAGAGCGACCCGTCATGTATTGTATTAACCATAGAACGGCCGTGGTACACAAGCCTGGCAGCCCGACTGTTCTACCTCTCGGTAATCCTGGCTCTCCTCTATGCCATAAATGATTTTTTAATCAGGAGAAGGCTGAGGAGGGAGCTGTTGATGGAGAACATTATTCAGCAAAGGGTGCAACAAAACATATTGCGCAGCATTATTCCCCGTACCATTCCGGCTGACCATGCTGATCATGAAGGGCATTACACAAATCCCGACGTGGAAGGAGCTAGCACAAACATCATTCAGGAAGATGGAAGCGGAAGGGACAAACAGTTCATGAACAGACTGCTTGACATTATCGAGGATAACATGGACGACTGTGATTTGTCAGTGGAGAAACTATGCACCATAATAAACATGTCACAGACCATGCTTTATAGAAAGCTCAAGGCTTATACAGGGCAATCAATAACCTCATTCATACGGAAGGTCAGGTTAAAAAAAGCAGCTCAGCTCCTTCTCCAGACTCCGCTATCTGTCTCAGAAGTAGCCTACAGGGTCGGATTCAATGACCCGGGTTACTTTTCAAGGTGCTTCCGTGAGGAATACGGCCAATCGCCAAAGTTTTTCCAAAAGAATCCTCATCAAGGTGGGTCAGCCTGATGTCTCCCAGATCTGTGATATCCCCTCTCCTTTAAGGATCTGTAGCCTTCGGGTAAGAAATGATCTGAACAAGTGTATATAACGGCACTCCACAGTGGCGAGGCTACAAATTTTCTGAATGAATCATCATAAGAACAAATAGATCTGATTATCAAACCATAAATCAGCCTCCTGCCGAATTTATCCCTATGCGCTGCCGAAAATATCCCATTATTTTTAAAATGCCTTCATCTGTTTAACCGATTTGTCTGATATGACCGGGTGTCCCATCCGGTAATTTTATTGAAAATTCAAAACCCTTTCAACTATGCAGAAATCTATTTTCAGGTTTGCAATCGCCCTGATTGTCGTTTTGGTCCTCCCACTGTCGTTAATAGCACAGGAAAGAGTGGTCAGGGGTGTCATCAGGGATACCGATCAGAGGCCCATACCAGGAGCGAACATCCTGGTGAAAGGTACCATGAGAGGCACTTCATCTGATATGAATGGTGAGTTCAGCATCTCCGTGAATCAGGATGACAAATTGCTCCAGATCTCGTTTGTTGGCATGGAGACTATAGAAGTGGAACTAGGAACGAGCTCCTTTCTTGAGATAACCATGTCAGAAGGGATCGTTGTCGAAGAGGTCGTAGTAACCGCAATGGGTATAAAGAGATCAGAAAAATCCCTTGGGTATGCCGTCACACAGGTGGCCGGTGAGGAGATTACAGGAAGCAATGAGTCGAACCTCATCAACGCCCTCTCAGGAAAGGTTGCCGGCCTTGACATCTCCTCTTCAGGCGGAGGCGTCGGATCGTCATCCAGAATCATTATCAGGGGTGTATCATCAATCTCCTCTGACAACCAGCCATTGTTCGTCGTTGACGGGATTCCGGTTATCAATAACCTGCGCAGCAGAGGTACCGTTGACTATGGCAATGCTCTTTCTGATATCAACCCGGCTGACATAGAGTCACTTACCGTTCTAAAAGGTGCCAGTGCAGCTGCATTGTACGGTTCGCAGGCAGCCAACGGTGCCATTATAATCACCACCAAGAGCGGCAGCAGCGGAGTAGGATTTGAATTCAGCAGCGGCGTCTCATTTGACAGACCCTTCAGGTTACCTGACTACCAGAACAAGTACGGTCCTGGAAATGACCCGTCCGGATGGGATTACTGGGAGTCGGGCCAGGAATCATACTATGCCTACGGGCCTGAGCTCGACACGGGACTGAAAGGTGTAGACTGGACCAGCAGGCTTGATGAGAACGGTGTTCCGATACCAGTTGAACTGAAGTCATATAAAGACAACGTTCGTGATTTCTTCCAGACAGGCATCACCTTCAACAACAACATCTCCTTCAGTAAGGGAGAGACTGACAAATACAACTACAGGCTTGCCTACAGCAACATGAGCCAGGAGGGAATGCTGTACAATACTGACCTTACCAGGAATAATATCTCAATCAACGCTTCAGCCAATATCACTCCAAACCTGGTGGTTACGTCAAGTATATTGTATTCAAATACCTTCAGCGGTAACAGGATGGCTGGAGACAACTACCCGGAGAATCCTGTCAAGTCAGCTTTCTTCATGCCAAGGAGCACCAACAGTGCTGATCTGCGAAACTGGAGAGAACTTCTTGCTGGCGGAGTTCCACTGCCATATGACTACAATGGAAACAACCCGGGCATAGTGGCTCCGGGTTACTGTTCTGCAACCAGCGATTATTATCCAAATCCTTATATACTGCTTGAGAGACTGAACAACGAGTTCTCCTCAAACCGTTATTTCACGGTTATCGGGGCAAAGTACAATATTACTGAATCGCTTTCTCTGGAAGCAAAGTACAGCAGTGAATATATAGACGAGCAGATAGTGGTCAAGGCTGATGAAGGGGTAAGACACTGGACCGGAAGCGTATACAGTTACAAGGGATATTACAGCAGGAACCTGACCAAGAGGAGGAGCACTACAATGAACGCTATGCTCTTTTACAGGAAGGATCTGGGCATTATAAACCTCAGTGCCTTTGTCGGAGCGGAGAGAAGGGATGCAATGATAGACTGGGAGAGCATGAGTGCCCCGGAACTGGTCATACCCGGCGTATTCAACATGTCAAATTCGAAGGGCACAAGGGAAGCCACCAACGGCTATTCACAGAGCAGGCTTAACAGCGTATTTGGTAATCTCGATTTATCATTCAGCAGGGGAATCTACCTGACTCTGACCGGCAGGAATGATTGGACCAGCACCCTCCCTGTGGCCAACAGGTCTTACTTCTATCCCTCAGCATCATTAAGCTGGGTGGCTTCTGAAGCATTCAGGCTTCCCTCCTCCTTTTCATTCTTGAAATTGCGTCTCAACGCATCACAGGTGGGCGCCGGAACTTCACCCTATCAGCTTCAGAGGTCATATTTTAACCTGAACAGGCTTGACAATATCTATGAGGCGTCAGTGGAGAATTCACTGAAAAACCCCAACCTGAAGCCTACAAGAACACAGCAGTATGAGGCAGGCATCGATCTTCGCCTGTTCCAGTCGCGACTGAATCTTGACATGGCTGCGTACAGCGGACGGTCATTTGACCAGATATCGTGGATTGTGACTCCCCCGAGTGCCGGTTACACATATCGGGCAGTCAACGTTGGCGAGATTACCAACAAGGGGATAGAGCTTATGTTCACCGCAGTACCTTTGAAAAAGCAAAAACTGGAATGGAATGTGGCGTTTACATATTCGCGGAACGTAAACAAAGTAAAATCGCTTGCTGAAGGAGTTGATGCCCTGCCCATTGGCTACGCCTATTCAGGCATCCGCACCGAAGCCAGGCCGGGCTCAGCCTACGGAAACATGATAGGCTTCAGTTTCAAAAGAGATCCTGAAGGAAACATCATTCATGTGAACGGTCTGCCGGCAATTGAGAACCAGGAGTCTGTTGTGGGGAACATCACGCCCGACTGGCTTGGCAACCTCTCCACAGGACTCCGGTACAGGAATATCAACCTTTTTGTGCAGTTCAACGGCAAATTCGGAGGCGACATGTTCTCACTTACAACACAGTGGCTTCGCCAGTATGGTCTTGCAGCCGAAACTGAAAACCTGTACAGGCAGGGAAGCATTGTTGGCAAGGGGGTAATGGAGGTTGAACAGGGAGATAATATCATCTATGTGCCCAACAATGTGTCAGTGTCCTTCCAGGATTATAACTACAGGCTAAACCAGTACGGACTGCATGAGCCGGTCATTTTTGATGCTTCTTACATCAAGCTTAAGGAGGCAAGAGTCGTCTATGACCTGCCACGGAGTATACTGGGCAAACTGCCCCTGCGCAGCGCCTCAGTCTCAGTGGTGGGAAGAAATCTCGCCCTCCTCTTCGCCAATGTACCACATGTCGATCCCGAATCTGCAGTCTCTGCATCTCCATATTACCAGGGCTTTGAACTCTTCAACATGCCAACCGCCAGGACGGTCAGCTTCGATATAACACTAAAATTCTAACGAATGATACCCATGAGAACATATAAACTACATATAAGGGCACTTTTTCTTCTCGCCGGAATCCTGGCAGTCACATCATGTGAAAAAGATTTCGATACAATAAACCGTGATCCCAATGCCATTACGGAGGTGCCTTCTGACTATCTTCTACCCGGTGCTATCTTCTCTATCACCTCGAACGAGAATGCCTTCATGGAAAACCTGAGCTATGCATCAGCATGGGCACAGCAGATTTCGTGCGCATACTGGCCTACAAACGGAAGTTACTCATACGAAAAAGCCAGGGGCTACCTCTGGGACAACCTCTACTCCGGTCCGCTCAAGGACCTCCGTACCATGTATGAACTCGCTGCAGCGGAAAACAATGAATCACAGATGGCAGTGTCACTGGTAATGTCGTCATATGCATACGCACTCCTCACTGACTGCTACGGGCCTGTACCCTATTCCGAAGCTCTCCGGGCTGAGGAGGGGATCAACAAACCGGCATATGATGATCAGAGAAGTGTCTATCTGGCTCTTATTGACTCACTCAGGTCAGCTTCCTCAATGCTCCGGGGAAAAACCACGATCTCCATCAGACAGGGTTATGATCTGCTTTTCAACGGCGATGCCCGGAAGTGGTTGAAATTCGCTAATTCGCTGCAGCTTAAACTGATGATGAGAATCTCTATGAAGGAGGATATGGCCGGAAAAATAAGTACCCTTGTCAATAACCCGGAAACAGAGTTCATCCTTTCAAACTCAGACAATGCATGGTTCTCCTTCCCCGGCACCGCCCCAAAGAATTATAACCCTTTTTATTCAAACCTTTCATCTGAAGCAACAGACGGAGGATACAGGCTCTGTAACACGCTTGCTGATTTCATGAACTCCAATGATGATCCGAGGCTTCCGGTATACGCTGTCGCCAACGACGAGGGTGAATACACGGGTCTGGCTGCAGGTCAGGGAATCAGCTCCAATGACATTGAGGTGTACGCCAAAATCAACCCGGTCTGGGGAAGAAAAGACAGACCTGGAACTCTCATCGCCAGCTCAGATGTCCTCTTCCTCCTGGCAGAGGCATCCCAGAGAGGGATTATTTCACAGGATGCTGCTGCACTCT
Organism: Bacteroidales bacterium; assembly: GCA_011620595.1. Taxonomy (GTDB): domain Bacteria; phylum Bacteroidota; class Bacteroidia; order Bacteroidales; family VadinHA17; genus SR-FBR-E99. Next base: position 79,098 of record WOYX01000053.1, on the reverse strand, counting down.
ATAATAGTGCCATAAAGGCAAACTTCCAGGAACTGGGCCTGTCAGAGGCTGACTTCACAGCATATATCTCTCAATCAGCAGTTTCATACAACAACACCCTGCAGAGGATAATGGAACAGAAATGGGTCACCCTCTTCACCAGGGGTATTGAAGCATGGACCGAACAGAGAAGAACAGGATATCCTGCACTGATTCCCGTTGCCGGCGGAGCGGTCAACGTCATTCCCTGGAGATTTCAGTATCCTATCTCTGAAGGACAATCCAATGCCGGTAACCTTGGGGCGGCGATAGCTACCCTTCCTAACGGCGATGCCCTGGACTCTAAAATTTGGTGGATAAACAGATAAAAACGAGAGAAATGAAAAAGATAATTATACTGACACTTCTCCTGATGCCAGCACTTTTCCAGGCATGCCAAAAGGAGACAATTGACCTGCTGAGGGAGGTTACCCCGGGGTATTCGGCCGACTTTACTGCCTCAACCGGCACCATTGTATGCACCAGGGAATACAACCCGGTAAACGTACTTTATGATGTAACCATTGACCTGCAAGTGGCAGTCGTCTCCTATACAGATGTCAGCAAAATACTTATTATCAAGAATCTTTACGATGCTGGCAATAACCTTGTCACATCTGCACTTGCCCTTGACTCAGACCTGATAAATGACACTATTTCTTTCTCAGTCACAACCTCTGAAGAACTCCTTGATGGACTTGAATTTGAACCTGACAGTATACGGACAGGGTTCTACTTCACTTTTGAAAGCTTTGCAGTACTTGCCAGTAATGACACCCTGCGGACACCAAGTGCCTTCCAGGTGGTGCCGGCATACATGAACTTCTGCACCCTGCCTGCGATACCTGACGGAATCTATGAAGCCCACAACCAGATCACCGGATTCAAAAAGGATGTTGAAATACACCAGGGCGTATGGATTTACGGATGGTTATGGAATGAGAATTCTCAGTCATGGGAACTGGGCTGGACACATCACCCGGAATATTATATGATCACCGACTTCGGACTTGACTGGTGCAACTGGAATGACTGGTGGTACGGTGTGGTCTTCACCATCAACTGTCCCCGACCAGGCGATTCGAGGAATGTCATTGAGCTGCCCGGTGACGGTTATGACACAACCGATGAAGCCACCATGATTGACAGGGTCACCGGCGAGGCAACCACAAAAATGATTAGGCTGATGCCCTATATCTACCAGGCCACTACAGCTGATGTGGGCTATTATGATGCGTCAGCCGGAATCCTTTCATTTGAAAATGTATCGGTTGATGATAACTGGTGGCATGCTGACAAACACACTATAGTTGACGTTACTTTCACCTACAAGGGTAAATAAAAGTTTCTTTCCGGACATGCTGCATGGCGACAACGCTGTGCAGCATGCTTGAATTAAATTACCTGATCATGAAGAAAAAGAGTATCCTGAATATTGCATTGCTGCTTCTGGCAACCATCTCTTGCGGTAAAGAGCAGGAGGCCACTGCCCTCTTCTCATACATAAAAGACAATAATGTCTCACCATGTACGGTGACCTTTAGTAATGAAAGCGTCAATGCAACACGTTGTGAATGGGATTTCGGTGACGGAGATACTTCTGATGAACTGAATCCTGTGCACACCTATTATCGTTCAGGAACATTCACCGTCACACTGACGGTAACCGGTGAAAACAACTCTTCAACCGTCACAGATTATGTTGTTGTCTCACCCGGAGGCATTGAGATCACATCCGTCCCGGCATCACTTGGGCTGGACCCCTTTTACCGGAAATATACTGACGCAGGCGGTATCCCGGTGATCAGCTCCGGGAAGGTTCCCGAAGAAGCCCTGCTTAAAACAAGGGCCATTGTGTTGGCCATGCTCTCCAAACGCGACAATGTAAGACTTATGTTAATTGAGAAGAATGCCAGGGTGGGAATCATAGGAGCAACTGAAGTCACAACCGACATGCCCGAATATGAATTCCTTAAGGATGACCCGAACACCAACTGGGACGAGCGTTCAAGGGGCCTTGGCGGAACCATTTGGGTACCACTGACTACAGGGGCCGAAGAGAACATAATGTGCTACTCAGATGACAGGTACCATCCTGAAGATATCCTGATACATGAATTTGCGCATGCAATACATGGAATGGGGATAATATTCGTTGAACCCGACTTCGAGGAGAGACTGAACACACTGTTTAACGATGCCATCAGCAGCGGAAAGTGGGCCAACACCTATGCTGCATCGAACTTCTCAGAATACTGGGCCGAAGGAGTGCAGGACTGGTATAATGTCAATAACCAGAGTATCCCGGCAAACGGTGTCCATAACCATGTAAACACCAGAAGTGAACTTCAACAGTATGACGTAGGGCTGTATAACCTGATAAGTGAGTACTTTAACACAACCTTTACCGGGAGCTGTCACGAATACTGAGAATCAATATCCGGAAACCATGGTTGCAGGACTTGACATTAAAACATGTAATCATCAAAAATTCTGAGATTTAACAGGAGAGGCTATCTGATTTTAAAAGATAAACCGCTGCAGTATAACCTTTTAACAGCCATAAGACCGACTTTATCTATAACAAAATGAAACCTGTATGATATTGATGTCAGAGCAGAATTTGCCTGTAATATTGAATGCATCTCCCATTGGACCAATTAAATGAAAAATTTGTAGACTAATGAAAATTTTGTTAATACTTTTCCTTCTGTTATGCTGCTGTTCACACAGGCCTTCTGAAAACGGAACAGCCCCGGCAACAGTCACATCACCACCTGAAAGCCTCGCACTTGATCCTTTCTATAAAAAGTTCACTGACGCAAATGATATACCCATTATCAGCTCTCACAAGGTTCCTGATAAAGCCCTTCTCAAGGCAAGGGAGATAGTAATTATGCTCACTGAGGGGCTTCCGCGCAATATTGCTGATACACTTGTGGCAAGAGGAGTCAAAGTGGCTGTAACGGGGAGGTATGAAGGTACAACTGACATTCCTGAGTACACTTTCCTTGAAAGTGATACCACTGTAAACTGGGATGTCAGGGCCAGGGGTCTGGGAGGAACTCCCGAATTGCCACTGACATCGTGTGCAGAGGAAAACCTGCTCTGTTACCAGATTGATAAATACCATGCCGAGGATATCCTCATTCATGAGTTTGCACATACAATACACCTGGTGGGATTTGTGCTGAATGACTCCTGCTTCAATAAAAATCTTCAGGCAATGCTTGATGATGCGGTTAGCAAGGGCAAGTGGCAGGAAACCTACGCTTCGATCAATTTAGAGGAATACTGGGCAGAAGGGGTGCAGTCATGGTTCAACGCCAACGCCGGCGTTCCTGTTCCTGACGGAAAACATAACCACATAAACACCCGCAGGGAACTGAAGAAATATGACCGGCCACTTTATGACTTAATCGCATCTTACTTCCTTAATACAGAGGTTTCCTGCTCCTGTCATGTGGAGAAATAACAGCCGGGTGCTCCCGCTTCTTCTATCACTTTCCAAAAAACAACGGCACGGCTGCCCATGGAAAATAATCAGGCAGCGTATCAAACCAGTATCCCCATTTTTAACGTATGGGGATACTGGTTTTTATGACTACTTTTGGGAAGAGGACAGGCAGCCGATGAAAATTCACTGGTGTACATCCCTGGTAATTGCATTATGTTCTGTAGAAGCTTACTCACAGACGCTGATCGAGAGCAACCTCCCTATCATCATCATCACGACCGACGGAGGGGTATCGATACCTGACGAACCCAAGGTCAAGGCCTCGATGAAACTCATATACCACGGACCCGGAGAGCTCAACTATGTGACTGACAAAGACAACCCGGCCTACCTTGATTATAACGGCCGCATAGGTATTGAGATAAGGGGATCCTCCTCACAGGTCTCCCCCAAGAAGAATTACGGTTTCACCACCCGCATGGCCGACGATATCACGAACAACAATGTCAGCCTGGTCAGCCTTTTCACCAGGTTTCTCTTCATGCCTTCATCGACAGTACGGTTTCACAAATCTCCGAGGCGGTAGACATGGAGTACAATCTGTGGGGAAAGAGCGGGAGCCATGCCCGGCGCATTGCTGATATCAAAACGTTCATGGCAGGCCGGACCGACTGGATCACGGCCAGCATAGGCTCATACAGCGCCCGCAGCGATGTGAGTGTGCCTTCCCTGGTGATAACCAAGATCATGTACCATCCTCAGACCATAATTCAGTTCTCTGATGAAAACGAGCTGGAATTCATTGAGATCCGGAACGATAGGCGCACTGGCAGAATTCCTTCATGGAGACACTCTACATCAGCAGCGAGTCAGTAATAACATCGGTTGAGATCTATGATATCAACGGAAGTCTGGTGCTATCACAACCAAGCGGCAGTGAAAGCTGTCAGGTTCATGCCGGCAGGCTTGCAGCCGGCACCTATATCATCAGGGTCACATCCGGTGACAGGTATTACACTGATAAGATCGTAAAGAGGCAGTGATATCTACCAGACGTAAGTTCCGACTGCACCGCCATCAAGGGTGAGAGGAACAGTGAAGCCCCTGAACCTTACATTGAAGTTTCTCTTTGAAGGGGTGGTGTTGAGCACTATCAGTACCTTCCTGCCGTCAGGAGTCTGAAACCCCACATTCGGCAGGTACCCAAGCATGTTGGTAGAAACCCGCACCGAACCGGGTCTGACGTGTCTGGCAGCATGGGCGAGGATATAATATGCCGGGTTTCTTTTTACACTGTTGCCGTCCAGGGTCACGGTGCCGAGGCACCTGTCGCAACCTCCCTCCGTATGAGGATCATATGAAGGATCGGAGGCCAGGTTCCATTCAAGGACATTCCTGCACCAGTTGCGGGTTGCGCCGATGATAAGGTTTTCGACATGCCATTTGATGTCTTCGGCCATATTACCGGGCCCTCCAACCCACTGCTCGGTGAAGTACAGGTTCTTTGAAGGCCAGGCCTCGTGAACGGCCGTGAGGTCGTCAATGGAGCCGCCATACAGATGAAAGGCAGAACCGTCAATAAACTGCCGGGCACCCGGGTCATTGAGCACGGCCAGAGGGTAGTCGGTCCTGTCGGCATTGTGATCATAAATGATGATCTTCGTTGTGATGCCGGCAGCAGCAAAAGCCGGACCAAGGTTCTCCCTGATGAAGAGAGCCTGGTCTTCAGCCGTCATCACCATGCTCGGGTTGTTGCCGCCATGCAGAGGCTCATTCTGGATAGTGATGGCGTCTATATCTATGCCTTCTGCCTTCATGGCCTGGATATATTTCACAAAATACCTGGCATAGGCATCAAACCACTCACGTTTAAGGCTGCCACCCACGGAGGCGTTGTTGCTCTTCATCCAGAGCGGAGCTGACCAGGGTGAGCCCATGATTTTGATCGAAGGGTTTATCGCCAGTATGTCTTTCAGCACAGGTATCAGGTCCTCCCTTTCGGGATCGATACTGAACCTCTCCATCAGCGGATCGGTCTCGCCTTCGGGCAGGTCATTATATGAAAAGACCCTGTCGCTCAGGTCAGAGGCGCCGATACTTATCCTGAGGTAGCTGATCCCGATGCCGCTGCCCACGGTTGAGAAGAGCTCCCTCAGCAGCTCACTGCGGGCTGGCGCCGTCATCTCATTCAGCAGGATGGCGCTGCCGCCTGTAAGACAGTTACCGAAGCCGTCGATCTCCTGGTATGTCTCCGTAGTGTCAACGACGATGGCAGGGTCACTGTTTGCCGTTGTGAGAAATTCCAGCTTCCCGTCGTACTTTTCAAACAGAACTCCCTTATTGGGGGAGGTGATCCACGCCTCCACAGTTATACCTGTACCCTCTCCGGCTTCCGGGCCGTTTTCCGGAGACCTGTTGCAACTGATGATGAGCAGAGCAAGAACTATTGGCAATATCTTCATTGGTAAAGTTATTTGACCTGGTAAACCCTGACGTAATCAACTACCATCGACCGTGGGAAGATTGAGTCATCAACACCCTGGGCTCCTCCCCAGTTTCCTCCGACAGCCACATTGAGCAGCAGGTGGAAACGTTTGTCAAAAGGCCAGACCTTATATCCGGTCCCCTCGTTCTGAAATGTAAAGTAGTGCTTGTCATCCACATATCCTCTGAGTTCTTTCATATCCCACTCAAGGGCATAAACATGGAAATCGGAATAGCATGTTGATACAGTTGTCCTTGATGATTTCTGTGTCCCAATGGAGTGGTTATATGCTTCAGTGTGAACTGATGCGTGGATTACATAAGGCTCCCACCCCACGTTTTCCATAATATCAATCTCGCCGCTGGCAGGCCATCCGCCGTACTCCCAGTCGGTGGGCAGCATCCATATTGCCGGCCACATTCCCCTGCCGTCGGGAATTTTTGCCTTCACCTCCACCCTGCCGTAGAGCCAGTCGCCCTTGCCCTTTGTACGGAGTCTTGCAGAGGTATAGTCAAAACCTTCATAATCCTCCCTGTGAGCGGTGATGTAGAGAAAACCATCCTTGACCTCGGCATTCGCCAGCCTGCCGGAAGTATAATACTGCAATTCGTTATTACCCCATCCGGAGGCATTGCCGTCAACGTCATAGCTCCACTTATTTGCATCAGGCAGGCCGTTGTAACTGAACTCATCGCTCCACACCAGCACCAGCTCACCGCTGTTTGGGTTATCCGGATATTCTTTGGGATCTTTCTCACCGGCACATCCCGGAGTAATCAGGAAAACAGAGAAAAAAAACAACACTATTATTGGCATGGCTTTCATTTTTTCCATAATATGCTACTTGACAATGAATTCAGCATGCAGTCCCTCGTCTGAATTCGGGCCGATCCATATATCAAACTCCCCCGGCTCGGTGACAGTCTCTTTGCCATTGAAGAAGGCCAGGTCAGCGGCAGATAGGGTGAACTCCACTTCCGCCGTCTCTCCCTTCAATATGGTAAGCCTCCTGTACCCTTTCAGCTCCTTGATCGGACGGGTTATGCTGCCCACCCTGTCGCGGATATATAGCTGTACTATCTCATCGGCATCCCACTCACCGCTGTTGGTCACCCTTGCCTTAACCGTAATGGATCCTGTTGTGCTCATTGAATCATCAGAGAGGGTAAGATCGCTGTAGGTGAAGGTTGTGTAGCTGAGGCCGTATCCGAAAGGCAACAGCGGGGTGTAACCATAGTCGAGATGAAAGGACTCGTATCCGAGTGAGCTCTGCGGATTCTCGACAGGGATCTCGTCTATGGGTGTCCATGTCTCGTCCGAGGCAGGCCTGCCGGTATTTTTCCTGTAATAGTAGAACGGTATCTGACCCTCTCCCTTTACGAAGGTCACCGGAAGCTTGCCCGAGGGTGATTCCTTTCCGAATATAAGGTCCGCCAGCGCGGGGCCGGCCATTGTCCCTCCATGCCAGGCATAGAGAAGGGCATCAGACTCCTTCAGCTCATCACCTATTGCCAGTGGCCGACCGGCCATTATAATAACAACCAGTGGCTTGCCCGTCGCGGCCAGGGCCGTAAGCAGCTCGCTCTGAGCGCCCGGCAGATCAATCTTGCCCCGTGACTGTCCCTCGCCTGACAGTATCCACTCCTCACCGATGAACAGGAGGATGGCGTCGGATCTCCCGGCTGCAGCCACGGCAGCACCGAACTGATCTTTGTTCTTGTCACGGCTGTATTTCAGTCCCTGAACATAATTGACCTTTCTTTCACCAATCATATCCCTGATAGCCTCCAGGGGAGTGACCGAGTTCTCCGGCAGTCCGTCGAAGCTCCAGGTGCCCATCTGATCCCGCGGAGAATCGGCAAGTGGGCCGATAACGGCCAGTGATTTGATCTTTGCCTCTGAAAGAGGAAGCGTCCCGTTATCGTTCTTCAGCATCACTGTGCTCTGCCTTGCCACCTTGCGGGCATGCTCAAGGAAGGAAGGATCAAGGATCTTCTTTTCTGCCTCCGGATCAACATAGGGATTTTCAAATAATCCCAGTTTGTATTTTACCACCAGGATATCCCTGACAGCATTGTCAATCTGCTCCATGGTGATCTTCTTCTCATCGAGCAAAGTCTTGATGTTGTCAAAATAGGTGGTTGTGGCCATTTCCATCTCCACACCGGCGGCAATAGCTTTAGCGGCAGCATCCTTTTCATCAACGGCATATCCCTGAATAACAATCTGGGGGACGGCAGCGTAGTCGCTGATGACAAGTCCCTCGAACCCCCATTCATCACGCAGTATCTGTTTCAGGATGAACTCATTTGCCGAAACAGGAATGCCGTTCAGTTCATTGAACCCGGACATGAATGTCAGGGCACCGGCATCTTTTGCGGCTTTGAAGGGTTTCAGAACCACATTTCGCAGTATCGGTTCTGTTATATAAGTAGTATTATAGTCACGTCCGGCTTCAGCGAAACCGTAACCCGCATAGTGCTTTGCACATGCAGCCACGGAGGCGGGGTCAGTGAGGCTGTCTCCCTGCAGGCCTTCAACCATGGCATATGCAAGTGTAGATGCCAGATACGGATCCTCACCGCAGCCTTCGGCTATCCTTCCCCACCTGGGATCCCATGTAATGTCAATCATTGGGGCAAACGTCCAATTAATACCCTGTGTCGCAGCTTCTGCCGCTGCAATGCGGAAAGCCTCCTTCACTGCCTCAGGGTTCCATGAAGCGGCCATCCCCAGTGGGATGGGGAAAATAGTGCGGTATCCGTGGATGACATCCCTCCCAATCAGAAGAGGTATCCCAAGCCTGCTCTCTTCAACGGCAATGCGCTGAGCCTCATTAACCTTATCTGCCCCGAAATAGTTGAGCAGCGAGCCGAACCTGCCGTCGCGGATGGCCTGTTTGAATTGCTCCTGGTCACTGAAGTAGCCATCGAAAAGCTGTGACATCTGCCCTGTCTTTTCATCAAGCGTCATACGGGCAACCATCTTTTCAGCCCTGACATCAGCGCCCTCTTTGACAGGGGCTCCTGTTCTGCAGGAATTGGTAAGAAGAGCGATGAGCAGGAATAGAACTACAAGCGAAGGTTTTAAAGTATTCATTGATTAATCTCTTATTGTTTACCACTTAACAGGTTTCATTGTCTGCATCTCGCAGGAAGTCAATGATCGGGCAAATTTAATAATTTATGCCTGACATCAACAGCAGGAGGCAAATGAGATGGTGATCAGAGTTTGACCTGTTGCCGGCTCAGCAACGGGCGGGGCAACAGGATCCTGCTGTCTGCACGTCAGGAATAAGGTCTTCCCGAGACGTTAATCTGTTTTATCTCACCGCTTCTGTTGAAGATCATGTTACTGCACTGGTGATCCAGTGATGAATATCCAATGATCAGAGTCGCTGACAATAGTCATGAAGAAATCATCCATCTGATCACAGTTGCCGATACGATAAAACTTCTCCCCGTCAATTTCCACAAAACTCCCCTGAACGCGTTTATCTGTATTAATCAGGACAGCCTGACCCAGTTGTATCTTTTCTCTTTTCATCCGTACAAGATATAATTCCAAAGGTGGGATTGAACCCCGGCAATATAATTTATGTCTGTTTGCTTTTTTTGGCAATCAAGGAAGCCTCATGGTGTTTCGGGTAATTGTTGAATGATGGTTTTGCCTGGCGGTTTTCATAAAAGACCCCCCGGTTGTTAACCAGATGGCCGGCACCAATAGCCGCTTTCTGCAACATGGGCACTCTGTCTTTCTCATCTGTTAGGTAATGATTCACAGGAAGAATATTATGGGAAGATGTTCAACGCTTCTGACAATTCTCAAAATATCACGGCCGTTTACTGCCGGCTTGATTCCTTCATCTCGCCTTACAACTGTAACCTGATCAGCCTGTGCGCTAACGGCAGATGTCACTGTAAATAAAAGAATTAAATATCGCAGAAACAGGAGATTTTTTCTCATATTATTATCAGGTTTGAGATTGTCTGCGTACTCTGTTGTTTCTCATCACGGTAAAAGTTCACTTGCATGCCTGGTACATCCTGCATTGGATAATCCTCGGGACTGGCCCTCTGACCCTGCCTCAGATTTGCATCAGGTAATCCACGAGATTGGTACTCTGATCAAGCCTGAGCTTTTTCCTCAGACGATATCTGCTGATCTCAACGCCACGTACTGAAATATTCATCAGGGCAGCAACCTCCTTGGTTGTAACATTCATCCGCAGGTAGCTGCAAAGTCTCAATTCACCGGGGGTTAGCTCCGGATGAAGGTTTCTGAGTCGGGAATGGAATTCCTGATGGACTTCATCAAAATAACGGTCAAAGACCTGCCAGCTTTTTTCATTTTGAATATCCATGTCTATCTTACGGCTGATCTTTTTCAGATCAGCTACCACTGACTCATTTTGGGCATTCTGGATCAATGCTGACAGTTCCTGTTTAAGGGAGTTCAGGAAGTTATTCTTCCGTATGATGTGATAGGCAGCCGAAGTCAGCTCCTTGGTCTTATGCTTCATCTCAGACTGCAATCTTTCGTTCTTGAGTTGCATTACCTCTGCTTCTGCCGCCAGTTTCTGCTCCTCAAGCGTCTGCTCCGTCTTTTTGAATGCATTTATCTGCCTGTTTTTCTCCTGTAACCTTACCCTCTCTATTCTTCTCAGGTAGAGATATGCAGAGGCCGGAATGATACCCGAAAACAAGAGAATATATAATATCATCGCCTTGTATGACCTTGAGAAGGGAGGTTCAACAGTGAAGCAAAAACTATCCTCAGCGCTGACATTCCCGTATATGTTTCTCGCTTTCACCTCGAAACAGTAATCTCCTTCGTGCAGATTGGTGTACTCCTTGCTGTTTAACATTGACCAGTCGGACCAGTCATCATCAAAATTCATCAGGCGATAACTGTACTCAATGTGTCCGGCATTCTCTATATCCGGAGAATTGAACCTGAAGGAGATGTTGTTCCACGACAAGGGCAATGCAAACTGGTCATTACTCTCACCCTCAGCAAGATGTGAGTTGCAGGAGAAATAATATAACGAATCTTCACGCTTTGAGGAAACAGTTACACTGTTTATGTAAACATGCATCTCATCGAAATAGTTCTTGTAGATCGATGGATCATAATGAACAAGTCCCTTCTGTGTACCTATGAATCTAATGGTCGGATCCTGGATATGGATATTGTCAAACGGTGAAACACGATTGTCATTAAGGTCCGGAAACGGTGTCGAAATATTGGTAAAAGTTCCATCCTCCGGAAGTCTGAAGACACCCATCCCCTCACTGGCTGAATACCATAAATTACGGTTGCGGTCTCCCTTCAGAAAATCTATAAGCGTGAATTCATTAAAGAAATCATTCCGCTCTTCGGATTTGTAGAAAAGCTCTTTCTGCTCGTCAAACCGGTAAATCCCCTGGCTGGTTGATATGAAAAAATCGCCTGATCTGTCATGCAAAATGAAAAAATCGCCTGATCTGTCATGCAAAATGTATGGCAACTCCTCCGGCAGATTGCCGGTGCCCCTGTATTCCCTCACAAGGATAACAGAGTCAAGGCTTTCATTGATATGAATATGGGAAGGCCCCAAATATCCGTGCCTCATCCAGAGCCAGTTGTTATTTCTCAGAATCAGATCCTTTGATGAGATGTCAAACCCCTGAACTCTGTTTCTGAACTTCCATCTTCCATCCCTGCCTTTTTCAAAGATTATCAATCCGTCATTTATAACGGAAGTCGGGAGACTTGATTTAAGAAAATCAATCCCAATGTCAAGTCCAAGCCAGACATTATCCTGACGATCAACAAACAGTGACATAACGGTGTTGTTCTGCAAGCCGTTGGATCTGTTCAGATGCTCCCGGATCTCCCCTCTCTCATTCACCACAAACAGTCCGCTCTTAATGGTTCCGAACATGAAGGTGCTTTTGTGAACAGACCCGCAATAAAGCTTGGATTTTTTCAGCTCTTCAGAAATTTCGGTATCCCAGGGTTGCATGGTTTGACCTGAGAGCACAAACAACCCGTTGTTCATTGTTCCTACAAAAAGATCGTTCGCATTTACCGGAGTAAGCGACTGAATTTCATCCTGTGTGAAAAGGGAATCATCAGTGATAGTCTCCAGGCCACCATCAACCAGCATCCTCAGTCCCACCCCTGTCTCAACTACATAATAATTATTGTTGAGGTAAAAGGAGTTGCCGAATCTCTCCCTGGGCCTGATAACATAAACAGTGTTGTTTTTATAGATGAAAATGGATTTAAAACTCCGGAAAACGACCCCAAATCTGGTCTGGTAAATGTTCAATACATCATCACAATTCCTTGCATTTTCCGGGATAAGATGATTTAAGGAACTATATCTGATTCCTGTTTCGGCAGATCTGTCAAGAACTCCTATTTCATTATATGCACCGACATAAAACCTATTATCAGAACCGAATGCCAGCGACCTAACAATCGAATTACTGAATACTGGAAATGTCTCCCGGTCCTCTCCGTCAAACCGCAGTATTCCGTTGTTATTTGCTACATATATATTACCCTGCTCATCATCAACGATATTCCAGTTCTGAGTGCCCCCCCCGTACTCACTTCGACCGATATTCCAAATTTCCGGGACACCAATTGATTTAAACTGTCCTGAGAGGCTGAGCGTTGGAGATATAATAGCCAGCACTAAAACTATTCTCCTGCAGTTATTTAGTAACATGGCTGTAAATGATTGAACTGTCATTTAACGGGTGAGCTCATCTTCAGGGTCTGAAAGAAAAAAAGTCATTGCCTGCCCGCTCAAAAGGCAGGCAATGACTTGCATAATCAACTATTTATGGATACCCTCCACATGAGGTCCTGACAGTTCGTCAAAGTAGAATGAATGGGTGCCGTCACCTACGCCCGGGTTGCACATGATCCTCACCACATTGTAAAAGTCATGGTTGAAGTTGTCATCCATGACGATGTTTGATGTGAAGATATCACCTGTCCAGTCCCATCCTGCACCTACACCGTTGAAGTCATACTCTGCCACTTCCCAGGTGTTGTCCTTCTGTATGGTATATTTAAGGTCATAGGTTCCGGTCTGCCAGGCAGTACCACCCCTGTTGGTGTTTTCCAGCTTCAGGAGTATTTCATCTCCGGCTTTTCCGTAGACCATGATTTTAAATACTTGTTGCAGCCTGAGGTCAAACCTGAAGCCGCTGTTGAGTTGCATATAGGCATTTGCCCACTCGTTGTTGGTCTTGGTATAGTATGCCACTTTTGCCGACTTGTTGGGATACTCCTTGTACGGGTTGTCGACGGTGGTGACACTGCAATCCTGTCCCAGCACCGGGAAGACCTGCACCTCGCTGAAGTCGTTGTAAACGATCATCATGTCAAGCAGGAATTCCACATATGCCGAGTTGTTATTGGCAAGGACAATCTGCTGGGTGCCGGTGAGCACTCCGAGACTGGAGTTGATCTTTGCAGTAACGGTATATGTGCCCTTACGCATGTAGACATGATTCACCACCTCATCCTTGCCACCTGTAACCTCATCGCTGCCGTCGCCGAAGTCCCAGGTTATGCCTGTAACACTCTGTCCGTCCGGTATTGAATAATCAGTTACCGAACATGACACTTCATTATCAGTCCCTTCGGTGGCGTTTACGGTATAGGTGATCGTTGGACGCTCATACCCTTTGGGAATCAGATAGTAATGCCACACGGTCCAGTTTTCATATGAGCTTTCACATGTAAGCTCAAGGAGGTTTTCGGTCACCTGGAGGATCTTATAGGTATGGTCCTTTGCTCCTACATCAAGCCCGGGGAAGATTGGCGTTGCACTGTTGATGACGATATAGTTGTCGCCGTCAGTCTCAACAATACTCCAGTTCCCGGTTACAGGTGTTGCATAATCGACATCATAGTCGTCCTTGTTCAGTCTCGGATTGAGGTACACGGATGCCAGAGCAGGGTCGTCTTTGGTATAACCCTTGACGTAGCTCACTCCTTTATTGTCATATTTCACAACAAAATCAGTAAGGACAAATGTCAGTTCGTCGTCATAGGCTCCTGTTCCACTTTTTATATTCGGCTCGGCTGCCCACCAGACGACACTCCCGTCTGCCACTGTCCAGTCAGTCCCGGCAGCCATTGCTTTGGTAACATCGCCCACACCGAAGTGACCTTTTGATTCAGAGTCAACGACCCATGTCTTGCCGTCAGCATCATCGGCGCCACCAGTAAGATTAACATAAACAGGGTCTGTGAAGATCGAAAAGTCAGTCTCAGTCTGCGTCAGCGTTTTGGTAATGGTAGCTGTGCCGCCGCGGGTGACAAGGGTAAGCTTCACGCTGTAGTCTCCGGGCATGGGATACCTGACAACATTTGACTTACCAGTTCCTTTGGTTCCGTTACCGAAATCCCATGAGGGAATGCCCGTAACAGCCGATGTATTGGTTATCACAAAGTTGAACGCATCGCTTCCGGGGGCAATTGTGAAATCAAGCTGGTCAGCCGTCGGTGCCGCACCGATATCGGGTTTATCTGCCAGCTGCGGTTCACAGGCAGTAATTATCAGCAATAATGCCAGTACGCCTGCAAGTCTGGAAAAATGTTTATATATTTTCATAATTGTTTGATTCTAGTGAAATTTATAAACCTATGTAGGCCGGAACCATCTGTTTGAGGACGCCTGAGTTCATATTTCTGATCTCACCGGCAGGTATGGGGAACATACCCCATGAGTCAGACTTGAAGGTTCGGTTGCCGAAGTCGCCGGCATTGGGTATGCCCGAAGGAACCACGAAGCTGGCATTGATCATCTGCTCACAATAGGTAAGTCCTCTCCTGAGAAGATCCCACTTCCTGAGACCCTCTCCCCCGAATTCCACACGTCTTTCATGGTAGATGTCATCAAGAGTTATCGCTTCCTTGGCTGCTGCTTCACCCAGAGCCCTGGTTCTGACCCTGCTATAGTACCCTGCAGCCTTGCCCGGATCGTCAGCCAGCCATACCTCTGCTGCCATCAGCAGCACATCGGCAAACCTGATATCCATGTGGTTGCGGGGGAAGTTGTGGCTCGGGTCGCCGCCCGAACCCTGGTAGTCGGCACGCGCCATATATTTCTTGTTGAAATAGCCTGTATTCATGAAGGCCCTGTTATAATCAGTCAGGAGCGTTTCGGCATCATAGAGGGTGACATATTTCCTGGGGTCGCCGGGTTCAAATTCATCAGCCAGGCTCCAGGTGGGGATGGAAAATGACCATCCAGGGAAAACGGTAGCGTCGCCCTGGGGGTTACGCACGCTAAGCCAGACGCATGAGAAATTACCGTTGATGTTCCAGCCTCCCCAGTCGCCTGATTTAGCCTTATCCGAATACTGTATTTCGAGAACGCCTTCGCTGTTATTCTGGTTGTCCCAGTCGAACAGGTCGGCATAGTCAGGTACAAGTGAATACTGCTCGCTAAGAATTACCTCGTCGAGCGCTGACTGTACCCATGCTTTGTTTATGGCTGTGGTTCCATTGCTCCATTGTTCTGCCGTAAGACCCAGTCCGCTGATGGCGCTCATGCCTGTGTGATACAGGTATATGCGTGCTGCAAGAGCCTGTGCAGCCCCTTTGGATACCCGTCCCTTTTCGGCTGCAGGAATGGTTACCGGCAGGGCAGCGACAGCATCAAGAAGATCTGAGGCAATCAGGCTGAATATCTCATTGGGAGTGCTCTGTGTAACATTCTTGTACTCTTCGACATCGGGGAGCACCTCTGTAACAATGGGCACCCATCCGAAATGACGGACCAGGTCCCAGTAGAAGTAAGCCCTCAGGAATTTGACCTCACCCTCAAAACGTGTCTTGAGGCCATCAGTCTCCCAGGCAATATTCTCCTGCTTCTGCAGATAGAGGTTTGCCCTGTAGATACCTGAATAACAACGGTTCCACAGATCAGAAGATGAATTGTTCTCAGGTTCCATCTTGAACATCTCCATATCCTGCCATTGGCTCATGTCCGAAGCATCGGATCCGCCGCAGAAAGCATCGTCAGACCATATATCCGACATGGTGGGGACAAACTGCCAGTTCTGTACGGAGTATGCATCATACACCGCCGTGACAGCGAGGAAGGCATCTCCCTCCGTTTTGTAGTAGTTGGCTTCTACCTGGCCGGTCTTTGGTTCAAGCTCAAGGAACTCCTGTGTACATGATGAGCCTGCAACCATCAAAGCCAGAAAGAAGAGACCATATAATAATGACTTTTTCATAGTTCTGTTGATTTGCATGTTAGAATGTAACACTGATACCGGTCATGATTGTACGCGCCTGTGGATAAATGCCACGGTCAATACCGTTGTCAAACACTCCTCCCCCGATCTCCGGATCAAAACCCGTGTATTTGGTGAATGTATACAGGTTCTCTGCTGAAACGTAGAGACGCAGTTTGCTCAGGCTGATAGCATCAGTAATGCTCTTGGGAAGTGTGTAACCCAGAGTGATGTTCCTCAGTCTGACAAAGCTGCCATCCTGGATATAGAAGTCGCTTACCGTCTTACCGTTCAGGTTGTTGTCGACAAATGTCACCCGAGGGTAGAAATCCGAGGTCCCTTCGCCGGTCCAACGGTTCAGCCATTCGGCATTGTAGTTGGTTCCGTTCATGTCATACCTCCTGGTGGCACTGTAGATTTCCTGTCCGAGTGCCGCGTAGATAAACATATTGAAGTCAAATCCGTACATCTCTGCGCTAAGGTTAAGACCTCCGGTAAAATCAGGGAAGGGGCTTCCTATCTGGACCCTGTCGGCGTCACTGATGGTACCGTCCCTGTTTTCATCAACAAATTTAATATCTCCGGGCTGGGCGTTGGGCTGGATCTTCGATCCGGTGGAGCTGACGTAGGAGTTAATCTCTTCCCGGGTCTGGAAAATACCGTCTGTCTTAACTCCGTAAAAGACTCCCATCGGTGTGCCTATCTCTGCATAGATTATGCCGCTCTGGCCAAATCCGCCGTCACCGCCCTGAAGCCTTTTCTCGGCATTCTGTATGTCAAGAACCTCGCTCTTGTTGAACGCTCCATTGATAGAGGTACTAAGATAGAGTTCACCAAGCTGCTTGCGGTAGCTGATCTCTGCCTCAATACCTGAGTTCTGTACCGAACCGCCGTTGATGATCGGGGCAGAGTTGCCAACGAGCATGGGTACCGGTGCTGTCACCAGCCAGTCTTTGGTTTTCTTGATGTAATAGTCAAGGGTTACTGTCAGACTGGTACCAAGGGTTGTAAGATCGATACCGAAGTTTGTCTGTTCCGAGGTCTCCCACTTAAGTGAGGGGTTGGCTATCCTGGTAGGTTGCGTACCGTTGTACTGGGTCTTGCTGTCACCAAAATAATATATATTCTGGTTTCCGATGACCGATGTATAGCCGAAGTTGCCTATGCTCTCATTACCGTTCTGGCCCCAGCTGGCCCTTAACTTTAGCATGTCAATCACATTGGTGAGGTTTTGCATGAAGGGTTCCCGTGATATAACCCATCCTATCGAGGCGGAGGGAAAATAGCCGTACTTGTTTTCGTCGCCGAACCTCGATGAGCCGTCACGCCTGATTGTGGCAGTCAGCATGTAGCGGTCGAGCAAGTCATAATTGACACGGGCAAAGAGCGACGCAACGGTATGCTCGGAATATCCGCCGCCTGCATTTGCACTTTCGGGGTCAGTGGCATTGTCAAGATATGAATGCTCAAAGTCGTCAAAGATCAGATCGTTCTTTGAACCCCACAGATTTTCATACATATCCTTAAATGCGGTAGTACCCGCCATAAGTGTCAGGTTATGTACGTCAAACGACTTTGAGTAGGTAAGCACATTCTCGAAGTTCCACCTTGAATAGATGTCAATCGACTTATTGGCTCTGTCAATTATGCTGAAATGCATGGCATCAAGGTAATACTCGGGAGTATAGGAGTCATTATTCACAATGGCATATTCACCGCCAAATGATGTGCGGAACACAAGTCCTTCAAGCGCCCTGGCCATCTTGCCAAAATCGAATTCCCCGTAAAGGTTACCTATTAACTTATATGTCCTCGTTTTGGAGTTATTGTAACTGATCAAGGCAATGGGGTTGGTGATCTCCTGCAATCCGATGCCATAGGCTTCCGGTGTTGCCCATGAACCATCGGAAAACATCACCGGAACAATCGGAGGCATATTCAGCGCCTGGTTGAGCCCCAGCCCGAAGCGGTCGTTGGTGGCAATACCCCTGCTGGTGATGCCGACAAGGTTTACGTTGCCGCCCAGTTTGAAAAGCCCGAATGTACCGGCTGCATTAAGTCTGTACCCGATTTTCTCAAAGTTGGATTTCCCCTTTGCCACAATACCGTCCTGGCTGAAGTAATTAATAGAGGATGAGTATTCCAGCTTGTCGCTCCCTCCCATGAATGAAAGAGAATGGTTTTGCTTGGGTGCGTTGTAATAGAACATCTCATCCTGCCAGTCGGTGTCTGCGGTGAAGCTCTCTATCTGTGACGGGGTGAACTTGGGTCCCAGTCCGCCATTGATGGATGCTTCATTGGTAAGCATGATGTACTCCTCAGCATTGAGCAAGGGGATCTTCTTCCAGGGATTCTGGAAGCCGTAGTACCCGTCGTATGAGACTGTGAGCCTGGTATCGGTACGTCCGGTCTTCGTTGTGATAAGAACGACACCGTTTGCTCCGCGGGCACCGTAGATGGCAGCCGAGGCAGCGTCCTTCAGCACTTCGATGGATTCAATATCGGCGGCATTCAGGAAATCGGTTCCCGCACCGCTCATCGGGAGCCCGTCAATGATATAGAGAGGCTCTGCATCACCGTTGGTGCCGGCACCCCTGATGCGTACTGATATCTGCGATCCGGGCTGACCGGAATTGGCCGTGATGACCACCCCGGCAGTCTTTCCCTGAAGAGCCTGCGTGACACGCATGTCTGTCGCTTTGCGCAGATCATCGCCGTCAACCTTTGCGATAGCTCCGGTAACAAGGCTCTTTTTCTGAGTACCGTATCCCACTACAACTATCTCGTCAATCAGCTCCACTTCAGGGGCCATGACAATATCATAAGTAGCACTCTCCGTCACTACTATCTCCTGCGTCTTCATTCCCACAAAGGAGAAGACGACCGTTGAGTTCATGGGTACATTGTCAAGACTGTAGTACCCGTTAATGTCAGTCATGGTCCCGGTTGCCGTGCCCTTCACGAAAACACTTAACCCGGGAACAGGCTGACCGTCGTCAGCTGACGTTACAACCCCCTTTATCTGCAGCCCCTGGGCATTCAGCCCCAGGGTAAATGCAATGAATAAAAGGGTCATGATTGTCTGTTTCATAGATTTGAATTAGAGTTTAGAGGTTAAATTAAATTAAGAGTTCAGAGGTTAGATTAAATTAGTTTTAGTTAGAGGTCAGATTAATTAAATTAAGTTGATCATCTTTGCCTCGCCGGCCAAACCGTCGAGATTATGTAAATATACAATACCAGGTACACATTGGCACAGATCATAATACATCAAAAATACTACAACAGCCATTGTTGACCAACACATCAATTACAGATACCTACGTATTGTATGTATCTGACATTATACTTATTACCCTTTTATAATTAGTATGATGACTTACATCTAAAGACAAATTATGATACTACAGATGCGAATAATTCCTACAAATTGAGAATATGTGTGGTAAGATTTGTTTCCCTGCTGATCCCCATCTTTTTTCTGACCCTGTACCTGCATATCTCAACTCCGCGGACAGAGATATTCATGAGAGGAGCTATCTCTTTGGTGTTAATATTCATTTTAAGGAAAGCACAGAGCCTTAATTCTGTAGGAGTCAGGGTCGGGTACCTGGCCTTGAGACGGTCAAGGAACTCTTCGTGCACCTCATCAAATGCTCTTGTGAACACCTCCATCTGTTTATTGCTGTCAACCTCCCTGGTTATCCTGTAATAAAGATCACTTATCCTGCTTCCGGTTGAATCATCCCTGCAGATTGATTTCAATATGGTGAGATCCTCCTTCAGGGAGTTCAAAAACTCGTTCTTCTTCACCAGGTTCATGGCTTCAATGGCAAGCTCCTTGTCGCGTTGTATCATCTCGGCCCTGAGCTTCTCATTCCGGATTCTGATTATCTCCCTCTCAGCTTCCAGAGCCTGCCTGATGTACTCCTGCTCCTTCGCTTCATACAGGCGCTGACTGTTAATTCGCTCCCTTCTCTTCGACAGCTCTATGCGCCAGTTTATGAATCTTGCGAGAAAGAAAACAAAGCCCAGCAAAGCAATTAAATAGCCCACATATGCTGCCGGAGACTTGTACCAGGGGTGTTCAATAACAAACTCCACTTCCGCAGGAAGACTTTCCGTCCCCAGCATATCTCTTGCCTTTACCCGGAAGGTATATCTGCCATCCGGCAGGTTGGAAAACTCCTTGGTATATGATCTGTCCCATGCTGACCATCTGTCATCAAAGCCTTCCAGCATGCAGCTATATTCTGTATTACCGGCGTTGGCATAAATCGGCGATGTGAAGGTGAACCTGATTACATTATTATGAAACTTAAAGCTGTAAGGGCTCTCCTGAACCTGTTCGGAGCCAGACCCTCCGCCAAAGTAAAAAACCGTATCCTGATGCAGTGCCTCCACCTTTACAATATGTACTGAAAACTCCTGATTATCAGATGCATGATGCCCAGATGAGTAGTGTGCAAAACCGTCTTCCGTTCCAAAAAAGAGGTGATCAGAGGAATATGAATAAACCGATTCAAAGCCGCGGATGAACTTACCGGAGAGCGGAAGAAATGGTGCTGTAAGATGCTTGTAGGTACTGTCTTCCAGTAACCTGAACACTCCTGCCCTGTTTTCGGAAACATACCAGATATTTCCGTCCCGGTCTTCATTAAGGTAGGAGAACCGCACAACAGGAGTGAGGAGCCTGTTGAAGCGGAGAGAGCTTGTGAATCTGTCTTCTTCAGGCCTGTACTCAAATATTCCCGCCTCGGAGAGCACAACTATCTTATCCCTTATCCTGCTGATGACAAGGTTATAGTCTGACGGCAGACCATCATCTGAATTATAGAACCTGTAGGATGAGACGGTATCCGGTCTGCTTCCCAGGCGAATCCTGAAGATACCCTTGAAGCCGTGGCTCATCCAGAGGTCTCCCGCCTCATCCTCCTCAAACACCCGGAATGATTCACCAAAGCCCTCGATTCTCCCGACAAACTTCCATGATCCTTCCATCCACCTGAAAAGAATGATTCCGCTGAAGGTTCCCCCTACCAGGTATCCCGGATGGCTGTTAAGCTCATGATACTTCCACCCGCCCGGTATATCGCTGATCAGCCTGGCCCGGTCACCTTCCACAATAAAGGTTCCCTTATTATGGCCACAGAAAAGGATATCCCTGTGGATACTAAGGTGCCAGACCTGACCGTCGGTTCCCTCGATCATCCTGAAATCTTCCTCCGCACCCACTCTCTCCCATGATTTTACGTACAGTCCCTGGTTGGTGCCGAGGTAAATATTCCCGTCATGAATTACGCTGGCATAGCCGGCACCAAAGCCCTCCGAATTTTGGATGAACGTGACCGGAGAATTGACTGTCAGATAGTCTATGCCTTTGTTCAGCAGAAGCCAGAGATCACCTGCACGGTCTGCAAAGACATTCAGAATCGTATTGTCCTGCAAGCCCCTTTTTTTATTGATCTGCTGGATTATGTTTCCTTCACTGTCAACTATCATCAAGCCGTTGAGTATTGTACCGAAAGCATAGTTATCATCGTGTAGTCTGACAGCACTGAATATCTGGTCACGCATCAGCATCCTGCTGGCAGGTACGTTCCATCTCATAAGCTCCCGGCCATCATAAATGAAAAGTCCCCGATCGGGTGTAGAGACAAGAATCTCGTCTTCACCCTTCGCCAACAGTGAGATGACCTCCTCACCTGCAAGAACAGCGCAACCCTCAATCTTTGAAAGCGCGGTGCCGTCATATTCCATCATTCCGTTCTCAGCATCGTTGAAGATGAGTCTGCCCCGTACATTGAATGAGTTCTGAAATCTTGAGGGTGCCTTCAGAACGGCAACAGGACTGCCCTCCCTGAAAAAATAGGCAGCATCATAAGTCTGAAATACAATTTTATCCCTGAACTGACATATATGCCACACATCGTCGAAATTCCGGTTTTCTTCAGGAATCAGATCCCGCATTGATCTGAATGTCATCTGACCATTCTCTGACCAGACCATTTTTCCCAGGTCATTGTATGCGCCGACGTAAATATCTCCGGGACCGTCAATGTATACCGACCTTACCATGGACCTGTTGGGCATGGGATAAAGCTGCCACTGCTCGCCGTCAAAAACAAGGAGCCCGTCATTGTTGGCAAAGTACATGAACCCCCTGCCGTCCTGTGCGGCTCCCCAGTTCTGAGTGCCGCCCCTGTAGTCATCCTTGGTGAAATTACGGATGTAGGGAGTGCCGATATTCTTAATCTCTCCGACAGCCACCAGGCTTATCAGGAAGAACAGCTGCAGCACCGTTATGCTTCGTCGGAACACAGTCTCTCTTTTAACTGTCCAATTTATAATTTTTATCTGCTCCCGGCGAGATGCGGTTTCTATTTTTATTTTTTAGGTATATTTGCCATGATCCGGAATAACCCGGCATATAACCCAGACATAGTTGCGCAAAATGGTCAAAGTCACCAATAACAGGATCCCGCATGAATTTTTTATAACCAAGGGTTCAGGATGCAGCGAATATGCCCTCCATCCCGGATCATACCATATGGCACTGCACGATGCGGGCATCGCCGAATACAACATCATGAACTACTCGTCAGTGCTGCCGGCGACGGCGAAACTGATGACGCTGGATGAAATCGACATGCCACCCTATGGCTCAGAATTGTGCAGCATCATGGCAGTGGCTAACGGGTATTACGGTGAACACATATCTGCAGGGGTGATATTTGCATGGATGTATACTGACGAAACCTGCGAAGAGAAGGTGGGAGGACTGGTCTGCGAACTGGCAGGTTACTTCGATATGGAAGCTCTGGAGGAGAGACTCTACACCGTCCTCAATGACTTACATGACAGGACCTTCTCACAGTACTACCTCGGTGAGCCTACAGTCATCAGGGAGTCACTGACAATAGACAAGAGATACGGAACAGCCCTCGTGGCCCTCTGTTTTATAAATTTCACCCAGGGTTGATGGTACGCAGCATTGCACACAGCTGACAAAATTAAATTTGACCGGTAACAACCGCCTGCCATGAGCAGACAATATAAACTGATAAGTTTCTTTACACCTCCACCCCGATGACGCATCCCGGTCATCATGACACTGGGCATCTTCACAGGTCTCTTTTTCTTCCTGCTGAAGATATCCAACGCCACCTCATATCTCTCCGATGACCCCAGGGTCTGCATCAACTGCCACATTATGACGCCGCAGTTCGCAACCTGGTCGCATAGTGCCCACCGGGCCGTTACCGACTGCAACGAGTGCCATGTGCCTCATGACAGCTTCATAAGAAAATATTACTTCAAGGCTTCCGACGGCCTGCGCCACGCCACGGTCTTCACCCTGCGCAACGAACCGCAGGCTGTTTATATCAGGGAGGCAGGCAGGAAAGTAGTTCAGGAAAACTGCCTCCGCTGTCACGCCTCTCTCTTCAGTGACGGCCCCGGCATACCCGCCGAAGCACTGACGGGAAGGCGTGAAAGACAGTGCCTCGACTGTCACCGCTACACTCCGCACGACAGGGTTAACAGCATCTCTTCAACACCCTTCGCCATAACCCCTGCCCTCAAGGATAACCTTTAGCTAACTCTCAATACCCACACCCATGACAAGCATTACAGGCAAGAGGACACTACTATGCCATTGAGGACAACCGGAACACGCTTCGTACCGGGGGACCCCTTACGCCTGATGCCGGCCCCCAGCCAGCAACATGCTGGACATGCAAGAGTCCCCGATGTGCCCCGCATGATAAATCAGATGGGTGCTGAGCAACGGCATCATGAAGGGCCTCGAAGCCCGGATAGACCTTGCATCAATATTGGCCGGCATGGGAATCAGGGATGTCACCGTTCCCGATATCTCTTCCAAGGCTGCCGCCCAGAGATCGATCGGCCTTGATATGGAATCCCTGATAAGAGAAAAGGAGCAGTTCAAAAAAGAGATACTGCCTCTCTGGGACAAGGCCTCCGTCTGAAAAGGCTTATTATCAAAAATCTAAAAAAAGGACATTTGAGGGTAATTTACAGAAAGAGTTGTCATTTTTTCTATGGCTTAGGGTAACATTCGCTATCTTAGCGATTCAAATTCCACATAAGCCATTCATGAAGCTGACATTCTACGGGGCTGCCCGCGAGGTGACAGGCAGCAAGATACTTATTGAGACAGAACACGGGAAAAATATCCTGCTTGACTGCGGGCAGTTCCAGGGAAAGGGTCTGGAGACAGAGGAGATGAACAGGGCAGTGCCTTTTCCTCCAGCCTCGGTTGACCATGTTATACTGTCACACGCCCATATAGACCATTCAGGGCTTATCCCCTTTCTTTACCGCAACGGCTTCACAGGGTCGGTGATCTGCACCAATGCCACCCGTGATCTATGCTCCATAATGCTTGCCGATTCGGGAAAGATACAGGAGTATGATACCAGGTACTTCAACAAGAAGAGGGCAAGACAAAATCTGCCCCCCGTTGATCCTCTCTACACACAGGCTGATGCGGTGGCCTCGATGCAACTCTTTATCGGGGTGGCCTATGACCGCAAGTTCCGAATAGACGACTTCACCACGATCAGATTCACCAATACCGGCCACATGCTTGGCAGTGGTGTGGTAACTCTTGAACTGAGGGAGAGAGACGGCATCAAACGGCTGGCGTACACCGGTGACATCGGAAGACCTTCAAACAGGATACTGAAGAGTCCTGAGCCATTTCCCCAGGCTGACATCCTCATCACCGAGTCGACCTACGGCGACCGCCTCCACCCTACAGTCGAGGAATCTGACGAGGAGCTCTTCAGGATAGTACGTCATACATGCGTCGAGAAGAGGGGCAAGCTGATCATCCCTGCCTTCAGTGTAGGCCGCACCCAGGAGGTCGTCTATTCGCTCAATACATTATATAATGCCGGCAGACTGCCCAGGGTAGATATCTATGTTGACAGTCCGCTCTCAGTCAATGCCACGAATATATTCCGCCTCCACACTGAGTGCTTCAATCGCGATGTCCAGGAAGTGATGCTTTCTGACCCTGACCCGTTTGGGTTCAACAGCCTCTTTTACATCACCGAGGTTGAACATTCAAAAAGGCTTAATGATATCATGGAACCGGTAATCATCATCTCATCATCGGGGATGATGGAGGCCGGGCGCGTCAAACATCACCTGGCAAACAGCATAAGCAATCCTGCCAATACTGTTCTGGCCGTAGGCTATTGCGCTCCTTCAACACTGGGAGCCAGGATACTGGGAGGTGCCGAGGAGGTCTCCATACACGGTAACAGATATGAGGTGAGGGCAGATATTGAAAAGATCGAGTCATACTCCGGCCACGGAGATTACAGGGAGATGGCAGACTACCTCTCATGCCAGGACAGCTCAAGGCTGCAAAAGGTATTCCTGGTGCACGGCGAATATGAGACACAGGTCAAATATCAGTCGTATCTCGAGTCAGAAGGATTCAGAAACATTGAGATCCCGGCCTACGGAAAATCTTTTTCAGTGTGATTTATACAATTTTTCTTTCAGAGTCATTCTGAAAATCTATTTTTGCACAAAAATTCCCGAATCATGTTCATAGCAATGGTCATTCTCTTTGTGTTGGGCTATCTGGCCATAGCACTGGAGCATCCTCTGAAGATAGAAAAGGCTGCAAGTGCGCTTATTCTCGGCTCCGTCCTCTGGGCTCTGTATGCTCTTTTCAGTGAGCAGATACTCGGCCTTGGCTTTTCCCCCTCATGGGAAGAGATGAAGATGATGGCCCGGGAGATAATCCAGAACATCATGCCGGTCATGAATTCTGATGCTTTCGCCACAAGTCCCTTCAATGAGACGGTGGAGCTGGCATCACATACCAATGCTTTCGTAAAGTTTGAACTGGCACATCACCTGGTGGCGACTGCTGAGATACTGTTCTTCCTCTTCGGCGCCATGACCATTGTTGAGGTGATTGACCAGCACCAGGGATTTACAGTCGTCACCAACAAGATCTCCACAAACAGCAAGGTGAAGCTGCTGTGGATACTGAGTATCCTGACATTCTTCATGTCGGCTGTCCTTGATAACCTTACCACCACCATCGTGATGATTGCACTTCTCAGGAAGCTGATATCCGACAAACCAACACGGTGGATATATGCAAGCATGATCGTAATAGCGGCAAACTCCGGAGGCGCATGGTCTCCCATCGGCGACGTCACCACAATCATGCTCTGGATTGGGGGTCAGATAACCACCGTCAATATTATTCTCAAAGTGATTATTCCGAGCCTGGTAAGCATGATAGTCCCGCTGACCATACTGTCGTTCATGGTTTCGGGCAATGTAACAAGACCTGAAAGACCAGCTTACGCCGGTGAGCTGACAACCCCCTTTGAAAGGACATTCATACTCATCCTGGGTGTTTGCTTGCTGCTGTTCGTACCCGTCTTCAAGACAGTCACCCACCTTCCGCCCTACATGGGTATGCTGTTCGGACTGGGTGTTCTCTGGCTGGTTTCGGAGATCATGCACCGCGATAAGGAGGATGAGATCAGGAAGAAACTCACGATCTACCATATCGTCAAGAGGGTTGATACCCCCACGATATTCTTCTTCCTTGGCATCCTCTCGGCAGTAGCTGCTCTTCAGAGCGCAGGTCATCTCAGCTTGCTTGCAGGATGGCTGGACGAGAAGCTTGGGAACATTTACCTGATAAACCTTGCCATTGGGGCCCTCTCGGCAGTTGTTGACAACGTACCGCTTGTCGCCGGTGCCATGGGTATGTATGATGTGGTCACGCCTGACATGCTGCGCATAGCCGCTGATCCGGCATATGCATCATTCTTCGTGCAGGACGGTCTCTTCTGGGAGTTCCTGGCCTACTGCGCCGGGACAGGCGGAAGCATGCTGATAATAGGCTCCGCTGCCGGTGTGGCTGCCATGGGTCTTGAGCGGATTGACTTTATCTGGTATATGAAGAAGATATCATTGCTGGCCCTTACCGGCTACCTTGCAGGAGCAGGGGCATACTGGCTGCAGGCTCAGCTGCTGGCATAGAGAACAAACGCCCTCAACAAGGGCGTTTTCCTGAAAACATCTTAATGTTCTGTAAGAAGAGAGGCCGGTGTCCCCGGCCTCTCTTCTTACTACTAGTATTTCGGTTCATCCCTGTCGCGGAAATCGCGACGGGGCCTGAAAGGTTTCTTCTCTGCCTTCGGCTCAGACTTCTTAACGATGATCTGACTGCCATCGAGCTCTGAATTGTTGAGTTTTTCGATAGCTTCATAACCGGCACGGTCATCAGCCATCTCTACGAAACCATAACGCTTGGAAAAGCCGGTCTCACGGTCCATAATAACTTTTGCTGAGATAACCTCCCCGAATTTGCTGAAAAGTTCCTGAAGGTCTTCTGCTTTGGTAACAGAACTCAGCTTGGCGACAAAAATGTTCATCTGAGAATTAATTAAATGTTAATAAAACAACAAAATCAACAGGGAGGGGCACATGCGCTTCTGCCGGCCTCTTCAGACCTGCTAATCAACACAAAGGTATTTAAATATTTTTAACATTTGCAAATTAATTTGATATTTGAAAATGATGCAATGAGAGAACTTACGGCGGCTACTGCCTGCTCCGGGGAGTTTCGTCAAGCCACTCTTCAAGTTTAGTAAATACCAGCTCTTTCTGTTCCGGCGAAAGGTTTCCTATCCGGGTACCGTGAGCCCCCCCCTCCTTTATAATCTTTACGCACCTGCTGTTGCTCCCCGGATCTGCCGCCGTTGATGACCACGGGTCATATTCGCCGTAAAGAAAGAGGAAGTTCCCGGCCTCTGTCTTTATGTAATTGTCAACGCGCCTGCCGAACTCGTAATCGTAAACATAGTCCGGACCAACGGGAGCTGAGAAGAGAAACTCCGGGTTGCCGGTATCACCCGCATACCGTAGCAGTCCGGCAAACTTTTCAAAATCATAGCCGTAATAACCAAGCTCTGTCATTGCCTGGTAAAAGAATGGCTCAAAGGCCTTTACGCCCTGGTCCGAAAAATAGAAAAAGTCGCCTATGGATGCCAGGTGCCTGAATATCTCCTGATCAGTCCCTTCGAGGGGTATTGAATCACAGGGTACTCTGCCCCACTGCCAGAAGGCAAATTCATATTCCAGAACAGCCATCTCATAGGCTGTCTCAGCTCCTCCAACCCGGGTGTAAGTCCATCCTCTCTCCTCAGAGAGTGCGGTCATCATGGGAAACAAAATATCAAATTTCCGGAGGGCAAGCTTTTGAAACTCATAGATCCGGTCACGGCACTCCGCCGTCCCAACCTGCTCCAGGAAAGGCTTCACACGTTCATCTTCGGGACCGAAGTTGAGCGGGGCAACATATGGCACCCGCGCATCGACATCATCAGGATAATAATAACTGTGAAACATTACAGTCTGACCTCCCTTGCTGATTCCAGTCGTCACCCATTTGTCGCGGAAGACCGGCTTGAAGAGCTCTATTATCCGATGATGATCGGTAGCCGCCTGCCAGGTCGTAAGATAGTTCCAGAGCAGGGAGTCGGGTTGTGAGTCTTCAAAGTACCTGTGCTCCACGGTTATCTGGTTGCAGTCGAGCAGCCAGGCCAGCTCGCTCTTGTGAAACCTGGCCGAATATCCTTCTGTCACAACCACTACCGGTTTGTCGGCACCGGCATAGCCCAGGAATATCTGCTGGCTGAAGCCCGGACCATCAGGGTTGTTGTGATCAAGGGGCTGCATTATTTTAATCTCGTAGGATTCCAGAAAAGAAGAGTCATTTTCAATCTTTTCCACGGTTGCCCCGGGGAGCGAGGAGAGCCTCTCCTCCAGTGTCATGGAGGGATTGCTGCATGAGAAGATCATAAACGGCAGGAATGCCATCAGTAAAAAAAAGAGTCGTTGCATAAGACAGTTATTAATATTTTATTTTTCAAGTGTCAATCTCTGCCCAGAGGGGCCGTTTTCCGGTCGAGCCACTCTCTTTCTTCCGGCTTAAGTCTGTCAGCCAGCATGTTAAATACCATTTTATGGTAATCATTGAGCCACTGGAGCTCTGCATCATCAAGCAGCGACTGATCTGTCAGTGCCCGGTCTATATAACAGAGTGTAACAGTCTCAAATCTCAGGAATTTGCCGTAATCACTTTCCCTGTCACTGACGCAGAGTATCAGGTTCTCAGTCCTGAAGCCGTATTTTCCCTCAAGGTAGACTGCAGGTTCATCGGAGGTAACCATACCCGGTTCAATCATGGTCTTGAGGTCTCCTGTAGCGGCCGAGCCAATGGTCTGCGGACCTTCATGCACATTGAGAAAACTGCCCACCCCGTGGCCTGTGCCGTGACCGTAGTTCAGTCCGTTATCCCACAGGGCCTTGCGTGCCAGCAGTTCGAGCTGGTATCCGCGTGTCCCGTGCGGAAACCTTGCCATGGCAAGGTCAATGGTGCCCCGGAGAGCCAGGGTAAAGTGCCTTCGCATCTCAGCGTCAGGTTGTCCCAGCGCAACGGTCCTGGTGATGTCAGTAGTTCCGCCGTAGTACTGACCGCCGGAATCCAGCAGGAAAATCCCTGACTGCTCCAGCACGGCATCACTTTCGGGCGAAGGAACATAGTGAGGCAATGCTGCATGGCCGTTGAAGGCAGCGATGGTGGCAAATGAGGGGCCTGTACATCCCTCCTGCTCCATCCGCAGGGACTCAAGCTTCGCCGAGGCGGAGAGTTCCGTAATCTTCTCCCTGCCAATGCTCTTCTCAAGCCAGATGAAAAAGCGGGTGAGGGCCACACCGTCCCTGATCATGACCTCCCGCAGGTTTTTTATTTCAGTCTCATTCCTGATGGCTTTGAGCCGCGTGGGAATGCTCAGGTCATGGACAACCCTTACGGTTCCGGGTACAGCACCTCGCAATGCAGCCGAGGTGTTGGACGGCGAGAGCAGCAGCCTGCTTCCGGCGGGAAGCGACCTCAGCACCGATGATGTGATCTCATACGGCAGAAGCACCACCCCGTCACGGTTAAATTCCGCTTTCATGCCAGCCGGTATCTTTCCTTCGTCGGCAAAAAGAATCACCTGATCATTACTGACAATGGCAAACGTCAACAGTAACGGGCTGTAGGTTATGTCCCTGCCCCGTATATTGAGAAGCCACATCACATCATCACAGGCGGTGAGCAGATGGTAGTCAACGTTCATCTCCTTCATCCTCTCCTGCACCCGGTTTATCTTCTCATTCCGGCTCTCGCCGGCAAATTCCGGGGGCAGTTCAAAAGCCTGCTCGTCCGGCAACGACGGCCTGTCATGCCATACCGGGGTGATGAGATCACTCCTGAGGGATAGTCTGATTCCCTTCTCCTTCAGCTGCCCGCGGAGGAGACCGGCAACGGAGACAGAGATCAGTCGTCCGTCAACGGCGGCCAGGCTTCCAGGCTTCATACTGCCTGCCAGCCAGTCAATGTATTCCGGCGTGTGGGGTATCTTCAGCCTGACAAGTTCAAACCCTGAATTCCTGAGCTGGTCTGCTGCCTGTATAAAATAGCGGCTGTCAGTCCAGAGACCTGCAAATTTCGCTGTGATAACCACAGTGCCGGCAGAGCCGGAGAAACCAGTAAGCCACCTGATCACCCTCCAGTGATCAGGGACATACTCGCCGAGATGGGGATCAGCCGAGGGTACTATCAGGGCATCAACACCCCGCTTCTTCATCACTGCGCGAACGGCAGCAAGGCGACTCCTGTAAGGATTCACATTCATGTTTTCCGGCATCAATATTCCTCTATACCAAAGAAATGTTTCAGCCAGAAGCGATTCCCCTCATTGGTCATGAAGATCCTCTTGGGGCCGCCCCAGCCATGACGCTCTCCGGGATATATCATCATCTCAAACGGCTTGTTCAGGTCCTGCAGGGTGGTCACAAGCCATATGGTGTTCTGCATGTGCACGTTATCATCAATATCACCATGACGCAGAAGCAACTTGCCCCTGAGATTCCCTGCATAGGTAAGCACTGAGCCGTTCCTGTATCCTTCCGGATTATCCTCCGGGGTGTCCATGTATCTCTCGGTATAAACATTATCATAGAGTCTCCAGTCTGTAACCGCATAGTCGGCAATGCCATGAGTCCAGTAATCAGCTCCTGCCGTGAGCGCCATGCAGGTCACGTACCCGCCGTATGAGCCGCCTGTGATACCCATGCGTGAGGGGTCAACCCAGGGCTGTTCTCGCAGCCACTTAACGGCATCTGAGTAGTCTGAAATCTCCCACCTGCCCAGTGAGCGGTGCATGTAGTCCAGCCCCCGCTTGCCGAAAGTACCCGATCCGCGGTGGTCAACATTTATGGTTACGATACCGTTCTCAGCATACCACCGTGGCTGATAGCCCATCCACCTGTTGCGGATGCTCCCCGCGTCAGGGCCACCGTAGATAGTGAATATCACCGGGTATTTCTTTGCCGGATCGAAGTTGACGGGATAGGTGATCAGGGCGGGCATGTCAAAGAGACTGTCAGCACTCCTGATGGTCACCAGTTCCTGCCTCTGATGCTTTCCGGCATCAAAAACGGGAGACTCAGCGGTGTGGATGGTACGCACCTTCCTGCCTCTTTTGTCAATGAGATCTATACTGCCCGGACTCTCAAGGCTGCTCCAGCTGTCCAGGAACCATGTGCCTCCCGGTGAGACTGAGGCTGAATGATAGCCTCCGCCATCTGTGACCTTCAGCAGCCTCGTGCCGTCAAGCCTGGCCCTGTAAAGATGGTTGTCAAGGGCGTCAGGACCGGTACCGTTGAAGTAGATCTCCCCGCGGGCCTCATCAACCTTTACAATGGAGGTCACCTTCCAGTCGAAATCGGTGATCTGTGACCTGAGGACTCCATCCCACCCGTACCAGTAGAGATTGTACCAGTCGTTACGGTAACTCCTGACAATAAATCCGCTACCGTCACTCATCACGTGGATATCCTCGAAGAAATCAACCCATGTTGGCCTCGTCTCCCTGTATACTTCCGTGTAATCACCGGTGGTCACATCGGCAAGTATAAAGCGCATGTCGTTCTGGTCACGGTTCAGCACCTGTACCATCAGCTTTTGACCGTCAGGTGTCCATGACGGCCATGCAATGTACTGGTCTATCTCTTCATCGGTTTTAACCCAGGCGGTCTCTCCCGTTGAAAGATCCACCACTCCCATCTTCACTTTCGGGTTGGGATCACCGGCCTTCGGGTAAGCGGTTATTTCCAACTCACCACGGGGACCGTCGCTATCTTCCAGCCTGTTCAGGTAATATTGGGGCACGGGGTTGTCATCAGTATGCAGGTATGCGATGCGTGCCGCATCAGGTGACCACCAGAAGGCCGCATACCTTGATGCTCTGCCAAGGATCTCCTCGTAGTAGACCCATGAAGCCCAGCCGTTATAGATTTTATCAGTGGCATCAAAGGTCAGTCTGGTCTCTTTTTTCTGATTAAAATCATAGAAATACAAATCCTTCTCCTTTGTATAGGCAATCTTCCTGTCACCGGGGGCAAATCTCACGTTCACCTCCCGGTCGCTGTCTTCCGTAAGCCTTACACCTGTGCTGACGCTCCCGTCAAAATACCACAGATCATTGTCGCGGAACACCACAACAGCCTTTTGGTCCGAAGATACGGTCACGTCAGGCCCCGGCTCAACACCCTCAGGCAACATCTCCCTGAGTTTCTGCATGTCGCTTTTGTAATCAGTGACAACAACTGACCTGCCTGTCCTGCAGTTATATTCTGAAATCAGAGGTTTCTTTTCCTCATCAAGAGTGCGTATGAGCATCCGGCTGTCATCAATCCACCTGATCAGCCCCGGCTGCTGATCTGAAAAGCCCGGCTGCTGTCCGGAAATGGTCATTGTTAAGATCAACAATAACGAAAACTGGATAATCCTGAACATCTGTTGCATGGTAGTGACTGAGTGGTTAAGATTTGTTTTACTGTGAACAAATATAAGCAAGTTAGCCCACCCTTTGTCCCAAAGTTGTCCAAGAGCATATAATGAAAAAGACGAGGGATTTTTTTACCTTTGTACAAACAAACCATGGATGGGGAGAGAAGGGAAAAACCAGATGACGGCAGATTGGATGAAGCTCGACAATGCTGCCAAAATCTATCCTGCCATCACCGGATCCGAACTTACGGGTGTTTTCCGCATCTCTGTCTGGCTCACCTCCCCCGTAAACCTGCCAGCCCTGAAAAAAGCCTCCGAGGATGCCTCCTCGCTTTTTCCCCTCTTTAGTGTTGAGCTGTGCAAGGGGTTTTTCTGGTATTACCTCGAATACAATGGCATGGCTCCCAGGGTGATGGCCGACACCGGACCGCGGTGCCAACCTTTTCCGCGCACCATGAACGGGGAACTGGTGTACCGTGTGCTGGCGCGGGAAAACATCATCTCGGTGGAGTTCTTTCATATTCTCACTGACGGCGGTGGTGCTCTCTTCTTTCTGAAGACGCTGCTGAACAACTATTTTGCAGAAGCCTGCGGGATATCCGAGGTACCATTCCCGGAGGTGAGCGGTGGACCCCTTCCGGGCAGCGGCGATGATATGTTCGCCAAAATATACGGCAAAGGCATGCCCAGTCCCCGGGTGCTGCCCCGGGCATGGCATCTTCCGTTTCAGCTCAGGAAGCCTCCCCGCTTCAGGGTGACAGAGCTTGAATTGCCGGCCGACCGGCTTGCCGCACTCACCCGGGAGTCAGGTTGCACCATCACTGAATATCTGGCCTCGGTACACCTGTTTGTGCTTCAGGAGATACGCCATGAAACAGGAAAAGGGTCACCCTATATAAGGGTGCAGGTGCCGTTTGACCTGCGCAGGAGATATGATGCCCCTACACTTCGTAATTTCTCACTCTTCGCCATGCCTGAGATAGACATCCGGATGGGCCACTATACCTTTGAAGAGATACTCAGGGAGGTGCAGATCACCATTAAGATCATGACCGACGAGAAGAAGATCAGGCAGGTAATAAGCCGAAATGTGTCTAAAGAAAAGAATGCCCTCATAAGGATCATCCCTCTCTTTATCAAAAACCCGGTACTGCGGTTCGCCTATAACAGGTTCGGCCCAAGCCAGTTCACCAGCACTATCACCAACATGGGGAGAGTGACTCCTGAAGGACCTGCGGCAGATCTGATGCAGGCCATGTCAGTGACCCCGCCCCCACCCCACAGGGATATCAAAATAACTGCAGGACTGATAACACTGGGTGCCAATGCCATTATTACCTTCGGGACGATTACTGACAACACTGAACTGCAACAGCATTACATCAGGAAACTCACCTCGGCAGGAGTGCCGGTGAAGCTTCTGCAATAATACCAATGAACTGAACTATGGCAATATGCAAGAACTGCGGAGTGGACCTCGGAGAAGGAAATGAGAGATGCCCTCTCTGTGAGCCCTCAGACGATGCAACCGGCAGGATGGCATCACCCGCCGACCTTTTCAGGCTCTCCAGGAACCAGAATGCAAAACACCTCTACGAGATAATCATGTTGCTCCTTGTCTCCGGCATCATCATCACAACAGTCATTGACGCTGCCTTCGGGAAGGGAATGGGATGGTCACTGCTGACAACAACATGCATGAGTTACCTCATAGCACTGGTGTCAGGCTTTTGGTTCCTCAGAAAAAAACCTTATTACATGATTTCGGCAACGGCAGTTTTTACACTGCTCTTCCTCCGGTTCATCGATCTGCTTACCGGAGAGACAGAGTGGTTCTTAACACTGGCCTGCCCCCTGGTAATATCTGGAGCTGTTCTCTCCGCAGCAGTAATATACTTCAGCTCCTTCTCCAGGTACAGGGGCTTGAACCTGCTGGCCACAATCCTCGTGGCAGTAGCCCTGTTCGTACTCATGACCGAATATCTGACCGACAGGTTCAGATCATCAGAATTCACTCCGTCATGGTCACTGGTGGCTGCAGTCTCACTGGTAATCATCGCCATGATTTTCATATTCATACATTACAGGTTGAAACGGGGCCACAGCCTGGGCCGCATGTTCCATATATGATGAAAAGACATTCAATAGCAACGCTTGCCGGGCTTATAATATCACTGAGCCTCTTCTCTCAGCAGATCAAAACCCCGGAAGAATTCCTCGGCTATGCCACGGGCACCCAATTTACCCTCCAGCACGCCGTAACCGATTATATAATGCATATAGCTGAGGCCAGTCCATCGGTTCAGTACATTCAGTATGGCGAATCATGGGAAGGTCGGCCCCTGGGAGTCTGTGTTGTCTCCTCCCCCGGCAATCTTGAACAGCTGGAGCAGATCAGGCTCTCAAACCTGCAGAGGGCAGGACTTGCCGAAGGCACCCCGCAGAGGGCACCGGTGCCAATCGTTTGGCTTGCCTATACCGTTCACGGATCGGAACCTGCAGGCACTGAAGCGGCACTGAAAGTACTCTGGACCCTCGCTGCCGGAGAATGGAAAGATGCTGACCGGTGGCTTGAAAATATGGTCATAGTAATTGACCCTTGCCAGAACCCTGATGGCAGGGAGCTTTTCACAACCAGGTATCTCAGGGCGCAGGGCTGGCCCCCCAACAGTGACCCCAACGCCTGGGAGCATAACCAGCCGTGGCCTTCGGCACGACTGAACCATTACCTCTTTGACCTGAACCGCGACTGGAGCTGGCATGTGCAGCAGGAGACGCAGATGAGGATGAAACTGTACAACAGCTTTATGCCGCACGTGCATGCCGATTTTCACGAGATGGGGTCAGGAAGCACCTACTTCTTCCCTCCCGGTGCGGAGCCATGGCATGAGGTGATCACCCCCTGGCAGAGAGAGTACCATGCATTGACCGGGCAGAAGGCCGCAGAGCTGTTTGATGCAACCGACAGGCTCTATTTTACCAAAGATAATTTTGACCTCTTCTGTCCGAGTTTTGGTGACACCTGGCCGCTCTTCAACGGCGCCATGGGCTTTACCCTCGAACAGGGAGGAGGCGCACAGGCCGGACTGGTATTGAAACGGCTGGAGAGAGACACACTGACACTAGCCGACCGTGTTGAAGGCCATTTTCTCGCCTCAATGGCTGTGATTGAGGCTGCTGCAGACAACAGTGACAAGTTGCTCTCTGAGTTCTTCCAATTCTTCAAAAGCGGTGCGGAGAAGCCGTCGTTCAAATATAAATCCTTCATAATCAAAGGATCAGCAGATGCTGCATCGATCAGATCCCTACTGCATGTGCTTGAAAGCAACCAGATCAGGTATTCATCACCGCGCGTTACCGGAAAGAAGATCACCGCCTATGACTACAGGGCTGACAGAGAGGGAAGCGTGACCGTTGAGGAGAACGATATCCTGATCAGCGCATTCCAGCCTCAGAGCAGACTGCTGCAGGTGTTGTT
Source organism: Bacteroidales bacterium (assembly GCA_011620595.1). Lineage (GTDB taxonomy): Bacteria > Bacteroidota > Bacteroidia > Bacteroidales > VadinHA17 > SR-FBR-E99. The sequence continues at coordinate 42,492 of WOYX01000053.1, read as the reverse complement.
CGAGCCCGACTCAAAATCGTCTGACTCAATCAGCTACGATCTCACTGCCTGGGCGCTGCCGTATGTCTACAACATTGAAGCCTATGCTGTTGAGGAACGGTTGCCGTCAGCCGGTGATGTTCCGGCCGGAAAAAAGAAGAGCGGCAATACAGCTGCAGAACAAAAGCAGACCGGAGAGACAACTACAAACCTGAAAGAACCAGGGTATGTGGCAGCCGGATTAAAGAAAACAGGCAAGGGAGTGGAAGCCTGGAAGCAACAAGGGGAGTCGGTGGCATCAACTGATACATCCGGAAAGGCTAACTCCGGGCAGCGGCCTGACACTGTCAGGGCATATGCCTATGCCGTTCCCATGACCGGATTCAATGAACTTAAGTTTATGGCGCATCTCTACAGGGCAGGATTCAATGTACGTTCAGCCATGAGACCCTTCGCCGCGGCAGGCAGATCTTTTGGCCGGGGATCTGTGGTGGTGGCACGCGGCGATAACCGCAGCATGACCCTCTTTGATGAGAAAGTTAAGGCAGCAGCCGTTGCCAGCGAAGTGACGCCGGTAAAACTGACAGGCGGGATGTCAGCAACGGGGAAAGACCTCGGTTCTGACTACACCCGGGTGGGTCAGGGCCCTGCTATAGCGCTTGTCGGCGGTGAGGGCACCTCTCAGGCCTTTGGAGAAATATGGTTCTTCATGGAGAGGGAACTTGAATACCCCGTCACCGTGATCGACGGCAGCAGACTGAAAAACAGTGACCTGTCAGATTATGATCTGCTGATTCTGCCGGGAGGCAACCTCAAAGAGTCCAGGGAAAAGATAATGGCTTTCATCACCGGGGGTGGCAGGGTCATAGCCATGGACAGCGCCATTGCCCTGTTCAGGGAGGAGAAGACTACTGAGCTCGGGAAGGCGTGGGAACTGCGGCAGGCTGAGGAGAAAAAGAAGACAGAGGCAAATCCGGCTGACACCACGCGACTGGTTCGGTATGAGGATCAGCGGCGCGTTGCCGCAACAGGCAGATCTGCAGGAGCAATATACCGGGTGAAGCTTGACGAAACCCATCCCTATGCATTCGGAATGGGTAAAGAGTGGTTTCTTATGAAAAGAAACGAAGGGCTGCCCTACCTGGAGAAGGGAAGCAATATCGGTTATATCACCGATGAAGATCCGGTAGCCGGTTTTGCAGGATACAAATTCCGTAAGAAAGTTAAGAACACAGGCGTGATCGCCTCCGAAAATATCGGCAGGGGTACCGTGGTATACCTTTCAGACGATCCCTATTTCAGGGCATACTGGAAGAGCGGAAGAGTGCTGCTGGGCAACATTCTTCTGAGGTAGGAGCCTGAACCGGTCAGTTTAACCATATTGGTTTTCTCGACCGGTTGGATTACATTTATATCCTGAACCAACAGCCAGGGTATGCAAAATCTTCTGAACAGGTTTCTCGGTTATGCCAGGAGTGACACCAGATCTGACGAGAGCTCAGGGACAACCCCTTCAACGGTCAGTCAGATGCTCTTTGCCAGGAAACTGGCTGATGAGCTGAGAAAGACAGGTCTGCAGGAGGTGACCCTCGACAGTAACGGCTACCTGATGGCAACCCTGCCGGCAAACATCCCCGACCCCGGCCCCGTCATGGGTCTGATAGCACACATGGATACCAGTCCAGATGCCCCTTCGGCAAATATTAAACCGTTTGTCCATGACAACTATGACGGCAATGACATTGTTCTGAACCACGACAGGGATATCAGGCTGTCACCGAAGGAGTTTCCTGAGCTGGCGGCATACAGCGGACAGACCATAATCACCTCGGACGGGCTTACCCTGCTGGGTGCGGATGACAAGGCGGGAATCGCAGAGATTGTTACTGCAATGGAGCTGCTTCTGGCAGACCCCTCTCTGAAGCACGGCACGATCAGGATAGCCTTCACCCCGGACGAGGAGATAGGAAGAGGCGCTGATCAGTTTAATGTCGCTGCCTTTGGCGCTGACTATGCCTATACTGTCGACGGCGGAGCCATCGGTGAGCTTGAATATGAGAATTTCAATGCTGCCGCGGCAACGGTCACGGTCAGCGGACGGAGTGTCCATCCCGGCACGGCAAAGGATACCATGATCAATTCCATAATGGTCGCAAGAGAGTTCGATGCATTTCTTCCGGCTGCGGAGAGGCCCGAGAAGACATCAGGCTACCAGGGCTTCTACCACCTCTATGAGATCAGGGGGGGGGTGGAGGAGACGGTCATGAAATATATCATCAGGGACCATGACCGGACAAAATTTAACCAGAGGAAGAAATGGGTGGAAGAGGCCGGTGCAAAGGTTGAGAGAGATCACCGGGGGGCCGCGGTAAGTGTGAGGCTGAAGGACCAGTATTTCAACATGAAGGAAATTATTGAAGCAAACTGGTACATAATTGAAGAGGCTGTCGCAGCTTACCGCACCGCAGGAATCGAACCTGTAATAAAACCGGTCAGGGGAGGCACCGATGGTGCCAGACTATCATTCATGGGATTGCCCTGTCCGAATATCTTTACCGGCGGTCACAACTATCACGGCCGGTTCGAATTTATATCCCTTCAATCAATGGAAAAAGCCGTTGAGGTCATTGTATACCTGTGCCTTTCAGCATATAAACGCAAGAAATGAAACTACCATGAGCAGTAATTCTCATAAGCAGTCGATTTTGAAATTTGATGTAAGTTCCATTAGACCAATAAAACAATAATCAAATAATCTAATGAAAAAACTGATCCTTCCGGTCATCACCTGCATCCTGCTTGCTGCAGCCTGCACCGGAGAAAACTCCCTCAGGAGAGCGGCGGCCACCATCACTGCAGAGGAACTGCGTGATTACGTACAGACACTGGGGTCTGACAGCTTCATGGGCAGAAAGCCCTTTACCGGCGGTGAGACCCTCACGGTTGCATACCTGGCCACGGAGCTGGAAAAAATAGGGTTTGCTCCGGCGTTCGGAGAGAGCTGGTTCCAGAACGTACCGATGGTGGAGGTTACCTCCAGAGTCACCGGCATGGTGACAGTCACTGCCGGCCTCAGGAAGATAGATCTTACAGCACCCGATGATATCGCTGTCGAATCCCCGTCCATGAAGCAGCTGGTGGAGCTTGTGGAGATCCCAATGATCTTCTGCGGGTTTGGCATTGTAGCACCCGAATATGGCCGGAACGACTACGCCGGTCTGGACGTCAGGGGGAAATGTGCCGTGGTACTGGTCAATGACCCCGGATTATACACTGGCGACACAACGCTCTTCAAGGGACGGGAGATGACCTACTACGGACGGTGGACATACAAGTATGAGGAGGCGGCAAGACAGGGTGCCACTGCAATACTGATAGTCCATGAGACCGTAGGGGCAGGATATGACTACTCCATACCGAGAAAAAGTTCCATCTCACCCGGGCTCTATATGGAACAGGGTGAAGGGGATATACCGCCCTGCCCTGTCACCGGATGGTTCAGTGCAGAGGCTGCGGAGAGGATATTCAGTGCTGTCGGACGCAATGTTGAAAGAGTTCGTGCTGAAGCATGCAGCGCAGACTTTAAAGGATTCCCCATGGGCGCCAGCATCTCAATGACCATGGCAAACAGTCACAGGAGAGACAGCTCACTGAATGTGGCAGGCATTCTTCGTGGCAGCAGCACGCCTGAAGAATGCATTGTCATTTCGGCACACTGGGATCACTTTGGAATAGGCGAACCTGAAAACGGAGATTCAATCTATAACGGAGCTGTTGACAACGGCACCTCCATGGCCTGGGCCTTTGAGATCGGCGAAGCTTTCGCCTCACTCAAAGATAGACCGGCAAGATCGGTGATACTCTTCTTCCCCACCGCCGAGGAACAGGGACTTCTCGGATCCTCGTGGTTTGCCGCCAATCCTCCGGTTCAAAGAGAAGATATAATAGCCGCCTTCAACAATGACCTCCTTCTGCCGACAGGAAGAATGAAGGATATTATGATTACAGGCTACGGACAGTCGGAACTCGACGATATGGTTGCCGAAGCAGCGGCCAGACAGGACAGATACATCATGCCTGATCCCAATCCTGAAACAGGAATGTACTTCCGGTCAGACCACTTCCCCTTTGCACGGACAGGAGTCCCTGCCCTCTTTGCCCGCGGCAACTGCGACAGCAGGGAGTTCGGGAAAGAGTGGGCTGCCGCTCAGGAGAAGGATTACATCACAAACCGGTACCATAAGCCGGCTGACAACTACTACCCGGAGATGAATTTCGAGGGCATCGCTGAAGACGCAAAAGCCATTTTTGAGGTCGGTTACAGGATAGTCACAAGCGATATCAGGCCTGCCTGGAAGCCCGGTTCAGAATTTGCAGGGGTAAGATAATAAGGATTATACACACTTATCAGATCGGCCGGCGAGACAATTTAAGGTAAATTTATGTTATATTATTAACACTGTTAATAATATAACAATAATTATTATATTTGCATCGTTTCCCAGGTTCCCAAAATGAACCGATAAATATCAATGTAAGGAATGACAATTCTTATCTATTTGGCAGAATTAACGGCTTAAGTTTGCACTTCTTCCGTTTGCCGGAAGAGGTAGACATATAAAAGATCATCATAAATGGAAAAACTCAAATCACTTACAGACCTGGAGAAAGTCCGGGCAGAGACACAGGCAAAACTTGATCTCAGGGCCAGGGCTGGCAGCCCGGAAGCTGTCGTTCAGGTGAGGGTTGCCATGGCAACCTGCGGAATCGCATCAGGCGCCAGACCTGTAATGGACTTCTTTGTTGACGAACTCGACAAGAGAGGAATAAGTGCCGTTGTAACCCAGACCGGCTGCATGGGCTACTGCTATGCCGAGCCTACCGTGGAAGTACAGCTCCCGGGGCAGGAACCTGTCGTCTACGGCTTTGTCAACACAAAGAGAGCCGATGAGATCATTGAGAAATACATCAGGAACGGTGAACTGGTTGAGGGAATCATACCGGTTAACTATGAAAAGATAGACTAATAACAGGGAGGGCCAGTATAATGTCAAAATTCAGAATGCACCTTCTGGTTTGTGGCGGTACAAGTTGTCGCGCCTCGGAAAGCGCTCTCATTGCTGAGAGCCTGAAGAGGGAACTGGAAGAAAAGGGCCTTGGCAACGAGGTACAGGTTGTAATGACCGGTTGTTTCGGCCTGTGCGAAAAAGGACCCGTCGTTAAGGTTATGCCTGACAATACGTTTTATGTACAGGTCAGACCGGAGGACGCTGCAGCCATTGTGGCCGAGCATGTCATCAAGGGCAAACCGGTACAGCGTCTGCTCTACGTCAATCCATCCAACGGTGAGCATGTGAGCGGTTCAGGGCAGATGGGCTCCTTCCGGAAGCAGATACGCATTGCACTGCGCAACTGCGGATTCATCAACCCTGAAAACATCGACGAATACATCGCCCGTGAAGGCTATGCTGCCATCGGAAAGTGTGTCACGGAATACACCGCTGCCGATGTGATCGGCATCATCAAGAAATCCGGCCTTCGCGGGCGCGGCGGCGCCGGTTTCCCCACCGGACTCAAATGGGAAATAGCCTCTAAAAACCAGTCTTACCAGAAATATGTTGTATGTAACGCCGACGAGGGTGATCCGGGCGCATTCATGGACCGCTCTGTCCTGGAAGGCGACCCTCACTCCGTCCTCGAGGCAATGGCAATCTGCGGATATGCTATCGGCGCCTCGAAGGGCCTTATCTACATCCGTGCCGAATACCCGCTGGCAATAAAGCGACTGAAGATCGCAATTACACAGGCACGTGAATATGGCCTCCTTGGCAACAACATCCTGGGAAGCGACTTCAGCTTTGACATTGATCTACGCTACGGCGCCGGGGCATTTGTCTGCGGCGAGGAGACAGCCCTTATCCACTCAATGGAGGGCATGCGCGGTGAACCCACAAACAAACCTCCCTTCCCTGCCGAAAGCGGATTCATGGGCAAACCCTCCAATGTCAACAACGTCGAGACATTTGCCAGCGTCCCGGTAATCATCAACAAGGGATGGGAGTGGTTCTCGTCAATAGGTACCGAAAAGTCCAAGGGAACGAAGGTATTCGCCCTCGCCGGCAAGATCAACAACGTGGGACTCATCGAAGTGCCAATGGGCATCACACTGCGTGAGATCATTTTTGAGATAGGCGGTGGCATCAAGAACGGCAAGAGGTTCAAGGCTGTACAGACAGGAGGCCCCTCGGGCGGCTGTCTTACCGAACATCACCTCGACACTCCCATCGACTTTGACAATCTGGTTGCCGCCGGCTCAATGATGGGATCAGGAGGAATGATAGTCATGGATGAAGATGACTGCATGGTCTCCATCGCAAAATTCTTCCTGGAATTTACCGTGGAGGAGTCTTGCGGGAAATGCGCTCCCTGCCGTATCGGAAACAAGAGGATATACGAGCTGCTTACTCATATCACCAAGGGTAACGGCACCCTCGCTGACCTCGACAGGCTCAGGAACATGTGCAATGTCATAAAGGATACATCACTTTGCGGACTCGGCCAGACATCACCCAACCCCGTCCTTTCAACCATGGACAACTTCATGGATGAGTATATAGCCCATGTCACGGATAAGAGATGCCCTGCCGGCTCATGCCGTGACCTGATGAAGTATACCATCATCGAAGAGAAGTGCGTCGGATGCACGGCATGTGCCAGGGGATGCCCCGTCAATGCCATCAGCGGAGAGCGCAAGGAGCTGCACTTTATTGACCAGAAGAAATGCATCAAATGCGGTGCCTGCTTCGAGAGATGTAAATTCAGCGCTGTGCTAATCAACTAATGAGAGGGAGAATGACGATGGAAACAATAAAGCTTACCATAGACAACAAGCAGATAGAAGTCGAGAAGGGCACCACCATACTCAGTGCTGCACGCAGGATGGGTATTGACATACCTACCCTCTGCCACATGAAGCTCGAAGACCTGAATATCGAAAATAAACCGGGAGGTTGCAGGATATGCGTCGTCGAGGTGCAGGGACGCAGGAACCTCTCTCCGGCATGTATCACCAAATGCGATGAGGGAGCGGTTGTCCGCACTCACACCCCAAGGGTCATGAACGCCCGCAGGACGGTTATGGAGTTCATCCTCTCAGACCATCCGAAAGATTGCCTCATATGCCCCAAATCAGGTAACTGCGATTTGCAGGATATGGCTATAAGACTGGGCATCAGAGAGATCCCCGGACAGGAAATTGCGGAGATGTCGACTTACAGGAAGGATACCTCGCCGTCAATCATACGCGACCCCGACAAGTGCATCATGTGCCGCCGTTGCGAGATGATGTGCAACGAGGTACAGACCGTTGGCGCCCTCTCGGCAGTGAACAGGGGATTTATGGCCGTGGTTGCCCCTGCCTTTGAACAGAACCTTGAATATTCACCCTGTACCTACTGCGGACAGTGCGTTGCCGTATGCCCCACAGGTGCTCTTACAGAAGTGGATCACACAGGCGACGTGCTTCGTGCCATCGCCGATCCATCAAAGACAGTAGTGGTGCAGACCGCACCAGCCGTACGTGCTGCCCTCGGTGAAGAGTTCGGCATGAAACCCGGAACACTTGTAACCGGAAAACTTGTCTCTGCCCTGAAAGAACTCGGATTCGATTATGTCTTCGACACCGACTTTGCTGCCGACCTCACCATAATGGAAGAGGGCACAGAGCTTCTTACCAGGCTGGGCAAGTTCCTCAACGGCGACAGGGATGCCAATATTCCAATATTGACATCATGCTGTCCGGGATGGGTCAACTTCTTCGAGCATAACTTCCCGGACCTGAAGGATGTCCCGTCAACGGCCAAGTCGCCCCAGCAGATGTTCGGCGCCATTGCCAAGTCATACTTTGCTGAAAAAATCAATGTCAGCCGCAAGGATATGGTGGTCGTCTCCATCATGCCGTGCCTGGCAAAGAAATATGAGAGCCAGAGACCTGAATTCTCCGTCGACGGCAACCCTGATGTCGACTTCTCCATCTCCACCCGTGAGCTGGCCCACTTCATCAGGCAGGCCAACATAGACTTCAACAATCTTCCGGATGCGGATTTCGACAGGCCGCTGGGTGAATCCACCGGCGCCGGGGTGATCTTCGGCAACACCGGCGGTGTCATTGAGGCAGCAGTACGTACCGCTTACGAACTGTTTACGGGAAAGAAGCTCAGTCGTCTTGACTTTGATGAGCTCAGAGGAATGGAAGGTGTCAGACAAGCTACTATTGATTTTGACGGCTTCCCGCTCAATATCGGCATAGCACACGGCCTCGGCAACGCACGCAAGCTGCTTGATGAGGTCCGTGCCGGACGCTCGAAATTTCATGCCATAGAGGTGATGGCCTGCCCCGGAGGATGCATAGGCGGAGGCGGACAACCCCTGCACCACGGCGACTCTTCGATACTCAAGGCCAGGGCCAGAGCGATTTATGAGGAGGATAAAAACAAGCCCATCAGGGTCTCACATGAGAACCCGTACATCATTCAGCTTTACAAGGAGTTCCTCGGGGAACCCAACGCCGAGAAGGCACACCACCTGCTGCATACGTACTATTTTGACAAGAAGGCGAAGATCATTGTCAAGCAGTGAGATCTGAAACATTAATCTAAAATTCAACGAGATGTCAAGTATAAAGATAGAACTCAGAAAGGAAGATGTTGACAAGATCAACGAAATCTGTGATTCATTCGACAACGAGCCGCTGGAACTGATAAATATCCTTCACAAGACCCAGGAACACTTCGGTTACCTGCCGGCCGAGATACAGGAGGCCACAGCCTCAAAACTCAATATACCCGTAGCCCAGGTCTACGGCGTGGTGACCTTCTACTCATTCTTCACCATGACTCCCAGGGGCCGTCACCCGATAAGCATATGCATGGGCACAGCCTGCTATGTAAGGGGGGCGGAGAAGGTGCTTGATGAATTCAAAAAGGAACTGGCAATACAGGTGGGTCAGACTACCGCCGACGGCAAATTCTCGCTCTCCAGCCTCAGGTGCGTGGGTGCCTGCGGACTCGCCCCGGTGGTACTCATCGGTGAGAAAACATACGGACGGGTGGCCCCGGATGATGTGCAGGACATACTGAAGGAATATCAGTAACCATCTACTGTTTGGGACCTCTGCTGCGACCACTGGCAGAATCCTTCTTCCTGCCCCCCGAGTGCTGCTGACTGCCGACTGCCGGCTGCCGGCTGGTGACTGATGAGTGCCGGCTGGTGACTGATGAG
>WOYX01000053.1:0-33134 GCA_011620595.1 Bacteroidales bacterium | reverse complement strand
GCCGGCTGGTGACTGATGAGTGCCGGCTGGTGACTGATGAGTGCCGGCCGGTGACTGAAGAGTGCCGGCCGGTGACTGAAGAGTGCCGGCTGGTGACTGAAGAGTGCCGGCTGCCGACTTCCGGCTGCCGACTGAAAAAGTACTCCTTCTGCCTCTTTTTCTCCGCAGGCTCCCGGGCCACATAGACCTTACGCCCGCTGTATGGATCGAATCCAAGATAGTACATCGCCGTTGCTAGCGTCATCGGGGTCGGAGTGAAATCCTGCACCTGCTCCGGATGCATTCCCAGTTCATGCAGCTCGCGCGACAGAGCTTCCATCTTCCGCTCTGTTGTGCCCGGATGCGCAGACATGAAGTAGGGCACCAGTTCATACTTCACCCCGCTGGCATGCACTATCTCCAGAAACCTGTTGCGCAGCCTCCTGAAGTGGCTGAATGAGCTCTTCCGCATCAGGTTGAGCACCTCATCATCAGTATGCTCTGGGGCAACCTTCAGCCTGCCGCTGGTGTGATTGAGAATAAGCTCCTTCAGGTATTGCTCTTCATCCTTCCCTGCAGAGCCGTTAAACTCCTTCACCAGCAGGTCATACCTCACCCCGCTCCCGACAAAGGCCTTTTTAATGTACGGCAGTGCACTGACCTTCCGGTACAGCGCCAGCAACTCCCTGTGAGAGGTGTCGAGATTGTCACATACGGCAGGCCAGATGCATGATGGTCTGCCGCACCTGTTGCACCTCTCCTTATCCCTCCCCTCCATCCTGTACATGTTGGCCGAGGGGCCTCCCAGGTCAGTGAGGTATCCCCTGAATCCCGGCATGGTGCTGATACGTTCCACCTCACGAAGCACGGAGAGCACCGAACGGCTGCTGACAAACTTACCCTGGTGTGCTGCTATGGCGCAGAAGCTGCAGCCACCGAAACAGCCCCGGTGTATGTTTACCGAGAACCGGATCATCTCCCAGGCGGGTATCGGGCCTTTCCGTTCGTAACGGGGATGAGGTGCATAATTGAACGGCAGCTCATGGATCCAATCCATCTCAGCCCCGGTGGCCGGCGGAAACGGTGGATTGACCACCACCTGCCTGTCGCCGCACGGCTCTGTCAGCCTGACAGGCCTGAGACTGTTGCTTGTCTTCTCAAACAGAACGAAGTTTTCGGCATAGGCTTTACGTGAGTTCATCACCTCCCCGCACGAATGCATGATCTTATCCTTCACCCCCGGCATCGGCGGGGGCATCTCCCCTGCAGGCATAAGGAAAGCTGACTGCGGCAGATCGTACATCCCATTCAGCCTCTCTCCCTGCCTGGCACGGTGAGCCAGTTCCGTCACCGCCTTCTCTGCCATGCCGTATATCAGCAGGTCGGCACCGCTGGAGATAAGAATCGACGGCTCCAGGGAATCCTTCCAGTAGTCATAGTGCATCAGTCTCCTCATTGAGGCTTCAATACCCCCGATAATCACCGGCACCTCGGGAAAAAGCCTTTTAAGTATCTGTGTATATACCACCGTAGCATAGTCAGGCCGGAAGCCGGCCGCCCCTGCCGGTGTGTAGGCATCGTCTGACCTCAGGCGGCGGGCAGCAGTGTAGTTGTTAACCATCGAATCCATGTTACCGGCGGTGACGGCAAAGAAATAACGCGGTGCACCCAGCTTGGTGAAGTCACGCAGGTCATCGCGCCAGTTGGGCTGCGGCACCACTGCAACGCGCATGCCGGCAGCCTCCAGTACACGGGCAATCACCGCCGCCCCGAAGGAGGGATGGTCTATATAGGCATCACCGCTGAAGAGTATGACATCAGCCCTCTCCCATCCCAGCGCCTCCAACTCCTTTTTCGATGTGGGCAACCAGTGACGCCTGAAATTTTCACATTTTTTCACATCACCAATTTACACAATATAGCTAATCTGCCTGTAGAATGTGCCGCAAATCGGTTATCTTCGCCGCAACAGGCAAGATGGTATCTGAAAGAAACAGCAGTGGCTCAGTGAAGGCAAAGACGGCAATAGCCTTATGCCTGGCACTGCTTTTTGCATTCAGCGGAACCATGCCGCTCCCCGCCCAGGATGCACCTGTGAGGCCAAAGGTGGGACTGGCACTTAGCGGCGGCGGCGCAAAAGGACTGGCCCATATCGGGGTGCTGAAGGTCATGGAGGAGGCAGGACTGAGACCCGATTATATTTCCGGGGTCAGTTTCGGCAGTATTGTTGGAGGGATGTATGCCGTGGGTTACTCACCTGACAGCATGGCATCCATGTTTCGTGATTATGACTGGGATGCAGCCCTCTCTGACAGGATAGACGAGAACAAAGTGATCTTCCTCGAAAAGAAGCATTACTTCAACAGTCTCATCTCCCTGCCCATAACCAGGACCAAGATACTTATCCCATCGGGCCTGATCAGTGGCCAGCAGATAGAAAGTGGCCTGAACCATTACTTCTGGCCGGCACTTACTGTCACTGACTTTTCTGAGCTGCCAATCCCCTATCTATGCGTCGGCACCGATATCATAACTGCAAAAAAGGTTGTCCTGACCCACGGATACCTTCCTGACGCCATCAGGGCAAGCATGGCAATACCCTCAGTCTTTACCCCTGTCAGGATTGACACAGCGCTCCTTGTTGACGGCGGTGTCGTAAGAAACTATGCCGTATCCGAGCTCCGTGACCTGGGAATCGACATCATTATAGGATCGTACGTTGGCTTCAGAGGGATCAAGAAGGAAGATATTGAATCGGCCTACGGTATCCTGAAACAGATAGGATTACTGACAAGCTTTGCCGACTATGAGGCACAAAAAGGAATCACCGACATCATGATAGAGCCGGAGATCAAAAATGTATCCACCCTCTCTTTTCAGAATACAGACTCCATAATCAGTAAGGGATACCACGACGCTCTTCCGTATTTTGAAAAGTTTAAACGGCTTGCCGATTCACTTGATGCCATTGCTCCGCAGGCGCCGGTCAGGCCCCTGCCTGACGTTAGCTCTTACAAGTTTGACCGGATAGAGGTTATCGGTAACAGCATTATCAGCGATGATCAGATAAGAGGCGTACTTGACATAGAGCCCGGACAGGATGTCAACAGGCAGTTGCTTGCCGAAGGTATCGAGCTGCTCTATGGAAAGCGCTGGTTTGAAAAGGTGAAGTACAGAGTGCTGCCCCGTAATGATTCCCTGATACTTCAGATTGATTGTATTGAGCGCCCGCAGGCAATGCTTAACGGATCACTTCATTATGATCCCGCACTGGGCCCAGGGGTGGTGCTCAACATCTCCATAAGAGATCTCATAACTCAAAGATCTGTAATTAACTTCGACTCCTTTCTCGGGCAATACTACCGCATCAGGCTGGGTGTCATGCAGTTCGTTGACCGAAGCCAGAAGACGGGTATGGAAGCTTCATTCTTCTGCGACAATACCCGGCTTCCGCTTGTAAGACTGAGACACCAGACAGGAACGATGCTAAGCCAGAACTTTGTCACATCACTTTCATTCAGCCGAAGGTTAAGCCTGAACCATATGATGAGCCTTAACGGATCAATTGAGAATCAGCACCTGATCCCTGATTATATCACCACTGATCAAATTCGCAAACTCTCCTACAACTACCTGAAACTCACCTACACCTATCAGGCTAACACTCTTAATTACAAACATTTCCCTGACAACGGCCTTGTTTACAGCCTTTCCGCATCCGCTTCCAGACTCCTCAGCGCAGGTGTCAAGAGGGGCACGAGCCGGTATGTTTATGATAAGGAGGACGAATCGTCATTCTCCTTTGACCGTTTCTTCTCCGCAAGAGCCTCCTTCAGAACATATGTCTCGCCGTCGGCAAAACTAACCCTGAACTTCGGAGGAGAGGCACTCTTCGTTACCAAAGCTGATTCAGTCACTTCAAACAATAATTTTTTCTACCTCGGCGGCTTTGACGCTGTGGCAGACCTCACCGTAACCGCCGTCGGCTTCCACCCAAACCAGATAGCCGTAAAAAGCCTCGCCGGCGTAAGGTTTGGCGGAGACTATGAAATTCTTGATGACTTATACCTTCGTGCAATCACAAACATCTTTGCTATCCGGGAGCCTGACCGGGATATCGGATTCACCATAATCGGAGGTTACGGCGTGGGGATAAGCTACATGACCATTGCCGGACCAATAACAATAGGAGTCATGCATGGGTTTTACGAAAATGAACTCCTCTATAAACCGGTTAAGGGTTATGTGAGTGCAGGCTTCTGCTTCTGAACATCTCCGCTGGCCTGATTGTTGTTTGGTAATTCACGGAGATCATTATCCTCCTGTAAAATGAATATTAATACCGTCATACTGCAGCATAAGAGAGTGTGTAATCTCGTGGTCCGCCGTAAGGTCAAACAGAGCTTTGACATCATGGCTGATATGCTTGACAGTGTGTCTGTTGGAGGCCTCAGGGATGAGTTTCGCGAGCTTCAGACGACCTACATGAATATCCTCAGGTATACTGTTGACGGCATCAGTGACCCGGAGCGCCAGAAGGTCTATCTTAAACTTCTACGTGATATCCTCCGTCTGAATGACAGAATCAAACAGGACATTTTGGCACATCACTCTTCGTGGTACACATATTCTGTCAGAGAGCGTGAACAGAGGGAGGAGAGACTACGCGGCAATATTGTTGATAGCGTCGACGACCTCGTATTCAACTCAAGGCTCGACGAGATACTCTCATCGGCAGAGATCCTCAAATCCACCCCGGAGATTGACAGGGCCAGGGAGAAGGAACATCTCTCTGGTATCATCTTCAACCACCTTTGGCTTACCGATTATTACGGTGAAGCAGAGGAGAGTCTGGTAAAAATGGTTACTACCTCCGGCAGGTTCGAATGGCATGAGATGGCCTCCTTTGTCAGTGCGGTGACCCTCAGCAGCCTGCGTATCTGGGACCCGGCCAAACTGAAAATCCTCGGGCGGCTCACAAACAACAAAACACAGCACGTGGCTGAGAGAGCCCTGACCGGACTCATATTCAGCCTCTACTATTACAATAACCGCCTCAGCCTTTACCCTGAGGTAATGGAGTCGGTCCGGGAGCTTGCCTCCGGGAACAGATTCAGGGAACGCAGCCGGATGGTGGTGCTGCAGGCTGTCAGATCACGCGACACCGAGAAACTGAGTAAGCGGATGAATGAGGAGATACTCCCCAAAGTTGTTAAGCTCAAGCCCCGCATCGAGGAGAAGCTCGACCTTGATATGATCCTTGGTGAGAATCCCGGCGAGGGACAAAACCCCGACTGGTCGGATATGTTCAGCGGGTCAGAGGAGATGTTCAAAACCATGGAGGAGCTCTCCAACCTACAGATGGAGGGATCGGATGTATATATGTCAGCCTTCTCAGGACTGAAGAAATTCGATTTCTTCAGAGAGCTGCGCAACTGGTTCATTCCGTTCTACCCTGACCATCTTGCGGTTGACGACATCTTCAGGGATGAGATACTCGGACCGGCAATCAATGAGCTGGCCGAAGCACTCTATAAGACCCCGTTCATATGCAATTCCGACAAGTTCTCTCTCATCCTGAATATGAAACACCTGCCTGCTGAACAGAAAAGCATGATGCTCAAGGTCTTCAGAATGGAGCTTGAAGGATTGGAAGAGATGAAGTATGACGGCGAGCTTACCGACCCGGAGGCGCAGTTCAGAACCAACGTGACCCAGTATATACACGACCTTTACAGGTTCTACAAGCTCTCCGACTTCAGAAATGAGTTTGAGGACCTCTTCACCAGCAGGCTGGATATCTACAACTCTCTTTTCTACAGGGAGATATGTGGCTCCCCGGAGGATGACAGGTCACTTGCCGATTATTTCTTCAGCAAGGAGTATTATTCAGATGCCCTTGCCCTCTATCTGACCCTGATCAATACCATTGCCGATGATGCCGAGCTGTACGAAAAGGCGGGTTACTGTTATCAGAAGGAGGGTGAGTATGAGAAAGCGGTGGAAGCCTATTCCACGGCTGCACTCATTGACCCGAAGAGCTGGACGCTGCGTAAGACCGGATATTGCCTCAGAAGACTGGGAAGGTCAGAGGAAGCACTGGAGGCCTACCTCCGGGCACTCAAAAACGAACCTGACGACCCGGGAACCATACTGATGACCGCCCATTGCTACCTTGATACCGGAAGGTATGAGGAGGCCCTGAAACTTTACTTCAGGATTGAATATGAAAGTCCCGGTAACGTCAAGGTGCTGAGACCCATCGCCTGGTGCTACCTGATGACGGGAAAGTACAGGGAGGCAGAAGAGTATTTCGGCAGGCTGGCTGAAAGCGGCCTCACTCCATATGACCTGGTGAATATGGGTCACCTGGCTTTTATCCAGGGATACTCCCGGAAAGCTGCCATGCATTACATCAGCGCATTGGAAAAGGGTGAACTCAGCACAGAAGCCTTCATAAACATCTTAAATGATGATGCGCCGATGCTGACGGCAGCCGGCGTCAGCGCTGATGACCTCCCGATCGTCCTTGACTACGTACTGATGAGCCTGAAAAAGGATCTATAACAACCGAATCATCTTCATGAACCACCGGGCTCTCTTCAGCGGGGAAGAGCCTGGGCCAAGGTCTCCTGACATCAATTGTCATGTCCTTCCTGTAATGGAGGACGAACATCCCATGGTTTTCATATCCGTCACTCCTGTTGTCACGCCTGAAATCGGGCTCCAAACAAAGAAGCACGGGATTGAACAGACCCGGATCCGAAAGGAAATCATTGTTGTGCAGAGCGATACCCCCGATGAAATACCATGCAATATCAAACCCTCTCCAGGCAAAACTGCCGGCCATAGGTTCTGTCCTGAACCTTTTCATGAATGACGAGCTGAAGGTCTGAGCCTCCGGGGAGTCAAAGTCAACATAGCACTCTGCAGGTATGAAGAGCTCCAGATCATAATAGTATTTCAGGTCGATGGTCTCCAGATCCCTGACCTCCGGATAACCGATCACCTTGATATCATACTTTCGCAGGAGTGAATGAAGGGCTGAAAAGGCAGAACTGATGACAGAGCTGTTCTTTGTTGCGAGTATAATAATGTTTTCACGTTCGGGGGAGAGCAAGTTCTCAAGTGATGCGACACCGCTGTAGGCATCACGCCGTGATGACATCCCGGTAAACCAATATGGTACCGGTCCTATGGTATCAAGAGGAGACACTTCATGGGCCACCTGCGTTACACTCTCCCACAGCATCATGGTAGACGGATCGTACATGGCACTGTCTCCATGGAGGAAAACGATATTGCTCCCGTGATGTGACCTCAGCTCCCCGGCCATGACCCACTGTGCAATCTTTTCCGACGGAAAAACCCTGTAGAGTGTTGGCCTGTTGCTCAGAATATCCCTGTCACGCAGGGCTACCGGGGATACAACAGGTATATTGCGCTCTGCAGCCCAGGAAGAGATCTTTTCAAGATTGGATGAGAATACAGGTCCTATGATCAGGTCAACATTATCAAGCTTGCCCGACCATATGAGCCTCTTGATCTGCGAAGTGTCGGCATGGGTGTCGTATACTTCCATCTTTATGGAAAGCCCAAGTGATCTGAGACTGTCAGCCGCCATCAGGATACCCTCATAGGCCTCCAGAAATGGCAGACTGCCTTCGTAGATCCATGTTGAGGGAAGTGTCACCTCCCTGTATATCACATCACCCCGTACATCCTTGCGTGTAGAGTCGATATAGGATCTCCTGCTGTTCTCCTTAGTATAAAACGGCAGCAACACCGCTACACGTACTGAACCGGTAAGGGATCTGACCTCCGTCCGTGCTTCCGGCACAGTGAATATCTCTTTTTTCTCAGGAATGAACATAGTGTCAGGCACCTGCTCTCCAAGCTGGATGGTGTCTGTCACACCTACAGTCTGTCTTTGCCTGTAATCAGTTGAGACACGCTTCCGTGGTATGCGAAGGTAGTCTCCTGTCTGTGGAAACAGCAATTCCCTGTTTGCCCGCTTTAACTCCCTGACGGTAACGCCATACTGCGTTGCAATCGATGCAAGGGTCTCGCCCCTTCTGACCCTGTGATAGATGTACTTCTCATCACCCTGTGCAGCGGGCACTTCCCTGGAGACAGCGGTAGCACGCTCTGCCGGCGCATCGGCATCCCGCAGGGGCAATGTATCCCCTGCAGGTACCGGGACCGCATCGATATCTGCTTTCTGCATGGCTGCAGAGACAGGTATCTTAAGCATCTGCCCCTCCTGAATACCGTTGTCAGTTATGTCATTCTCACTCCTTATCTGCTCTATGGTAACATTGTATGCCTTTGATATGGAATAGAGGGTCTGCCCTCTCAGCACCACGTGGAGAAAATATTCCTTTCCTTCGATGACGGTCCGATGGTCCGATACCTCAACAGGGACCGGCTCCTGACCGCTCAGCGGTGTCAGAGAGAAGGTCGCCAGCATTATCAACAATGCCTTCATCAGCCCTCTGTGGAGCATACACTTAATTATCTTCATCATAAACTGAACATTCAGCGATATCTGACCGCCCTCCTGCGCTGTCACTTCAGCCCGGCCAGGAAAGCGGTTACATTTCTCTCTATTCTTACTGCAGGATCTTCTGACTCGTCCTTTACAAATTTCCTGCCGGTAATTTTTTCATAGAGTTCAATATAGCGTTCGGAGATCTCCGTCACTATCTCCCGGGTCATCTCCGGCACCTTCTCCCCGCTCCTGCCCTGGAAACCGTTTGACATAAGCCACTCTCTCACAAACTCCTTGGAGAGCTGCCGCTGCTGTTCGCCGGCAGCAAACCGCTCTTCATATCCGTCGGAATAGAAATAGCGCGAGCTGTCAGGAGTATGTATCTCATCAATCAGAAAAATCTTCCCGTCGTGCCGTCCAAACTCATACTTTGTGTCAACCAGTATCAGTCCGCGCTCAGTAGCTATCTCCGTCCCTCTCAGGAAAAGCTGCATGGAGTACTCCTCAAGCATCCTGTATTCTTCCTCCGGCACAAGGCCGCTGGCTATGATCTCTGCGGCAGAGATGTCCTGGTCATGCAATCCCTGTTCGGCCTTGGTGGTAGGGGTTATCAGTGGCCTCTCAAAACGCTGGTGCTCCCTCATACCGTCAGGAAGGGGTATGCCGCAGATCTCTCGCGCTCCGGACTTGTAGGTGCGCCACGAGCTGCCGGTGAGATAACCCCTGACGATCATCTCCACGGGATAGGGTTCACACCTGTGCCCCACGGTGACGTTGGGGTCCGGTGATGCGATGTTCCACGTAGGGACAATATCGCTTACCATATCCAGGAACATCGCAGCTATCTGGTTGAGTACCTGGCCCTTGAATGGTATTCCTTCAGGAAGCACCACATCAAACGCCGAGATCCGGTCTGATGCAATCATCACCAGATAGGTGTCATCTATGTTGTACACATCGCGCACTTTGCCCCTGTATATATCTTTCTGGCCGGGGAAGCTGAAATCTGTCGTTACAATAGGCTTTGCCATCTTATCTCTGTTTTATATCATTATTCTCACGGTCCCTGTATTTCTCCTCGGCATCATAAGCTCTCACTATCTGCTTGACGAGCCTGTGCCTGACGATATCGCGTTCATCAAAACGTATGACCGAAATACCCTCTATGCCTTCCAGCAGCCTGATGGCCTGCAGCAGTCCCGACTCACCCCTGCGGGGCAGGTCTATCTGCGTTGTGTCACCGGTAAGTATGAACTTCGAGTTTACTCCCATACGGGTAAGAAACATCTTGAGCTGGCTTACCGTGGCATTCTGAGCCTCGTCAAGTATCACGATGCAGCTCTCCAGGGTGCGTCCCCGCATGAAGGCCAGCGGGGCTATCTGCACCGTTCCGTCAGCGAGCCACTGCTCAAGCTTGCGAAAGGGAATCATGTCATTCAGTGCATCATATAGAGGCTGGAGGTAGGGATCAAGCTTGTCTCTCATGTCACCCGGAAGAAAGCCCAGTCTTTCACCTGCCTCAACGGCAGGACGTGTCAGGACTATCTTCTTGACTTCATGGTTTTTAAGGGCTCTCACGGCCAATGCTATGCAGGTATAGGTTTTACCTGTGCCGGCAGGTCCCTCCGTAATGATCAGATCATTAGCCCGGTACTCCTTAACCAAAAGCAGCTGGTTGACCGTACGGGCTCTCACGGGTTTGCCGTTGGTGCCGAAGACCAGGGCGTCCTCAAACTCACCGCCGGAAGCACTCCGCATATGGTCAGCATCAAGGATCAACCGCTCCAGATCACTCTCATCAAGCCTGTTGTAATTACGGTAATAATCTATCAGCTCAGCCATCTTATCGGCAAAGAGATTGACCTCTTCTGCCTCACCGACACATTTGATCTCCCCTCCCCTGGCAATCAGCCTGACCTTCGGATAATAACCCTGAATCTGTTCAAGCAGCCTGTTGTTGGGTCCGAAAATGCCTACAGGGTCAATATCATCAAGCGTTATTACTTTCTCTGTCATCAATCCGCTCTCTCTTATGCTCTCCCGACTCTTTTTTTGAATGCCTCTCTTCACAAAGTAAACTTATTTTTTTCAGAAGATTATCTTTGCTGTAACAAATTTGGAATGGCACTGATCACACTGACCACCGAGTGGAGGGAAAATGATTACTTTTACGGCATACTCAGGGGCAAGCTTGCCTCTGGCTGCCCTGATGCCACGGTGGTGAACAATGCCGGGGGCATCCCCCCCATGAACATCATGCACGGTGCCTTCGTGATCAGGAATACCTACAGCCACTATCCCGAGGGCACAATCCACCTTGTCTTCATAAGCAGCGAGGGAACCGCGAGCCGGCCTCACCTCCTGGTAAAGGCGCGGGGACACTGGTTCATCGGTGCTGACAATGGTATCTTCAACCTTATACTCAACTCCCCGCCAGACCTTGTCATCCGTCTCAGAAACGACGCCGGCGATGACGAGATATCCCTGTTTGCCAGGGCCGCGGCTGCTATCGCCGCGGGGGACCAACCCGAAAGCCTTGGCACAAGGGAGGAGAGCCTGTCCGAAAAGATGCCGCTGAGGGCTGCCATTGACAGGGATGTGATAATAGGAAGCGTGATATTCATTGATTCATACGGTAACGCCATCACAAACATCACCCGGGAAATATTTGCCAGGGTCTTTGAAAGCAGAAGCTTCAGGATCCTGATAAAGAACAACCGGTACTACAGTGAAAAGATCAGCCGCCGTTACAGCGATGAACCTGTGGGTGAGATAGTGACACGCTTCAACACCCTTGACCTCCTTGAGGTCTCCATCAACGGTGCAAACCTTTGCCAGCTCTTCGGAGTGGATTCCGGTGATGCCGTGAGGGTCGAAGCAAGAGATGACGCAGGCGACACGGGAGGCCTGTTTAAAAACTGACACATATGAAGGAAAAAGCGATTGCAGAATTTGCCAGGCTTCTGGATATTATGGGTGAACTGAGGGAGAAGTGTCCGTGGGACAGGAAGCAGACCAACCAGACCCTGCGCAAACTGACAATAGAGGAGACATATGAGCTTGCCGATGCCATTATCAGGGATGACAGTGACGGTATAAAGCAAGAGCTTGGCGACCTGATGCTGCATGTGGTCTTCTATGCCACACTCGGATCCGAAAAGGGAGTGTTTGACATGGGCGATGTACTCGAAGGCATAAACGGGAAACTTATATACCGTCATCCCCATGTTTTCGGCGACGTGAGTGTCACCGGCGGCGCCCGCGAGGTTGAGGAGAACTGGGAGCATCTGAAGATGAAGGAACAGAGCGAATACAAACCGGTCCTTTCCGGAGTGCCCTCATCCCTGCCGGCAACCGTCAAGGCCAACCGTATCCAGGAGAAGGTGCGGGGCGTTGGCTTCGACTTCGATTCCAGGGAGCAGATATGGGATAAGGTGACCGAGGAGCTCAACGAGCTTAAGGAAGAGATCATTGCAGGCCGGACCGTCGATATTGAATCTGAACTGGGCGACCTCTTCTTCTCACTTATAAATGCGGCGAGACTTTACGAGATCGATCCCGAGGCAGCTCTTGAGAAGACCAACAGGAAATTCATCAGCAGGTTCAATTACCTGGAACAACAGACACTGGCGAAGGGTCTCTCCCTTCGTGATATGACCCTCGATGAGATGAACGTAATCTGGGAAGAGGCCAAGCAGTTTGACGTCAGGAGCACCTGAGTCACACCGCAAAACGGTAGCTAAGCATCTGGTAGATGACCCTGGCGGCCATGAAATCCGGGACTTTGTTTACAATGGAGGGACAGAGTTCAACCACATCAAAACCCACCACATTGCGGCTCCTGATGACGTCACGCAGGAAGAACATCAGCTCACGGTAGTCAGGTCCCCCGGGTTCAGGGGTACCCGTAGAGGGCATGACTGACGGGTCGAAGACATCAAGGTCAAGCGTGATGTATACATTTGAGGACAGGAGCGACAGTGCCTTGCCATAGAGCGACTTGTCAGACCACAGCTTGTGGGCGTAGAATATCCTGCCGTCCTCAACATAGGGAAGCTCCTCCGCCGCCATGCTTCGGATACCGACCTGCACCAGCGGAGCATACTCCCTCGCCCTGGCAGCAGCACAGGCATGGTTAAGGCGAGAACCTTCATATTCGGGGCGAAGATCAGAATGGGCATCAAGCTGCAGTATTGTCAGCCCTTCAAACGACTCTGATGCTGCCTGGAAGGCACCGATACTGACAGTGTGGTTGCCGCCTAACACAACGGGAAACCGCTGTTCTTCAAAGATGCCCTTGACGGTGCTGTAAACAGCCTCTGTCAGCACTGACGGGTCACTACCGCACTCCAGTGGCGGCAGGGTGAAGATGCCCTTCCGGTGAGCCTCCCCGCCAGTCTCTATATCATAAAACTCAAGCGCCGGGGAGGCCTCGATGATAGCTGCCGGCCCCCTGTCGGCACCGCGGATATAGGTGCTCGTAGCATCATATGGGACTGGCACGATGATTATGTGTGATTCATCATAGCTGTACCGCACCTCATCACCGCCGAAGTTCGACACTGCCATGCTAACTTTCCTTCTCCGGTTCCGGGGTGATGTCATCTGAAGGTTCCCCGGGAGCACTATCGTCTGAAGGTTCCCCGGAGACAGTTGCGCTTTTCTTTTCAGCAGCCCCTCCTTTGCCGTTAGCCTTTCCGGGCTCCTCCTTATCATCACCCTTCTCACGGTCGGACTTCTTGTCTTCAGGACTCTTTTCTCCAGCCTTTTGCTCCTCATCCGCTGCGTCAGTCTCAGCATCATCTGCCGGAGATTCTTCCTCCCTGACCAGCATGCCGAGACGGTGAAGGATATTGTACCAGTGCAACACCTTCTTAATGTCTGATGTGTAAACCTTCTCGCGTTCATAGTCAGGCAGAACACCGGCAAAGTACTCCTTCAGTTCAGTGTCAGGCAGCTTGTGTGAGATAACCTCCCCGCCGTTCTCTTTTTCCCAGAGAAGATCCATCACCTTTCCCAGTGGCATATCCTCGCCTTGGGTGAAGATTGATATCTCATCCAGGGCGCTGACTCTGGCCTGTGCCCCGGCACTGAAACGGCGTCCGGTCTCAAGATTCTCAACAATGACTGCATTCTTGCCCTGAGCAATGAATTTAAAGAGTGTTCCTTCACCGGAAATAGCCAGAATATCTTTCAGGTTCATGGTTGTGATAATTAATTGTTAATTAAATGTATGCCAAATATCTGTCAGGCGATGTTCCGTTCTTTTTTAATATTCTCCCACGCCTCATTGACAGCCTTGAACTTCTCCTCCGCCGTCTTCCGAAACTCTTCCCCAAGATGGCTCACCTTGTCAGGGTGATATTTCAGTGCCATCCTCCGGTAGGCCTTTTTCAGCTCCTCATCGGTAGCCGACCGTTCCACCTCCAGTATGCGGTAGGCAGCGTCGGTTGCCGGTACAAACATACTGCGTATCGATTCATAGTCGCCTGATGAGATGCCCAGCATGCCTGCAATAGACCTGATCATCTCCGTTTCAGCTTTCTCAAAGCGTCGGTCTGCCGCTGATATGTTGTACAGGATGTGTATGAGCTGCAACCTTGACGAGTAGTCCATATTGTTCCTTATCTGGTTGCAGACGTCGTTCAGCGGTATATCCTTCTTGAGCAGGTCCCTCAGCATCTGCAGAGCCTCCTGTGCGGTGCCCGGACCGAATTGGGTCAGGAAAAAACGTTTCACATAATCGAGTTCTGACTTAAGCACCTTGCCGTCAGCCTTCATGACAGCGGCTATAAGAACTACCAGGCTGACTCCGAAGTCCCCGGGGGTCGTCCTGTATACTCTCTGCCGGCCTGTCTCCTCCCTGATTACGGTTGTGCTGTCAACGAATGACCCGATGAAGAAACCCAGAAGTGCCCCTATCGGGCCACCGAAGACAAAGCCCAGCCCCCCTCCTATCCACTTGGCAAACTTTCCCATTACTTTCTGCTTCCTGCAAAATGAAGCATGTCATTATGTATCTTAAGGATCTCCGGTATGATCATCTCATTGTCAGAGTTGTTGAGTATGTAGTACGACTGCTCCTCCCTCTCCTCATCTTCAAGCTGATTTTTAATACGCTCGATCACCTGCTCACGGCTCAGGTCATTGCGTCCCATAACGCGGGCTATCCTCTCCTCCACCGGCACGGAGAGTGTCAACACCCTGTCAACGTAATTGTCAGCCCCCGCCTCGAACAGTATGGCTGATTCCATTATAACATAAGGTGCCTCAGAACTGCCTGCCCAGAGGTCAAAGCGACCCAGCACTGCCGGATGTACTGCGGCATTGACCCTCTGCAGCATCTCCGGAGAGTTGAAAATGATCCGCGCCAGTTCCTTGCGGTCGAGGCTGCCTGTGACATAGAGATCCCTGCCGGCAATGGCGTTTATCTCCTTGCGCAAGGAAAAGTCGTTCTCCATCAGCTTCCTGGCGACAACATCAGCAACGAAGACGGGGACTCCCAGAACCCTGAAGATCCTGCATACGGTCGTCTTCCCGCTGCCTATGCCTCCCGTAACACCCAGTCGCTTTGCCATTGCACCGATCACTGATTATCCCTTACCTGTTTCAGGCTAAAGAAGGAGGAATGCTTTCCCGATACCGTTACCTCCACTTCAACCCTCTTCTGGTCAATGGACAGGTAGTCCGGACAGTCAAGTGTTATCCTCGACCTGAAGTTCTCGTCTATACGCCTGAATGACCTGTGCCTGGTGAAGATGCCCGGAAGAGTGTCAAGTATATGTTCAGGACCTGTAACACTTATACTGTCAGGTTCAGTAACGATAATCAGCTTCTTTCCCTCGGCAGGTTCAATGCTCAGGTCAGGAATTACGGCTTTGCGCCTCGTGACCCGCCTGTCATAGCCGAAAAAGAGTGTATCCGGATAGATGGAGAGGATATCAAAGTCAGCATGAAGCTGCTTTGAGAAGTTGCTGATAAGTCCGGAGGTCAAAAGGTAGTATTGGTGTGTCGCTCCCGGCAGACGCATGGGACTCTGCTTGGTGAAATCGATTACCACCGGAGCTCTGCTGCCTGACAGTTTGACCTTCAGGATTGAGTAGCCCGGCCCACGCAGGTTAATCTCCAGCTTGTCAGGGAGATCACCTGTAACAATGCGGTCTTTCGGCGGATTGATGTATCGCACCGGGTAGTTGATTGTACCCTGAAGCTCCTTGCTGAGCTCATTGAGATACCAGAAGATGAACGACAGCAGCAGGAAAAAGGCAAAGACCGGCAGCTCCTTGTTGAGGAACTGCTTCGACCGCTTTTTGTCGTTCATAATCATGTTTCTGTCCCGGAGTTAAGTTTATTGCCTTACTTGTACGTCTGATGGATCCTTCAGGATAGCACTCTTGTCAACCCTGATCTTTACGTCATTTGCTATCTCAACGGTAACGACATTGTCAGTCACGTCTACAACCTTTCCGTAAATGCCACCGGTAGTGATCACCTTAGCACCCTTGGCAATCGCGTTGCGGTAGTTGGTAAGCTCTTTCTGCTTCTTCATCTGCGGCCTGATCATGAAAAAATAAAAGACCACGAAGACCAGCAACAGGGGAAGCAATCCTGTAAGCATGTTCGGACTTCCCTGTCCGGCCGGTGTGGCCTGTAAATAAATCATTGCAAGTGTTGTCATTTTTTGTGTTGTTTATTATTGTTAATTTGTATTTAATCGTTTTTTCTATCAGCTGATTGTCAGTTAACAGTTGCACTTCGCTTCTGTATCCTTGACTCCAAATCCGTAATTCTTAATTCTTCTCCACCTCCGCAATGATACGCAAAATAACTAAATTATTCTCTGCATTCGATTGAATCACAACAGTTTTTGTCTGAAGGCCTTCCCTGCCGGAAGTATCGAAGATCACCTCAATGGTTCCCGTACCGTCAGGAGGTACCGGCCTCCTGTCATATTTCGGGACAGTACAGCCGCAGCTTGCCGTGGCAGAAGTGATTACCAGATCAGCATCGCCAGTGTTTCTGAAGGTAAAGATGCATCCCACCTTTTCACCGGGCTCAACCTTCCCGAAGTTATGTTCCGGTGACTCAAACGTCATGACAGCCGTTCCGGTAGTGTCAGAAGGCATGTTACGCTCCGCACCTGAGGAATTTCTTCCGCATGAGGAGGTCATCACCGCCGCAAAAGCCAGCATCGCCGTTAAAATATGAACTGTATTCCTTATCATCTTATTCCGTTTTACAATATTGCCACTATGACTGCTTAGAGAGTCCTGCCGTCAGGTCTCCCCTATCAACCCTCTTCCCTCCTTGACAAAGCTCCCGTCAGCTCTCATCTCCCTGACTATCTTGTCAAGAATGCCGTTCACAAAAGTACTGCTTTTGGCCGTGCAATACTCCTTTGCAATCTCAATATACTCGTTGAGGGTAACCTTGACAGGCACCTCTGAAAACTCAACCAGTTCTGTAACTGCAAGATGCATTACAAGCTGGTCCATAAGGGCTATACGCTCCACCTCCCAGTTTGTTGTATGCGAATCGATCAGTGCACTGTTCTTCTCCCTGTTCAGGATAGCCTTGCGGAGCAGGACCTTTACGAACTTCTCATCATCCTCATTGGTAAACATGGTTGGCATGGCTATCGAGCTGCCGTCGTCACTCTCCCTGAATTTGCCAAGTGAATTCCTTA
Organism: Bacteroidales bacterium; assembly: GCA_011620595.1. Taxonomy (GTDB): domain Bacteria; phylum Bacteroidota; class Bacteroidia; order Bacteroidales; family VadinHA17; genus SR-FBR-E99. The sequence goes on along the minus strand of WOYX01000053.1, from coordinate 15,978 downwards.
TCATCGATGCTACGAAGAATAGGTCGTCATTCCAGTAAACCGACTGCTCTTCGAGGCTGGCTGCCAGCTCTCCGGATGCCGGAAGCAGCTTTGTGACAAGCTCCTTGATGAAACTGCGGTCAGCCTTGTAGCTGTCATCCGGAGAGGCCATATATGACCTGTAACTCTCCCACTGTGTCATCTCGTTGTATACTATCCTTACTATCCCCGGATGCTCTGACCATGAGAGGCCCTGTGTTCCAAGCCAGCGGCTCAGCGACCTGAAACCGGTGATCCTGTCTTTCCTTGTCCATAAGGCAGGAGTCGCCTCTGCATAGCGATGCAGCTGCTCATTATTCCTGAGCTGGTTGATGACCCTGTTTTCAGCAAAGCGTGTATTCGGATTGATATCCTCAGGTGACTGAATGTTCTTAGTCCTTGAGAGAACCACCTTCTCCCTCGCAAGGTCGGAGAGAGCAATCAAAAGCAGCAGTAGATAATGATACAGATCGTAGCTCTTCCTGATGCTCAGCATCAGCTCCTGTTCAGCCTCCTCCAGGTCGGATATCTCCTTTCTGTTGCAGGCGTAGAGGACTGTAAGCGCCTTGATCCTTAGTTGTCTTCTGCTTATCATTTAAAGAACATATTTTTCAGGCAGCAAAGTTAAAAAAATAGAAACTTAAACTGACAGCCTGTTTAAAAAACTATTACAATTTGGAAGCTTGATTTTGAGTTGATGAAATAATTGTTACATTTGGCCATACTAACCGATTGAAACCCTAAAACATTCGCTACTGATGGAAGACGAGAAAGGCAGAACAGACGATCAGATTGAGAGAAGTGACAAGGAGGAGGTGTTCACTAAAGTTGTGCGCGCAGGCAAGAGGACATATTTTTTTGATGTCAAGTCAACAAGACATGAGGATCTCTACCTGACAATCACCGAGAGCAAGAAGAGGATGGACAAGGATGGCAAGATGTTCTATGAGAAACATAAGATCTTTCTTTACAAGGAGGATTTCGAAAAGTTCACCGAAGGTTTGCGTGAAGCAGTCATCTTTGCCGGCAACGGAGAGGTGAATCTTGCCGCTCATGATGAGGTGACAGCTATTGAAGAGAATGCAACAGCAGTGCCTGCCAGTGAATTTTCAGATGTCGATTTCGATGAACTGGGTTCCAGGTAAAGCAATTTGCACGTCTCTTTCCAAACCTGAATCCGGCTTTTAATGGATTACATACTTTTAGCACTGGCCATCATACTTATGATCGCAGGCATTGCCGGATGTCTTCTGCCGGTACTTCCCGGACCGCCGCTGAGCTACCTGGGACTGGTGCTGCTTCACCTGACACGATTCGCTGACATAAGCAAAAACCTCTTTATAATACTTGGAGCGGTAGCTGTCGTTGTTACAGTGATCGATTATGTCGTCCCCATCTGGGGTACCCGCCAGTTCGGAGGATCCAAATATGGAATGAGAGGCGCAACGGTTGGACTTATCATTGGTCTCTTCCTTGGCCCGCTCGGTATTATTGCCGGTCCTTTTATAGGAGCCGTTGTTGGCGAGCTCATATTCAAGGATGATTTCAAATATGCCATTAAGGCAGGATTTGGCAGCCTGCTGGGATTCCTTACCGGCGTGGGCCTCAAGCTCGCCACCTCACTCCTGATAACCTTCTACTTCGTCAAAGCACTGATAGTGTAGATTTGCGATTCGCGATTTGCAATTTGCAATTTGCGATTCGCAATTTGCGATTTTGTTTTCGAAAAGACTACTGTCTATTGCCTACTGTTTTTAGCCACCGCAGCCTTGGCAAAGGTGGCCGGCTGCTGACTGTGGACTGAAGACTGAGGACTGGTCAATCTCCCAGGGTAGCAACCATCACCGCCTTAATGGTATGCATTCGGTTCTCAGCCTCGTCAAACACAATCGAGTGGTGAGATTCGAAAACCTCCTCAGTCACCTCCATGCCGTCGAGACCATATTTCTTAAAGATCTCCTCTCCCATCTTCGTCTCCCTGTTGTGGAAAGCAGGCAGGCAATGGAGAAATTTGACCTTCGGATTACCGGTAAGGATGATCACTTCGCCGTTTACCTGGTAGGGCTTCAGTAGTTTAATCCTCTCCTCCCATACCGCCTCCGGCTCACCCATGGAGACCCACACATCCGTATAGAGAAAATCAACATCCCTGACAGCGTCGGCCACGGTCTCGGTAAGAGTGATCTTTGCTCCTGTCTCCCGCGCTATCCCGCGGCACTGCTGCACCAGCTCAGCCGACGGCTGGCATGCCTGGGGAGCTGCCGCACGGAAGTCCATGCCCATCTTGGCTGCACCCACCATCAGCGAGTTACCCATGTTGTTGCGGGCATCGCCCAGGTAGCAGAAGCTGATCTTATCCAGCGGCTTGTCACAGTGCTCCATCATGGTCATGAAGTCGGCAAGGATCTGTGTCGGATGAAACTCGTTTGTCAACCCGTTCCAGACAGGCACGCCGGCATAGGCAGCCAGCTCCTCCACTATCTGCTGGCCGTAGCCCCGGTACTCGATGCCGTCATACATCCTGCCCAGCACGCGTGCAGTATCCTTCATCGACTCCTTGTGACCTATCTGCGAGCCTGACGGGCCCAGGTAGGTTACATGGGCACCCTGGTCAAACGCTGCCACCTCAAAGGCGCACCGGGTACGGGTCGATGTCTTCTCGAATATCAGCGCAATATTCTTTCCGGTGAGCCTCTGCCTCTCAGTACCGGCATATTTTGCCTTCTTCAGGTCAAAAGAGAGGTCAAGAAGAAATTTTATCTCCTGCCGTGTAAAATCGAGCAGCTTCAGAAAGCTGCGGTTTCTTAAATTGTAAGCCATATTCTTGAGATTTTCGATTTTCGATTTGCGATTTCGTTGTTCAGACCACTACTGCCTGCTGCTTTCAGCCACCGTAGCCTTCTACGACATCCGACTCCGACGGACGAAGTCCGCTACGTCGGATGAAATCCGTTGTTTTAACGGAGGATGTGGCGAAGGTGGTCGACTGCCGACTGAAGACTGTCTAATCGTACTCCATCGTAATCTTGGTTCCATATCGTTTGTCCTCCAGCTTGAAGGCCTCGGTGATGACGCTCTTGCTTCCGCCGGCCCGGATGAAACTGAGGCAGGCCTCTATCTTGGGAGCCATGCTCCCCTTTGAAAACTGTCCCTCATTGAGATACTTCAGCGCATCATTGTAGTCAAGGAACTCCTTGATTTCCTCATCAGGTTTCTTGTAATTGATATAGACGTATGGTACATCCGTCAGGATGTAGAACTCATCCGCCCCTATCTTCGAGGCGAGCAGTGCGGAGGCGAGATCCTTGTCGATGACAGCCTCGGCGGGTCTGATATCGTTCTTCTCGTCGATGTAGACAGGAACCCCTCCCCCTCCGGCCGCGATGACGATATTGCCCCTGCCGGCCAGCTCACGGATAAGATCATGGTTCATCACATCCACAGGCCTGGGTGAAGGCACCACCCTGCGGAATCCTCCTTCAGCCTTTACCTCCTCCTTAAATACCCATCCCTTTTCCCTGGCGAGCTCCTCGGCCTCCTCCCTGCTATAGATCTTGCCCACCCTCTTCTGCGGATCGCTGAAGGCAGGGTCATCCTTGTTAACCACCACGGTGGTGACCAGACAGACGACGTTCTTGTTTATACCGTGCCTGTTAAGCACATTTCTGAACATCCGTTCAATCATATAACCTATGCCTCCCTGGGAGTCAGCCACACATATGTCTATGGGCATCTGAGCAATACCGTACAACTGCTCCCCGGCATCATTGCGCATGAGTATGTTGCCAACCTGCGGGCCGTTTCCGTGGGTTATTACCAGATCATGCCCTTCATTTATTAAGAATATCAGGTTCTCAAGAGTGTCAGTAGTATTCTGCTCCTGTTCCTCAATTGTCCCCACCTGATCACCCCTGAGAAGGGCGTTGCCACCAAGGGCAATTACTGCAAGTTTCTTACTCATTGCTTTTATGTATGTAGCACTATGGCAAAGCTAAAATATTAAATGAAACCTGCATATGCAGGAACTCACAAAAGAGTATGATTTTATTCTTTCATGCAAGATCCAGTTGACCGATAAAAGAATTCTTAATCGTATGAAATTAATCATGGGAAAAATTACTTCCCGGACAAAAGGGCCAATTTGACCCTATTGTAAAGGAGAGGAACGAAATCTGTAACAGAATTATTACATTTACACTCAAACAGTTTTAAGTGAAGTATCTCCCTCCTCTTAATATCCCCTTGCTGATCCTGATTCTCCTGCTTGCCTCCTGCAGGGGAGATGCGGGGTATAAAAACATGAGAGAGGGCGAGATATGGTATAACATTAAGTATGTCAGCAATCCCTCCTCTCTCTCAACAGACCTGCTACCCAGGGAACTGGTGATAGCGTTCAGAAATGACCTCATCAGCACAAGACTGAAGGCACCCATTGGCAATACCGGTATCACCACCGTCATCAATCCCAGGGAGAACATCTATGACACCTACCTGAACCTGCTCAGCTTCAAGTACTATTTTGAGGGCAACCACAAAGACATCCAGCCCGGATTTAAGGCAATGGAGGGAATGACCGTGCACGACACCGGAAGGAGATCGGTAATATGTGGCTTTAACTGCCGGCAGGCAAGGGTAGATATCCCGGGTTCCGCGAACATCAGGTATATCTGGTATACCAATGAGATCAAAGCGGAGAACCCCAACCGCATGACCCCCTTCCGGGATATTGACGGAGTGCTGATGGATTTCTTCTACATTATTGGCGATGCAGAGCTGCAGTTCACGGCTGACGAGGTACTCAGGAAAGATATCCCTGACAGGGAGTTCGAAAAGAAAAGCAACTATAAGAAGGTGCCGGCCAGCTTTCTGGAGGCTCTCATTCTCAAAATGATCTCCTTTTGAAAATATTGATCTGCGGCTCAACCATTTTTTTTACCTTTGCTATTCCTTTTACAGCTCTCTGAAGATCAGAAACACCCTTGCTGCTTTATGGGCAAACAGAAGAAAAACAACAGTTCGTCATCCAGAAAGAAGAATCCTGCCACTAACCCGTCAGGTGAGAACCTGAGGTTCATTGCGGGCCTTGTTCTTCTTGTCTTTGCTCTCTACATGCTGGTGGTCTTCATCTCCTATGTAATGACCGGTACGGCGGATCAGAGCTCACTGGGGCCTCAGCCTGAAGACGCTTCGTATGCTTACCGGAACTGGGGAGGCAAGGCAGGATTTAAGATCAGTCACTACTTCATCTACAACGGCTTCGGACTGGGATCATTTTTTCTCCCTCTGATCATTGGCGCCATAGGCCTTGCCCTGCTCAGGGTCAAATATTTCCGGCTCGGCAGGAATATCCTCCGCTTTCTTCTGGCCACCGTGCTGGTCTCGGCAATACTTGGATTTATTGCCGGTGAATCTACCTTCCTCGGATCCGGTCCCGGCGGGGAGTTCGGGTATATCGTGGCAACAAGGATGAATAACATCCTGGGAAAGGTAGGCACCGGTGCAGCACTGCTGGTGATTACGGTGGCATATCTTATTTTCGCCCTTCACATCAGCCCTCAGACCCTCAGAAAACCCATTGCTTCTGTCGCCAGGGCAGGAGCCTCAGCCTTCTCCGGCGAAGGGAGGAAGAAAAACATAGTCACGGAAGAGGCCAGGGTGGAGCCGGAAGAGAACTACCCGTCGGTGGAGGATGAGCCTCTCAGGGGAGATGAAGAGGAGGCTGACTCCATCGATGACTTTTACAGGCCACCGGAGGTGCCGGAAGAGAGACCCATAGTGAATGTCATCGGTGGCAATAAAAAACCGGTATCGGTGGAACCGGTCGGCGACGATGAACCGGCAATCGACCTTCCGCCATTTGACCCGCGTCTTTCCCTGCCACGGTACAAGTTTCCCACACTGGCTCTGCTGCGCGACTACCGGAGCACGGGAACCACCACCACTGACGAGGTCAACGCCAACAAGGAGATCATCACCAAGACCCTCTCTGACCATAAGATAACCATCAGGCAGATCTCTGCCACTGTCGGACCCACCGTCACCCTATACGAGGTGGTGCCCGACAGGGGTGTCAAGATCCACCGCATCAAATCGCTTGACAATGACATAGCCCTCAGCCTCTCGGCCCTGGGCATCAGGATCATCGCTCCCATTCCCGGAAGGGGCACGGTGGGTATTGAGGTGCCCAACAAGAAACCGGAGACGGTATCGATGAAAGGACTGCTCTCTTCACGGGAGTTCAACCACTCCGATTACGAGCTTCCCCTGGCGCTGGGGCGAACGATCACCAACGACCCGTTCATCATTGACCTCACCACCATGCCCCACCTGCTTGTAGCAGGTGCCACAGGACAGGGCAAGTCGGTGGGACTCAATGCCATCATCACATCTATGCTTTACAAAAAGCACCCTGCGGAGCTGAAGCTTGTGCTTATAGATCCCAAGAGGGTCGAGCTGCCGCTATATGCAAAGATAGAGCGCCACTTCCTTGCCAAGCTGCCCGATGAGGAAGATGCCATAGTTACAGACACCAAGAAGGTGATCAACACCCTCAATTCGCTCTGCATACTCATGGACCACCGCCTTGACCTGCTCAAACTGTCGCAGACTAGGAACATCAAGGAATACAATGAGAGGTTCATAGCCCGCAGGCTCAACCCCGAGAAGGGACACGACTTCATGCCCTACATTGTACTCATAATTGATGAGTTTGCCGACCTGATAATGACCTCGGGGCGCGATGTGGAGGCACCGATAGGAAGGCTGGCGCAGCTCTCCAGGGCTGTCGGCATCCATCTTATCATCTCCACACAGAGACCCTCGGTAAGCATCATAACAGGGTTTATCAAGGCCAACTTCCCCTCACGCATTGCCTTCAGGGTCTTCTCCGGTGTCGACTCCCGCACCATCCTCGACACCACCGGTGCCGACAGGCTGGTGGGAAGAGGTGATGCGTTGATCTCCCGCGGCGGCGAGCCGATAAGGGTGCAGTGCGCCTTCATCGATACCCCGGAGATAGAGGAGGTGACTGAGTTCATTGGATCACAGCAGGGCTACCCCGATGCAATGCATCTACCGGAATATGTCGGTGATGATGATGCCGACAACGGTAACAGGGAGGTTGACCTGAAGAAGCGCGACCCGCTCTTTGATGAGGCCGCCAGGCTGGTGGTTCAGCACCAGCAGGGTTCAACATCGCTTATCCAGAGAAGGATGCAGCTCGGATACAACCGCGCCGGCCGTATCATCGACCAGCTTGAGGCTGCAGGTATCGTCGGACCGTTCGAGGGAAGCAAGGCACGCGAAGTCATAGTCCAGGATCCCCAGACTTTGGAACGGATTTTGAAGAGCCTTGATGAGCAGAACGCTTAAGATGAAGAAAACAGGACTCATACTGCTGGTCGCGATGGTAGCGTTGACGGCCGGCGCACAGAAGGACCCGGAGGCGGTCAGGGTGCTTTCTGAGTTCAGCAAAAAGGCTTCCTCGGCACCGTCGGTGAAGATAGATTTTACTGTAATCACCAACGACACCCGTGAGGGCGACATCACAACCCTTACCGGCACGGCAGTCATTGCAGGAGACAGGTACAGGATCACCCTGCCCGAAAACGAGATTTGGGCCGACGGCAAAGCCGTATGGAGTTATCTGCCGGATATCGGTGAAGTCACGATCACGGAGCCTGATCCATACGAAGACTCCTTCATGTCAAAACCCTCCCTCCTCTTCACCATGTACGAGGAGGGGTACAAGGTGAGACTCGTTGAGCAGAATGGCACTGATTGGGTCATTGATCTCTATCCGGAAAAAATTGACAATAACCTGGTGCGCATCAGGCTCAGGATAGAAAAAGCGGGTTACGGTCTCAGGTCAGCGGAATACAAAACCAAGGATGGCATAACCGTTACGCTTACAGCTGACAGTTTTGATCTCACCTTCCGCCCGCCAGCCGGCTATTTTACATTTGACCCTGCCGATCATAAGGGGGTGGATGTGATTGACATGCGGTAGGGACAAATGATACAGCGGGATTTCATAATTATAGGTACGGTGATTGTGGTGCTGATCATCGTATACATGATCATGAAACGCCGCGCCGACAGGATCAGGTCAAGGCGTGACGACCGTAACAGGTTCCGGCGAAGCCGGTGACATCTTATCGGTTTAGAGAAAAATGAAACAGGTCTCCTTCAAATCGTATCCGACAGTTGACATAGCATCCCTGCCTTCGGCTAACGCTTCCTGCTGTCAGGGTACGTTCGGGACTTTCACCCTATAGTTATCGCGCCCATGCCGGGCGCACCAAAAGAGAGGCTGCCCCTTTTGAGACAGCCTCTTATTCATTACCAGGTCTCAGGTCAGTTATCAGGGTGTCATGAGTCCGTTATAACTAAGCTCGCTGTCCGGTACCGGCCAGAAATATGACTGGGCGGATGAGGGAATTGCTGCAACTGTACCAAAAATAGATGAAGTTTTGGCTGGTATTGTCAGACCAAGGCGCATAAGGTCCATATTACGTATGCCCTCGCCAAGGAACTCCATGTTTCTCTCCTGGAGTATTGCAGTATAGAACTGGGCTGCAGATGAAAAATCAGCCAGTGTATAAGCTCCTGTAGCTAATGAGCGTGTCCTTACTGCATTCAGCAGATCAACAGCGCCCTGGGTAACTGTATTCCCACTGCGGACAAGTGCCTCAGCGCGGTTGAGAAGAACCTCTGCCCACCTGATTACAGGTGAATAGTCAGTTCTGCTGGCGCGATCAACATACTTGGTCAGGTATACGTTTCCATCAACGTTCGACATCATCACCTTCCTGGCATCAGTATCGTCCATGGCATCATAAAGGGATCCGGGACCGGTTACGAGGTAGTATGCCTCGTCTGATCCTGACTGGTAGTAGTGTGCCAGGTTGTTCTGTGTGCCAGGATTGCTTGATGCCGTGTGTGGCATTGACAGAATTGATTCCATGGTTGTGTTAGGCGATACGAAGATGTCTGCGTAAGATGCATCGAGAGTGTTTGGAACTCCTGACGATGCAGTAAAGGGAGCTGCGGCAGGTACTATCTTAGCTGATTCGGTTATTACAGAAGGCCAGTTTTGCATATGCAGGTAGACTCTTGTTTTATAAGCAATGATAGTGTTCTTATGCACTCTAGTGATGTTGAGAGGAGTACTGCCATAATTAGATATGGCCATTCCTTCAGCGTCGTTAAGATCCTTAAGTATCTGGTCATAAACCTCTGCAACAGTGCTGGGAGCCAAGTCATTCCCTTCGGCCGACTTGTTGGGGGTCAGTCTCAATGGAACACCCCGATTTGCTCCGCTGCCAATATTATATGGTTTTGAGTACATCTGCATCAGGTCGAAATAGCACATAGCCCTTATTGTAAGCGCTTCACTCTTATACTGGTTATACTCAGCCTGTGTGACAAAATCAGTGATTTTTCCTTCATCCCATGCAGCTGTCAGTCCGTCCAGAAAAACGTTAACAACGTTTATTGTGGCATAGACTGCACCCCAGAGGTTCTGAACTTCGTTCGTAGAGCTGATGACAGTATGGTTCCACGTTGCAAAGCATGTTACTAGGTTGGAACTCTTTGGCAGGAAGTTATCGCATCTGACGTCATTATAGATCAGGAACCTTCCACCCAGATGCTGGCCACTCTTCAGGGAAGCATACATACCATTAACCTGGTTTTCAATCCTTTCCTTCGTATCAAATACTGTAAGATCTGAAAGCGAGGTTATGGGTGCCGGATTCATCCATTCATCCTTGGTGCATCCGGTAGTCAATAATATTAACAATAATATTATTGAAGCCTTTAGTATATTTTTCATGTCTGTTTCTTGATTAGTTAGTTAAAAACTTACGTTAACCCCGAATGTATAGGTTCTTGCCTGCGGGGCAGTGTTCCTGTCAATACCAGGTGCCAGGTTGGAGTCTGTGTTCGTAGATACTTCCGGGTCAGATCCTGAGTAATTGGTAAAGACGAAGGCATTGAAAACCTGTGCGTAAACCCTGAGGCTTTCAATCCTTAAATTACCCTGCAGGATATTCTTGAATGTATATCCAGCTGAAATGTTTCTAACTTTCAGATAATCACCTTTCTCAATATTCTCAGTGATAGGGAAGGCAGATCCGTTGGAGACGTTGTCATTCATGACCGGCTTCGGTATGTTGGTTATGTCACCCGGCTTTTTCCAGGCTGTTTCATAAACCTCAACAGAGTTGTTCCACCATCTCTGGTCTCTTGTGCCTGCCTTTGAGCCTGAATAAACATAGAAGCCAAATGCATAGGTAAGGTTTAATGCAACGTCGAAGCCTTTGAAATCCAGGTTATTATCAATACCACCATAGAACTTTGGTAGCGGTGAAGCCCATGGAACTGCGTCATTTGAAGTGTTTACTGCAGGTGCCACTGAGCCATCTGACCTGTATGTCCACTTGTTGGTTGCTGCATGGTTATACAGAACCTCCTTGCCTGCTGCATTGACAAATATCCTCTGGCCTGTTGCCGGATCAACACCTCTTGTCTCAACGGCAAGAAGCATACCGACTGGTTGTCCTACTACTGTAATGTTCGTCGTTTCAAGGCTTGCGGTTGCAGTCCTTATCTCATCAACACCCGGAGCAAGTGCAGTAACTTCATTCTTCAGAGCTGTAAAGTTGAAGCTTGTAGTCCAGTTGAAGTTTGTTTTTGTAATGTTGTAGCTGGTCAGAGAGAACTCAAAACCTTTATTAAACATAGATCCGACGTTTGCCGGGATCGAGTTGCCAGGGATTCCCTTTGACGGTGACTGAGGCACGTTAAGAATCAGGTTATTGACATCATTGTAGAAGTAGTTAAGATCAGCCTGAAGCCTGTCTTTAAGCAGGCCAAAGCTAAGGCCCACATCATATTTGTCACTCGTTTCCCACTTAAGATCGGCATTACCTGCCTGTGAGAAATAGAGAGTAGGCTGGTCAGCATATAGGCTGGCGCTATAGAGGAATAGTGAGCTGTAGTTGCCGATACCGAACATATTACCAACGCGTCCGTAACTGAGTTTAAGCCTTATATCAGAGAAGAGGTTAGACAGGCTGGAATTGGCAATGAAACTTTCGTTCGAGATGTTCCACATGAATGAGACGCCACCGAAGTTGCCCCATTTATTATTCATCGAAAGGCCACTGAAGCCATCACGGCGGAAGCTTCCCTCAAGATAATATTTCTTATCCCAGTTGGTATTGATTCGTCCGAAATATGAAGCATAGAAGTTCTCTCCATAATCACCGTCAGGTACGCCGTAGGCGGTAGACCATGCTCCTGCAAAGGTCTCGAAGAACGGGTCAGAGACAGCTGTTTTTGTTGCATCCCAGCTTTTGCTTACTGTTCTCTGATATTCAAGTCCGGCCAGCAATCCAATATTCAGCTTTTCAATGAATGTCATGTTGTAGTTGGCTGTGTTGGTCCATGTCCATCTCTTATCCTTGCCGGTCCAGTTGTAGGCGTAGCCACCGTAACCGTAGCCATCACCTCCTATAGGGCTCCAGAAGGTTGTTGTCTCCCTTGCCAGGTTGTCCATCCCATAGACTGTTTTGAGCATAAGTCCCTTAACCGGTACTAGGGTAGCAGAAAGGGTTGCAAGCAACCTGTCAGACTCAGTTGTGTGTTTGTTGGTATCCATGATCTGGGCAGGGTTATGATAACCAAGACCTGCAGCCAGGCCTGTACCCATACCACCGATACCGCTTCCGTAAAGGTTATATGAACCATCTTCGAGATAGGGACCTATAATCGGAGGAAGCACAAATGCAAGGCGGGCAGCGCCTGCAGTGGCGAAACTGGAACCTGTGTTCGGTGATTCAGTATAACCGTTTGTATAGGCAATATTGGCACCAATCGAAAGATACTGATTGATTTTGTGGTCAACATTCATCCTGGTGTTCTTCCTGTTGTAGAAATTCTTCTTCACCATACCGTCCTGATCGGTGTACCCTATTGAAAGAAAATACGAAGTAGAGGGTGAAGAACCTGACACAGTTAATGCATGGCTCTGCTGGAAGCCTTTCTGGTAAACAAAGTCTGCCCAGTCAGTATCAACGGGTACGCCATTAATATTAACCTGATGCAGAACAGTTGAAAGGCCTGCATTTGAAAATGCAAGATTCTTATGCTCAATATACTGCTCGGCATTCATCAGGTCGAAGAGTCTGTAAGGCTCCGTCCATCCTGCAAATCCGTCATACGTGACCTTAGTCCTGGCACCCGACCCGTGTTTTGTAGTAATGATAATAACGCCGTTGGCTGCACGTGAACCATAGAGAGCAGTAGCTGATGCGTCCTTCAGGATTTCCATGGATTCAATATCAGAGGGGTTGATATCCGCCAGTGAGTTCTGGATGGCAGTACCCCCGATATTGCCGGTGAAGACGGGAACGCCGTCAACCACCACCAGCGGGTTCGAACTCGATGTAATTGAGTTGAAGCCCCTGATTCGGATTACCGGAGGGTTGTTGAGAACCCCGTTTGGCAGGGTTATTGAAACACCGGCAGCCTTGCCGGCCAGGGCCTGGTCAAAGCTCTGCATGTTCATCTTGGCTATCTCTCCTCCCTTAACAGTTGAGATTGCTCCGGCGACATCACGCCTCTGGGCCGTACCGTATGCAACTACAACCACCTCATCAACATTGAAGAGGTCCTGCTGCAGTACAACGTCGATCCTGTTCCTGCCGGAAATCTCCTGTTCCTGCGTAACAAAACCAACGAAACTGTAAACCAGCGTTCTGGCATTTGCCGGCACCTGGATGGAATAGCTTCCGTCAGGTCCCGTGATGGTCCCAAGGGTAGTACCCTTGACTGTCACGAAGACACCAGGCAGCTCTGAACGATCCTCAGAACTTACGACCGTACCCGTGATTAGGTTTGTCTGCGCCATGACAAGATAACCTGTCATCAGCAACAGTGAACAGAGTAAAAAAATCTTCTTCATAGATTAATAGTTTAGGTTAATAGGGGTTAATGTGATTAAATCACTGAGACAAATATAAGATATTTTCCAAACTTGCAACGTTTGCGGCTATTATTTTGCTAAGACCCGGTTCCTGCCAAAACAGAAGATATGTTAGAAACCGGCAAAGTACTGCCCGGCAGCTAAAAGAAAGAGCCCCGGTGCAGGACTCTTTCTTTTGCCAACGCCTCTTTCCGGAGAGCAGGTTCTGAACTGTCTCGTCGGTCTGCGCAGACAACTTGCTTTCCTGCCGGGAACCCTTTTAACGTCAAGGTCAATGGCACATTAAAAAAGCTGGAGTTCCTGGAACTCCAGCTTTTCCTAAGCATTGAATACCTAAAGTATCTTCCTGAAAAAGATATTAATAGACGTTCTGTACGATGTTGGGGTTGGCATCAATCTCACGCTGCGGGATAAGGAACACCCACTTTGGATTAACGCTCGGCCTGTCCTGATACATACCGTCAATGTACAGGTCCGGATTTGCTCCTGACCCTGTCAGATCAAGTACCTCATCATTCCTTAGCATGTCGAACCATCTGAATCCTTCCTGGAACAGTTCTATCCTTCTGTGGAGTAGAATCTCATCGACCAGAGCCTGTCCGGTATTGGTTGACTTGACATACGCCTCATCCCTTTCAGACACCAGTTCAAACAGAACATCCTGTGCAAGTGCATCCTGTGTGCCCAGACGGGCCAGTGCTTCTGCTTCGATAAGATACATCTCTGCTGCTCTCATGTGAATTACGTCCATGGGATCAATGGTTGGTCCATTGGACTGCTGCAGTTTAATATGCATGTAGGGCACCATATTGTGAGAACTTGAATTGTTTACAATAACCCTGTATGCTGCAACAGCAGCAAGATACTCATCTTTGGAGGCATACCTTCCGGCATTGTCACCGGCATCCCAGGCGTAGAATGTGCTTGGTGCATCTTTAAGAATCAAGTCTTTCCTGTAATCGGTGTCAGAAATCTGATCATACAACAGGTGATTCATGAACTTCGGGTTGCTCCTGTTCTGTGAACCATTGAAATTATTGGAGCAATAATAGAAGTATGAATAGTAGTATGCTGTCTGGTCCTGAATCATTTTTGACCCCCATATCCACTCCGGGTTATCAATACTGTTAAATCCGGACTTGAACTGACTTTCATTCATCAGTGTGTAATTCTGACGGGCTTCACGGGCCATGGTGGCTGCCTGCTGCCACTGGCCGCTGGTCAGGTATACCCTTGCAGCTACGCCTTTGGCAACGTCAACATTCAGGTGAGACAGATCTGCCCTGGGTGATGCGTCAGCAAAATGGGTAATTGCCGTAGTCAGGTCATCTATGATCTGCGTGTAAACCTCCTGAACTGTATTACGAGACTTACCTTCGTAGGGAGGCTCAGTGGCAGTCATAATAGGCACACCAAGATCTGTTGCCGGATTCCCGACCATATAAGGCTTGGCAAAAAACTGCACCAGCTGAAAATGTGCCCATGCCCTGTAAGTATAGGCCTGTCCCAGAATATTGTGCAACTCATCGGACATCTGCAGATCAGCCGCAGCATTGATAATATTGTTTACCGAACCGATGACATTGTAATAGAAGAACCACGAGAAGGAGACATCCTCCCTTGTAGCATTGGTATGCATAATCCATTGTAAACGAGCCCTGTGCCATCCATTGCCAAGAGCAGAATGCAGTGCATCACTGGCTCCGTACTCTGCCGTAGGGATCATAAACTGCTGCCCGGCATAAGCGCTTATGAAACCATTCTGAGCATACATAGCCCGATGGATACCGTTAATGGCCAGCATCATATTATCAACTGATCCGAGAGCAATTTCATTCGTAACAGAATCGGTAGGAACGGTTTGCAGGAAATCTTCCTCACATGAGCTCAAGCTCAGTGTGATAGCGAAGATTAAGACTAACCTTAAAGTTAAATATTTCGCTTTCATTGTTTATTCTGTTTAAGTTATATCAATTAAAACTGCAGATTAAGTCCTATGATCATTGACCTGCTTGGACTGTAGGCAAATTCGCTCTGTGTTCCGTTGAAGTTGTAGGTTGGGTTCATCCCTTTTCTGGCTGCAAACAGATAGAGGTTTTCGCCTGTAGCAAACACAGTTAACTGTCCCACTCCAAACCTGTTGAGAAGCTGTTTCGGGAGAGCATAGCTTAAGGTCACGTTCTTGATATTGAAGTAGTCAGATGATATCAGGAAATAGTCCGATGTAGCATAAAGGTTGGTGTTAGCATATTGCAGCCTCGGAAAGTTTGTTACATCTCCGGGATTTTTCCATGAATTCTTGACATCCGGATGAAAAGACTCACCGGCTGTTGCAGCAAGCATTCCCTGGTAGACGCCATCAATCATCTGGCCTCCCAGTGAATAGGTGAACAGGGTACTCAATGTGAAACCCTTATAGGTAATGAGATTTCCTATCGATCCCTGGAGGTCAGGAAATGCAGAAGCTCCCACGTAGCCATATCCGGCTTTACTCTGGTCTTTGGTAAGCACCGGATCGCCATTGGTGTCATATGCCAGCTGTGAGCCTGTCACATTACCTTCTTCATCGGTTACGTCTTCCCACACATGGAACCTGGTGGCACCGTCAGTAGGATCAACATCGTAGAATTTTCTCAGCCAGAAATCATAAACAGAATGGCCTACTGACCATCTTTTGGTACCATCAACGAAGGGATCGGGAATAAAAGTGATCTCGTTCCTGAGGGTAGAGGCTATAAGGGTCAGGTTCCACCTGAAGTCACCGGTGCGTACTACGTCACCATTGACATTGAACTCCCATCCCCTGTTAAACAGAGCAGCAATGTTCCTGGGCTGACTCAGCAGACCCATTGAAGAAGGCAAAGGCATATCATACAACAGGTCATCAGATTTTCTGTTGTACCACTCAACACTTGCATTGACCCTGTTGAAAAGAGAGAAATCAAGGGCAATATCAAAAGTTTTGTTTA
>WOYX01000011.1 GCA_011620595.1 Bacteroidales bacterium | reverse complement strand
GACCTTCAGACATCAGACCTCAGACCTTCAGACCTCAGACCTTCAGACCTCAGACCCCACTACTGCCTATTACCTGATTTGACTTCCGGCTTAAGACTGCCGACTCTTATCCTCGCATCCACAGCTACTATCCCATCCGGCGTACCCAATAAGGGATTGATGTCCATCTCCTCTATCTCCGGTGCAGCGGTGAGGAGGTCGGAGAGGGCGGCAACGACCCTGGCAAATGCCTCCTCGCTGACGCCGGCGGCTCCGCGGACACCTGTAATAATCTTATATGATTTCAGTGACCTGATCATTGACCTTGCCTCCTGGTCAGAGACGGGCACCAGTGCCGTGACCACATCTTTGAATACCTCAATGAAGATACCTCCCATGCCGGCCATCACCAGGTGGCCGAAACGGCCCTCACGGGTGGCACCGCAGAAGAGCTCGCTACCGCTTATCATCTTCTGTATCAGTATACCTGTAACCTCTGGCAGGGCCATCATGCGGGCATACTCCTCCATGACCCTCTCCTCGTTGCCTATATTCAGCGACACACCGCCGATGTCCGACTTATGAACCGGACCCACCACCTTCATCACCACCGGGTAACCCATCGCCGTGGCAGTCCTGATGGCCGCTTCGGCCGAGGTGACAACATTTTCCGGAACCGTCTCAATGCCGGCAGCCCTTAACAGAATACCAACTTTTTCGGGTGGCAGGTACCCCTCTTCGACTCCATCGATAACCTCCCTGATAATCCTGATATCGATTTGCGATGATCTGTCATTCAAATCAGACGATCCGGCAGTAACTTTGTCCCTTTTTCCCGGCACTGCCGGAGCCGGGGTTGCATTTACCCTGCAGAGAGCCCTCCCGAAGAGCACCTCGTCGGTGAAGATGGCATTACCCCTGGCGATGAAGTCGGCTATCTCCCTCTTCACATTGATTACTGATGGCAGAATGGGGTATATGGGCTTTTTGCAGCTGCGTATCTTCTCGTGGAGCAGTTCATACACATCATCTACAGGGAAGAGTCCAGGGCTGCCGAAGATGACCGCTATTGCATCAATCTCATCAAAGTCGTTCTCACAGGCATCAATTATATGTCCGAGTTGTTGGGCGGTGCCGGTAGCCAGGAAATCGATCGGGTTTGCCACCGATGATCCCGGGAAGAGCTTTTCAAGGAGCCGGTCTGCTGCCGGTCCCGACAGGTGGGGTATCTCCATGCCTCCCTCGCTTAGGGCATCGGTCAGCATCACAGCGAGTCCTCCGGCATGGGTTACTATGGCAATTCTTTTGCCTTTGAGCGGTTTATAAGTAAACAACGCGGCTACGGTCGTAAGATCAGTCCGGCTATAGCACCTTACGATTCCTGCCTTGCGCAGCAGGGCATCCACTGCAGTGTCAGGCGAGGCCATCGCACCGGTGTGAGACGATGCGGCCCGCGACCCCGCCTCTGACGAGCCGGCCTTGATGGCAGCAATCCTGCATCCCTTTCTGATAAGGGAAGAGGAGTGACTCAGGAACCGCTGCGGGTCAGCAATGTTCTCAATATAAAGAAGTATGATCCGTGAGCTGGTCAGCGGATCAAAGGTAAGATCGAGGTGTTCAAGTACATCCTCCACACCGGTCTGGGCACTGTTGCCGACCGACCAGACGGTGGAGAATGGCAGTCCCCCGGTGATGGCCGTCTCGAGAATGAAAACCGCCGTGGCCCCGGAGCCGGATATGAAGTCGATTCCCCTGGTTGAAAGCCGCGGAATCGGTTCGGTGAAAACACCGTGATAGTTATTGTTAAGGAAGCCTATGCAGTTTGGGCCAATAAGCGTACCTCCGGTGCTGTTTATGATATCAACTATCTCTTTCTCGAGGACGGCACCCTCTTCATTCTCCTCACCGAATCCGGCAGAGAGGATAATGAATCCTCCTGTGCCTTTCTCTGTAGCCAGCGTCCTCACTATTCCCGGGCAGTAGCGGGCTGCGACGGCAATCACCGCAAGGTCTGTGCGTGGAAGCAGCGAGACATCGGCAAAGGCATTCAGGCCCTGAACCACAGGCGCTTTGGGGTTGACAACGTAAATATCGCCGGCGAACCCGCCGTTGAGCAGATTCTTCAGCACCTTGCCTCCTGCCTTGGTGATATCGTCTGATCCGCCAACAACAACTATATTTTTAGGATTCAATAATTTAGCATTTATCATAACCGGGGTCTCTGTTGCGGGAAAGGTAGAAACATTTTGAAATAAAACAAATGACAGCAACCTTACCGAAGAATGTCAACTGTTTTAAAGGCCTGATATCTCTTTTCAAGCCGTAATAATCGGAAAGTCAGATAATCTTCATCATAGTTCTCATTGAAAGCTGCATTTTGAGAGATTTCCGGAGTTCTCCCTCAATTCAAGTTCTATTCTTTTTTTGTCAGGAGATAAAGTGTAAAAATCCTCATATTCCTTTGTGCATCCTAAAAAAATCAGCACAAAAGCATGCAGACAAATGATAATCCACTTCAACATCTTGTCCTTCGGATTCTCTGCCCTAGAGTAATGGTAATTAACTCTTTAGCAATCATCTTATAAGGAGTCTGACTACGGGATTATCCTCCGTACTGATATTTTCTCTTATCTCTCTTAGAGGAGACTCCTGCCTGATAGTTTCATATTTTTTTTCAAGTAGTTCTGATGGTTCAATGAAATCAACCATGAATTCATCACCGGCTTTAAAAAAGGGATTGAAGGGCGGGCCGGAGTCAATATCATCAGTAATTCCTCCTCCGCGCTGCCCCCTGAATAATAAAACCGGCATTCCGTCAGTATACTTGAAAAAACCGCTGTAAAGTGTGTTGTGCTTATAAAAACTAAACCACAAATCCTGACCATGATGAAACAGGTATCTGTTAAAAACATACTTTGTTGAATACTCAGGCCAGCGACTAATGTCTCCGAAAATTTCTACCGGAGGCTTGTACTTACCCATATGAACTACAGCAGAAGGGTGCTTCGTAAAATCTCCGATCCGGTATATAGTATCATTATAAGGCTCCTCAAAATATACTTCTCCTCCCATTACATCAAGTTTTGCAGAGGATATGAAATTGAGGCTGGGAATCTGCCCGGCGGGAATGGTAGCCACCTGGCCTCCTCCCCGGTCAATGATAACAATATTGCAAACCTGATTCTGCAAATCCTGAAACGGTTGTGTCTGAATCAACAACAGGCTGTCAGTAAGTATGGCTAAATCATCCGGAATATAATTGAGAGGAACTGATTTGACAAATTCTCCATGGTAATCATAAAATACCAGTTTTTTACCGCCCATATCCGGTATTATCACTTCTTTATGTTTTTTATCAAGAATAAATTTACCCCCAACCAAAGTCCTGTACTCCTCAGGCCCTTCTCCTTTCTTTCCGATACATCCTGAAGGCATTCCATCATAGCTGAATGCAATTATTTTCTCCTCCGTATCACTGATAAATATTTTCCCTCTATCCGTCCGGTATGACAGGACAGTTGAAAGCAGGGCATCCCGGTTACTTCCCAATGATATGTATTTAATTCCATTGCAGAGATCACTGAGGCCGGTGACGGACACATCTGCCTCCATTGCCCGGGCCAGGTCATAAAATCGCACCTTGTTATCAACAAAATTTATGAGCTTTTCGTAAGCCTCATAGTTATCAGGTGATATAGCATCGAGACTCGATTTATTGTCTCTGTTGAAATATATCACAAGCGGATATACGGATTCCGGAAAATCAGGAGCAAGTGCGAATCTGTTCTCCCTGTCAAATATCAGGTTTTCAGGCAACGCATCAAGCCCCAGCTTGGAGCGAAGAGTTTTTTCCGAGTTAATCCTTGTGAACAGAAATAAAATCTTACAATTTTCCAGGTTTCTTTTTACAAACATTTCTGCACCGGAAATGCATCCCGGGCATCCTGCCATCGGAATGAGAAGGACCGCATCGAATCGATTCCCGTTTCCAAACTCATTTATTATCCTTTTTATTGGCGGAGATTTTTGGAGATCATGACTGCATGAAAGCAACGCACTAACTATTGTCGCAAATAAAGCCAATACTACTCTATTAGTCATTCTTAGCGAGCTTATAGATATCGTAAGTAATTGTTGATTCATCCGGATCACGGCGACTCAGAAGCAATCCATCAGGTGTTATAAGAGTGTTGGCGATACGATAAGACTTACCTATATATGTTTCTGCAATTTTATTGAAATTCCGGTCAAGAACTATAATCGTCTGCCTTTTTCTGACAGATTCCATCGGATTGCTTTTATCAAATTCCCTTTTTTTGTTAGGTAACTCTGCTATTCTGTAATATAACTTTCTGTATTTATCATAAAACACAGCATAATAAGAAGGCGACGAGGCATAATAGCGGGCGGATTTCTCCTGTGAATAACTCACTTTCCTGAGACTGCCGGTCATTGGTTTTATACCACTGAAAAAATCACTGCAGCACATCACGCTGTCTGTTGAAAAATCCTGAAGAGAGTACTTGTAAAGGTACTCTGATGCTACAAAACTGACGATCATTTCTCTTTCATTGAAGCAGGTATGATTGTACCAGTAATGTATAAACCCGTAGTAATTGATGAACATAAAATGGGGGTAATAAATATAGTTATAGCGTTCTCCTGTCTTAAGATTATAAGCACCGCCAAGAACGATGTCCGACCTTTTTGCTATACCCGGATCCACACCAACAACAATACGCGAATAGAACATGGTATCTCCCCTGAATAAAACAGGATTTGTTGGTGTACAGAGCACCTCTGGTACCGTAGAATCATATAGGTCAGATTCTGTATTCTTCCTGTATTTTTGATTCCCTGAGGAATCAGCAATGAAAATCAGGTTCTCAAGACCCCTGGCGCAAACAAAAATCGAATCAAAACTATTAAAATACCAACCATACGGATTTTGATACCTGCTTAAGGTGAACTTAGTGAGCAGGTCTCCGGTCTGGTAGTCATATACAAGATATTTCGACCGGTAATCATTTAAATGAAGGTAAAATTGCTTCTCATTGTTCTCATAATAAGCTGTTGAAAGACTCACCGGCGGAGTATCATCATCAAGCAGAAATACTTTTTCCCCGGTCTTCAGTAATGAATAACCATAATTAGAATTCTTCTTCTCCCGGCAAGCTGGAAGAAGCAGTATCAAGAACAATAGAAACGCCAGGTGGTGGTCTGGTAAGAGCATGACAAAACCAACAAAGTCACTCCTGCATTTCCACAAAAGTGCCGCAACAATTCATAAGACCAGATTGACTAAACTCGCATTGCTGGTTTTGTGGGCCGTAATAAACACAGATACCTGTAAATGTCATGCTGCAATTAACGCAATGATCGGCCTTCGAAACGCTAAAAAAAGCACTACTACCCATTATCAAACCGCCAAACAGCAAAATCTTTAGTTTCTTTTTCATAGCTTTTAGATTTTAGTTAGACAACTATAATCATCTCTATCGATTCCAAAGTTAAACCTCAAATAAATCCTTGTCAATACTATCAGGTACGAATGACATGTTTTTGGTACAAACGACATGTTTTTGGCACGAACAACGCATATTTGGAACGAATGACATGCTCTCAAAAGTAAGATTGACCAAATGGTAGTAACCTCATAAACAATAAACTATTTAG
>WOYX01000038.1:89612-96610 GCA_011620595.1 Bacteroidales bacterium | reverse complement strand
AATTTTGTTCTTGTAAGTTTCAGATATTAGTTCCATTCATCAAATTTACGTATTTTCCCTGTTTGGTTCTGGCTTGTCCAGGTTAGGTTATAACACATTGAATCTCGATAAGCAGTTTAACTATAATTCGTTTGAGAATCTTACCCAGATCAAGACTGGCAATTGGCAGCAGATTTATAACTTTGATGATACAACTGGAAATTTAATGAGCAGGTCATATAAAGATCTTACTAACCCATCTACTCTTAAAACCGAGACATTCCAGTATGATGGGCTCGACAGATTAAGATATGCTCAGGTCACAGGTCTTCAGCTTCAAGAAGTAAATTATAATCCCTCTGGCAACATAATAAGTAAAAGTGGCCTTGGTAATTATACGTATGACCAATCAAAGACAAATAGCCTGCTTAGCGTTGGTAATACAGATCAATTAATACCCTCAACCTCTCAAAATATTCAGTACAATTATCATAATAAACCAGATCTAATAACAGAGGGTGTTCTAGAGTACAGTTTACTTTATGGGGCTGATAATCAGAGAATCAAGTCAACACTGAAGAATAATAGCACAGAAATCAGGACTATGTTTTACGGACCTGGCTATGAAAAGGTTGTCACTCCGGATTCTATCTGGGAAAGTTGCTATATATCAAGCCCATATGGTGCTGAAGCAATTGTAGTTAAAAAAGGGACCATTGAAAGATTGTATTATATTGAGAAAGATCATCTCGGTTCCATCGTAGGCCTGATTAGCAGTACTGGAAGCTATGTTGAACGTCATTCTTATGATTCATGGGGAAGGCGCCGTAATCCTTCAAACTGGTCATTTGATAATGTGCCGGAATCGAAGTTGACATCTTGGGGGTATACTGGCCAGGAACATCTCGATATGTTCGGATTAATAAATATGAATGGGAGAGTGTATGATCCGGTGACTAGCAGATTTCTGAATGTTGATCCGATAGTTCAAAGCCCTTATAATTCGCAAGATTATAACAGTTATAGCTACTGTGCAAACAATCCTTTGAATCGCATTGATCCAAGTGGCTTCTCATACCTTAAGACGATGCAACAGACTTATTCTCATAAGGGGGAAGGCTTTTGGTACAGAGGTAGTTATTATGCATGGGACGATGAATTGGAGTGCTTTTTCAGCTCTTCAGGGAAAGCGTTAAGTTCAGGAGGACACTATTCCTACAATGCCTCAAGGAATACATATCATAATGAAAATGGGAAAGAAATCTCATTTCGAGATGTCTTATCTGAATACATATACCCTTATGCGATGAATGTTGATTGGATGACTCTACACGGAACCAGAAGCAATCCCTATCAACATATTGGCTTAGTTTACTTCACAGATGGTAGTGTTCAAGACTGGGATTATTGGATTGATCAGTCATGGAATTTATCATCAAATACTCGGATTAGTACAGTCAATACGGTAGCTATTGATAAGTTGGCAAAGCTATGTGGTGGCCTAATTGAGTCTGCGTTTGGCATTTTTGCAGGGAGCTCGGTATCGACAAGGCTATTTAACTCTTACTATGTATCAACCGCCAAGGTGGTGTCTCAGTATACCAAATCCAGCTTATCATTTGGACGAGAAATGCATACAGCTTACAAAGCAAGTTTGGCGGATGATATTTTTACTTTTAAAGAGTTTACAAAAATTAAAGGGATCCGTTCAGACTTCGTTGATTTTAACACAAAAACAATTTACGAATTAAAACCTTTTAATCCTAGGCAAATCAAGTTAGGTTCAAAGCAGTTGAATTATTATAGGTTGCTTTTTGAGCAGAGATATGGCGGTATCTGGAAAACTGTGTTGGATTTTTATTAATGGCATTATTATGGAAAAGAACGAATTAGTAAAAATTATTAGCGAGATCCTTATTCCAATTGGGTTTAAAAAGAAAGGAAACTATTGGATTATAAATGGTGATGCAGTTACCAAAATGGTTAATTTGCAAAAATCTCAATTTAGCAATAGTTTTTATATTAATTATGGCTACATACTGAAGTCAATTCCTTTAGATAATGAAATGATGCATATCTATAATAGGGTAACTTCTGCGGATGTGGAAGAAAGAAACAGACTTAAGGAATTGCTAAACCTCGAAAATAATATTTCAAATGCGGAAAGGTCGATAGAGTTAAAACAATTAATACTTGATAAATTAGTTACCAATATTCAATCTGTCAACACGGAAGAAGATTTACTAAATGATTTAAAGAGGCGTCCGCATTTAAACGATATTCCTTTGATTGTCAAAAAACATTTTGACTTGGAATTAGAATGAATAGAAAGGTAGGTATAACCTATGCTTTTCTCCTGGCTGGTGTGAACACAGCCAATATTTAGGAGACCTTATTAGCTTGATGCTTTTTAATGACTTCTCGCCCTCCTATGGTAAAAAATAAAATATTGGCAATGTTGGTCAGTCATGATTGTGTTTCGTTAGTGTGCCAATCAATGTATACCTTGTATACTTTGGGGTATTATAATGGCTCATATTCCTTATTATTGCCCCCCAATAAGTCCCCCATAAAGCAAAATAGCACTGATAATCAATGCTATTAGCTTTACAATAGTGATCCCGGGGCGACTCGAACGCCCAACCAACAGAACCGGAATCTGTCATTCTATCCATTGAACTACGGGACCATTCCGAATGCAAAAGTACACTGCCAAAGCCGATTTTCAAAACTTCTTCCATTAATCTGAGTCCTTCTGCAATAAATCTGAGACACCGCCGTGAACCTGAGGCCCCACTGCGGCGCTTTCCGCTGTTTATGACGCAAATATCGCCTGCAGATCAACCTTAGGGCAAGATTTCTGCCAAAGATTTCCTAATTTCGCACCCCATAAGCGCAAACCACAGAGCCAACATGAAGGAGTATAACTTTGCAGAGATAGAGAAAAAGTGGCAGGAGTACTGGGAGAAGAACAAGACTTTCAAGACCCCGGACGATCTCACAAACCCCAATAAGTTCTACATCCTTGATATGTTTCCCTACCCCTCCGGTGCAGGACTGCACGTGGGTCACCCCGAGGGTTATACCGCCACTGACATCGTGGCACGCTATAAGCGCATGAAGGGCTTCAACGTTCTCCACCCCATGGGATGGGACGCCTTCGGCCTCCCCGCCGAGCAGTATGCCATACAGACAGGCACTCACCCTGCCGTCACCACCAATAAAAACTGCGACACCTTCCGCCGGCAGATAAAGGAGCTGGGGCTGAGCTACGACTGGGACCGCGAGATCAACACCACCGACCCTGCCTATTTCAAATGGACACAGTGGATCTTCCTGAAGCTCTACAACACGTGGTATGACCATCAGACAGACCGCGGACGCCCCATAAACGAGATGCCCATACCCCCCGACGTCGTCAGGGCGGGCGATGAGGCCAGAAAGAAATATATCGACTCCAGAAGACTGGCATATTATGATGATGCCCAGATTTGGTACTGCCCCTCCTGCCGTATCGTCTGCTCCAATGAAGAGGTGCTGACCGACGGCACCCACGAGAAGTGCGGCAACAGGGTCATCAGGAGAAACCTCAAGCAGTGGATGCTGCGCATACCATACTATGCCGAGAGGCTGCTCAACGGCCTGGAGAAACTCGACTGGCCCGAGGGAATAAAAGAGCAGCAGCGCAACTGGATAGGACGGTCAACCGGCGCCGAGATCGATTTTAAAGTCGACGGCAGCAAGGAGATAATCACAGTCTATACCACCCGTCCCGACACACTCTTCGGTGCAACTTACATGGTACTCTCGCCCGAACATCCTCTTATAGGCAAACTGACTAGTCGCGAACAGCACGAGGCCGTAGGGGAGTACGTGAAGGCCGCATCACTCAAGTCGGACCTCGACCGCACCGACCTTGCCAGGGATAAGAGCGGCGTCTTCACCGGAGCCTGGGCTGTCAACCCGGTGAACGGCAAAAAGATACCGGTATGGGTGGCAGATTACGTCCTGATGGGTTACGGCACCGGCGCCATCATGGCAGTGCCGGCGCACGATGACCGCGACTTCGAGTTTGCGAAGAAGTTCGGACTGGAGATTACATGCATCCTCTCCCCCGCCGTCAACGACATGGAGCAGAAGCGCCGCATCATCTCCGGTGATGAATGCTGGACAGGAGATGGCATCTATATCAACTCCTCCGACAGTGAGAGAGGCATCACCCTTGACGGGCTGAATGTCGAAGAGGGGATAGCCGCCATCACCCGGTGGATTGAGGAGAGGAACCTTGGAGTACACCGCGTCAACTACAAGCTGCGCGACTGGCTCTTCAGCCGTCAGCGTTACTGGGGCGAGCCCTTCCCTGTCATCCACTGGGAAGACGGAGAGATTACAGTGCTCGATGAAAGCGAGCTGCCGCTGACCCTGCCCGAGCTGGAGATCTATGAACCCGGAGAGAACGGAGAGTCACCACTCTCCAACGCCACCGACTGGCTCTATGTCACTGACAAAAACGGACGACGCGGCAGGCGCGAGACCAACACCATGCCGCAGTGGGCAGGCTCATGCTGGTACTACCTGAGGTTCATCGACCCGAAAAATGACCGCGAGATCTTCAACAGTGCCAGGGAGAAGTACTGGATGCCCGTTGATCTTTATATCGGCGGCGCTGAGCATGCCGTGCTGCACCTTCTCTACGCCCGCTTCTGGCATAAGGTGCTCTTTGACCTGAATATCGTTTCAACCGACGAGCCGTTCATGAAGCTCTTCAACCAGGGTATGATCCTCGCCTTCGCCTATGAGACAGAAACAGGAGCCAAGGTTTCATCTGACCAGATCACCGAAAAAGATGGCCGTTTCTATATCACTGAAACCGGAGAGGAGGTCAGACAGATAGTGGCCAAGATGTCAAAGAGCCTCAAGAACGTTATCAATCCTGACGACGTGGTCAGAAACTACGGCGCCGACACCTTCCGGCTGTTTGAGATGTTCCTCGGTCCGCTCGATGCCACAAAGCCCTGGGACGAAAAGGGCATAAAAGGACCGGCAGGCTTCCTGACAAGAGCATACCGTCTGCTGGCCAACAGTGAAAATATCACCGGCGGCAAAGAGGACCAGGAGATACTCAGGTCATTGCACAAGACTATCAGGAAGGTGACGGACGACATTGAACACCTCCGTTTCAACACCGCCATATCGGCGATGATGATCTTCCTCAACACCGCATTGAAGAAGGGTAAGGTAACCGCCACCACAGCCGCCTCATTCATCAGGGTGCTGTCGCCCTTTGCACCCCATCTCGCGGAGGAGCTCTGGCAGCTTACAGGCCATACCGGCACCCTGGCCTACGAGCCGTGGCCGGAGGCAGATGAAAAGTACCTTAAGGAGGAGATGTTCGAGTGCCCGGTATCCGTCAACGGAAAGATGAGGTTCAAGATAGAGCTCACCGTTGACATGTCTCGTGAAGAGGTTACAGAGAGAGTGCTGGCCGACGAGCGGGCAAAAAAGTGGATAGGTGATGCCACTCCCAGGGTAATTGTGGTTCCAAACCGTATTGTCAATATTGTTGTATGAGATTTTCTGTTCTTTTACCGGCGCTTCTTGCAGCCTCACTCCCGTTTGCGGTTTCATGCACACGGCCCTCTGCTGCTGAAAAGGCTGCTGATACATCAAAACCGGCCATAGAAGTATCAGACTCTGCAGCTGCGGCAGTCACTGACAGTACGGCTGCTCCACCGGCAAACAGAGGCTCTTCTGAACTCATCTTCGGTATCCCGGTCGACTCGTACAATATCGTGACGGGCAAGGTGAGGAGAAATCAGTTCATATCTGCCATCCTTGCAGAGCATGGTATCTCGTGGAACACCATCGAGGAGCTCCTGAGAGTGAACCGTGAGACCTTTGACCCTCGCAGGGTGCGCACCGGCAGCACCTGGTCGGCCTTTATCACCATGGATACCCTCAGCAGGACAGATTACTTCATCTATAACCACGATCCCAGGGTGACCTACGTCTTCAGCCTCAAAGACACACTGGCCATCTACCGTTACGATGCCGAGATCACCCGCAAGCTGAGATACTCGTCGGGAACCATTAACACCTCCCTATGGGAGACAGCCATGGAGAACGAGCTCAACCCCAATCTTTCATCTGAGCTGTCAGAGATATATGCGTGGACAATCGACTTCTTCGGGTTGCAGAAAGGAGACCGTTTCAAGGTGATATACGAGGAGGAGTTTATCGGCGAAGAGTCGGCAGGCATACGAAGAATTCATGCCTCGCTCTTCGAACACTCCGGGAATACAATATATGCCATTCCCTTCCTGCAGGACGGCACCTATTCGTTCTATGACACCACCGGTGCCAGCCTGAGGAAAGCCTTTCTGAAGGCGCCGCTGCGCTATTCGCGCATCAGCTCGCGCTTCTCCGGTGCCAGGCGCCATCCCATACTTAAGATCGTTCGTCCTCATCACGGGATAGACTATGCGGCACCCATCGGCACTCCTGTGGTGGCCATCGGCGACGGCAGGGTCACCAGCACAAGTTATGAGGGAGGATCCGGAAGGATTGTGCGCATCACCCACAACAGCGTCTACTCCACGGCTTACCTGCACCTCTCGCGCTACGGTCCGGGCATTGCCCCGGGAGTTTATGTCAGGCAGGGGCAGGTGATAGGATATGTGGGCAGCTCGGGACTCTCGACAGGGCCGCACCTCGACTTCAGGTTCTACCGAAACGGCAGTGCCGTTGACCCTCTGAAGGTGGAAGCCCCGCCGGTAAAACCGGTGGCTCCGGAGTCGATGGAGGAGTTTCAAAAGATTGCCAGGGGCTATATTGAGTTGCTGGCTACAATAAGCTATTGAGGATTTGCAATTTGCGATTGGTGATTTGCGATTGGCGATTTGCGATTGGCGATTGGCGATTGGCGATTGGCGATTTGCGATTGGCGATTGGCGATTGGCGATTTGCGATTGGCGATTGGCGATTGGCGATTGGCGATTTGCTGAGGACTGAAGCCTAAT
>WOYX01000038.1:74933-89512 GCA_011620595.1 Bacteroidales bacterium | reverse complement strand
GCGATTGGCGATTGGCGATTGGCGATTGGCGATTTGCTGAGGACTGAAGCCTAATGCCGACTGCCTATCTGATCCATCATCCGGCTGATCACCTCCGGGTAGTGTCTGTACTCCAGCTCATGAACCCTGGCCGCCAGGCTCTGCACATCGTCGTCCGGCAACACCGGGCACCGTGCCTGGAAGATAATGTCACCTGAGTCATACTGCTCATTGACATAGTGGATGGTGATGCCACTCTCACTGCATCCTGCATCAAGCACCGCACGGTGAACCCTGTCGCCGTACATACCCTTTCCCCCGAAACGGGGCAGCAGCGCAGGATGAATATTGATGATGCGCCCCCTGAATGCCTCAATGACGGCAGCAGGAACCAACCAGAGAAAGCCCGCCAGAACAATCAGGTCTGACTCCCTCCGCTGAAGCATCATCAGCACCTCGCCGGTATCATAAAACTGACTTCGGTCGAAAAAAAAAGCGTCGACCCCGAGTGCCGCAGCCCTCTCCAAAACCATGGCCTGAGAACGATTCGACAAAACAAGGTTAACTTTCGCCCGATTATCGTTCGAAAAGTATCTTATTATGTTTTCAGCGTTCGTTCCGGTGCCGGAAGCAAGAATGGCTATATTCCTCATCATCTGTTACTTAATGCACTGAGCGCCAGGGCTCCCCGGCGCTTAAATTTTCTCATTAACTTACTGCCAACCTGTATGTTAGACTGCCAGGCCTGCAAATTTCCGGTAAATTGTTTGAAAAATATGGTACAAATATATTTCTTTGCGTAGTTTTAAAAACGAGTATTAACATAAATTTAATCGGTATGTCTGACATTTCTACTAGAGTAAAGAAGATCATCGTTGAAAAGCTTGGCGTTGATGAGGCTGATGTTACTCCCGAAGCACACTTCACCAATGACCTTGGTGCTGATTCTCTTGACACTGTCGAGCTGATCATGGAATTTGAAAAGGAGTTCAACATTGGAATTCCTGATGATCAGGCAGAAAGCATCAGCACAGTTGGCGAAGCCATAAAGTATATTGAGGAGAACGCAAAGTAGTTTCCCTGATAACCTGATATGAGGCGGGTAGTAGTTACCGGAATGGGGGCGTTGACCCCTATCGGCAACACACTTCAGGATTATTGGCAAAGTCTTGTTGATGGTGTAAGCGGCGCAAATCTCATTACTCATTTTGATGCTTCCAAGTTCAAAACGAAGTTTGCGTGCGAGCTCAAGAACTACGATCCGGCCAGTTATTTTGACAGAAAAGAGTCGCGAAAGATGGACCGCTACACCCAGTATGCCATGGTGGCAGCTGCGGAGGCGGTAGCAAATTCAGGTCTTGATCTCGATGCGACTGACAAAGACCGCTCAGGTATTATCTGGGCGTCGGGTATCGGCGGCATTGAGACTTTCCTGGAAGAAGTAAGAGGGTTTGTTCTGGGTGATGGCACTCCCCGGTTCAGCCCTTTTTTCATTCCCAAGATGATCAGTGACATTGCCGCCGGCATGCTCTCAATCAAGTACGGTTTCCGGGGGCCCAATTTCGCCACCGTCTCTGCCTGTGCTTCATCAACCAATGCCATCATTGACGCTTACTATTACATCCTTCTGGGCAAGGCTGACCTCTTTATTGCCGGCGGATCGGAGGCCTCGATCAACCAGCCCGGTATCGGTGGTTTCAATGCCATGCAGGCTATGTCAACCAACAATGAAGAGTACGAGACTGCCTCCCGTCCGTTTGATGTCACCCGTGACGGGTTTGTCATCGGCGAGGGCGGCGGCGCACTGATACTCGAAGAACTGGGTCATGCCAAAGCCCGGGGAGCCACCATCTATGCCGAAGTGGTTGGCACAGGCCTCACCGCCGACGCCTATCACATCACCGCCCCGCACCCTGACGGTATGGGAGCGCTGAACGTGATGAAACTGGCCATCGAGGAGGCACAACTGAAACCTGAAGAGATAGATTATATCAACGTCCACGGTACCTCTACCCCTCTGGGTGACATAGCTGAAACCAAAGCCATTGTCAGGCTCTTCGGAGAACATGCCTATAAATTGAACATCAGTGCCACCAAGTCGATGACCGGCCACCTGCTCGGCGCTGCCGGCGCTGTGGAAGCAATCGCCACCATCATGGCTGTGGTTCATGACATCGTACCACCGACCATCAACCTCAGAAACCCTGACCCTGAAATCGACCCAAAACTGAACCTGACTCCCAACAAGGCAGAAAAGAGAACGGTCAGGGCCGCACTCAGCAACACCTTTGGCTTCGGAGGGCATAATGCCTCTGTATTGATCAGGAAATTCCAAGAATAGTGTTCCTGCTCCACAGGAAAAAAAACAACACGATGGTACACGACAGGCGGGAGTTTCGCTCCGGTCTGAAGCGTATTCTGGGCTTCCGCCAACGGAACCTGAGACTCTATGAGATGGCTTTCATACACAGGTCAGCCTCATATATCCTCCCTGACGGAACGAGAATCAACAATGAACGACTGGAATACCTGGGTGATGCCATTATAGACAGCATCATCTCAGACTACCTGTTTCACCTGTACCCTGATGCCTCCGAGGGACTCCTCACCAAGACCAGGGCACGGATCGTAAACAGGGAGACTCTCAACGAGCTGGGCATAAGCATGGGACTCGACAAACTGATTGTGTCCCATCTCGCACCGACCGACTCACCACGCAATCTCTACGGCAATGCTGTGGAGGCCTTCGTGGGAGCACTGTTCATCGACAAGGGATTTGAGCGCACACGCCGTTTCTTTATTGAGAAGGCACTGATTAAACACCTAGATCTCAAGGCATTGCTTGACAGCGAGACCGATTACAAGAGCCTCATCATGGAATACTGCCAGAAAAAGAGGCAAAAAATCCATTATACCTTCCGCCAAAAGAACGGTGCAGGAAACCATCCCCTGTTTGCGGTGACGCTGGAGATAAACGGCAAGGTTGCCGGCCGGGGTGAGGGTGCCACAAAAAAAGAGGCAGAACAGGAAGCCTCACTGGTTGCGTGGAACATGGTAAACAGCAGAGAGAAATGAACAGGGAGAAAAAGATAACCAGGCTCACTATTCCCGCTGAGGATATCCCGCAATTCCTCTTCCTGGGAATCGTCTCTGCCGAACCGGACTACCGCATCTCGGTTATGCTCAACCGCCACCTGGGTGCCGGCCTCCGTAAATGCAACAATGATGTCACTGCAGTCTCGGACAGCGGTGAACACCGCTTCTCCTGCTTCGCTTCCGATACGCCTGCCTTCTCCCTGGTCTCAAACCACTGCGATGGAAATATACTGATACACAAACTCCGCAAGATCGACTTCTTTCTTGTCATCAGCGGAGCTCCTGACGAGAAGAGGGCAGAGAGCCTTGCCAACACCGTCAGGAAAATACCCGGGGTAACGGCAGTGTTTGTCTTCAGCAGCCGCACGGTTAATGACCGTAACACCGCCCTCCTGGCACTTTAAAAAAAAAGAGGAGACAATTTCTTACCTCCTCTTCGGTGTTAACCCTAAAACTAACCTAACCTATGAAAAAAACTCCACTTATTCTATTACAATTTTCGTGCCATAACTGATGCAAATATCAAAATAATTTTATTGGCATACTCTTAACACTTTGTTAAATTATTGATTTTTAACATTTTTTTAATTTTTCAGAATTTTGTAATTTTCGAATATTCTGTTAAAATTCGTTAAACAGACATATAAAGGTTTTAACGGATTACTTTTGTAAAAGTATGAAGCGGAAGCACATAGCATTGCTGGCAGGTTTCTTCTTTCTGGCCTTCTTTGCACTTGTATTTATTCAGGTACAGTGGATCAACAATGTGGTGAGTGCCGAGGACCAGCAGTTCAGGTTCGGTGTCAACGAAGCACTTAAGGAGGTGGTGAACGAGCTGGAGCGTACGGAGACTTACAACCGCATCATCAGCGAGATCAATCCTGCCGCTCCGGCGGCAGATCCGGAGGCAGCCCCTTATGAAAGCGACCCGGTGACCGCCCGGCAGTCGGCCGAATCGATGCTGCTTGAGAAATACGGCTTCGACCCTGACGTCAGGTCAGTTATCATCAACCGTGCCGGCCGAACCTATCTCCTCAATTCAGATAGCCTCGAGCCGGAGTCGATGGTCGGCAACACGGAGCCCGGAGAACAGAACCTCACTGCCGGAGCGGCAGCACGCATGACCGGCAAGATCGTCTCAATAGAGAACATCGTCAGCCGCATATTGCATGAGACTCCTCCCCTCAGGGACCGCTTTACCTCCGAAGAGCTGAATACTATCATCAGGAAAGCGCTTGATGATGTCGGCATCCATCTCGACTATGAGTGTGCCGTCAGGGGCGATTACGGGGGCATAATATACCGTACGCCGGATTACCAGGAGAGGACCAACGCCAACAAATACCTGCGACAGCTCTTTCCCAATGACCCCGTACCGGGTAACAACATCCTCACCATCTATTTCCCCGGGGAGGAGAAATACAAGTTTTCCCGGATATCATTCATGGCAATTGCATCGCTCCTGATAGTTCTGCTGCTGATCATACTATCAACGGGTACCTTCATCGTCATCTTCCGCCAGAAAAAGTTCTCAGAGATAAGGAGTGATTTTATCAATAACATGACGCACGAGCTGAAAACACCCATTGCTACCATCTCCCTGGCCTCGCAGATGCTCGCTGATGATTCCATTCCCCAGCAATCGAGAAACACCCGCGAACTCGCGGCGGTCATCTCCGAGGAGAGTGACAGGCTGAAGGTACAGGTTGAAAAGGTGCTGCAGACTGCCATCTTTGAGAGGGCCAGGCTCGAGCTCGACAAGAAGCAGACCGATGTCCATGCTGTCATCATCAGGGCCGTGGATGCCTTCAAGCTGCAGGTGACCGGACGGGGGGGGACCATCTCCACATTCCTTGATGCCTCCGACCCTATGGTGACGATTGATGAACCCAACTTCTTCAATGTGATCCTCAACCTCATAGACAACGCCCTCAAATACACCGCACGCATACCCGAGATTACCGTCACCACCGAAAGCTGGCACAAGGGCGTGGTGATCACCGTCTCAGACAACGGCATCGGCATTCCAAGGGAACACCAGAAACATATCTTTGACAAGTTCTACAGGGTTCCGGCAGGCAATACACATAATATCAAAGGATTTGGTCTCGGGCTCAGTTACGTGAAAACCATCACCGACGAACATCACGGGACTATAAAGGTCGAAAGCCAGGTCGGCAAGGGTACCCGAATAATCATCCACCTTCCAAAATATCAGCCAAAATGAATAAAGTAAGCATCCTTCTTGCAGAAGACGACACCAATCTGGGGCAGCTGCTTAAGAGCTATCTCTCCGCAAAGGAGTATGACACCACCCTGGCCACTGACGGAGCAGCGGCAATGAAGATCTTCAGGAAGGAAAAATTCTCTCTCTGCCTCCTGGATGTGATGATGCCCGAGATGGACGGGTTCACTCTTGCAAGGGAGATCAGGACCATTGACCCGCATATTCCGATTATCTTCCTGACGGCGAAGAATCTGAAGGAGGATGTCATTGAGGGATTTAAAACCGGTGCTGATGACTACCTCACCAAACCCTTCTCAATGGAGGAGCTGGTCTACCGCATTGAGGCCATCCTGCGACGTTCAACGAAACGTGCCACAGACGTTCCCGCTGAAAAGTACACCATCGGAAAGTACAGCTTCGATGTCACCAGACAATTGCTCACCTACCAGGATCAGTCGCGAAAACTGACCACCAAGGAGGCGGAGCTCCTTGAACTTCTCTGCCGGCATCGCAATGAGGTTCTGGAACGTAACCTCGCCCTCAAGTCGATCTGGATCGACGACAACTATTTCAATGCCCGGAGTATGGACGTCTACATCACCAAGCTGCGCAAATACCTCAGCAAGGACAGTCAAGTGGAGATCCTCAATATTCACGGCAAGGGATACAAACTGCTCTGTTAGCCAGGCAGCCAGCCAGGGCGGATCACATTTTTTTCAGGGTCAGTCGAGCTTCAGCACAGCCAGGAAAGCCTGCTGCGGAACCTCAACATTGCCTATCTGGCGCATCCGTTTCTTTCCCTTCTTCTGCTTCTCAAGCAGCTTCCTCTTTCGGGTTATATCTCCGCCGTAGCATTTTGCGGTTACATCCTTGCGCACCGCCTTGACGGTCTCACGTGCAATGATCTTGGCCCCTATGGCTGCCTGGATGGCAATATCAAACTGCTGTCTGGGTATCAGTTCACGCAGCTTCTCGCACATGCGGCGTCCGAAGCTGTAGGCGTGGCCGCGGTAGATGAGTGTTGAAAGGGCATCAACCATCTCCCCGTTGAGCAGTATGTCGAGCCTGACCAGATCTGCCTTCTTGTAACCGGTGATATGGTAATCGAACGATGCATATCCCTTGGAGACACTCTTGAGCTTGTCATAGAAATCAAAGACGATCTCCGACAGTGGCATGTCAAAGGTCACCTCCACCCTGTCGCTTGTCAGGTATATCTGGTTCTTCAGCGTCCCGCGCTTGTCAATGCAGAGCTTCAGTATCTGGCCGAGGTATTCCGATTTTGATATCACCTGTGCGTGGATATAGGGCTCCTCGATCTCGTCAATGGCCGTCGCCGGCGGCATCCCCGACGGGTTGTGCACATCTATTATCTCGCCCTTTGTTGTCAGCACCCTGAATGATACGTTGGGCACGGTGGTGATCACATCCATGTCGAACTCTCTGTCGAGCCGCTCCTGGATGATCTCCATGTGCAGCAGCCCCAGAAATCCGCACCTGAAACCGAAGCCCAGCGCTGCCGACGACTCCGGCACAAAAGTCAGGGAGGCGTCGTTGAGCTGCAGCTTCTCTATGGAAGCACGAAGGTCTTCATAGTCATCAGCATCAACGGGATAGATTCCTGCAAAGACCATGGGCTTAACATCGGCAAATCCGGCTATGGCTTTGTCACACGGGCGGGCCACGTGTGTTATGGTGTCTCCCACCTTTACCTCCGCTGAGATCTTGATGCCCGAGATGATGTATCCCACATCGCCGGCGCTGAGCACAGCCCGTGGTTCCCTCTTTATCTTCAGCACCCCTATCTCATCAGCGTCATATTCACTGCCCGTGTTTACAAACTTGACCATGTCATGCGTCCTGATGGTGCCGTTGGCTATCTTGAAATAGGCTATTATTCCCCTGAAAGAGTTGAAGACCGAATCAAATATCAGTGCCTGCAGCGGTGCCTCCGGGTCGCCCTTGGGAGGAGGTATGCGGCTGACAATATCCTCCATGATCCTGTCAACACCCATGCCTGTGCGTGCACTTGCCTCAATAATCTCATCACGTCCGCAGCCTATGAGGTCAACTATCTGGTCCTTCACCTCCTCGGGCATCGCGCTCACAGAGTCCATCTTGTTGAGCACCGGGATGATCTCCAGGCCGTGCTCAATGGCCATGTAAAGGTTGGAGATGGTCTGGGCCTGTATGCCCTGCGTGGCATCAACAACCAGGAGGGCACCCTCACAGGCGGCTATTGACCTCGACACCTCATATGAAAAATCAACATGCCCCGGCGTGTCTATGAGATTCAGATAGTATTTCTTACCCTCATGCTCATAGTCCATCTGGATGGCATGACTCTTTATGGTGATGCCCCTCTCCCTCTCCAGGTCCATGTCATCCAGCACCTGATTCTGAAACTCACGCGAATCCACGGTGTTGGTTCTTTCAAGAAGCCTGTCGGCAAGGGTACTCTTACCGTGGTCTATGTGAGCTATGATACAGAAGTTGCGTATGTTGTCCATCAGAGGAGGGCGGTTCAATTCAGCTGCAAAGATAAAAAATTTGGCCCGTTCTTTACTGAAGTCGACTTTAGGGTACACTCAGCCGCCATTTTATTTATTTTAGCATTCTTACATAAGAATGAACCCATGATCACCCTTGCAGCTTCGGTCACTTTGCTTATCCTCGGGTATCTTGTCTACGGAAGGGTGGCCGACAGAATATTCGGGATGGATCCTTCGCGCGTCACCCCGGCATTCACCAAAAGTGACGGCATTGATTACGTTCCCATGAAAGCATGGCGCGTCTTCATGATACAGTTCCTCAACATTGCCGGGCTGGGGCCGATCTTCGGTGCCATCCTGGGGGCCATGTACGGTCCGGTGGTCTATATCTGGATCGTCGCAGGATGCATCTTCATGGGTTCCATGCACGATTACTTCGCAGGCATGCTGTCAGTGCGGCACGACGGTGCCAGCCTGCCCGAGCTGGTGGGCACCTACCTGGGCAGGAACATGAGGTCCTTTCTCAGGCTCTTCACCCTGCTGCTGCTGATATTCGTCGGAGTGGCCTTCGTCAGCGGTCCCGCCAAACTGCTCTATACAATGTCTGGCTTCAGCCTCCCCTTCTGGCTGGGGGTGATCTTTTTCTACTACATAGTCGCTACCCTCCTGCCCATCGACAAGATAATAGGACACCTCTACCCTTTCTTCGGCGGAGCGCTGATCTTCATGGCCGTCGGGGTGCTGCTGAGCATGATAGTAAAGTGGGCCGGCGGCTCCCTCACACTGATGGAACTCACCCCCGCAACACTGATGAACTTCCAGCCTGACGCTGCAACAAACAGCATCTTTCCATACCTCTTCATCGTTGTCTCCTGCGGCGCTATTTCGGGCTTCCATGCCACGCAGGCCCCTCTGATGGCCAGATGTCTGAAGTCAGAGAGACAGGGACGGCAGATCTTCTACGGCGCAATGATCGCTGAAGGTATCGTGGCAATAATATGGGCCACGGCAGCCATGAACTACATGGGTGATGTTCACGGGCTGAACTATGCCTTCACCCATCCGCTGGCTGACAATCCCGATATCAGACCTGACCCTGCCTGGCTGGTCAACGAGATATGCAGGTCGTGGCTCGGCAAGGCCGGGGCAGTGATAGCAGTGATAGGAGTCGTGGCCTGCCCCATTACCTCTGGAGACACAGCCTTCAGGAGCGCCAGGCTCACGGTGGCCGACATGTTCTCCCTGCCGCAGAAGAAGGTCTCTTCCAGGCTGCTGATCACGATCCCTCTTTTTGCAATCGGCTTTATCCTCACATTCGTAATGAAGGATGAATTCGCCCGCATCTGGAAGTTCGTAGGCATATCCAACCAGGCACTGGCAGCCATAACCTGCTGGACAATAGCAATGTACCTGGCACTAAGGGGCAAGAGTCACCTGTTCATGTCCCTGCCTGCCCTCTTCCTTACTGCCGTATGCATCACCTATATACTTGCTGCACCCCACTCGGGAGGCGGGCTGGCCATACCACTTAAGCCGGCACTTGCAATCGCTGCGGCCGGAACAGCGGCTGTGCTGACAATCTTTATGATTGTAATGCGAAGGAAGAAAGGAGAGGGTCAGTAGATCTCTCGTGCCATTGGGGGCTCCGGCGGGAGCTCCGGCGGCGGAACATCCACGGGCGTATCCACCTGGCAGTTAAGCTTCCTCATCTCCCTGCGGAAGAAGAAGTAAGATATTACGGCAGCCACCAGGTCAGATATCGGGTTGGCGATCCATACTCCTTCCACACCCCAGAAGCGGGGGAGAATAATTATCAACGGCAGCAGCACTATTATCTGGCGCAGCAGCGACAGGAAGGCAGCCAGCCTGGCCTTACCTATAGCCTGGAAATAGTTGGAAGTGATAATCTGGTAACCGATCACAGGCAGCGCGGCGCAGTAGATCCTCAGACCCAGCACCCCGGCCTCCCGCAGCTCGATGCTGTCCGAGTTGAAAATGCTTATCACCGCACCGGGTATCAGCATGCATATGAGCCACCCGCCAGTGGCTATCAGCGTGGCATATTTTATGGCCTTCATCACCGCCTCCTTCACCCTGCAATAGAGTCCTGCCCCGTAGTTGAACCCGATAATGGGCTGTATGGCCATGTTGATGGAGATAATGGTCATCAGCAGCATCATTGTGGAACTGTGGACTATCCCCATGGCACCCACAGAGATATCTCCCCCGTACCTGATAAAAAGGGTGTTCATGACCCCCGTGACCACACTCGAGGCAACATTCATGGCAAAAGGCGCAAAGCCAATCGATATTATATACCTGATGATATATGCGTCTGGCTTGATGTCAGGCAGCGACAGTCTGGTGACGCTCTTCCTGCTGCGGAAGTGCCTGAGTACCCATATGCAGAGAACGGCCTGAGATATGATGGTTGCCAGGGCGGCACCCCTGACACCCATGTCGAAACCGAAGATTAAGATCGGGTCAAGGATGATGTTAAGACCTGCGCTGATGAAGACTGAGATCATGGCAATGCGAGGATTGCCCTCTGCCCTGATGATGTTGTTCAGCGCGTAGCCGGTCATGGAAAAGGGTATCCCGGCAAGTATGATGTTGAAATATTCGGAGGCGTATTCCAGCGTCTCAGGACCGGCCCCGAAGATGAGCAATATCTTATCGCTTACAAGGAACCCTATAACCATCAGCGCAACTCCCATCACCAGCGACAGGAAGAAAGCATTGCCCAGTATCCTGTTTGCCCGGCTGTAGTCCTTCTCCCCCAGGCTTATGGATACCCTCACGGCTGAACCGATTCCCACGAGCATGCCAAAGGCCATGATGATGATCATCAGCGGGAAGATCACGCTGAGGCCGGAAAGAGCCAGGGCATCGACGCCCTGTCCTATATAGATACGGTCAACGATGTTATAGAAAGCATTTGCCATGGTGCTGGCAAAAGCCGGAAGAAAGTACTTCCACATCAGTTTCCCTATCTTCTCGTGCTTAAGATCGTGTACCTGCTGCGGGTCAGCCATGATGCAAAGATGGGGAAAAGTTGAGATTTGTGATGTGCGATTTTCGATTTTGCTGACTGCCGTCCCGACACAAGTGTCGGGATTGAGACTTCTCCTGTGTCGAAGCCTCAAACTGCCGAGTGAGGACTGAGAGCTGAGGACTGAGAACTGAGAACTGAGAACTGAGGACTGAGGACTACTGCCTGAAAAGAAAGCTGCTCCGTCGCTGGAGCAGCTTTCTTTGTTAAACCAATAAACTACGTTAGTGCCTACATCATGCCCGGCATACCGCCGCCGCCCATTCCGGGGTTAGGCATCGGGTTTTCTTCCTTCTCATCGACAACCACTGCTTCGGTGGTGAGGAACATACCGGCTATTGATGCCGCATTCTCGAGAGCTATCCTTGCAACCTTGGCCGGATCGATGACACCGGTCTTGAAGAGATTCTCGAACTTGTCAGTCTGAGCATTATACCCGTAGTCGCCCTCGCCTTCACGTACCCTCTGTACAATCACAGCACCTTCCTTGCCGGCATTGACAACGATCTGGCGGAGGGGCTCCTCAATAGCCCTCTTGACAATCTCGATACCGGTATTCTGGTCATCGTTGTCGCCTTTCAGCTTTTCAAGCAGCGGAATTGCTCTCAGGTAGCCGACACCGCCGCCGGGGATGATACCCTCTTCTATTGCAGCGCGTGTTGCATGAAGGGCGTCGTCGACGCGGTCTTTCTTCTCCTTCATCTCAACCTCAGAGGCAGCACCGATGTAGAGCACCGCAACGCCGCCGGCCAGCTTGGCAAGCCTCTCCTGAAGCTTCTCCCTGTCATAGTCGGAAGTGGTGGTTGAAATCTGCTGCTTGATCTGGTTGACGCGTGCCTGGATCATCTCCTTATCGCCTGCGCCGTTGACAATGGTGGTGTTCTCCTTGTTGACGGTCACTTTGTCAGCTACACCAAGATCACTCATGGTGGCATTCTCAAGCTTCATGCCCCTCTCTTCCGAGATGACGGTGCCTCCTGTCAGAATGGCAATATCCTCAAGCATCTCCTTCCTCCTGTCGCCAAAGCCCGGAGCCTTGACGGCACATACCTTCAGTGAACCACGGAGACGGTTGACAACGAGGGTGGCAAGAGCCTCGCCCTCAACATCCTCGGCAATGATCATGAGGCCGCGCCCCGTGCGGGCTGTCTCCTCGAGAACGGGGAGAAGGTCTTTCATTGATGATATCTTCTTGTCGTGAATGAGAATGTAGGGATTCTCCATCTCAACTTCCATCTTGTCAGCATTGGTGACAAAATAGGCTGAGATATACCCGCGGTCAAACTGCATCCCTTCAACAACTTCAACCTTGGTTTCGGTTCCCTTGGCCTCCTCAACGGTGATGACACCTTCCTTCTTCACCTTATCCATGGCAGCAGCTATGAGCTTGCCTATCTCCTCATCATTGTTGGCCGATATGCGTGCAACCTGTTCAATCTTCTTCAGGTCGTCGCCCACGGTCTGCGACTGGCTCTTCAGGCTTTCAACAACAGTTGCAACAGCCTTGTCGATGCCCTTCTTCAGATCCATCGGGTTGGCTCCTGCAGTCACATTCTTCAGTCCCACGGTTATGATGCTCTGCGCAAGGATGGTAGCAGTTGTGGTACCGTCACCTGCAGTGTCGGATGTCTTTGAGGCCACCTCTTTGACCATCTGGGCTCCCATGTTGTGGAAGGGATCTGACAGTTCTATCTCCTTGGCTACCGTCACACCGTCCTTGGTCATCTGCGGTGCACCGAATTTCTTCTCAAGCACAACGTTACGGCCTTTGGGACCGAGGGTAACCTTTACTGCATCAGCAAGCTGATCAACGCCCTCCTTCAGGAGGCTACGTGCTTCGATATTGAATTTTATTTCCTTTGACATTGCTATTCTGTTTTTTGGTTATTACGAAATATAAAGAACATCGGACTGTGAGAGAAGGAGATAATCAGTGCCGTCGATATTCAGCTCCTGGCCGGAGTACTTACCATAGAGAACAACATCTCCCTTTTTGAGTTCCATCTCTTCATCTTTCTTCGAAGCCCCTACAAGAACAACTGTTCCTGCGCGAGGTTTTTCCTTTGCTGAATCGGGGATGATAATGCCGCTGGCGGTCTTCTCTTCTGCCTCCTGGGGTTTGACGAGAACTTTACCTGCCAGCACCTTTCCTTTTAGTTGTGTCATTGCTATTAGTTTTATAGTTAAACAATTTTTTTTCTGCCCTAGAATTTCATAATCTGTGCCAAATGATTATTGGCAAAAAAAAGTGTCAGTTCATGACAAACTGACACTTCAATATCTTCTTCCTGTCATTTTATTCGTTACTCCCGTCAGGCTGCTGTTCCTGCTCAGTGAGAGGTGTCGGCAACGTAGGGATGGCATTGGGATCCTGGGCTCTTTCAATGGATGACTTGATGACTGACTCCTTTGCAACCTCACCCCTGGGAATGGATGCCGTTGCTGCCAGGCAGAGAACCACAATTGCCACACCCAGACTCCAGGTTGCTTTCTCCAGGAAATCAGCGGTCTTACGCACTCCCATAGACTGGCCGGCGGAGGTGAAGTTGGCGGCCAGGCCTCCTCCCTTGGAGTTCTGTACAAGCACCACCATTATTACCAGGATACATGCCAGCATCACCAGGATTGAAATAAAAATATAAATGCCCATTGTTCTGTTATTTTATTAACTCTTCAATCTTTTCAATACAGCCTGCAAAGTAAGCACTTTTTTCCGGATATTGCAATGAGAGTTTCTGATAAACATTTATTGCTTTGGTGAAATAACCCTGGTTGACGTAAATCTTTGCCAGTGTTTCAGTTATAAAGATTGCCCCCTCTTCGTCGCCCGTCTCTGAAAGATCCCTGACCGGCTGAATCTCGCCCGGCTTTATCCTCTCGATGGCAGGACTTATACTGATAAATCTGTCGATAAGGTCGGCCGGCGTCAGCTCCTTTACGTTTTCCTTCTCAGATTCCCTCTCCGTGACGGTGTCATCAGGCAGCAGCTCCAGGAGCTCATCATGCACCGGCCCTGTTACGGTTCCAGGTTCAGAACCGGGAAATAGTTCAGATCCTGCTTCAGTTTCAGGCAGGGACTCCTCTCCTGCTTCAGTTTCAGGCAGGGACTCCTCTCCTGCTTCAGTTTCCTGCAGGGACCCTTCTTCTGCTTCAGTTTCAGGAAGGGATTCTTCTTCTGCTTCAGTTTCCTTCAGGGACTCTTCTCCTGCTTCAGTTTCAGACAGGGACTCTGTTTCAGGTTCCGCCTCCACTTTGCTGATCTGTTTGGAGGTTATCATCTCCAGTTCCCTGAGCCGCGCCTCTATCTCTGCAACAAGCTCCTCCCTCGACCGTAGCCCGGTATTGAGATCAGCAGCTGCAACAGCTTCAGGGACTGCTTCCTGCTCGGGAGTATACTCCGGTATAACTTCATTTTCCTCAGTTTCCACCGGCGTGGTCTCCGGTACCGGAGCATCCCCGGGACTTGCTTCCTCTTCGGGAGTAACCTCCGGAATAACTTCAGCAGCCGGCTGTTCGCCGGCCTCAGTGGCAACTGATTCATCCGAAGCCTCCGCAGGAACAGGCTCTTCATCGGTCACAACGCCAACAGTCTCCTCCGTAATTACCTCCGCAACCTGTTCTGCACCGGTGACCTCTTCAAGAGGCTCCTCTGCAACTACCTCTTCAGCCTGTTCACCGCCGGTGACCTCTTCAAGAGGCTCCTCTGCAACTACCTCTTCAGCCTGTTCACCGC
>WOYX01000038.1:0-74833 GCA_011620595.1 Bacteroidales bacterium | reverse complement strand
CCGGTGACCTCTTCAAGAGGCTCCTCTGCAACTACCTCTTCAGCCTGTTCACCGCCGGTGACCTCTTCAAGAGGCTCCTCTGCAACTACCTCTTCAGTCTGTTCACCACCGGTGACCGCCTCATCAATCTCACCGCTGCCGACCGCCTCAACAGTATCCCCGCCGGTTACCGCTGCAGCCGGCTCCTGGCTCATTACCGCCACGACAGGCTCCACACTCTCCTCCTTACCTGCTTCCTGCTGCCCGGTGGTCTCACCGCCGGGCGACAGATAAATATAGTGATAGAGCACCTCCCGGTCACCGACCGAAAGAGCTGATGCCTTCAGCTGTGAATCAAACCTGATGTCCGAATTCTCCTTCAGCCCCTTGAGCAGCAGGAGGTGCGCAGAATGAAACCAGGGGAAGAGGGTGGTGAGTTCTCTCAGACCCTCTATGTCGGCCGGGCCCGGAAGGCCGATGCCTACGATAAACCTGTTGAATTCATTCCTGTTCATCAGTCGCATTACCAGTTGACAAATGCCCTGTTGAATATATCCTCTACCAGCATCTTCACGATCTCTTCCGTGAGACTGGCCTCGACGGCACTCAGGTCAAGAGCACTGTTGTAATCCTGATACCGTGTGAACGACTGGTCATAACTCAGTTCCGGGTCAAAGCTGTTGACAAACCTAACCCTCACGGTGATCGAGAAGCGGTTCGAGGCAGCCTGTTCATTGCCGCTGACGGTCAGTGGTTGTGTTTTGTAGTCGGTGATGTCGCCCTCAAAGCTCAGATCACCGCCGGCAGATACCATGTCGAGGTTGGTCTGAGCCCTGCAGAGATCGATGAGTGCGTCTGTCACTGTCTGGTTGAGCCCCGGCTGCACCAGGCTGGCCCTGTTCTGAAACGGTGCAACGCTGATGGTCTTTGCTTCAGCAGGTATGGAAGCCCCGGTGAAAGTGTATGTGATCTTTACCCCGCAGCTCACTGTCAACATAAGCATGACAAGAGGCAATGCGATCCTTACCGTTCTATCCGTCAAGGTCATACTCTTTTATTTTCCTGTAAAGGGTCCTTTCGGAGATGCCCAGTTCGGCAGCAGCAAGTTTTCTCTTGCCATTATTCTTCTCAAGTGCCTTTTTGATCAGCTCCTTCTCGCGGTCTGTCAGTGACAGTGACTCTTCGATCACCTCCTGGGTGTCCTCAATGACCCTGTTCTCCCG
Organism: Bacteroidales bacterium; assembly: GCA_011620595.1. GTDB lineage: Bacteria > Bacteroidota > Bacteroidia > Bacteroidales > VadinHA17 > SR-FBR-E99. The sequence goes on along the minus strand of WOYX01000038.1, from coordinate 73,631 downwards.
AGGTGGAGTGTACCCCGTCTGGGGCGACTGCTGAGGCTCAAACGCCGGCCTACGTACGGCACTGTCGTTGAACAGGTTACGTGCAGCCCTGGCGCCGCTTTCGGTCAGATTGTCTGCCTCACCACCTGTATTCAGAAGATCATAGACCAGGTTCTTCAGATCATGCATGTCGCTCTTCATATCAAAGAGCACCTTGTACAATATCTCCCTCTCAGTGTTGAAGTCCGGACTTTCTGAAGCAGTGACCGGCACCGGCAGGCGTCCGCTCTGATAGTCAGGAAGATAACGCGAGAGCATAGCCGCGCTTACCTCACGCTCCTGCTCAATGACCGATATCTGTTCAGTGATGTTCTTCAACTGCCTGACATTGCCGGGCCAGTAATAGTTGATAAGCATCTCCCTGGCTTCACTGTCGGGCCTGATGGCCGGCATACGGTAGCGCTCCGCAAAGTCTACTGCGAACTTGCGGAACAGCAGTATTATGTCTTCGCCCCTCTCGCGCAGCGGCGGTATCCTTACCGGCACGGTGTTGAGCCTGTAGAAGAGATCCTCGCGAAACCTGCCCGTGGCTACCGCCCTCACAATATCAATGTTTGTGGCAGCTATAACTCTCACATCGGTCTTCTGAACCTTTGAGGAACCGACCCTGATGAACTCACCGGATTCCAGCACCCTCAGCAGCCTTACCTGCGTCGAGAGAGGCAGCTCGGCCACCTCATCGAGGAAGATGGTACCGCCGTTGGCTACCTCGAAATACCCTTTCCTGCTGTCGGTAGCCCCGGTGAAAGCACCCTTCTCATGCCCGAAAAGCTCAGAGTCAATAGTGCCTTCCGGAATGGCACCACAGTTGACAGCGATGTAGGGTCCATGCTTGCGGGTGCTGTAGGTGTGAATTACCTGGGGAAAGACCTCCTTGCCGGTACCGCTCTCCCCGGCGATCAGCACCGACAGATCGGTGGGGGCAACCTGAACGGCAATGTCTATAGCCCGGTTAAGCCCTTCATGATTGCCAATGATCCCGAACCTCTGCTTAACACTCTGTAACTCCTTCATCATTTTGCAATAGAATGCGAATTTACTACTTTTTTGGAATATGTTGAAGCAGTTTCTCGCTCGCAGCCGACCGTAAACCGGAACTATCACCGTCTGCCTTAAACATTTGGACCCTCTCATTGTTATAGTCATGGAGTAAGTAACAATGAGAGAGATGAATGCTGGAAGCAGGACATACTCAATTAAGGACCTTGAGTCATTCTGCGGGATAAAGGCACATACCATAAGAATGTGGGAAAAACGTTACGGGATTCTCACGCCCGACAGAAGCGATTCCAACATACGATTCTACAGTGAGGAGGAGCTTAAAAAGCTGATGACCATATCTATCCTCAACCGCAACGGGATGAAGATTTCAAAGATAGCACGGCTCAACGACAGCGAGCTGATGCGCGAAGTACTGAAAACGGGTTCGGCAGAGGATAACGGCAACGGCACCTGCAAGCCCGGAGACCTCATAATGTCGGCACTCCGGTTCAGCGAAGAGGAATTTCGAGAGAGCCTGAGCCGCTTTGTCAGGGAGAAGGGACTGGCACAGGCTTATCTCGATGTCTTCTATCCCCTGATGCAGAAAGCCAGGGTGTTGTGGCTTACAGACTGCATATCCAAACCACAGGAACAGTTTATCAGGCATGTCATAAAGACCATTCTGATCTCCGGGGAGATATCACTGGATGATCCGCTCAACGGAAAGAGTGCTGCCATCATCAACATGGGAGACAATGAGATGGAGAATAACCTCATCTTTCTTAAATATCTCCTCCGGAAAAAGGGCTTTGATGTTATCTATACGGAAGGAACCCTTACAATAAACGATATCAGGGACATACACTCTGTAAGGCCTTTTACGGTACTGGCCCTCAACCTTCACGCTTCGGAACCTGATGATGATGTCAGGAAGTTCTGCAGCAGCCTGGCAAAAGAGCTCGATCTGAAGCATGTGGTTGTACCGGGCAGATATGACCGGAGCGGATCATGGAGCAACGGCATAACAAAAGCTGTCTGCTCTCCTGCCGAACTGGCAGAATGGGCAGACAGCCTATGAAAATTTTACGTTTTGTTCACATTCTCTGCAACAAAACGATACAAAACAGGGAAAGTTCAACTATTAATCGCTTTTGTTACATAAGACCCCTGAAATATTTCTCCTCCGTCTCCAGTTCTATATAAGGTGCCCTGCTTCTCAGGTCACTTATCCTTTCAAGCATGGCAGCGGCAAAAGGTGTGGTTTCGCTTTTTCCTCCAGAGATACGGTGAGCCATGGCGCGGGTTATGCGGGCAGCCTCATTCCAGAGGCGCAGTGTAGGACTGTCAATGAATACTGAAGTGAATTTTTCCCAGATATAGTCGATGGCTGTCTCCGATGGATGTACCATGTCGGTACCGTAGAAACGGTAATCACGCAGCTCATCCATGAATATCTCGTAGGCAGGGAAATAGCCTGTCACCGAAGGGTGCGACAGCAACTCCTCAACGGCAAGCAGCAGGTGAGCCTTGCTAAGCTGGTTGGCGTGAGCGCCGTCACTGAGGTGGCGTACCGGACTGACGGTGAACCATATCTTAAGTGAGGGGTTCAGCACTGCAAGACGGTCGAGCGTCACGCGCCATCTTCCGGCTATCTCCTGCCAGGAGGCCTGTCGCCTGTCGAAGAGTCCTGAGGGTAGCTTGTGGCAGTTGGCGACGATGGCGCCGCTCTCCCTGAGAGTGTATATATAGGATGTGCCGAAGGTTACAAAGAGGAACGAAGCTTCCCTGATGAGTGAGGAGGCTGCCCGGCTGACATCATTGAGTCTTTCGATCAGTACATCACGGTCATATGATGAGAAGGCTGTGTGATGGTCCAGGCTCATATACCTGTTCTGGTGGAGGTAGATATCGTCCGGGGTATAAACATGTGCCGACACGAATCTGTCAAGTGCACCTGCCACCGAGAAGGGATTGAAGAGTGTACCGTGGGGGTTGGTCATCACCTTCAGCTTGCCTGCTGCCATCCGGTAACCGATCTCGTTGGCAAAGCAGGAGCCGAGGAACATCACCGGGGTATCATAGGTGATCCCTGTATCCGAAGCAGGAAGCGGAACCGCTGTTCTCAGTTCCATGGAGACATTATATTATATTAATGTGTCGATCCACTCAAGGATAAAGTCGAAGTGATCATCCCTAAGTATGTCATTGTGCAGCTCATGATAACCGCCGTCCCACAGCTTCAGTGTGGCCTTCGGGGCTGCCTCTGCCACCCTCATGGAGCCCGCGGGAGAGGTAAGCTTGTCATCACGGCCGTGAGCAAGGAGCAACGGTACGCTGATCTCCGCAGCACGGCTGACCGTCTCTGCGCCAGCATCGGTCACGGCGGAGTATAGTCCCACTGATATCAGTCCGTGCACCAGGGGATCATCATTGTACCGGCCGGCCACGCCGGGCTCGCGTGAGAGATACTCCGTCTTCAGTCCCGACGGCTGTGTCAACCCCGGCATCAGCTTCTTCATCAGCTTTGCCAGGACTACCTTTGCCTTTGGAGGTGTCTCAGACAGGTAGATCCAGGGTGAGGTGACAATGGCTCCGGTTACCGCCGGGCTCTTCCTGACAAGGTAGTTGAGCACGATGCCTCCCCCGAGGCTGTGGCCGTAGAGGAAAAGAGGCACACCGGGAAACTCTGCAGCCAGTCCGGCCAGCATGAGAGTGATAGTCTCATATACCTTCTCCAGAGAGGCTATCACCCCTCTCCTGCCCCCTGATCTGCCATGACCGGGAAGGTCAAATGCCCTGATGGTTATACCCTTTTCATTAAACCTGGCAGCCCAGGGGCTGTATCTGCCTGCATACTCACCCAGTCCGTGGATGAGCAGTATTACCGCCTTCGGTGTGCCTGCCGTGTCAAACTTGTAGATGGCGGTGGCTCCGGCCGGGTATTCCACTGTTTCCATAAGATCATTTTTGTAAATATAGTTAAAAGTATCCATGACCCCTCCTGTTGTTGTGCGGCCAGAAGGCAAATGACCCGACACGCCCGCCGCCGCGGGCCCTCAACCAACGGAAATGCCGGAAACTCCCTTCCCTCTGCCCTCTGCGGAAATCAGCTGAACGGGTCAAAAAAGAGCTGCCGAAAAAAATAACTACGAATCATAATTTAGACATAATAACACTAACATGTTGTTTTACTGACTATTATTGCTTAGAAAAACCTCCGGAAACCCCGCGTTAATAAGATATTTGGATATTCAGATTTGCATATCTTTTATTTTGTGTTTAACTTTGTGTCAACAAATGAAAAAAACAGAGATATGACTGCACAGAAATTCAATACAAGCATAATAAATCTGAAGGGCAATCTTCAGAAGTACGCCCTCAGTCTGACACTCGATCGCGATAACGCACATGACCTGGTTCAGGACACCTTCCTGAAAGCCATTCAGAATCAGGATAAATTTGTGGATGCCACAAACCTGAAGGCCTGGGTCTTCACGATAATGAAAAACACCTTCATCAACAATTACCGTCGCAAGATGAGGGAGAACACGATGATGGACGGAACCAGCGAGTTGTACTACATCAACCTGCCGTCAGAGAAGGGCAGCATCTCTCCCGAGTCGTCCTACGCCGGCAATGAGATAGAGAAAGCCATCGATGCGCTGCATGACGACTACCGTCTCCCCTTCCGGATGCATATCGACGGTTACAAGTATGAGGAGATTTCAGAGGAGCTGGGACTTAAGCTTGGAACGGTAAAGAGCCGCATCTTCTTTGCAAGGCAGAAGCTCATGAGTGTTCTTAAGGATTATAACGGCTAGTTTTAGGTTTATTTTTTTTGCAGGAGTTAACTACGCGGGGAGGATCAGTGCTGATCCTCTCTTTTTTTTTGCTGTTGCGGGCCTCATCAGCCGGTGGAGAATCAGGGCTGGACCTCCGGGTATTTTATCGCTCCGGGGGTCAGCAAATGGAGGCAAACCAGAACTGCTCCTTCCCTATTTTATCATGGCACGATATCTGCAGTTTTTAGCGTATTACACTTTTTGAATACCTTTATACAAAATTGACAATTATGAAGAAGTATCTTTTGGTAACCATTCTTGTGCTTGCCCTTTCGGCATCAGCCATCGAGGGTCAGGAGAAATATGCAGAGTGTCCGGTCACCCACGTGACGATCTTCAGGCAGGGGGCTCAGCTATACGGCGAGATCCCGGTCAATGTCGGGGCGGAGACGGTTGATTTCGTTGCCGGCGGTCTCTCACCATACATTGACCCCAACAGCATCCAGGTAAGTGGCGAGGGAGGCTTCATGATCATGGGGGTGAGTCACCGCAACAACTATCTCGAGAACCCTGAGGAGGCAGCATCTATCAGGGAACTGCGCGACAGGATCAAAGAGCTGGAGCTGAAGATTGAGGATGAGAAGACGGCAGTGGATATTCTCATGGAGAAGGAGCTCTTCCTGAAGTCGAATTACGATGTTGTCACAAACAAATCAGCCATCACCCCCGAACAGCTCAGGGCTCTGCTCGATATCTACTCGTCAAACACCGAGGCTGTCAAGAGGGCGGTGCTGAAGAAGCGAAGAACCATAAAGGAATTTGAGGAGGAGAAGCAGAAGCTGGAGAAGCAGCTTGCCGCTTCAGTTGATATGTCGAAGATGCCCACCGGGGAGATTCTCGTCACGGTGACGGGCACCAAACCTACGACAGGCAGGCTGAAGCTCTCTTACGTGGTCATGAACGCAGGATGGCGACCCTCATATGATATCAGGGTGGACGACATAGCCGATCCGGCCACCATAATCTACAAGGCCGGTATATGGCAGAACAGCGGCATCGACTGGAAGGATGTGAAGGTAAGTCTCTCGAATGCCTCACCCATGACCGCCGGTGCACTGCCGAGACTCAATCCGTGGTTTATCGATTTCTACCGGCCAATAGCCTACTCACAGCTCAACGAGGTGGTTGTTGCACGGGGAGTGAAATCGATGCCCTCGGCCCGGGAGAAGAGAGCGGATGATGCCATCATGATGGAGGCTGAGAGCGCCCCGCTTCCCGTCACCGTCAGCGAATCGAACATCAGCTTCAGCTTCGACGTCAACGTGCCGCAAACAATCAAATCGGGAGGCAAAACGGAGATGGTGGAGCTGCAGAGGCTTACCGCTCCCGCCACCTACAGCTACGCCGCCACGCCCAAGCTGGCCACATCTGCCTACCTTATGGGCTATCTCACCGACTGGGAGAAGTACAACCTGCTGCCGGGAGAGTCAAACATCTACTTCAGCAACACCTTCACCGGCAAGGGCTATATCAACACTGCCGAGCTGACCGACACACTGCCGGTCTCCCTCGGTGCCGACAACAGCATCACCGTGAAGCGTGAGCGCAGGACCGACTATACATCAGAGAGGCTCATAGGCTCCAACAAGGTCGAGACCCTCTCTTTCCTCATCTCCCTGCGGAACACAAAAAACCGTTCCGTCAGCGTGAAGCTGCGCGACCAGCTGCCCCTCCCGCAGAACAGTGACATCACCGTCGAAGCACTCGAGCTAACCGGAGGAAACCATAATGTTTCCACCGGCGAGATAGTCTGGGACCTTACCGTGGAACCGCGTCAGACAAAGGAGATAATACTCACCTACAGCGTCAAATATCCAAAAAAGGAGAAGGTCATCCTTGAATGACAGAGAGTTATGATCTATAAACCGACGAGGTTATCAACAGTTGTTGATAACCTCGTTTTTTTATGCCCATCTGATTGTATTTCCATATCCTGCAAGTGTTCATAACTTCGTTGAAATCGTGTTCCTTTCTTTATCGAATTATTACCCCGAAAAATTTGACACGGTACCTTTTACCTGTTATATTTGTAGATACCATGTGAGCGATAAAGAGTCGCTCTGAGGTAAGAAGGTTCTTTCGAATGGTTTAATTATCACTCTGAATTAACATCAGACTTCAGAGTCTCACGCAGAGAGACTACGGTCTCAAAGCGTCCGTCACGGATGCAGGCTTGGAAGCCTTCCCCATCCTGGCGGTCTGACGGAGCAATTTTCAAACGGGATAACACCCGGGCGAAGAGAGCAACACAGATGCAATGCCAAAGCTGATAGTGCAGCAAATGTGTCCGTTCAGAGAGAGGGTCATCAGGCCAGCCAAACCGGCGAGGATAGGATGGAGATGACCCGGGCATGACAGCAGCTTTCCCTTCGGGGAGTGTCATGCTTCAAGGGTTCATAGCTCCGCGTCCCGGTAAGCCGACAGACAAAACCGCAAGGTATTGAAAGAGAGCAGAAAGGACACCGGAACAAAGTCAGCAGTCTGCCATCCGGCAGATACCGACAGGCTTCGGAAAGGGAGGAGTAAGAGAGATGAACCGACTGCAATAACGGTAGCATGGCGGCAATGACGGTCATGGCTGTCATTCGCCGGAATGGGAACTACTACGTAAGTATGGTTCCCATTCGTGTTTTATACAGGTCGCTGCTGCTGCGATTTTTTTTCCGGTAACCGCCACAGGAACATTGCTCCGCCACCCGATAAGAAAAAAACATCTGCAGGCAGGAACCCGTCACAGCATAATTCTTCCGGGAGCTTGCGGAAAAGAGCAGTCTACCGTCCCCTGATAACTCCCCTTGCTGACCCTTTGATAAACTCTATGATATTGTTGCGTTCGGAGGTGGCTTCGAAATTGTCGGCTATATAATCCAGGGCCTTGCCTCCGTTCATCCCCATGTTGTAATAAGCCCTGTATATCTCATGCAGCTCGTGTATCTTCTCCTTCATGAATCCGCGCCTCTCCAGACCCACGATGTTCAAACCCATAAACGCCAGCGGATCCCTGTCCGCCTTGATGTAGGGAGGCACATCCATGCGTACCTTCGCTCCGCCGCCGATAATGGAGTGGGCACCAATGCGGACGAACTGGTGAACCATCGCCCCTCCTCCCAGCGTCACCCAGTCGCCAAGCTCAACCTCACCCGCAATCCCTGATTGTGCAACCATTATCACATTGTCACCCAGCTGGCAGTCATGAGCCACATGCACATAAGCCATCAGCAGGCAGTTTTTACCGATGGTGGTCCTGCCCCTGGCGCGCGTACCCCTGTTCAGCGTCGCGAACTCCCTGACAGTGGTGTTGTCACCAATTTCAAGTACGGTCTCCTCCCCGCTGAACTTAAGATCCTGCGGTATAGCCGAGATGGATGCTCCGTTGAAGATGCGGCAGTTCCTGCCTATCCTGGCACCGTCATAGATCACCGCACCCGATCCTATCCAGGTGCCGTCACCTATAACCACATCACCGTGAATTACGGCAAATGGCTCTAAGGTCACACCAGTGCCAATCTGAGCCTTCGGATCAATAAATGCTAAGGCGGAAATCATATATTACTGTTTGTTCCTGATAACCTGTGCCGTCATCTCTCCCTCGGCAACGAGCTTCTCCCCCACGAATGCCTGCGAGTACATGATCACGATGTTGCGCCGTATGGGTTCTATAAGATCGCTCCTTACAACAATCGTGTCGCCCGGTATTACCTTATGCTTGAACTTCATCCTGTCTATCTTGAGGAAGTATGTCGAATACTTCTCAGGCTCATCGACGTTACTGAGAACCAGTATCCCTCCCACCTGCGCCATGGTCTCCACCAGCAGCACACCGGGAAAGACATGCTCCTGCTCAAAGTGACCCTGAAAAAAAGCTTCGTTGTAGGTAGTGTTCTTGATGCCAATGATATGGCTGTCAGTCAGCTCCAGGATGCGGTCAACCATCAGGAAGGGGAAGCGGTGCGGCAGAAGCTTTTTTATCTGCTGTATATCCATCACCGCCGGCTTGGTGGTATCAAGAAGAGGTATCTCCTTCTTGGTCATCTGCCTCTTGATCTGCTGCCGTACCAGCCTGGCAAGCCTGGTGTTCGAATAATGACCCGGCCGTGTGGCCACCACCTTACCCTTGAGAGGCTGACCCACCAGCGCAAGATCGCCCATCAGGTCGAGCAGCTTGTGCCTGGCAGGTTCATTGGGATACCTCAGCTTGGTATTGTTCAGAACGCCGGCATGATGCTCGGTAATACCAGGCTTGTTGAACATCTTCGCTATGCGGTCTATCTCCTCCTGCTCCACCTCGCGCTCAAGTATCACCACCGCATTCTCCATGTCGCCGCCCTTTATCAGGCCCATCCTGAACAGCGGCTCCAGCTCATGGAAAAAAACAAATGTCCGGCTGCCGGCTATTTCGTTTTCAAAGTCGTCAATATGATTAAGGATGGCATACTGGTTCCCGAGTATCTTTGAGTTGTAGTCAATCAGCACGTGAGCACTGAAATGGTCATCGGGATAGATGATCAGGTCAACACCATGCTCCTCGTCCGAAAAGGCAATCTTCTCCTTAATGACATAATAGTTGCGCTCCTCGTCAAGCACTTTTATACCAGCCTTCTTGATGGCCTCAACGAACATCCTGGCACTGCCGCCCATTATGGGAGCCTCGGGACCGTCTATATCAATCAGGGCGTTGTCAACACGCATGCCGTAAAAAGCTGCAAGCACATGCTCTATTGTGGCCACGGAGGCCTCACCCTGCACCAGCGTAGTGCCTCTTGATGTCTCTGTCACATGGTCAGCAACGGCATCAATCACCGGGGAGCCCGGCAGGTCAGTGCGGCAGAACTTATATCCGTGGTTTGCAGGTGCGGGCTTGAATGTAACAGTGACGTCTATGCCGGAATGGAGTCCTTTGCCTTTGAGGCTCACCTCCTTAGCCAGCGTCGTTTGCTTTTGGCTCATTTCTGATAGGGTTAAAGTCCTGCAAAGAAAAATAAAATTTTCCGAATGACACAACAGAAACCCTCACATCTCTGTGATGTTCAAATAATTTCCTTTAGACTGTCAAAACGGAATTATCTGTCTTTTAATGATCCCACTGATTTTGCAAGGGCGTCCAGTTTGCTGCTCATGTCGGGCAATTTCCTGAAGTAGACAAAACTCTTCAGGAACTGCTTGCTGTCAATGGCAGGATAACCCAGCATGACAGCGTTCTCCTGGCTGACGGTGCTCATGATGCCCGACTGGGCGCCTATCTTGCATCCGTCAGCGATGCTCAGGTGGCCGGCAAAGCCCACCTGTCCTCCTATCATGCAGTTCCTCCCTATCTTTGTTGAACCGGCAATGCCCGACTGTGCGGCAATAACCGTATTCTCTCCGATCACCACATTATGGCCAACCTGCACGAGGTTGTCAAGCTTCACGCCGCACTGAATCACGGTGGAGCCCATCGTGGCCCTGTCAATGCATGTATTGGCACCTATTTCAACGTTATCTTCAATCACCACGTTACCTATCTGCGGTATCTTCATGAAATTACTGTCAGCCACGGGTGCAAACCCAAAACCGTCAGCACCTATGACTGCCCCGGCATGAAGAATGCAGTTGTCGCCTATTACACAGTCGCTGTACACCTTGACCCCCGCATGCAGGGTGCAGTTCTTCCCCACTTTTACGCCATCCCCGACATAGGTGTGGGGATAGATGCTGCTGCCGCTTCCTATCACCGCATTTGCCGAGACCACGACGTAGGCCCCCAGGTAGACATCCTCCCCTACCGAGGCCGTCTCGTCTATGACTGCAGCAGGATGTATCCCCTTTGGTGCCGGTCGCGCTGCCTCATAGATCTGCAGTAGCCGGGCCACCGACTGGTACGGGTCATCCACCCTGATGAGGGTGGCCCTGACCTCCCTGGCAGGCCTGAATTCGTTCCGCACCAGCACTACCGACGAGCCGGTAGTGTATATATACTGTTCATATTTCAGGTTGGAAAGGAAGGAGAGGGCTCCGGGTTTCCCCTCCTCAATCTTGGCTATCGTATTCACCTTCGTTCCGGGATCCCCTTCAACCGTCCCGTTCAGCAACCGGGCTATCATCTCAGCTGTATATTCCATTGTTTTCTCTGTTTTTAATCTTACAATATCTCTTTAGGATAGCAGAGGTAATACTTTGTTACTTTTTCTGACAGCGTCTCCCTGTCAAACAGGTCGGAAACTGCGGTAATGTCCCTGGTGGTTCCGTTCTTCAGCAAAATCCGGACCTCAGGTGTGCCCGGGGCGTAGGTCTGGTTGTAGACGTCGCCCGTGTTTACATAAAACCGCACCTCGTCGTTCTGCAGCCCCAGCTTCTCCTGTGCCCGTGCACTCATCTCCTCCACCCTGTGGCTGTCAAAGGGTTTCCTCTGCAGTTCTATCCCCAGCAGATCGCGGTAGACAAAACGTCTGCAGAGGTCGGCCAGCACCCTGTCGCCGCACTCCATCCACACCTTTGTTGCCGAGATGATATCGCTCTCGTCGAGCATGGTGAAATGCTTCACCAGTAGTTCACTGTCATCGCCGGTGCCGGCCAGATCCCGATGCTGCAAAAAGTATTTCAATGCCGGCGTGGCAAAGAGATCGGCACCGGCAGCCGTCAGCTCGCGGGCTCTGACCAGCAGGCTGGTGATCAGCCTCTCGGCTGAGACAACGGTACGGTGGTTGTAAACCTGCCAGTACATCATACGCCTGGCAATCAAGAATTTCTCTACCGAGTAGATCCCCTTCTCATCCACCACCAGCCTGTCATCTGACACATTGAGCATCCTGATGATCCTGTCAGAGCCCACAGACCCCTCTATCACTCCGGTGAAAAAGCTGTCGCGCCGCAGATAATCCATCCTGTCCATATCCATCTGCCCGCTCAGCAGGTCATGCAAAAACTGCCGAGGGTATCTGCCCCGGAAAACCGAGATGGCGTCTGTAAGCCTGCCTCCCGACTGGCTGTTAAGCTCATCCATGATCAGCAGCGACATCTGCTCATGAGGCACGTCGGTAATGAGCGAGTGTTCCAGCGCATGCGAGAAGGGACCGTGGCCGATGTCATGCAACAGTATTGCCACCAGCACCGCCTCCTCCTCGGCGGGCGATATCTCCACCCCCTTCGACCTCAGTGTCTGAACCGCCAGTCCTGTCAGGTACATCGCCCCCAGACTGTGCTGAAAACGACTGTGAACAGCTCCCGGGTAAACATAGCTTGTCAGCCCCAGCTGCCTTATGTTCCTGAGCCGCTGAAACCACGGATGGCTCACCAGGTCAAAGACAAGATCACTCGGCATACTGATAAATCCGTACACCGGGTCATTGATGATCTTTCTCCAGTTGGTCAAAAGTCGCAGATTTGATGCATGCAAATTTATGGAATAATTACCAAAATCATGTCAGAAAAGCTTCAGATACAAGGCAGTCAATCATTTTTCATCTCTCCGGTCCATTGTCAATTGAAAAAATGATATTATCTTTGCACCCGAACAGAAGGGTATGAATGGCCTAGGGGACAAAAGTCCCCTATTTTGTTATCAAAAGAAATACTATGGTCACAAAAGAGCAGATAAGAAGAGTTGCCGAAAGCCACATAAAGGGAACCGGTATCTTCCTCGTCGACGTGAGGCTGAGCAGCACCGGACGGATAACTGTCCTGATTGACAGGCCCGAGGGTGTGACCATTGACGACTGTGCATCGCTGAGCAAGGCAGTCAGCACTGAGGTGGGCGAAGAGATAGGTGATTATGATCTGAATGTTTCTTCACCGGGTCTTGACATGCCGTTCCTGGTTTATGAGCAATACCTGAAGAATGAGGGAAGGATGGTAGAGGTGGTTACCGCTGCAGGCGAAGCATTGAAGGGCACCCTCATGAACGTCACCCGGGGTGGCTTTGAACTCAGCAGCGAGAAAAAGATCAGTAAGGGAGAGACTGAAACCGTGGTCAGGTCGTTCAATTATGAAGATTTAAAGACAGTTAAAGTAATAATATCATTTAAATAACAGAACAGATTGTCAAAATGGAAAACGTTAATCTTATAGATACTTTTTCAGAGTTCAAGGAGCTGAAGAATATCGACAGGCCTACCATGATGAGTGTGCTGGAGGATGTATTCAGGGGTATGCTCGCCAAGAAATATGGCTCGGCCGATAATTTTGACATCATCGTCAACATTGACAAGGGGGACTTTGAGATATGGCGTAACCGGGAGGTGGTTGATGACGAGGAGTTTACTGATCCCAACACGCAGATACCCCTCTCCGAGGCACACAAGATAGATGAAGATTATGAGGTAGGAGAAGAGGTTTCGGATGAGGTGAAGTTTCTCGACTTCGGCCGCAGGGCCATCCTGGCGCTGAGGCAGAACCTCGTGTCGCGCATACTCGATCTGGAAAAGAACAACATCTACCTCAAGTACAAGGACCGCATCGGGGATATCGTCACCGGTGAGGTGTACCAGGTGTGGAAGCGTGAGACGCTGGTGCTTGACGACGACGGCAATGAGCTGATACTTCCCAAGGGTGAGCAGATCCCGTCGGATCATTTCCGCAAGGGAGACACCATCCGTGCCGTGGTCATCAGGGTAGAGATGAAGAACAACACTCCCAACATCATCCTCAGCCGTACCTCTCCGGTATTTCTGGAGAGGCTGTTTGAGCTCGAGGTGCCTGAGATATTCGACGGGCTGATCACCATACGCAAGATCGTCAGGGTACCCGGTGAGAGAGCCAAGGTGGCCGTGGAGTCGTACGACGAGCGCATTGACCCCGTCGGTGCCTGCGTGGGCATGAAGGGATCACGCATCCACGGCATCGTCCGTGAGCTGCGCAACGAGAACATCGACGTCATCAATTATACTTCAAACATCCAGCTCTTCATCACCAGGGCCCTCAACCCCGCAAAGATCACCTCCATTAAGCTTTTTGAGGCTGACAAGAAGGCAGAGATTTATCTCAAGCCCAGCGAGGTCTCGCTGGCAATCGGCAAGGGTGGTCTGAACATCAAGCTTGCCGGGCAGCTTACCGGGTATGACATAGAGGTCTACCGCGAGCCTGACAATGAGGATGAGGAGGATGTCTCGCTTGATGAATTCGCCGATGAGATCGAAGGATGGATCATTGATGAGCTGAAGGCGATCGGTTGCGACACCGCACGCAGTGTGCTGCGGCTGACGGTGCATGACCTGGTCAAGCGTACCGACCTCGAAGAGGAGACTATAAAGGAAGTGGTCAATATCCTGAGATCGGAATTTGAAAAGTAACAACCAGCTTCCCCCCGGAGAAGCAACGATATATTAAATCAGAGGATTTCGTTAAGATATATGACAGAAGAGAAGAAAGCCATACGTTTAAGCAAGGCAGCCCGCGAATTCAATGTTGGGATCCAGACTATTGTCGAGTTTCTTCACAAAAAGGGATTCGAGATTAGCACTGACCCCAACTGCAAGATTCCTCCTGAGGCTTATACACTGATAGTCAAGGAATACAGTGGCGACCTCAGTGTCAAGAAGGATGCCGAGAAACTGGCTCTCAAGGAGAAGATAACTCCGAAGAAGTCTCTCTCGATTGAGGATCTTGAAGCAGGGCATAGCGGCGACTCCGGTGAGCCTGACGAAGAGTTCCTCATAACGGATATCTCCGGCAACAAGAAGCATCTGGATGTTCTCACTGAGATCTCCAAACCTGAGCCCAGGCCCAGAGAAGAGGCTGCTCCCGCGGCCAAAGCCAAACCCGGGGAGCCCGAGGCTGCCCCTGCAAAGATTGATTCCCCTGATACTGATGAGCCTGTCATAACCCAGACCCCTGTTGTTGAGGCAAGGAAGCCAAAGGTGGTCGGAAAGGTAGATCTTGAGGCCCTGACACCCAAAAAAGAGAAGAGCCCGAAAAAGAGTGTTGCCAAAAAGAGCGAGACGAAAGAAGAGAAGGCTGCCCCTGCACCTGCAGAGGAGAAGCCGGCAGCCAGGGAGGAAGCTCCTGAGGAGACACCGGTCGTTGCCGGACCACCCGAGCCGAAGGAAACAGAGATATACCGTCCGGGATTTGAGAAGCTGTCGGGCATAAAGATCATAGACAAGATTGAACTAGTGCCCGAGGTCAAGAGAAGCAAGGATCAGTCAGCCGAAGGGCGTCAGAAGCGCGACGACAAGAAGAAGCGTGAGCGCATCAAGCCCAAGAGCCGTGAGAAGGTCGCCCTGGATGCTGCACCCGGACAGGCAGCGCCCGAACAGAAGAAGGACAAGAAGCCAGGGCAGAGGGATCACCGCGGAGGCGATAAGAAGAAGTCGTTCCGCGCACTCAGGCCCGAAGTTGACAGGGACGATGTTGACAAGAACATCAGGGATGTCAACCTGCTGATGAGCAAGAGCAAGTCGAAGGTGGCACGGCACCGCCGTGACAAGAGAGATGCCGTCAGCCAGCGGATGAAGGATGAGACCGAAAAGCAGGAACTTGAAAAGAGCACCCTCAAGGTCACCGAGTTCGTCTCCGTGAATGAGCTTGCCACCATGATGAATGTGCCTGTCGTTGAAATCATTTCGACATGCATGAGCCTGGGGCTCATCGTATCGATCAACCAGAGGCTCGATGCCGAGACCATGGCTATGCTTGCTGAAGAGTTCGGCTTCAGCGTGGAGTTCGTCAGCGCAGAGCTGCAGGAAGCCGTCAGGGAAGAGCAAGATGATGAATCCACCCTCCTGCCCCGTCCGCCTATTGTCACCGTCATGGGACACGTTGACCACGGTAAGACCAAGTTGCTTGACCACATACGCAACACCAACGTCATCGCGGGTGAGGCCGGCGGTATTACACAGCATATAGGCGCCTACACCGTCTCACTCGAGGACGGTAAGATAATCACCTTCCTTGATACGCCCGGCCACGAGGCTTTCACCGCCATGCGCGCCAGGGGTGCACAGATAACTGATATTGTAATCATCGTTGTCGCGGCCGATGACGGTGTAATGCCGCAGACGCGCGAGGCCATCAACCATGCCCATGCCGCCGGCGTGCCGATAATATTCGCAATAAACAAGATTGACAAGCCCACCGCCAACCCTGACAAAATACGCGAAGAGCTTGCAGCCATGAACTTCCTGGTTGAAGAGTGGGGAGGCAAATATCAGTCGCAGGAGATCTCAGCCAAGAACGGTGTGAACATAGATCTGCTCCTGGAGAAGGTGCTGCTGCAGGCTGAGCTTCTTGAGCTGAAGGCCAACCCTGATAAGCTGGCTCTCGGAACGGTGATTGAATCATCTCTCGACAAGGGACGTGGTTTCGTGGCTACCATACTCGTCAAGGCAGGCACCCTCAGGCTGGGCGATGTGGTGATCGCAGGCAGCTACTACGGCCATGTGAAGGCCATGTACAATGAGCGCAACCAGAAGATCAGCGAGGCCGGACCCTCAATGCCGGTGCTTATCCTGGGACTCAACGGGGCCCCGCAGGCAGGCGACAAGTTCAATGTGATGGAGTCCGACAAGGAGGCCAAGGATATCGCAACCAAGAGGGCACAGCTGCAGCGTGAGCAGGGACTGCGTACGCAGAAGCACATTACCCTCGATGAGATCGGCCGCCGTATTGCCATCGGCAACTTCCAGGAGCTCAACATCATCGTCAAGGGTGACGTCGACGGATCGGTGGAGGCGCTGAGCGACTCACTGATCAAGCTCTCCACGGAAGAGATACAGGTCAACATCATCCACAAGGCCGTAGGTCAGATATCCGAATCCGATATCCTCCTGGCTGCCGCCTCCAACGCCGTAGTTGTGGGCTTCCAGGTGAGGCCTTCGCTCAGCGCCAGGAAACTGGCAGAGAAGGAGGGCATTGACATACGCCTTTACTCAATCATCTATGACGCCATCGAGGAGATCAGGTCAGCCATGGAGGGTATGCTCTCTCCCGAGATCAAGGAGGAGATCGTCTCTACCGTTGAAGTACGCGAGGTATTCAAGATAGGTAAGGTTGGCACCATCGCCGGATGCTTCGTCCGCGACGGAAAGATGACACGGAATACCAGGGTGAGGGTGATACGTGACGGTATTGTCATCTACACCGGCGAACTGGGTTCACTCAAACGCTTCAAGGATGACGTCAGGGAGGTCTCTGCAGGATATGAGTGCGGACTTAATATCGAAGGCTTCAACGACATCAAGGTCGGAGATGTCATCGAAGGATACCAGACCGTGCAGGTCAAGAAGACGTTATAGGATTTTCGATTTGCGATGTGCGATTTGCGATTGAGAAATTTTTTAATCGACATTCGCACATCAGAAATCGTCAATTAAATCGAAAATCGCAAATCTGAAATCGAAAATAAAAAAAGCTGCATCCCTGCAGCTTTTTTTGTGCTTATTATATTGTCAGTCACGCACCTATAAGCTTCTTATATGCTTCGGCATCAAGGAGACTGTCTGCCTCTGAAGGGTCAGTGAGATCGACCTTGATCATCCAACCCTGTCCGTAGGGATCATTGTTGACCAGCTCCGCAGACGCGTCAAGCTCTGCATTCTTTTCGGTGACAGTACCGCTGAGAGGCATGAAGAGATCTGATACAGTCTTGACGGCTTCCACCGTGCCGAAGACCTCGCCGTGCCCGAGTTTATCGCCCACGGTCTCGATCTCAATAAATACTATGTCGCCCAGCTCATGCTGTGCAAAATCAGTAATACCCACTACTGCTTCATTGCCGTTGATGCGGACCCACTCATGATCCTTGGTGTACTTCAGGTTTGCCGGAACATTCATCACTTGATATTTTTTTGTTAGACTTCAGATCTTGTTGTCAGAATGTCAAAAATACATCTTTTTTCAGATTTATAGGCCGGTTGCCTCATTTTTATCTGCGGTACGGGCGGCAGGGTTCACTGTACAAGGGTGAAGCGCAGGCTGAATCCGAAGTTGGTGTTGGAGGTCATGAAGGTGTTTGCAACAAACGGGTCGTTCATCGAATGGTCAGCATAGATCTGCAGGTTGAACCTGTCGCTCAGCACATAGTCTGCCGTGGCACCCACGGTAAAGACCCGCTGTCCTGCCACAGGCTGGTTCACCGCCTCCACCAGCTTCCGCGCCAGCGTCTTGTTGTCCCTGATGGAGAGGTCCACCTTCAGGTTGAGGTCGCTCTTCAGGGCACGCTGGCCTGTGCGCGAGCTCAGGGTGATGGCCACATCATCAAACCGGTACCCTGCTCCTATGGTGATCTCTTCATTCCTGATGTCAGCCACCTGGTTGCTGGCCAGGTTGAGGGTCACCGTGCGCGACTTCCGGTATTCTATCCTGGTGGTCAGCGAGTTCTTCCATCCCAGGTCTATGTTTATTAAGGGACTGAACTGCTCGTTGATGGTCACCGTGTTGATCTCATAGTGCGGAATGAAGTTCGACTGCAGGTCACGAATCCTGCTTATTCCCGATGCATCAGGGTCATAGTAGAGACTGGTATTGAATGAGCCGATGGTGTAAGTTGACCTGTACTGGTGTGAGAGGCTCACCGAGTTGAATACCTTGCGCACTGCCTCGAACTTTGTCAGCCCTTCGAAATTGATTCTCCAGTTGGGCATCATATGCATCATCGAGGGGAAGGGTGACAGGGTGATCTTATCCGGGTCCCTCCTGGTATAGGCAGCGAGGAAGGCCGGCACAAGCACCTCGGCCGAGGTCTGACCGTATCCGCTCATATAGGGGCCCGTTATCTGCTCGCCGGTGACAGGGTCAAACCACGGGTCATAACTGTTGTCAGCAAGGCGCCGCTCATTGCCCCTCCGCTGTGAAATGACCGTGGTGTACTCCTTGAACCTCTCGAATGTCGGGGAGATATAGTCGCCCGTTTTGGGTATCTTCTCAAAGGCAGTGCCCCATGAGACCACCGAGATGGTGAAGTTGCCCGTGATACGCGTGTTACGGGTGCTGTCCGGGAAGTGGCCGTTGCGGTCGGCGCGCAGGTATGATGCCACCGTCTCTGAGTAGCGCCTGTCAGCTGTCAGATCGAGCCGCAAGCCCGGAAACGGCTCCACATTGGCCCTGATGTTGAATTGTTCGCGTCTGCTGTATGAAGCGGCATTGTTGAGCAGAGTGTCCGTGGTGATCCAGCCGTTGATGACGGCCTCATCAAAGAAGCGTTCGTCAGTAAGCCCGACCAGGAAGCGCCAGCCGGGAGACGACATGCCCCCGTAGTTCTCCTGACCCAGGAAGGTGGTACCGGGGAGATAGCCCGGAAGGATATGCCCCTGCTCGATGGTATAGGTGCCTGAGACATTGCGCAATGCCATGAGTCCGCGTACAAGATAGCGCCCTGCCATACTGGCAACGCCGGGTTTCTTCTCCACCCTGCCCTTAATGGAGACGCTGACATTGGAGACATCAGCATCAGCGATATAGTCAATCCGGTCGTCAGAGACAATGTTGAACTTACCGCTCACGGGAGCACCGTCACGGTCGGTGACTGTCACCGTCACATCCCTGGTGCCCAGGTTGTGGTTGATGATACGCGGCTTACCGGCTTTGAGTATCAGCCCCCGCCTGTTGTGTGTCACCTCCTCGTAGCCGAGGCTCATGCGACGCTTCGCCCCCGGCTGCGTGCCGGCCTCTATCTCCTTCAGAAACTTAACCTTGCCGTAGAGGTTGGTGAGGTTGGCCTGCACCGTAAACTGTCCGTTGTTCGAATTCTTTATGGTATTGCCGGGCTTTATGTTCACCGAATCAGGGAAGATGGTGCCCGCCAGCCAGTCATACCGTGCACTGTAACGCGCGTTGGAGGTTACCCATGAGAGCAGCGGCAGCTTATTGACAGGCACATTGTAGTTTACGTTCAGCAGATGGTAGTAGTTGGTGGTGCGGCCAAGGTCACCCAGGTTGGCCATGACCGAATCACGCCAGGTGTCAAACAGCTCCGGGTAGCGCCTGCGGTCAGCACCTCCCGCCGGCTCGTCAATCCTGGCAATGCTGCTGGCGGTGAAGTCCGCCTTCAGCTGCCTGGTGATGTCATATTTGATATCGTAAAACCGGGTCCACTGAAAGTCCTTGGTAAAGACAGGGTCGATAAGCAAATCAGGGTTATTGATGTTGCGCGTCCTGACCTCGTTGTAATACCTGTAGAGGTCGGTACGCACAGTGATGTGCTTTGGAAAGAGATAGACGTTGAAATCCCTGATCAGCCTGAAGGCCGGGGAGCTGAGCAGCCTTGATTTCTGGAACGGGGAAAAATTCTTCGGCATGGCGTCGAAGTCGTAGGCGATGCCCCCCCTGTAGGTCCGCTCCACATCCACCTCCGTACGGGGATCGCTGTTGTAAACCTCGTTAAAGGCATAGCTGACGGTGACGTTTGCCGGGTCCCAGGCATGAGGCTTCTCACCCCTCCTGGTAATGCCGGCATTGCTGACGGTAAGCGTGCGCCGCCTCGAGTACTCCTCCGCCATGTTGAGCAAAGAGTCCCTCTCCCTCTTTGTCTCGGTATTGTCGAGCGACTCATCAAGCAGTATGTCGGGATTGAGCGGGTCATACTGCGGCCTGATGCGGTTTTCGGAGTAACCCATGTAGACAGGTATCCTGATGCCCGCCTTCTCGGGGAAGAACTTGCCCAGCTCAAGGTTCGACGAGAGATCGTACTGTATCACCTGTTCCATGCTGCGCTGACTGACGTTCTTATCGATGCTGCCCCAACCCGGGGTACTCGTCTGCCCGACCAGGTTGAGCGTCCCGAGGTCAGCCAGCCGTGCCTGCATCTGGGCGTTGGCAGCCCATCCTCCCTCCTCGCGGAAGTCGCTCAGCCGGAGCTCGTTGATCCATACCTCCGCCGACTTTGGTGCGCCGTCATCGTTTGCCGGGTCACGTGTCCTGATGGGGTTACGTACACCGGCCATCACCACCCTCACGTTGCTCAGGTTGGGGCTGCCGCTGACGGAGATGCGGGCGTCACCCACGGTGATGGTATATATGTCCGCCTCGCTGATCGATGACCCCGCCACCCTCATGGCCGCATCACGCTCCTGCTTGGCATCAAGCAGCAACGAGAGATCGATGTCCAGCTTGTTTTCCTCGGGCCAGACAATCGTCCTGTCATCCTCGTCATCATTGCTGTACCTGCCATAGGGTGTCAGCTTCAGCGGTATCTCGTACTCATAGAAGTTGCTCTTGTAGTCTGACCCCAGCCTGACGAAGACCGTTACCTCGTCATTAAGAAGCGGCTGGCCTATCAGCGCCTCGGCATGAACCTCCATCTTCAGCCTGCGGTACTGCCGCATGTCAAGGGTGACATTCTTGTAGGTAGCCCTGGCATCGCCGTCGGCAAGCTCCCTCACACGAAGAACCATAGACTGCTCATTGAGCTGCCGGAGCTGCGGATTGGCAGGGTCAATGACACGGTCAAAGCCGGGAGGGAGAACATAGTTCACAGGCTCCTTGCCTGCATTCTCCTCAATGCTCACCGAGCTGATCTCAAAGGTGCCATCATCCTCTTCGGGTATGGTGATGCGCTCACCACCCTCGAAGAAGGTGAGGTTGTACTTGCGCCATTCCGACCTGACAAGCTCGAGACGGGCAAAACGCATGATGATCTCCTGGTCAAAGTTGCGCATGAACATGCGGAGGAACCTGATCGACTTGAAATCACGGATCGAGCCCACCACCCTCTCATAATCGGTAACGGGTATCTTGAACTGGTACCACTTCACCGGTGACTTCTCGCCGTTGGCAAAGGTGGCAGTATATTCAAGCTCATCAACGATGAAGTTCTTTCCGACGACCATATCCTCAGGCCTCAGGCTCACATGGTACTGGTAGTAGCTCTCGGTTTCACTCAGGGTGTTGTCACGGTTGATGTCCTCCATATCAGGCAGCGTAGAACCGCTGGTGGGATAGGACTCCGTTGACATCTCCGAAGTGGGCGAGTTGCCGTCCGTGCCGTTGAATTTCTTATATCTCTCCAGGATGCCCAGATGAAGAAGGTCGTAGTCTGAGCCTCTGAAATAATGGAAATCGTCATTGGCAGGGTCTCTGAAGATCATATCCAGCACCTCCGGGCTGACCACGGCCCCGACAGCCTGCAGGTAACTGTCGAAGAAGGAGACCTCGTCTTCATTGCCCAGCCCGTCAAGCCCCACATCCTGGTATCGGCGTGAGTCGATATTGTTGTCGAAGGCCTGTACCACGGCCTGTACGTTGGGAACCCTGCCCCAGACGGTGGTATCAACGTTAACCACCAGCGGCGAGGTGGGCAGCCCGTTCTCAAACTGCTTGCGCGAGTCGCGCAGTATATCTTCCGAAATATTGCCGAGGTTGAAGTACAGATCGCCTCCTTCATGCAGGGGGTCCTCCACGAAGGGATCCATGACCCAGAACTTGAGGTACTGAATATTGGCCGACTCAAAGTCGTTAGTCAGCAGCTCACGCATCATCCCGCCCCACCGTGTGCGGGGTGAATTGAGGAGTCCGTCGGCGCCGAGGCCGGCAGAATATAATCCGGGCAGCACGTCAAAGTTGTAGGGACCCCTCTCATATGGATAGAAGGCTATATTCAGCACCGAGATGTTGGTAGGTATGCCGCTGGCTGACTCCTTGAAGGGAAATATCTCCGTCTCGTATATCTCCCTGACGAAATGGCTTGACTGCAGGTCGGCATTGGCCTTGATATGGTCGGGAGTGGTAGATCCGTTGCGAAGGAAGAGCGGATCGATGACATACCATGCCAGCCGTGCCCTGTTGAAGCCTGAAGTGATATCCTTGCTCAGCCTTGCCTCCGGGAAGAAGTGATCCTGCCCCTGCGGTACGCTTGAGAGTGACCAGGCATTGAAGGCACGCAGGTCAAGGGATATCTCACTTGCCTCGAAGTCGTCAATGTAAACCGCTCCCTCAGAGGTGATGGCCTTGCTGTGGCCGGGTATGAGATGTGCAAACTCACCGAAGAAATTGATAGAGGAGGGGGTGCTGGTCTCAATGAACGGCAGCCAGTCGATGGCATTGGTAAGAAACTGTGATTCAGTACGGTATGAAGCATCAAAACCGTATATGGTGTTGGAGATGGGATCTTCGCCGTAGGTGACCTTCTGGGTGTAGGGCCTCTCGGTAAGACGCAGCACCGTGCCCCCCAGGTTGAACCTCTCGGAGAACCTGTAGTTCAGGTGGGTGCCAACCAGCGTCTTGGTCTGCAGACCGAAGAACTGGTTGCTCTCCAGTGATACCTGGACGGGTGTCTGTGATTCGATGATAGCCGTGTTGATGATCTTTACGGAACCCATGTTATAGTCAACCGTATAGTCAACGTTCTCGGTGAGGGTGACCCCACCGGCAGTGACCTTTACCGAGCCCGCAGGTATGTTTGCCACATTGAGCCTTATCTCGGAGCCGGTGGCTGAGGTGAACTGTCCGCTGAGCAGATATTTGTTCTTCTCGGCCATCTGCCTCGCCACCGTCTGGGTTGAGTCATACAGCTCCGTGAAGACATACTTCTCAATCTGCCCGGGGTCGGTCAGGTATTTCAGCAGGTGCCGGCCGAAGGGCTCAAGCACGGGAAAGATTATCCTGCCCCGCTCTGCCATGACGGTTACGCCTTCGACGAAATCAAAGAGTCCGTCGGGCTCCCTGTCAAGCTGTGAGTTGAGCTGGTCAAGGCCCAGGGCCTGCAGCAGAACCTGCCCGTCAAGAGGCGTTCCGGGAAGGTAATTGAGTGCGTTGCCGGTCCTGTCATCCTCGTATAGTATGTTTACCTTAAAGTCCTTCGGCCCAATGCGCCCTGACCCGATGTTGTAGATGTTCTTCATCATGAGATCCCAGGTGGGTATCTGGGGGCTCAGGGTAGTACCCTTGATAAGCTTGAGGATAAGAGCGTCGGGAGCCGTGATACCGTCGGTGGAGAACTCTCCCACCTTGAAGACCTGGCCGTTGAAGGTGTATTCATAGGCCACAGCCAGCACCTCGTCATTGTTCAGCGCTATGTTGAGGGAGATGTACCCCAGCTGCCTGTTGACGGTATATTCACGCTCGGTAAGCTTGCGGGCATTCTCAATCTTCTCATAGTCGCGCCCTATCTGGAAAGCCGGATAGAGGGGAACAAAGGCGTCAGCCACCTGGTCAATGTTCCTGACACCGGCGTATGCAGTGTTTAGCTGCTCATAAAGACCATTGGAGTTGTTGGAGGGATTGATGGGTGTGCCCGGAATGCCCTGAAACTCCGTAACAGTGTTGTAGATGTTCTCCTGGCTCTCGGCAAGGTCAAGAAAGGCAACTATGTTGCGGTTGCTGACATCCTCAAACCTACTGGTCTCATTGGTGATCCAGACCTCGATCTTCTCAATGTTCAGCCCGGTGCTCACAATCGGGAGGTTGGAAAGGGCTTCGTCAAAATTGTCCCTGAAGTGCTGCGAGAGGAAGAAGTGACGGTTGGCCTCGTAGGCATCGGCAGTGATGCTGTAGTCGGTGAGCTGCGACCCGCCCTTGACCTCCACCACCGACGACTCGCCCTTCTGTTGAGAAAAGACGGTGGTTATGTTTAGCTTGCCGAACTGCAGCTCGGTCTTAAGCCCGAAGAGGCTGTAGCTGCCGGTGATAAGGGTGCCGTTGAGCGGCAGCGTCACGTCGCCCGCCTCAATCTTTTTGATGATCTCGTCCTCCTTGCCTGAATACTCGAGCTTGGTCCTGTTCTCAAACTCGAACATGGCCTCCGTGTTGTAGTTGATACCCAACTGCATCTTGTCGCCGATGGTGCCGGTGACGTTCATCTGTATCTTCTCCTGAAAGTCGAAGGTGGGGATGGTGCGCAGCCTCTCGGAGAGAGTGGGGTTCTCGGTGTGCGAGATGTTGATGCCGAAGATGAGCTCAGCAGAACCCTGCGGTACGATGTTGATGATGTTGCTGCCGAAGATGCGGTCGAAGGTCTCCCCTCCCACCTCTATCTGCGGTATCAGTGATGACCGGTAACCGGAGGCATCTCCCCTGAGACCCGCATCCCAGTATTCACGCATGGCCTGTTCGAACTCATACCTGCGGTATTCGTCGGCATTCATGTAAACAGGCTTGCGGTAATCGAGGCTGCCAACCTTCTGGTAGATAATGTACTGGTTGTTGCGTCCGTCGTAGTCAACCCTCGTAGTGATGTTGGATGGCTTGTTGAGGAAGAGGGGTGATGAGGGCTTCGCATTCCAGGGATAGGAAGGATCGGCATTGAGTCTCAGGAGAGTGTCACCGGCAGTAGTCTGAGCCGATATGGCATCGGAAAATATAAGCAGGATGGCAAATAGTGCAACCCTGATCAGAAGATCTCTATTTCGTAATGAAAAAGGCAATCCGGCACGTCTGTTTATAACAGTTTGAGCGCCCTCCTCACTATCTCCTCCACAGGCAGTGACTTTTCCTCCTTCAGGAGGTTGTCCACAGCCTTCCCGGCGCTGTTCCTGGCAAATCCAAGCATCACTAATGCAGATAACGCTTCTTCGCGCGCGGTATTGTCGGAAAATGCAATTATTTCACCGGAACCGGTATGTTTTCCAATTTTGTCTTTCAGGTCAACGATGATCCTCTGGGCCGTCTTCAGGCCTATGCCCTTGACCGCCTTGATAATATTGACATCACCTTCGGTGATGGCCTGCCGGAGATCAGTCGGCTTCATTGATGAGAGTACCATCCGTGCCGTGCCTGCTCCCACCCCGGAGACAGAGATAAGATGCCGGAAGAGATCACGCTCGTCGGCATCGGCAAAACCGTAGAGGATGTAAGCATCTTCCCGTATGGCTTCGTGTATCAGAATCTTGCAGCTGTCAGCCCGCTCAAGGACAGCATAGGTGTTGAGTGATATGTTGATGCTGTAACCGATGCCGTTGCACTCAACCACCGCAAAGGCGGGATTCAGCTCGGTCACTCTGCCCGTGATAAAATCGATCATAAATCCTGGTCGTAGTTTTCAGGTTCTGGAGGCAGCTCGTCAACATGGTCGTGATCGGCATATATCTCTATCTTCTGCGGCTGCAGCGGGTTCTGCAGCAGTTCATCATACATCTTCCTGTTGCGGAATATATCACATGCCGCATAGATGGCGTGACGCATTGAGGTGCCTGATGCTTCGTTCCTGCCGGTGATGTCAAAGGCCGTGCCGTGTGCCGGTGAGGTTCTGACAACGGGCAGCCCTGCGGTGTAGTTGACGCCGGTGTCAAAGGCCAGGGCCTTGAAGGCGCTCATACCCTGATCATGGTACATGGCCAGCACGGCATCGAAACGGCTGAAGGCCCCCGAACCGAAGAAACCGTCTGCCGCATAGGGTCCGAAAGCAAGTATGCCCTCCTCTTCAGCCTTTGCAATGGCAGGGATGATGACCTCATTCTCCTCAGCCCCGAGCAGACCTCCGTCGCCGGCGTGGGGATTGAGACTCAGAACGGCTATTCGCGGCCCTCGGATGGCAAAGTCCTGAAGCAGTGACCTGTTCAGCAGTCTGATCTTACCCAGCACCAGGGGCACGGTGATGGCTCCTGCAACATCCTTCAACGGCAGATGGCCGGTGGCAAACCCGATCTTCATACTCTCACTCAGCATAAGCATCAGCACATCGGGGGCGTTTACCTTCGACCTTAGCCAGTCAGTGTGACCGGCAAACCGGAACTTGTCGGACTGAATGCCGTGCTTGTCTATCGGCGCCGTCACCAGCACATCAATCCGGCCGCCAAGCAGGTCACTGGCAGCACACTCAAGGGCAGCAAGGGCAGCAGCACCACTCTCAGGGGTTGACCTGCCAAGCTCAACCCGCACCTCATCATCGAGGCAGTTGACCAGGTTAAACTTCCTGGGATGAGCTTCACTGGACGACTTGATATTGTTGAAATTGATATTATTGATATCCAGTACCTTGCGGTGATATGCGGCGACCTTGGGAGAGCCGTATATAACCGGTGTACAGAGATCGGTGACGGAAGCGTCATCCAGAGCTTTCATGATGACCTCATATCCGATGCCATTGATGTCTCCCTGCGTAATACCGACTATGACGGGTTTGTTTTCCATTGTGATTCCTCCATGGCGAACAGCTCAGAGGCTGTTCAGCGCCTCAAAGTTAATCAAATTATTGAATGATTTAGCTTTTAAGTATTACCTTTGCGGTCTGTTGCGGCAACGCGCACAATGCGAAATAATGGGTGTCACAGAACATTTATACATGAAGGTGGCGGAGGGTCTGCGGATCACTGCGGAGGAGGCCCTCACCCTCTGGGAGGAGGCACCACTGGCAACCCTGATATTTCTTGCTGACG
Source organism: Bacteroidales bacterium (assembly GCA_011620595.1). Classification (GTDB taxonomy): domain Bacteria; phylum Bacteroidota; class Bacteroidia; order Bacteroidales; family VadinHA17; genus SR-FBR-E99. Next base: position 46,552 of record WOYX01000038.1, on the reverse strand, counting down.
GCGTCAGGCGAAGGTTGCACCCTGACAACAAAGTCGGGTGGATGATAGACCGTAATGTAAACATCACAAACATATGCTTCTCGCAGTGCCGCTTCTGCAACTTCTGCCGCACGGCAAAGAGTGATGACGCCTATGTGACAACCGATGAAGAGTATGACCTCAGGATCCGTGAACTGGTAGCTCTCGGTGGCGACCAGCTGCTGCTGCAGGGAGGCATGAACCCTGCCCTGGGACTCGATTTCTATACCTCACTCTTCAGCAGGCTGAAGCAGCGGTGGCCGCAACTTAAACTGCACGCCCTCGGTCCTCCTGAGGTGGCCTTTCTGGCCAGGAAAGAGAAGATGGGTTTCCGCGAGGTGCTTGTTGCGCTGCATGATGCCGGGCTCGACTCCCTGCCGGGAGCAGGAGCGGAGATACTCTCAGACAGGGTCAGGCAGGTCGTCTCGCCGGCAAAAGCCACCGTTGATGAATGGCTGGGTGTCATGCGCGAGGCTCACAGGCTTAACCTTCCCACCTCGGCGACGATGATGTTCGGACATGCCGAGACGGTGGCTGAGAGGATGGAACACCTGGTCAGGCTGCGCGATCTTCAGGATGAGAAACCCGAAGGTCATGACGGATTCATCACATTCATTGCATGGCCCTTCATGGACCGCGGCACCCTCCTGGCAGAGCGTGACGGCATACGCAGCACGGTGACCGCAGCCGAATATCTCAGGCTTACAGCCATCAGCAGGCTGATGCTTGATAACATCTCCAACATACAGTCATCAATCCTCACCGTAGGCAAAGAGACCGCAATGGTATCGCTTCACGCCGGCGCCAACGATCTGGGGTCGGTTATGATAGAGGAAAACGTGGTGAGCGCAGCAGGAGATCCCTTCCGGGTGGACCCCGATACCGTCAGGGAGATAATCAGGGATGCCGGTTTCATACCCGTGCGGCGCGACCAGCGTTATATGCCCGTAGAGTAGGGAGAGATATGAAATACCTGGCTATAAAATATATACCCGTGAAGGAAGAGGATATCCTATTGGCCTCACGACGAGCACCATTTACACGTTGAGGAAGAGTGAAAGGGTGACATTATGACCTTGCAGTTTAGTCGCCTCAATAACCAGTCGTAAGACCCTGCAAGGCCGTTCACTTTAAGTCGTCAGGAAGTCTTTTTCAGCGTGTACATGAGCGCCTCAACCTGCCGCAGCAGCTCTCTCTTGTCATCCCCCGGAGCATAGACGAAGCCGGTCACCACCACCGGCAGGGAGCTCTTCTGATCTATGAAGGCATACGAAATGAAGGGTCCTCCCATGAATCCTCCCTCGAGGGTCCAGAGACCGCGCATCTCTATGTAGTCGGTGCTGTCACGCCGGAAAGAGCGGCAGCTCGTCAGCGCCCTCTTTTCTATGACCATGAATGACCCCGGTTCAGGGCCGCTCACCTCTGCAGAGATCAGTTTCTCGGTGAGATCGGCAAGCTCAAAACAATCCATCCGTGACATCCTCCTGTCACTTACCGATACGATGACCGACTGTGTTGTGGTGGGGGTCTCGGCGGATATCATCATGACTCCCCTGCGGTTAAAGTCAGGCTTGTACCCTGCCGGCAACAGAAGCTCCCAGCTGCCGTTATCCGTGGTGAGGCGACTGCGCTCCTTGCCTGCCGACTTAGTCAGCCACGCCGTAAGCCTCTCACGTTCAACATCATTTATCTTCTGCCTGATAACCTCCCCATTGTCCCTGATGGCAGCTGCCAGGGAGACTGTGTCAGGAGCAGCGACTTCAATTACCAGCTGTGTCTCTGCCCACCGGTTACGTGAGAAGGTGACCTCCGGCCCGCTCTTCTCATCATCAATTTTGACAATGATGACATTGCGGTGAGCGACATAGATGTCGCGGAAGCCCTCAGGATTGACAGGCATCAGGCTGAAGGCCGGTTCAGGCTGGGGCATCCCGATGAGGGTTGCACCTACATGCTCCCTGACAGCTGCTCCGGCAGCGCCCTCCCACCGTGCCCTCTCCATGACAACCATGACCTCACCGGTGGAGCCGGTGACGTTGGGCAGTGTGCGTGTGAGTGATGTGTCACCGCAGGATGACGTCAGCAGCAGCATCAGAACTGTCGGAAGAATCAGGTTTAATCTCATAATGGTCTGATTTTTAAATAAAAAGCCCGCATTCACATGCAGGCTGAAAGTGATCATATGTCGCTTTTAACTCTCCTCCTCAACACCCTTCTTTGAGGCGTCAGTGCTATCAGTGCCTTTGGCTTTCCTGAACTCCTTCATTCCCTGACCTATCCCTTTCATCAGTTCGGGTATCTTACGCCCGCCGAAGAGCAGTACCACAACCACCAGGATAAGGATTATTTCTGTTGGACCGATCTTTCCCATAGCTCTCTGTTTTTATTACACAAATGTACGAATTCTTTCATATCAGCCACCATAATCCGCTGATTAATCATTTTCTTATCAGTTTGAGGATATCATTCCCGTTTGCAAAGATAAGCAATGCGAGGAGAATGATCATGCCTGTTATCTGTGCATACTCCAGGAACTTGTCACTGGGCTTTCTGCCCGTGATCACCTCGAAGATCAGGAACATCACATGGCCGCCGTCGAGTGCAGGTATGGGAAGAATGTTCATCACTGCCAGAATGAGTGAAAGGAAGGCAGTGAGATTCCAGAACGACTGCCAGTTCCATTTACCCGGGAAGATGCTCCCAATGGTTATGAATCCGCCCAGTGATTCATACGCCTTTGTCTCCTTCGAGAATATCAGTTTGAACTGTTTCAGGTAATCCGCGGTGGTGTTCCATCCCTTTGCAATGCCTGCAGGTATTGCCTCGACGAAGCTGTAGTGTCTGGTGCTTATCTCTAAGATATTCCCTATCTCCCTGGAAACGCCCAGGATGCCTTCCCCGGTGGTTGTGACGGTGAAATCGACCAGCGCCTCCTTCCTTTTGACGGTGACGTTGATCGGCTGCCCCTTATGCGAGGCCAGGTATCCCTGGAACTCATCGTACCACTTGAATGAGAGGCTGTCAATGGCTATGATCTCGTCACCGGGGGCCAGGCCGGCGTTCATTGCCGGCGACTCTTCCATGACACTGGCAATGACAAACGGTCCGAAGGGTATCCTGGCATCAATTACATCGGGTTTTTTAAGAAGCAGGGGGATGAACTTCCGTTCCACGGGTATATCGATTATCTCACCCTCGCGGTCAACAGTAATGACCTTGCGCTCATTGAGCAAAATATCAGGGATGATGCCGTAGAAGTTTTCCGGTTCCTCGCCGTCAACCGCAATGATACGGTCGCCGTTGCGCAGTCCCATGGCATAACCGGTGGAGTCGGTCAGTATTCCGTATTTGACATCGCGGGCAGCGAGGTAGGTCTCTCCCCAGAGGCTCAGCACTGCCACATAGATCAGCAGTGCGAGGATGAAATTGAAGAAGACCCCTCCGAGCATTATTATCAGTCGCTGCCACGACTTCTTGGAACGGAATTCGTAAGGCTGCGGGGGCTGCTTCATCTGCTCCTTGTCCATAGACTCGTCAATCATGCCCGAGATCTTGACATACCCTCCCAGGGGTATCATCCCGATACCGTACTCCGTCTCTCCCCACTTGTGTTTGAAGATAGCAAAAGGCCAGTCAAAGAAGAGATAGAACTTTTCCACCCGTGTCTTGAAAATCCGGGCAAAAAGAAAATGTCCGAACTCATGAACGATTACAAGTATTGAAAGTGACAGCAGCAGCTGCAGTATCTTAATAAGAACAGTCATTTTTTCTTCAGTTTACTTATGTATTCAGTGGCAAGGCTTCTGCTTCTCCTGTCAGTCTCCTCATAAACCTCAAGTGAAGCCCTGCTCTCAAACTCTGTTTTTTCAAGCACATTTTCAACGGTGCCTGCTATATTGTTAAATCCTATCTCCTCATGAAGGAATGCAGCCACTGCCACTTCATTGGCAGCATTGAGGGCACATGGCATGTTGCCTCCTCTCTTCAGTGCTGCCCGTGCCAGTGGCAGGCAGCGAAAGCGTTCCATGTCGGGCTCCTCGAATGTGAGTGAGCCTGTCTCCGTCAGCGACGGCCGCGGCAGCCCGGTGGCAACCCTCTCAGGGTATGTCAGGGCGTAGATAATGGGCAGCCTCATGTCGGGCACCCCCAGCTGTGCCTTGACTGACCCGTCGGTGAACTGTACCAGTGAATGAATGATGGACTGGGGGTGTATGATCACCTCTATCTTATCTTCGGGAGTGCCGAAGAGCCAATGTGCCTCTATCACCTCCAGCCCTTTGTTCATCAAAGTAGCCGAGTCGATGGTTATCTTGCTGCCCATGCTCCAGTTGGGATGACGAAGTGCTTCCAGGGGCGTCATTTTGGCCAGCCGGTGTGCAGGTGTATTGCGGAAGGGGCCTCCCGACGCCGTAAGTATTATTTTTTCCACCGAGCCCTCAGGTTCACCGTTGAGGCACTGCATTATGGCCGAATGCTCCGAGTCTACCGGCAGCAGAAGGCTGCCCGTTGATGTCGCAAGGCGTGTTATCATCTCGCCGGCAACGACCAGTGTCTCCTTGTTTGCCAGGGCCACCTCCTTGCCGGCTGCCACCGCCGTGGCTGTGGGGCGCAACCCTGCGAAGCCCACCATGGCTGCAACAACGGTATCAACCGTGTCAGCCCTGACCGACTCCTCAATGGCATCCTGTCCGGCAAGAACCTCTATGCCCATCCCTGACAACTCGCTGCTGAGCATTGCGTAAAAGGCTTCCTGGCCTATTATCACCCTGGCCGGCCGGTAGAGCTTCGCCTGCTCAGCCAGCAGCACAGCGTTGCTGCCGGCAGCGAGGGTGTCAACAGTAAACAGATCGGGATACAGCGAGACTATGCCGAGGGTCTGAGTGCCTATCGAGCCTGTCGAGCCGAGGATTGCCAGTCGTTTATGCATCCTTGCGCCTCCTGTCAGAAAAAGATATATTGTGTCGGGTCCAGAGGCTCACCGTTGTGCCACAGCTCAAAATGAAGATGAGGCCCGGAGGTGTAAAGCTCGCCGGAGTCCCCCACTATCGAGATCGCCTCCCCGGCCCACACCTTTTCACCCATCTCCTTCAGGAGCCTGGCGTTGTGCTTGTAGACCGAGATTATGTTGTTGCTGTGCTGTATCATCATCACAAAGCCCGTCTCCATGGTCCAGCCCGTCATTATCACCGTGCCGTCAAGAGTCGACGATACCACAGCCTTGGGCTGTGTCACGATATCAGTGGCATAATGCCTGGTGCGCATGTCGAAGTTGCTGGAGACGATGCCCTTCACCGGCGGAAAGAAATGAATGCTGGCCAGGCTGGTGCCCCGCTCCGGCCCTTCAGCGCGGGCTAAGAGAGTATACTGCTCCTCCTGCTCGATGCGGGCCCTGAAGATAGAGTCTTCAACCGACCGCCTGAAGACTATATTGCTGTAGTCGCGGCTGGTGTCACGTACAGTAATATGTTCTATGGGCTGCCTGCCTGAGATGACAGCATTGAGATCATGGAAATACTTGTCACGGATCTCAAGCTCCCTCTCAAGTGAGTCAAGCAGTATGGCATTCATGATGATGTTGCGCCTCAGTGTCACATCGGGATAGCCGGGGATGAACTCACGCAGGTTGGTGAAGGCTATCAGCGAGGTGTTGATGCCGATGATAAGCAGAAACAGCATGGCAGCAGCAAGAAGAGCATTGGACTTGGTCATGCGCAGACGCCAGACCTCTTCATATGTGGTGTCATTGAAAATGGCAAAACGGAACCTGTCGCGCCACTTCCCTCTCCGTTTTTTGTTCTCGGCCATTGGTAAGTGCTTAAGAAGGGACAAAGATAATAATGAATGTGAAATATCAGGCAGTAGAGGGGCGAGCGTCAATAAATGACCCGGTGGGTCATTTTAGGGAGCAGCCTGATTGAAGGCGAGGGCAGTAGGAAGTAGTGAGGAATTATGAATTATGAATTAAGAATTATGAATTATGAATTAAGAATTGATAATCAGCCTGTTATGATTACAGGCTATGAGACTGCATGTCCTTCATACCTCAGTCCCTCTGCCTTTCGACTTTTAACTTTACGGACTTCCGACTTTATGGACTTTACGGACTTTACGGACTTCCGACTTTACGGACTTTATGGACTTTACGGACTTTACGGACTTTACGGACTTCCGACTTTACGGACTTCCGACTTTATAACTGGTTTTCTACCACCCGATGCCGTAATCTTCTCCGTAGTTGCTTGACCCGCCCCAGAAGGTTCCGTGGTCAAAGTCGAAACCGATGGCGTTCACCGGCCCCGAGGTTCGCTCCTGGAATGAGAGCCGGTAACCCATTGACGCCAGCTCCTTCCGCATCCATGGCGGTGTGCTGTTGTTCAGCACCAGTCCCCCTGCAACCTTCTGATGGTCACCGAAACTCGAGTACATCTGCAGCGTCTTGAACGACGGCGCCTCGCATGCCTCCTGCACCGTCATACCGAACTCGGCAACATTGAGGAAGAACTGCAGCAGCAACTGATCCTGCTCATCACCGCCCTGCTTGGCAAAGGCGAACCACGGTTTGCCATCCTTCATCACCAGTGAGGGCGTCAGCGTCACCCGCGGCCTCTTGCCGGGCTCGACAACGTTATAGGGATTCTCCTTTTCATCCACCACGAAGCTCTGCATCCGCTGGCTCATGCCGATACCGGTGTTGCCGGCTATGCATGCCGGTATCCAGCCGCCACTGGGAGTGACGGAGACAACCCATCCCTCCTCATCAGCGGCCTCTATGGAGGTGGTGCCCGACTGGAATGAGCCCAGAAATCGCTCATACTCCTGCGGATCATCAGACGGATAGATGTTACGTGCTGACGCCTGCCATGCTTTCAGGAGGGTGACGAACGGATTGACTTTTCCCTCATAGGGATACGGGTCACCCGGGGTGACACCGGGATCATTGCGGTCGGGGTCTATCAGCTTGCTCCGCTCCCGGGCATACTCCTTAGACAGCAGCCCCTGCATAGGCTCCTCAGGGGGATAGGCCGGATCACCGTAGTAGAAATCCCGGTCAGCATAGGCCAGGTTCATCGCCTGGTAGAGGGTATGGATGTACCTTACGGAGTTGTAACCCATCTCCTGCAGGTCGAAGTTTTCAAGTATGTTGAGTGTCTGCAGCATCACCGGCCCCTGTGTCCACTGCTGCAGCTTATAGACCTCTATACCCCTGTAGGTGGTCATCAGTGGCTCTTCGATCTTCACCTGCCAGTTGGCCAGGTCCTCTGCGGTGATCAGTCCCCCCTGCTCCTGGCATCCCCTGGCGAACTCAGCACCTATGTCGCCCCTGTAAAAGCGCTCGTAGGCGGCGTAGATAGCTTCTTTTCTCGACTTCCTCTTCTTCAGTGCCTGCTGCTCGGCCTCCACCAGCCTGGTCAGTGTGGCAAGCAGATCCTGCTGCACAAATATCTCACCTGCCGACGGTGCCTCGCGCTCCTCACCGGCATGAGGCAGGAACACTTTTGCCGAGTAGGGCCACTCTTTGATCCGGCGCTTGTTCCTCTCAATGGAGTTGGCTGTCTGTGCCTCTATGGGGTACCCTTCGGCCATCTGCATCGCCGGGGCCAGTACCTCCTTAAGGCTCATGGTGCCGTACTCGGCAAGCATGGTCATAAGTCCCCCGGGGGTGCCGGGCGTCACCGCCGCCAGCGGACCGTACTCGGGCGGGTACTTCATCTCCCTGTTGCGGAAGAACTCCGCAGTGGCCCCCGTAGGTGCCACGCCCAGTGCATTGATGGCAATGACCTTGCCGGTGTTGGGATTGTAGATGAGCGCCTGGGTCTCACCGCCCCAGCTGAGGACATCCCACATGGTGCAGGTAGCCGCAAGCATGGCGCATGCCGCATCAACAGCGTTGCCGCCGCGGTCAAAGATCATGGCCCCGGCGGTGGCGGCCAGGGGCTTGCCCGTGACAGCCATCCAGTGCCTGCCGTGCAACGGCGGCTTCTGTGTGGTCACGGGGAATGTATTGAATGACTGGGCATGTGACATAATAAACAGGCTTAACATGCTGATCAGGATAATTGTCTTCTTCATAACTCAAATTATTGGATTGACGATTTGCTTATAGTCCCAGGACCTCTTTGCCCTGCCTGAAGACGATGTCGACGGGTATTCCTGCGGCATTGACTCTGTCCAGAGCCGCACGAAGGTCTTCGGTCATCACACCGTCACTCTCGACCCACGCTTTGGCTGCCTCATAGTCGCCGTTGCCCTGGACCGTGAGTATCTTTTCAACCAGCGACACCACCGCAGTCTTCATTTCGTAGAGATTGACCTTGTAATATCCGTTCTCCTGTAATATGAATGCTCCGTTATCGGCAAAATACTTCATGCTGAGCATGTTGGCCTTGCCATGTGCACTGGAGGCGCCGAAGCGGCTGGAGCGGAAGATGCCGGCAAAGAAGGTGACATAGTTGTTTATCACCTCGCCGCTGGTGATCTCTCCCATCTCATACAGCTTCGTGACAAGGTAGAGCCCCATGATGTCGGCCTTGGCCTCCTCAAGTGCTGAGTACTGCTCCTTCAGCGCCTCCCTGACCGGGCCGCTGCCGTTGATGGTGTTTTTGACACCCATGCCGTGTGACACCTCATGGAAGGTGGTGTTTTCAAAGAAGGCATCGAAGGTGATGTGCTGACGCTGGCTCTCGTCTATCAGCATCTCAGCAATGGGCATCAGTATGTTGTCAAACTTGGCCCTCATCGAGTTCTTCAGCTGAAGCTTGCGGCTCCCGACGGCAAGGTGTATCTCCGGATCGTTGGGCAGGTTGATGGCTATGGTCTTGCTGCCGGCATTGCAGTCGCCCGCATAATAGATGGCATCATAAACATTCATGTCGGCATCGGTGCCCGGCTTCTCAGCCTTGTATTCTGCTGCAACCGGGAGGCCTGCCTGCAGGTCGGGAAGCATGGCATTATACTTCGCCAGACGGGCACTCCATTCAGGGTCCTTGACAAGGACAAAGGCCTCATGTGCAGCCTTGTAACCGAAGAGTGCATCTTCATAATTCTCTATGGGCCCCACGACAAAGTCGATGTTCGTGTTCTTCATCTCCATCCAGGCAAAATCGCTGGGCTGGTATTCATTGCTGAGCAGCGCTTCGGCTCTCATGGTAAGGTACTTCTTCAGGCCCTCATCCTCAGCCAGACCGGCAGCCTTATGCATGAGCCCGGCAGCCTGTGAGTGCTCCTCCTGGAACGCATCGGAATAGGGAACTGCCATGAGCTTACCCTCCGCATCACGCCTGATAATGGTATAGAGGCTTGTCCTGGCGGGGTCATCCCACGCTTCGAATTCCTCTACAGTCATATCTTCCGGGTAGAACTGAGCCCCGGCAGGCTTCTCACCGAAACCGGGAATAAACGGTGCATTGCCGTTCAGCCTGTCCCACGGACCGTAGTGTATCTTAACATATTCCTTTGCATATTCATTTTCGATACCGGCAAATAGCTCCTCCCTGTCGCCATAGGCCTCCTTCCAGTAGATGTCATCCATTATGGCGGCAACATCGGTAAGTATGCCGATGATTTCCCTCTCCTGGCTGGTGAGCCAGCCCAGGTCAGTGGTCAGGGTCACCTCTTTGAACTTTGCAAGGTTAGCTTTCATCTCTTCTGTAAGTTTTTTCTCCTCGGAATTGCATCCTGCCAATAATATTGACAGCATAATCATGAATGTGTAAATGATCCGTGCCTTCATGGGATATGTGTTTGTAAATTTTGAAAGCAATGTAAGAAAATGTTGCAAGATTTGAGCCGGACAAAGGGATAAAATCCGGTCAGGGGGCTAGCCGTGAAGAGAAAGAGAGCGGCAGGTCGGGAAAAGCAGGATTAGCTCTGATCCGCCGGAGAGAGAAGTGTTACAGGGCAAACTGTGCAGGTGCGCCCCGGTGGGGCGCACCTGCACAGGAATCAATTGCTTATGCGCTCTGGTATTTCCCCAGGCCGACTGTCTCCTCAAAGGCACTTACAAACCTCAGGAAGAGCGTTGTATAATCATTCTGCCCGAAATTACCGGAACTATTCGCCGGAACGTCAGCGTTTTTTTTGAAGGCGGAATCATCACATGAGATGGTTTCTTCATGCCCGGTAAGATCAACGCATTCATCATTGATGCAGTTATAAAAATGCCAGCTCCTTCCGTTGCGTTTTCTCAGGATTTTGCCTCCGAAGATATCATTGATCAAAACAGATATCTCAACATTACAGTTTTTAAACGGCAGACCACTTCTCCATGAAGGTTTTGCCCCTGATGGCAATGCACGTCTCAATGCATCCTTTACAATAGTCCAGTCAAAAGAGCCGGACCCGGAATGTTCTTCAGCTTTCATATCCTTGTCCTTGATTAATATTATCAGGTATTACTTCATCCCTGCCGGCTATATAAGCAACCCGTGCACCTTGCGGACTAAAACCTGTCAGTTGTCAGGATCACCATGGGACCCGGATATCTGACATTCTCCTGTTCTTCGGCCGTAATAAATATCTTAACCGGCTTGAAGGAACTTAGTGTCTCAAAAGATACTTTCAGCGAATTCGATGTACTTATCCGTCCAATATTTACTGCTTCTTCCTTTGCTGTGACCATCCAGACCACATAGGTCAGGTTTGAAGGATCCAGTCTGTCGGCCCCGGCAAAATTCTTTAATTCCAGCTTAATTTTATAGTTCTCGGACTTATCTCTGGATACTTCTACATAACCTTCAGCTGCCGGTAGTACTGATGACTGAAGGAAAAATGTCTTATTGGAGCAGGAGGTGAACCAGAAAGCAATCAGAATGAACAGGGTGAGTGTAAAAATTTTTGTTTTCATTTTATCGTTATTTATGTGATGGTGTAAGGTCAATCAGCATCATATTGCCAATTGATTTCGTACCAGTCAAAGATTCATTTTTTCATCAACAGAACCATTACACAATTCCGGCAAAGAATTATATAATTCACACCCGGGGAAAGAGGATAACTCCCACGTCAGAAAAGGGTGGAAAACCCGTGCAAGAAGGTAGGAGGTGGCCGTGTCAGTTAAGAGGAGAAAACCCCGTGCTAAAAATCAGGTGAAAACCCGCGTCAGTTAAGAGGAGAAAACCCGGGCTAAGAACCGGGAGCCCCCGTTGACCGGTGGTATCGGAATCTCAGATATCCGGCAAGGTAAGCCGGATATCAGGTAATGGAGATGATCACCTTTTAAATCCCGAGATATCGACTACAGAAAGGAGGCATTGCCGTTCATCCCCGGTGACGACTCCTTCGACATATACATGACGGGGAGTCCTGCCATTGTATGCGAGAACAAGCTCACATGACTCCTTCGCGGTACTTGTATAGACTTTCCTGAAGAACTTATTGAATACCGGCTTGTAGGAATCGGCAATGAACAGCTTAAAGTTACTGTTAAGAAGGCTGAAACGCTTATCGCCCAAAATCTCGGCGCCGGTGAAATTGAGATCCGCGATGCTGCCGTCACTCTCCAGGATAAAGTAGCCCATGGGTGCAAAATCATATAGCATGGTATAACGCCTGAGAGCCTCTTCGGCAATAGCATTTGCCTGCCTCAACTCCTCATTCTGCATCTCCAGTTCTATCTGATGAACCTGAAGTTCATGGAGAAGTTTTTTCGCGTCAGCTTCCGGAATCTCTGACGGTATTTTCCTTCGTTTCTTCTTCAGCTTCTCTTCAGCCTTTAACCGGAGTAACTGACTTTCTGTTAGATTTGGCTCCTTCTTATTCATTGTTCTGTTGCATGTTTATAGACAGGATCAATCCTTCTGCCTTTTTCATTTTATTCAGCGATAAGTTAACAAAAAAATCTACAACCTGCATCTCTCCTGCTGCGGTCAGAACCCTCATTTTAATTCTCCCGCCCGAACCCTTGCTGAGCAACGCTTTAATATCCCTTTCAACACTTCTGTGATATTTTTCAGGAACAAACATCGTGACAAAGTCTTTATTTAAACACTCCTCCCTGTTCTTCCCGAAAAAAGATTCGGCTTCCGGGCTGAGGTCCATTACTGAACTGTCATCCGCCAGGACTATTTTAACTTCAGTGGTGGCATTCAACAGGATTCTGTTTTTCTTTTCGCTCAGGAGCAATTTCTGTTCGGTTCTTTTATGCTCGGATATATTGATAAAAGTAATTACAAGGCCGTCAATCCTGTCATCGAAAGTACGATAGGGCATTATGCGTACCAGGAACCAGCGGCCGTCAACAGCCGGGATCTCTTTCTGGATAAAAATCAGAGTCCTTAATACTTCGCGTGCATCTTCAGCCAGTCCGGGATAATCAAGGTCTGATACCTGGTCGGTAAATGGCCGGCCGATGTCACTTTTAATGAGTTTGAATATCTTTGTGGCCTGAAGAGTAAAGCGTCTGATGTTTAATTCCTTGTCGAGAAACAGGGTGGCAATTTCAGTGCTGTTAAGCAGGTTCTTCATGTCATTGTTAACCCTGGAGTAATCATCTACCTTGGCCTGCAATTCAGCATTCACTGTCTGAAGCTCCTCATTCAGGCTCTGCATCTCTTCCTTTGATGTTGTGAGCTCTTCATTTGTCGATTGCAGCTCTTCATTGGTGGACTGGAGTTCCTCGTTGGTTGACCGCAGCTCCTCCTGTGAAGTCTGAACCTCCTCGAGAGAGTTCTGCATTACCTCACGCATCCGTTGTAACTCGGTTTCCAACTCTTGCTCCCTCGTTGAGTCTTTGGAATGCCCCCTTGACTTTGAAACAGGGCTGATGGCAGCGACCTCCTTCACCTCGGCAAAGATGATCATTAAGGTGCCGTACAGGAGATCCGGCTTGTCTATCCACCTGATCTCAATATCTACTAATTGTGAATTGCCATTGACGTTGATCCGGAGGTTGTGCAAAACAACCGTCTCCTTATTTGTGACAGCCCTGCGGAAGGCATGATGAAATTCATTACGAAGCCCTTCACGCAACATGGCAAAGATGTTCATGTTCGCCTTGCCGGCAGCCGGTTCAAGATATCTGCCCGTATGGCCGTGGATGTAAATCACATCGCCATAATCATTTACAAGTACACCGGCAGGTGTATAGTAATCAAGCAGAAGACGGTCGGCAAGCGCCTGAAAATTAAGATCCCTGGTGTCAGGAATGAGGTCTTTGATCGCTGATGATTTTGACCTGGAAAATGAGGAGGGAAAATCAAAATATGCAGGCAGATGACTGCTCCGTGTTCGTTTGTATATTTTCAATTTAGTGTCGACCGGAGTAAACAGGTGGTTCTGGTTACCAAGGGTCTCGGACCCTCCCAGCAGCAATATACCGTCAGGATTTATGCTGTAGTAAAACAACCCTATGAGTTTCTTCTGCAACTCAGGGTCCATATATATCAGCAGGTTGCGGCATGATAATATGTCAAGCTTTGTAAAAGGAGGGTGCAGGATAATATTATGCTGTGCAAACACAACCATTTCCCTGATCTCGGTCTTGATCCGGTATCCCTCTTCGGTGGGAATAAAATACCTGTTGAGGCGGTCGGCCGAAATATCGGCAGCAATATTTGCCGGATACAACCCTTTCCTGGCGATATCAATTGCATCGGGATCAATATCAGTAGCAAAAATCTGCAGGGCGGTGCCGCTATGCTGATTTAACTTTTCAAGTGCCTCCCCGAATACAATTGCCAGAGAATATGCCTCTTCTCCTGTGGAGCAGCCCGGGACCCAGGCTCTCAAAACAGTGCCTGGTTGCATCCCGGAAAGTACTTCCGGCAAAAGAGCTTCTTTCAGCTTTACCCAGACTGCGGGATCGCGGAAGAAACCGGTCACCCCTATCAGCAACTCCTTGAAAAGAATCTCCACCTCCTTCGGATTTCCCTGGAGAAAGTGCACATAAGTGACAATTTTATCTATCTTATGCACGGACATGCGTCTTTCAATCCGGCGATAAAGGGTATTTTTCTTATACTGGGAGAAATCGTTTCCGGTATAAGTCCGCAATAGGATAATTATTTTATCCAGCGAACTCTTGTCCTTTATTTCCGTGTTCAGATCTGATCTTATGGCAGGGATGTGCTTAAGAAATTCCATGATTCTGCCCGGCAGCTCACGTGCTGCAGCTATGATATCCACCAGCACAAACTCGATAGCGCTGCGGGGCATGCTGTCGAATTTTGCATCTGCAGGATCCTGCACAACCACTATCCCGTTTTTTTCCTTTATAGCCTTGAGGCCGGTGCTTCCGTCTGAACCCATTCCTGAAAGGATGACCCCGATGCTGAGATCCTGTCTGTCATCTGCCAGGGAGCGGAGGAAAAAGTCGATCGGGAGACGCATACCCCTGGTTTCAACGGGCTCAAACAGGTGAAGAACCCCGTTGAGTATTGACATGCTTTTATTCGGAGGAATGACGTATACGGAATTTACCTTTACCGGCATACGGTCTGCTGCCTGGTAAACCTTCATTGAAGTGATCCTCTGGAGCAGGTCCGGCAACATGCCCTTCTGGGTAGGGTCAAGATGCTGGATGACAACATAGGCCATCCCGCTTTTGTCAGGTACGTTACCCAAAAACTGCTCCAGTGCCTCCAGCCCTCCGGCTGAAGCACCAATTCCAACTATCGGAAACATTTCAGGAACCTTTCTTGGGGTTTTCCCGGCAGATGAAACCTGTGATTTTGTTTTTTTTGTTACGACTGCCATACTTTATTTTGAAACCGTGTCATTTACAATTAAATATCACACAAAATAAAGAATAAATTACCATATAGAGCATGTAATGGCAGTTGTTTTACCACCAATCACAAGCAATAATTTACACAGATTGTCCATGCCGGGTTCAGAGGCAGGTGCTAAAGCTGAATGTTGCTCAGGTATTCAAATGCTCCGAATAACTTAAGTAGCCAGACTATCACAACAATCACAATGACAATTAAGAATTACACAATTCACACATCATCGCTTGTCTCATGTGTGAATCATGTAACTCATTTACAAAGTTATGTAACGCTGACCGTCGCCTTCATGTCTACCTTTATCAATATATCTCCGATTATTCAAATTGAATATTAATAAACATCTAAATAATTAATTATGAGAACGTCGAGAGTGAGTTTAATCATGATTGTCAGCATGGTAATGATGATATCAGGCTGTGCATCCTGGAACAAGACCCAGAAGGGTGCTGTTGTAGGGACTGCTACGGGAGGTGCCATGGGAGCCGTTATTGGAAGAGTGTCGGGAAACACTGCCCTGGGTGCTATTATCGGTGCCACGGTAGGCGGTGCCACGGGTGCGATAATTGGGAATCAGATGGACAAACAGGCTGAGGAAATAATGAAAACCGTTCCTGATGCGAAAGTTGAACGCGTCGGAGAAGGTATAATTGTTGAATTCAACAGTAATGTCCTGTTCGGATTTGACGAGTCGACATTGTCAGCCGAAGCCAGAACAAGCCTTGATAAACTTATTAAGGTGCTTGACGCCTATCCCGATACGGATATTGAGATACAGGGTCATACCGACAGCAAGGGCAGCATAGCTTACAACCAGGCATTGTCTGAAAGGCGTGCCGCAGTAGTTTCAGGTTATCTTGAAGGCCAGGGCACAGCAGCCAGCCGCCTTACAATTAAAGGGTATGGAGAAACCACTCCCAAATACGAAAACAATACGGCTGAAGGGAGAACCGAGAACCGCAGGGTGGAGTTCCTGATCACCGCCAATGAGAAGATGATAGCTGAAGCTGAAAAAGCAGCAAACCAATAGTAGTATCTGTATCAATTCAATAAATTAGAAATCTTAATACTATATGAAAATGAAAATGAAAATGAAGTTTCTGACATTATCCGTAATCCTTATCCTGTCATCACTGGCGATGCAGGCTCAGATTGGCATTAGTCTTCTGGGCGGGGTTAACTTCCAGAATATTAACGGGACGAACAGTAACGGGGATAAGCTTGAGAATGGGCTCCTGACAGGTTTTCATGCCGGGTTGAATGTTAATATTCCTGTAGCACCCAATTTCGACTTTCAGCCCGGACTACTCTTTTCCGTCAAGGGGTCAAAGAATGAATTCTATACCCCTCCTACAAAGGCCTCCGGTGATTATACCACGACAACCAGACTCTCCTATGTCGAGTTGCCGTTAACCCTGCTGTACAGACCACAATTGGGCAACGGGCATCTGTTGCTCGGGTTCGGACCTTATCTGGCCTTCGGGATTTCAGGCAAGGAGACCACCCGGTACAATTCGGTATCGACTGAACGAACGGTGAAATTTAAAAATTCTGTTGATGACTGGACCGATCTGGTTGAGAATGCTTATTACAGGCCATTTGATGCCGGCGCCAATATCCTGTTCGGTTATGAACTTGCGATGGGAGTGTTCATTCATCTGAATGCGCAGCTTGGATTGCTGAAAATCAATCCGGAGTATGCCTGGATCTCTGATGACCAGACCGCATACAGGAATACAGGTTACGGTCTCTCTTTGGGATACCGTTTTTAGCAAAATGCTTATACTGCAAGGGGCTGTCCCGGAAATGGGACAGCTCTTTTTTTGTGCTGCAGTCCAGCTCACGCATGTCATTACTTCTCATGTGTGAATCATGTAACTAATATACTGAATGATGTAACACTTTCGGCCAGGTTGATGTTCATCTTTACAGAACAAATTCTATCTAAAAAGATTCTTGCATGAAAAATTATTTACCGGTTGACAAGACGGATGCTTTCTCTTACCCAAATGGAAGCACAAGCATGCACAGCAGGCCGGTAAACCTGCAGGTTACCGGCAGCATTCTCGACACCCTGGTCGCTGAAGGCGGATCGGCTTTCCTTGATTATGTCAGCAAGCTTGGCCTCGCACAGGAGCAGGATATGGTAGTACTTTCATTCAGGCAGCATTTCTATTTTGATGCCGAAGAGATGAAGAGGGCAAGGACCCTTGTGAACCTGACGGAACTGAATAAGATAAGGGGGATTACAGACTTTATCCGGTCATGTTACCACATCATGCCACAGAAAAGCAACCTGCTGGGGCGTTTCATTGACAATAAGGAAATTGACAGATATAAACTGAACAACAGCACTTCTGCATTTTCTGACGGGGATTATTTTGACGACATTGAAAACGCGATATACTCGAGTGTTCCATTCATCAACAGGTTATACAGCTTTCTGGATTCAAGAACCAATACCCGGATGTCACAGAGCAGTGTTTCATTATTGCTACAGGATTACGGGTTTAAAGTAATGGATATGACCGTGCTGAACGGACTGACCTATTTCCATGCGCAAAAAGCCCGGACTGCTTAATACTTGCAGTCCAGGCTTTGTACTCAATGCACGGAACCGGGCTCAGCCTACTTTTTGAACGGAACCAGCATCAAGACTCCTCCCACTGCCATTACACCAAGACCAATAAAAGGCGACCAGTTAAGGTTATGGCGCTTGTTCGCCGTGATCTCCAGTTCTCCCAGATCAACAACTTTTTCTTTGGTAAAGTAAGTGACCGTTGTAAAAATCGTCAACGCCAGTCCAATGATCAGAATGATAATAGCTGCTTTTTTCATGTGTATCTGTTTTTATTTTAAATGTTATAAAGCCTGCAAGGCCTGCCTCCATAATCCGGGCAGCCTTACAGCAACGGTCCATTGTCAGGAGGAAAGTAAAATAACCATCAGCAGTACTGCAGCCGTGGCAATGACCAGGGATTCCATAAACAGCTTCAGCCTATAGTTGCGTAATTTAAGCCGTGAAGGATAGTTGGGTAATTTAAGCCTGAAAGGAAAATCGCGTGATTGTTGCCTGGGGGAAAAGTCGCGTATTTTCAGTCTGGAAAGATTGTTGTTTATTCTCATTTCAGTATGATTTTATCTGATGCTCTCATCAGGTTATTTATCTAATGGTTAAACCGGGTTTTTGTGAATTATCACTATAACGCTTCTGTCATAAATCATCCATGGCTTCTTCCCTGTTCCATGTGGTCATGGCACTCCCGGCACGATCCTTTGCAATAGAGAGAAGCAGAACAGTCTCTTCGCTGGCTGTAAACCGGTACTTCACTTTGTCATTCAGAGTCAACACCTCTCCCATGCCGATAGCAGCTGAAGTTTTCCTTGTATAAAATTCCAGCTTCCCTTCAATAATCTGAAAGGTGATGGAATCATTTGACTGGTATGAAACAATCTCCGTCCCCTCATGCAATGCAACCAGCATAACATTCTTTTCGGTATTTTTTACAAGAATCATAGAATTGAGATTCCCCCTTATCCATGCATTGCTTAGTTTCATGTTGCGGATTAAATCCGGAAGATCCTGCCTGAGAGCTGATGAAGCATCAGCTGGCAGTTCTCCTGCACCAGGTGATCTCAGTATGTTGGTTTCGGTGTCCATTTCCTGTTTTTAAAGCCTGCTCCGGATATCCGGCATCGGGCTGCCCATAACTGATCTGTTTGTTTTCAGGCATGCACGATGAACTTCGGATACCCCGGAGCGATTAATGATTTTATCTGACATCAGTCTCCGAGGATTCTTCTCCCCTGGATGATCCTGACCAGAATTACAATGGCGGCAATGACCAAAAGCACATGTATCAGGCCTCCCGCTCTAAACCCAAAAAAGCCTATTGCCCATGCAATAACAAGTACAACCGCAATTATGTAAAGTAAGTTTTTCATGAATGTTGGATTTTAATTTCTTAAAGGAGGACGATAAGTAATATGATGATAACAATCACTGCTGCACCTGAAATGTATACACCATTTCCAATAGCCTTGAGCTCACTGTTTATTGCACGTACTTCACTTCGCAGCTCTTTCTTTTCGGAAGCTTTAAGATCTGATTTGTCAGACTTCTTGATTTCGTCCAATCTTAGCAGCAATTCGTTTGCCCTGGCTGCTTCTGCAGGAGTAACAGGACTTGGGGCCTCGATCGGCGGTGCGGTAACTTTTGGTTTGGCGTTTAATTCTAGCGGGATGAACGCCAATGACATCACCGTTGCCATCAGGCAGAGAACGATCTTCTTCATTTTCTTTGATTTATGTGAGTATTAATAAGGGATCTGTCAATTCTCATGTTGACTTAATAAGAGATTACCTGCAAATTTACCCCGGAAGGCCTGTGTAACTGTTACATAATTGCATGTATAAATTACATAATTCACACATTGACTGAGCTTTCAGTCACAGAGCCAATTTAATATGGATAAGTGATGTTATTCTGTGCCGCGACCGTATGATGCGGCCTCGAGCAGTACGCTCTTAACCGTAACCGGATCAAAATAAGAGAGTCTCCTGTTACAGGTCAGCCTGGCACATTCAGACAGTGCCTCATCATAAAAGAGTTCAGCCTCTGTTGAAACATCAATCCTGATGGTAACATTCTGCTCCTCACAGAATAATTCAACCGGCATACTGAAACCCTCCGGAACCCCGGTCCATTTTGCAGCAATGACCGGACCGCCGTTACCCGATGGCGAGCCTGCAGCTCCGTCGATGCCCGCAGGGCTGTAATACCAGTGCAGGACAGGTACCTCGCGCCTGTACAGGTACACCTCAAAGAAATCATGCCAATCCTTCCCGGTTTTACGCTCGACAATTCTGATGAAATCCTCCGTTGTGACGTGCGATGCAGCCGCGTGCTCAGAATAAAAAGTCTGCAGAATATCAAAAAAGAGAGTGCTGTCGTTCACGATATTGCGGATTGTATGAAGTATCATGGCTCCCTTGTTGTAAACATCATTGTCGCCGGAGTTCCAATAGCTTACACCTGCCGGACCGGCAACGGGAAATCTGTTCTTTATCGAAGCAGCTATATAGTATCTGGCATACAACAGTGAGTTTTCATAGCCCAGTGTACTTTCCGCAAAAAGTATCTCAGAATATGTTGCAAACCCCTCATGGAGCCAGATGTCACTGAAATCACTGACTGACACTGCGTTACCCCACCACTCGTGCGCGGCTTCATGCACAATGACATAATCACCCCCCAGCCAGCCACGGTTTGAATAACCGCTACCGTATGCGATGGCTGTCTGATGCTCCATGCCTTCAAAGGGTGACTCGACAAGTCTGAACCCCTCCTTCATCCAGGGGTATGGTCCGTATAACCCGGAATAGAGGTTTAAAACATCTTTAACCTGTAAAAAGTGTTTTTTGGCCCTGGCAAGGTTCTGAGGCAAAACAAAATAATCAAGGTCAAGAATACCCTGTGGCGTAAGCATCGTATCACTGAAATGCTCGTATTTACCAACATAGAAGGTGATGTTGTAAATATTGACAGGATACCGCGTAAGCCATGTATATGTTTCCTCCCCCTGAAGTGATGTATGACTCTGCATTATGCCGTTTGAGACAACCTGCAGGCCTTTCGGAACTGTCATTCGGAGCCTGACGCTGTCCGGTTCGTCTGAAAGGTGATCCTTGCATGGAAACCAGAGGCTTCCTCCTTCGGTTTCGCATGATACTGCCACCCAGGGATTGCCATCATCATCTTTTCTCCACACAACGCCACCTCCCCAGGGCGGATTTTTTGCACGCGCTGGTTTGCCCTCATATTCCACAGTCAGAATGTAGTCATGGCCGGACATAAGCGGACGAGGGAGTGAGATATTCACCGCACGGTCATTACGCGAATAAGGTATCTCATCCCCGGAAAGCTTCAGGCTGATTATGTCGAGGTTATCATACAGGTCGATGCGTAATTCACTGAAACTTGAAATTGCCCTGAAATGGATATCAACCCTGCCTCCCAGTCTCTTTCCGGCAAGGTCAGGGTGAAGATCCAGATCGTAGAAAAAAACGTCATAGCCTGACCGGTCTTCATCGAGATGCCCTATAAGCGAATCTCCGGATGTAAATTGAGGGTATGTGCCGGACTTCTCAGGTACCCTGGCAAAATCAGGCATTCTCATCAAAGCGCATCCGTTAAACAAAAATAATGCAAGGATTATGAACAATAGTCCTTTCATGACAATTCAGAGGGTCTTCTTCTTATGCTTTAGCTTAAGCTTTAAATCTGCCTCGACCTGCTCATGTCTGGCTATCTTCTGAATCAGCTTTTTGTTCGAACTTTTCAATTTTTTTAGCTCAATATCGGAGTCGATTTTTTTCTCAATCAGTTGCATTCGCAATTGCTGTATTATTTCCAGCTTTTGTTCCAGCAAGTGTGATAACTTAAGGAGTTTCTTCTCCTCCCTCTTTATTTCAGATATGTCGGTTGCGACAAGTATGCAATTATCACCCTGGAGATAAGCAGGTAAAAGGTGAAATGACAGTTTCAGATATAATGAGTTGACAAGAGATACCGTCAGGACATTATTTATATTTTGTTTTTTATGCGCAAGCAATTTATCGAATTTGGATCTGTCATTCGGAATAATGAAGCGCTTAAAGTATGAACCAATAACCCGTTCAATGGGTTCGTTCACCAGCTCCGCAAATCTCTGATTACAATATATCACCAGTCCTTCTCCGGATAGAGTGACTGCTCCCTCATTCATCTCTTCGATAAAAGTGCGATAGGGAGTTTCCGCAGAACTGATGGAATAGACCTGCTCTCCATCCCTGCCAGGTACCATAATCGCATCTACTTCTCCGCCCCGGATCGCTGCAAGAGTCTCTTCAGTTTCCGCGAGGCGTGATTGCAATTCCTTATTCTCAATTATGAGTTGTTCTTTTGTCCTGGTCATTGACTTTATTATGATAAACCTGATTTATTTAACTTGATCAACCTGTTGCCCGATTTACAGCTTCTTGATCTCCAGCCCCATAAGTACCTTCTCAATGTCTGACATATCGCCTATAATACGACGGAACGGAAGTGGCAGTTTTTTGATCAGAGTCGGGGCCGCAATTATCTGTTCGTCTTTTGCCAGACCCGGATTCTGATACAGGTCTATCACCTCCAGCTCATACCTGCCTTCAAGATACTCTTCGCAAATCTTCTTGAGGTTTGTAAGAGCAAGGACCGATTTGGTGGTTGTACCGGTAATGAATAATCGCAAAATATATCTGCCTTCATGCAATCCGGACATTGCCTCGTCAAACGATGCCGTGGTTTCTTTTGCTTCTTCCTTTTTCTTTTTCATGATCACTTCTTAAAAGTGCCGGATTGAATATTCAGTCGACATGAAACAGATCTAGTCCGACAAGAACCCGCTCAGTATCTGAAAGGTCACCTATTATCTTACGAACCGGTACAGGTAATTTCCTTACTAATGTAGGCAGGGCGAGGATCTGGTCTTCATTACCCAGCTGCGGGTTTATCAAGAGATCAATTACCTCAATGGAGTATTTTCCTTCCAGTTGCTCTTCACAAATTTTCTTCAGATTGGCAAAGGCAGTAAGAGCCTTTGGCGACTGACCTGCTACATATAATCGCAATACCCACCTGTTGGCTTCTGCTTTTGGCGGTTTCTTTCTTTTGGTTTTTACTTCGGATTTGTCGTTCATTGGGTTCATCGGGTCTATGGTTTGGTGTGTTTCTTCGTTTTCCTCTTTTCAGTGACTGATTTTCTGTTTGCCGCCATTTCCATCTTATTCCTTTTCTGCAGCCTGATAATTTCCTGTTCTGCTTCCAGGTTTTTAAGAGCTTCCGATTCTTGCGATTTAAATTCGGCATGTAAGGCTGCAACACGGGCTTCCATTACTTTTCGTTTTCGTTCCAGCTCACGCCTTTTTCGTTCAATATCCTGTTTTTGTCTTAAAAGTCCGGCATTTTCATGAGCCTCCTGTGCAATACGTGCAGAACCGGTCAGGACTCCGTTGGCACCGGCATAAACCTCCCGTAGTTTAACGCCGGTATCAGTCAGGATAAATTCCCGGATCTGATTGGAGTTTGCCATTCCCCGTGATTTAAGTACATACATCCCTCTGTTGCGTTCGCCGTTCAATTCTATATCCCGAAGCAGTAACCAGGTATCTATCAGTGAGGAAATTCCCACATCGGAACTCTCAAGGGCGCTTTCACTTGAAGTCAGACTTGTAAACAATGCTGTAATCTGATTCCCCTTAAGGAAATCAACAATGCGCATTAGCATCGATTTGACTTCGTTCTCTGTATCCCCGAGAATGAAAGTATTTATCGGGTCCATAATGACAATCTCAGGTTTGTAAGCATTGACAGCCTTGTGGGTTACGGCAAGGTGCATTTCCAACCCGTAAAATGTTGGCCTGGTGGCATGGAATTGCAGCAACCCCTTATGCACCCATGGTTCTAAATTTATACCTATGGAACGCATATTGCGCATCAGCTGGCTGGGTGATTCTTCGAAACAGAAATATAGAACCCGTTCTCCTCGTTTGCATGCCGCCTCGGCAAAGTGAGCTGCCAGGCTGGTTTTTCCCACTCCTGCAGTACCTGAGACAAGTACGGTGCTGCCACGGTAATATCCCTTTCCTTCGAGCATTTTATCAAGTTCGGTTATCCCGCTGGAGATTCTTTCATTGGATACTTTATGTTCTAATCCCAGCGAGGTTACCGGTAGTACTGAGAAGCCGGTTTCATCAATAAGAAAAGGATACTCATTGGTCCCGTGCAATGAACCACGGTATTTTATAACTCTTAAACGACGCGTGGATGTCTGTTCGGTAACGCGGTGGTCAAGCATGATGACACAGTCTGAAACATATTCCTCCAGCCCCTGCCTTGTAAGCGTCTCCTCTCCGCGTTCGCCTGTTATAATTGCGGTCACCTCTTTTTCCTTTAACCAGCGGAATAACCTCCGTAGTTCAGCCCTCAGGATCAGCTGGTTTGGCAGTCCGGCAAACAACGACTCAATGGTGTCCAGCACAACTCGCTTAGCACCAATGGAGTCAATGGCATAACCAAGTCGTATGAACAGCCCCTCCAGGTCGTATTCCCCTGTCTCTTCTATTTCACTTCGCTCTATATGTACGTGGTCAAGTGCAATTTTTTTATGCTTAATGAGATCCTCAAGGTCAAACCCGAGAGAAGCAACATTCTTTATCAATTCATCATTGGTCTCCTCGAATGACATAAACACACCCGGTTCATTATACAGTGTTGCGCCACGGACAAGGAACTCAATCCCGAAAAGTGTCTTTCCGCATCCTGCACTGCCACAGACAAGGGTTGGCCTGCCGGCAGGTAACCCGCCGGCCGTTATTTCATCAAATCCCTGAATACCGGTGGGAGACTTTTGAAGAGTTGCCCGTGATAACGCTTGCTCAGCCTTTTTCATTGAATTTCAATTACATAAACTATCATCAGGGTACAATTAAGATAAATAGCCCGTCGTTAAGATTTAATTCCGGCTTTTATCCGGTCATTATAATGTTCCAACGTGACTAAAGTCCCGGACAATCCGTTTCAATAGCAAAATTTTCAACCTCTTCAGGCAAAGATGTGCCGGGAGAGTTTCAAATCGATTTACAAAGTTGGAGTCCTTTATTTAGAGAACCTTTACACATTTTCATGAGAATGTTACATAATTCACATGTTTTCAGGTGACGTGGGTCTCCTGCCCTTCAGGTTTTTGAATTGAGTCGGGGTAAGCCCGGTCATCTTCCTGAACTGGTTTGACAGATGTGCAACGCTGCTATAGTGAAGCTTCCACGCTATCTCAGTCAGATTTAGCTCACCGTATGCAAGCAGCTCCTTGACTCTCTCTATTTTGTGCGTCAGGTAATACTTTTCTATGGTCGTTCCCTTTGTTTCAGAGAAAAGATTGGCCAGGTAAGTGTAGTTGTGATTCAGTTTCTGGCTCAGGTAGTCGGAGAGGTTAACCTTTATCTGATCGTCGTTGAAGTGAACCAGCTCAATTATAGAAGTCTTTATTCTTTCAACCAGGATCTTCTTTTTGTCTTCCATCAGCTCGAGCCCTGTCTTCTTCAGGGCTGCCGCGAGCTTTTGACGCTGTTCGGGAGTAATCTCCCCAACTATTTCTGCTTCACCAAGTTCAATGTAACTGTAGGGCAGCCCAAGCTTTTCAAGCTCGGATTTTACAACCATTTTGCAACGGATGCAGACCATATTCCGAATATACAGTTTCAATCCGTTTTTTATTTAATTTGCATAGGTTTGTAAAAAGTAAAGATAATAATTTTCTGACACCTGCCCTGACTGATGCGGCAGGAGTGCTGAAACAAAGGTGCTGTCCCTGTTTTTTTCCGGCAATAATTAATGTGCATCCATACTGACCAAAGTAAGCCAAATGTGCTGCTATTCTGCCCGGAGTATTACTTTTGCCCCGGATTAATTAACATTGTACAGGAGATTTTTGTTGTTTACAGGTAATGGAATATTGAACGATTTTTTAACAATGAACGAATTTGATCATAAGGCAGCTGAATGGGACAAGAACCGGATGTATCACGAGCGTGCTGCAGCTGTAGCCGGGGAGATCAGGAAGGTCATTCCCCTGAACAGGGAGTGGCGGGCTCTTGAATTCGGTCCGGGCACGGGACTCCTGAGCCTGCTGCTTAAGGATCAGCTGAAAGAGATAACCCTCATTGACAGCTCCGCCGGAATGGTGAAGGTCCTGAATGAAAAGATTGCCGCAGAGGGAGTTGAAAACCTCAGGGTGCTCCACCTTGACCTTGAACAGGAAGACCCCGGTGATGAGAAATATGACCTGATCTATAACCTGATGGTGCTTCATCATGTCAGCGATGTTGAGAAGATTTTCAGGAAATTCCGCGATATGCTCAACCCCGGGGGCTACCTTGCTGTGGCTGACCTCTGCAGTGAAGACGGGTCGTTCCATGGACTGGGATTCACGGGCCACAGGGGCTTTGAGCCGGATAAGCTGTCGGCCATGCTGGAGGAGAGAGGGTTTGAAGATATCTCGCACAGAAAGGCGTATGTCATTGACAAGGTGATGGCTGACGGCAGCAAAAAGCAGTTCGAAGTGTTCCTGATGACAGCATCACTGCCCGCAAAGGCGGTACAAGGCAGCACGGGTTAGCCCTGATGATGGAATCACTGCCGGAACAGGAAGCCGAAGCCGGCCCGGGAGTTTCCTGATGACGGCATCACTGCCGGGGCCGACAACAGTAAACCGTGCGGGGGCTCTCTTATGACAGGCCCTGCACTGACAAGCAATCCGCAGTGCTTTCTGTGACAGTGCCGGGAAGAGAGTGCAGGTAATGACTTTACCAGTTTAATGAAATTAAAACAAAACCATATGGAAGTAACATTTGACGGTGGCAAGGTGATCACCGCACATCTCAACGGCAAGTCGATAAAAACAGATCAGTCAGTCAGAAACGGAGGAGGCGGCACCGCACCGGAGCCTTTTGAACTGTTCCTGGCATCAATAGGAACCTGCGCCGGCATTTATGTCAAATCATTCTGCGACCAGCGGGGCATCCCGGCAGAAAACATCAAAATAGTGCAATCCATGGAGTTTGATCCCGTAAAAAGGATCCCCGGCAGGATAACCCTGGATATACAGCTTCCTTCTGATTTCCCCGAGAAATACAGGGCGGCAGTAATCAATGCAGCTGAGCTCTGCCTGGTAAAGAAGACCATCAGTGACCCGCCGGAGTTCCGGGTTTATGCCTCTTTGTCACCCACAGATGTAATAAACAAGTAAAAAACCGCTTTGCTGTTCCTGCAATAATCGTAATTTTACCGTATTGACATTCGAACCATGAGAAATCTGGGTTACAGCCGTATAGACCCGGCAGAGATAGAAGACAACCTTATCAGGCTGATAGCCTCCGACTGGATGCTGATCACTGCCGGCAACAGGGATAAATTCAACACCATGACAGCCAACTGGGGCGGTATGGGATACCTCTGGAACAAACCGGTGGCCTTTGTCTTTGTTCGTCCCGAACGGTATACCTTCGGGTTCACAGAGAGCTCCGAGGGCTTTACGCTTACCTTCTTTGATGAAAAGTACCGCGATGCCCTTAACCTGTGCGGCACAAAGAGCGGGCGCGACTGTGACAAGGTGGCCGAGACAGGGCTGACACCCTGTTTCACTGAGAACGGCTACCCTGCCTTCACCGAAGCCAGGCTGGTGCTCGAGTGCCGTAAGCTTTATGCATCCATGCTCACCAGGGATGCATTCACTGACGGGAGGCCGCTCAGGGAACACTACAGCTCCACCAACGGACTCCATAAACTGTATATTGCAGAGATTGAGAAGGTCTGGATTAGACAATGAGAGAGTCCCACCTCAATGATATTTGTATATTTATGACGGAAACCGGTGGTTGCTATGATCTGCATCCATTTCAGATCTGGTGTTACCGGTGAATAATCTATGTTTCATATTAAACCACCTACCTATGTACAACAAACTCAGACGCTGCCCCAATGCAGTACCGTTAATCATCGTAACCGTTGCAGCCATGATTGCACTCGGATCGTGCGGCAGTAACCCGGAGAGCAAGATCACTTACCCTGAAACCAGGATGGGTGACGTGGTTGATACTATTTTCGGCACGCCGGTGCCAGATCCCTACCGCTGGCTCGAGGATGACATGTCAGAAGAGACCGCAGCATGGGTCAAGGCCCAGAATGAGGTTACCTTCGCCTATCTTGAAAAGATACCCTACCGCGCGCAGATCAGGGAGCGCCTGACTGAGATGTTCAACTATGAGAAGTACGGCATACCATTCACCAGAGGTGAATATACCTACTTCACAAAGAACGACGGCCTCCAGAACCAGGATATCCTCTACAGGCAGAAAGAGGGAGAAGAGCCCGAGATATTCCTTGACCCCAACACCTTTTCGGCAGACGGTACCACCTCGCTCCGGGAGATGGGCTTCTCAAAAGACGGCAGCCGGATGGCATACGCAATCTCAGAGGGGGGCTCCGACTGGCGCAAGGTGATCACCCTCGATGCAAATACCAAAGAAATTATAGGTGATACACTCGTCGACATCAAGTTTACGGCTATCTCCTGGCTTGGCAACGACGGCTTTTTCTATTCCACTTATGAAAAACCAGAGGGCAGCGAACTCTCTGCCATGACCGACCACCACAGGCTCTTCTGGCATAAGGTGGGTACCCCGCAGTCTGAAGACCAGATCGTCTTCGGAGGAGATAAGAAAAGAAGGTATGTCTATGGTCATGTGACTGATGATCAGAGGTATCTTGTTGTGACCGCCCAGATATCAACAACTGGCAACGAACTCTATATCAAGGACCTGAAGCGTAACCAGCGTGACTTCACCGTGATAGTGCCTGACTTTGACAGCGAAAGTCAGATTATTGAGAGCGACGGATCCAGACTCTATATCTATACAAACAGGAATGCTCCCAACGGCCGGGTTGTCACCGTTGATGTCTCGAAACCCGGAACTGAGAACTGGGTCGATTTCATACCGGAAACGGAGAATGTACTGCAACCCTCAACGGGCGCCGGTTACTTCTTTGCCCATTACCTTAAAGATGCCATATCAGACGTGAAACAGTATGACATGAACGGCGTGCTTGTCAGGGAGATTGAACTGCCGGGCATTGGCTCCGCAGGAGGATTCTACGGCAGGAAAGAAGACAGGGACATTTACTTCTCGTTCAGCAACTATACGAATCCTTCAACAATCTATAAGCTTGATCCTCAGACCGGTGAGACCGCGGAATATAAGAAGCCGGCGGTTCTGTTCAAAAGTGAAGATTATGTCTCGGAACAGGTCTTCTACACTTCTAAGGACGGCACCCGGGTACCCATGATCATTACCCACGGCAAGGATGCCGTACTCAACGGAAAGAACCCCACACTACTCTATGGCTATGGCGGTTTCGGAATAAGTGAGACTCCCGGTTTTTCGGTCTCCGTAGCCTGCTGGCTGGAGATGGGCGGTATCTATGCGGTGCCGAACATCCGTGGCGGAGGTGAATACGGTGAAGAGTGGCACCTGGCCGGAACAAAGATGAAAAAACAGAACGTGTTTGACGATTTCATAGCTGCTGCAGAATATCTCATTGAAAACGGGTACACCTCATCCGGGTACCTCGCCATGCAGGGCGGCTCCAACGGCGGACTGCTTGTAGGTGCGGTCATGACCCAGAGACCCGACCTCTTCAGGGTGGCTCTTCCCGCTGTCGGTGTGCTTGACATGCTCAGGTACCACAAGTTCACTGCCGGAGCAGGATGGGCCTATGACTACGGTACGGCCGACGAGAGTGCCGAGATGTTCAGCTACCTGCTGAAATACTCCCCCGTGCATAATGTTGTGGCAGGCACTGCCTACCCGGCAACGCTGGTGACGACCTCCGACCACGACGACAGGGTGGTACCGGCACACTCATTCAAGTTTGCCGCCCATCTGCAGGCGAAACAGGCAGGGCCAAACCCGGTGCTCATCCGTATCGAGACAAGCGCTGGTCACGGCGCCGGCACCCCGGTAAACAAGCGCATCGAGGTGACCGCTGACCTCTACAGTTTCACACTGTGGAATATGGGTATAAAGAAAATCAGATAGCGGCCGGCCACGAAACATTAGCAGAGACAGATCAGACATATTTTTCAGCCCGCGGCGCAGATGGCCGCGGGCTGACGTTTCTGTTGACGGTTCTCAGATTCATTGCCGTGGGTCTATCCGTGAAGGTGGCATTGTCAATTTCTCCTGAATGTCCTTGTGAAGATGGTCAGGAAGGTATACAGCTCTAGTCGGCCTATCAGCATCAGGAGCATCATTGTGATCTTGGCTGTATCATTGAAATGGGCATAATTGCCCATATTGCCTGAGGCCCCAAGCCCGGGGCCGATGCCTGCCAGACACGATGCGCTGGCTCCTGAGGCCTCCATGACGGAGATGCCCGTCAGTTGCATGATTATATTGCCGGTCGCAAATATGATCAGGTAGAGCAGGATAAAGACCGTCATCTGATTTGCATACCCCTCCGGGACTATCCTCCCGTTCAGCCTGATGGGGATAACTGCATTGGGATGATGGATCCTGATAAAAGTGTTCCGGAGATTCTTTATGGATACCAGGTGCCGTGCAATCTTTATTCCGCCGGTGGTTGACCCTGTTGACCCCCCTGAAAACATGATCAGGAACATAAAGAACATCCCGATTGATGGAAAAGCCATGTAATCTGATGTTGCATAACCTGTACAGGTTATCTGGGAGACAACCTGGAAGAATGCATGCCGGAAAGAGAGTTCAAAGTTACGTTCTGTTTTAAAATACAGTGTGAGAGTGACAAAGACCACACCCGCAGTGACAATAAAGAGATAGGTCCAGAACTCATCATTTTTAAAAACCTTCCTGAAACTCCCCTTCAGGGCATAATAAAACACTACATAGCTTGTTGCTGATAAAAGCATAAAAACAGCTACAACATATTGAATATATGGCGAGTACCCTGCCAGACTGGTATTCTTGGGTGAGAAGCCTCCCGTAGCAACTGTTCCGAAGGCATGACAGACACTTTCAAATAAATTCATACCTCCGAGTACAAGAAAAAGTATTTCAATAACAGTGAGACCAACATAAATATAGAGAATCCGGTATACTTCACCCCTGGTTCTCGGGTGGATTTTTTCCTTAAGCGAAGATTCCAGGCTGAAGAGATGGTATCCGGCAACTTTAAGAGATGGAAGTACGAGTATTACCAAAACTATTATTCCTATTCCCCCGATCCAGTGCGTAAGGCTTCTCCAGAAAAGAATTGAATAAGGGAGCACTTCAACCTCCTGCAGGATTGAAGAGCCTGTCGTTGTAAATCCTGACGTCGATTCGAAGATTGCATCAACAAATGATGGTATACTACCGCTGATCAGATAGGGAAGTGAACCCACAAGTGAAAATGATATCCATGCGATAGTTACAATTAAAAATGAGTCTCTGTTGCTTACCATGCCGGGGTCCGCCTTTCTGCCCACAAAATGGAGCAACAGATACAACACTCCACTGATTGACGAAGAAATGAGAAACGGCTGCAGTGGCTCCCTGTAAATGAGGGCTACAGGAAGACAGAGCAGGAAGAATCCGGTCTCAATCAACAGAATAGTACTTAGAATCCTGAGGATTTTCAATGGATTTATCAATCTCATCTTTGCAGAATGAATTTCCAGCACAAAAGTGAGCCAGGAAGCGTAAGCATTAAGTAAAGATTTGCCCTGCAATTATAAAGATTTTGTAAAGATGTCGTATAGATAATATGTCGTATATATAAAATTATAGAGTCGGCGCAGCTCAGGACATGCGATGCCAGTACCGGATGGACGGCAATAAGTGTAATATTATGACAGGGTCAGCGTGACCCGGCGCACGGAATTACGGCACCTGTTGGATAACCAGCCAGTGAGGCAGTATGACAGAATCAGCCAAATTCCGGGTACTGAATGCCGGCATCGGTTGGAAAACGATAAGTGTTATTGTGCTAATTACCAAACCTGTATCCTATGCCTGACTCTGTAACCAGCAATACAGGTTTTGAGGGATTGTCCTCAATCTTCTTTCTGAGTTGTGCTATAAAAACGCGCAGATACTGAGTTTGTTCCAGATAGCCATAACCCCATATCTCTTTAAGAATGAACTGATGAGTAAGGACACGGCCGCTGTTTGAGGCCAGAAGAGCCAGCAAGGCAAATTCTGTTGAAGTAAGCTTGATGATCTCTCCATTCTTTCGTACAACGTGACTGATCATATCGATTGTGATTGACCCGAATTCCATCAATGGATTATCTTTTATTTCCTCATTCGACCTGATTGCTGCGCGGATTCTGGCGATAAGCTCCCCGCTTCTGAAAGGCTTTGTCAAATAATCATTTGCGCCGTTATCCAGAGCCGCAACAATATCTTCCTCCGAACTTCGGACTGACAGGACAATTATCGGTTTTGTAAACCATTCCCGTAACCTGAGAAGCAGTTTCAGACCATCCATATCCGGCAAACCCAGATCCAGAATTATGAGTGAAGGATGGTGCGTTGCAGCTGCCACGAGTCCCTGCTGCCCGTTATCTGCAAAAAAGGTATTGAACTCATAAGCCGACAGTGAAATCTCCAGCAGTCTGCGGATCTGGACCTCATCATCAATGATCAGTATGCTCTTTTTCTCATTCATTCCACTTCTGATAATTCATTCATATCAGGGAGATCAGAGGGAATTGTGACAGTAAATGCTGCTCCCCCTTCCGGATTATTCCCGACCCTGACGGTACCGCTGTGAGCCTCAACCAGACCTTTTACTATTGAGAGTCCAAGGCCCAGCCCTCCGGCCCTGGACCCGTCCACCCTGAAAAATTTATCAAAAACATTTGGCAGAAGATGCGGAGGAAAACCCGGACCGCTATCGGTTACTTTCAGAATGAAGTTTCCGTTCACATAGGCTGCATTAAGTTCTATATCACCGGAAACCGGGGAATGCTGGCATGAGTTAAGCAAAAGGTTGTACAGGACATGCTCCATAAGGCCGAAATCGACCCTGACCAGGGGCATATCTTCCGGTATCATCGCTTTAAAATTAAACATGTCCAGATCCTGTTTGAGATTCTGACAAACCTTGTTTACAAGATCATTTACATCACACCAGTCGGGACGCAATGAAATTTTTCCGCTCTCAAGACGTGACATATTCAGAAGATTCTCAATCAGATGATTGAGCCTCGCTGTAGCCTTGAATATCTCACTGTATAACTCCTCCCGGATTTTAAGGGATGTCTCTGAAATCATCAATGTGTCAGAGGCTCCCATTATTGTGGCAATCGGGATCCTGAATTCATGAGAGATAAGATTGAACAATGTCTCATATAACTTGTCCGATTCATCCAGTATCCTCGCTTTAACCGCCAGCTCTGCGAGGAACTCACGCTCAAGTGCGTTGGAAATCTGGGTAAAATAAGTGTCCCAGAAAGCCTCCCTGTTAATATATGCCGGCTTGTCAATGCTGATGGCGATGACTCCTGGATTTAGCCTGGTTCCGGTCAAAGGATGATAGGTAAGGCCGGCTTCACCGGAAGAGCCTGTATACCTGCCTGCTTTGACCGAATCCCGGAAGACCGTCTCAACTATCTGTTTATCTATGGCAGGTGTTCCATTGACGGTCTTGCCAGTTGATGCAAAATCAAGTTTGTTGTTCCCGTCCCGGATGATAAACCAGCATTCAGCATTGAAATGTTTCCTGAAATCATTACGTGCCACTTCAAGCACGTTGTCAATACCGCTGGCTTTTGAAAGCTCTTCCGTAAGCTGAAACAGTGCATTCGTTTGATTCTCCCTGTCTCTGACCAGCCTTTCCTGCATCCGTATCCTGTTGGTCAAAATCCCATTCAGAAGTGCAATGATAAAGAAGGAGACAAACATAAGCCTGTCCTCGGTCTTCTCAATATGAAAAGTGTGAAAAGGGGGGATGAAGAAATAGTTCCAGGCAATGGCACTTATCGTTGACGCCAGCAGAACGGGCCCTATCCCCATAAAGACCGCAAGCATGGCAACAACGAATAGCAGGATGAAAGAAACAATATGATAACTCTGTGAATTTGAAAGAGGACTTAAGATTAAAGTAGTCAGCCCGATTATAATGACAACCAGGAGATACTGGTAGATTTTTATATTTAATGGCAGGTGCAATAATGGCAAGGTGCCTTTCATTGTGATATCCTTTCGCTTTCCCAAATTTATACTTTTATTATTGGACATGACAGGCCGCCTGATAACCGGACAAATTTGGCAATGCTTTCATAAAGACTTTATAAAATTTGGCTGGCCCTGTACAAATTTTTAATAAAGACTTTTAACAGGCACGGGGAGGAAGGCTATAGAGCTGGACTCCTCTCAGTATTTTTCATTTGCCCGGGTACTATGCGTTCAGGGCTTAAATAAGGAACTCCGCTTCGGTGTAGTCCATGATTACCCGCGGCCTGTCAGGCGTCAGGTGAATCGGGTTCACATGAGAAAACGACGGATATCCGTTTGCCTGGCCCTGGGCTCCGCCTTTGTAGACAGGAGGCACACTGCCAACAACAGGAATGGCATAAAACTTAAGGCGGGGATCCGTGACTGTCACACTTAATATATGATGCTCCGGAGCAGGATCAGTAGGCTGCATGGCATCAATGAGATTGGAGGTCACAACATAGTCGTCACGACCCGAGGCTAAAAATCAACATACTGGTTGTCGCATCTGCGGGAACAGACAGGGAATACCTGCCGTCAGCATCTGTTGAGGTGCCGATTGCAGTACCCTTTACAATTACAGTAACTGCAGGAAGCGTCCCCTCACCTTCGATGGATGAAGTAACTGACCCCGTAATTGCCCCCGTCTGCGCTATCAGGGCTGAACCCCCCAGCACAAAAAAGACCAAATACAAAAGCAATTTTTTCATAAGCTTTACATTTAGGTTAGTTTTCAAAAAAATATAGATGCTACGCCGGTGCTGTCAGCAGCAAACCGTAAATAGCAGTTATGAGAAGCTTTAATCTTTCCATGGCATTCAGATTAACACTAACTAGAAAAAGAGACTGATTGCAGAATTTGGGAGATCTGTCCATCCCGTCAAATTCACGACTAAAAACACAGTTGCAAGATGCTTTTTACTGTAATCGAAAACCGGCCCTGTCCATGACCGTCTTCCACATAAAGACCGGTAACTGACCCTGTTGCTGCATTTTATTTACGTTAATTTTGTGTTAACCATAGCTTGTCGGCCATATATCATTGATTATTAATAATATTGCCAGACATCTGAAATGTTCTGACTCTTTTCTGCAAAACGGTATGGCTTTACCCAACCCCGGATGCATATACAAGAGCTTCATCATCTGCGATAGAAATACAACAGGCGCGATGGTTAGTGATCTGCAGAATTATTACCTTCATACTCTGGAAAACAGACTTTTCAGAAAACAAATCCCTTATCTCAAGAACCCTTCAAACATCTCCCGGGACGGTGACAGCAGAATCTCCGGCAATTATCCTGCAGTTCGCAGCTTACTGCCCACGGCACTCTTCATGCTATTCTTCATGCTTATCACTTCAAGTGAACCGAAGACTGGATATTAATTATATATTTCGGAAACTTATTAAACCTGATGTTTTTGTAATTTTATCAAAAATAAAGAAGCATGAAATCGAGAAGCAAGGAATTTATGATTGTCATTGCAGCACTGGCAGTTGCTGCTGTAACAGCCTGCAACCAGGCGCCTGCAAAAAAGGAAGCCAATACCGGTACCGCTCATTACAGGGCTCTCCTCTTCAGCGAAACACCGTGGGATACTGAAAGAGGTTCACACGAGCTGACCCCGGCACAGGCAAAGGAGATCAACAATTACAAATTCACCTATGACGATGCCGGCCGGCCGGTTTCCGTGGAGTATGTCAGGGGTGACGAGCCGCTGAGCTACGGATCACTGGGCGGAGCCGCTAAAATCACCTACGAATACATCGATAACCTGCAGATCAAACGCTTCTTTGAC
The DNA here is from genome assembly GCA_011620595.1 of Bacteroidales bacterium. GTDB lineage: Bacteria > Bacteroidota > Bacteroidia > Bacteroidales > VadinHA17 > SR-FBR-E99. The sequence goes on along the minus strand of WOYX01000038.1, from coordinate 11,195 downwards.
AAGAACGGCGAGCCCATGGAATCAGGAGGAGTCTTCACCCATGAATACACACTTGATGATCAGGGAACCAGGATAGCCCTCAGGTTCCTCGACAGGGACGGAAACCCGGTAGAGAACCGAAACAAAATACATAACTATGTCTGGAGAATGCTCCCTGATGGCAAACTTCAGGAAAAGCGCTATAACCTGGCAAAGGAGGAGACCATCATGAACCCGTTCTGCCCGTTTTATGAACTCAGGTTTAGCTACAACGACAAGGGCTATGTAACCGAAATGGCCAATTACATGAATGACAAACTCTACAACTGTACAGCTGAAAACTGCGGCGATATTGGAGTTTCATACTTCGAGTTCGAATCAAACGAGCACGGCGACCTGCTGATGTTCTCAGTCTACAACGCGACAGGCCAGATGTCAAACCTCTACTGGGGATGGTCACGCAGGGTGAGCACCTATGATGAAAACGGCTATGTTCAGGAAACAGCCATGCTTGACCAGGACAATGAATATGTGGCCGGGAAAATGATTCCAGTAACTCAGTACTCCTATGACAAGCATGGAGCAGTGGTTGAGGTCAGGAATATGGACAAGGACCGCAATATCATCAACCATCCTGACAGCGGTGTGGCTATCACACAGTACAACTATGACGAGAAGGGAAACCGCACCGAGACCCTCAGGTTTGATAAGGATCGGGTAGCGGTAGCCCGGTAAACCCACGAACCATGTCAAATATGAAAAACAGATTATTTATCGGCATTGTTGCTGTCACTCTGGTTTCTCTCATGGTTGCAGCATGTGCAGGCAAGGGAACCGGGAACAAAAAAGATGCCCCGGCCGTAAGTGAAACCGCAACGCCGGTCATCGACCAGGAAACCATACTGCTGCTGAAGGACCTGGAAGAGAGGGGCGACTATGTCAACAGTCAGTACTTCCCAAGTCTTATCAAGGCATCTATTGTTTATGAAGAATTGGGAGAAAACAACCTGGTTATTGATCTGCGTGCTGCAAACCAGTATTCCGCCGGTCACATTGAGGGTGCTGTCAGCAAACAGTTCGGGGAGCTTCCGGATTATTTCGAGAAAGGGATAAAGCCTTTTGAATATGACAGAATAATCCTGGTCTGTGATGACGGACAGTTATCAAGCTATACCACCTCACTCCTCAGGATGATGGGCTACGGAAATGTCTTCGCTATGCGCTGGGGCATGGGAGGATGGAATAACAGGTATGCCGGGACCGGATGGATGCATGGATTATCCTCAAAATATGAAGATCGCCTGGAGGTTTCAACCAATGAGACCCCGGCTCCTGCTGGCATGCCGGTACTCGGCACAGGACTTCAGACCGGAAGTGAGATAAGCGACGCACGGTTCAGGAAGCTGTTTGAGCAAGGAACAGAAAATATTATTATCACTGTGGATGAGGTATTTGCTGATCCATCTGAGTTCTTTGTGATAAACCTCGAGCGTAAGGACAAGTATGATGCAGGACATATTCCCGGAGCAGTCCGGTACAAATCCGAAGCAACACTTGGCTTCCCCGATATGATGGCCACAATACCCACTGACAAAATCACCGTTGTTTACTGCGGCACAGGCCACAACTCCGCATTTGCATCGGCATTCCTGAGACTCTTCGGATACGATGCCAGAACTCTGAAATACGGGAACAACAGCTTCATGTACAACAAGATGACAGAGGAGAGAAGCATCCTCTCATGGTTACCTTTCACTCTTGAGGAATCAAACGATTTCCCGGTGGTAAAGAAGTAGATTTGCAGGATTGGTGATGCGTCTACCGGGACTGCATTTCCGGATCAGGCTTCAATCGGCACCTTTACCCGAAGAAATTTTTAATGAGAGTCTCTGCTGACAAAATGGTCCGGTCTGTTAATCAGGCCGGATCTTTTCTCAGGATGTAGAGATTTCTAATTCCGGTCTCGCTGAGGACCATCCATACTCTGGCTGATATTGACAAGTCTTCGGAACAAAGCACCACCGGGCCTTTGTTTCTCCTGATTTTACCGATGTAGTCTCCTGAGGCCAGATCCTGAGGATCAGCTGTCAGTATGCCTGAACCGGGCAAATCCGGTACCTGGCAGTCAGTATCAAGCATCACAAAAAGTACCTCTCCCCCGATAGTCGGGAGCTTATCACGGGAGATCATGTTTTCACCTCTCACCGAAGGTTCAGCCCATCTTACCGCATCATATCTGAATATGCCCGGATTGAATGCACGGACCGCCGCAAGGGCTGCCAGCACAACGACTGCAGCCAGGACATATTTATATTGTTTCAACGTTTTCATACTGCTGGTTTTTACTGGCAACCGCCGTCAAGCTTACGTGCTGAAAATTTTTTCGACTCAAGATATTTGGTCTTCAGGCTGTCAGGGAGGCTGCGCAGTTCGTTGTACATGTCCGCTGCCCTTCTTCTCGTTTCAAGTAGTGCATTTTCCCTTGCTGTAATTCTTTCCCCTTCAAACTCCGTGGCTGAGACGGTTTTCACCCATTCATCTATTCCCCCCTTGAGGAAATAGGTGTTGTCATAGCCCAACCCCCTGGCATATACCATTGCCGCGGCAGACTCAATGTCATCAGCGGAATATAGTATCATTCTCCTGGTACTGTCGCGCAGCCAGATATCCGGGTCGGATGCTATGAAATCAGCATACGGTACACTGACCGCCCCGGGAATGAATGCCTCCCTGTATTTTTCCGCAGGTCTCAGGTCGAAGAGTTGAATATCAGGAGTTTCCTTTACGATAAATTCTGCCACCTGGTCTGAGCTAAAAGAAGTTCCGTCTCTCAGTACCTCATCAAGCAGCCCGGAAGGGCTGCCCCTGAAAGAACGGTTGGCAGTCAGCGGAAGCAGTGCCAGAATCAGACTCAGCAGGAGAAGCAGTACTGTAATTTTTTTCCTCGTTCCCATTGCAGATCACTTTATTTCATTGGTGATATCAGGTCTCGCAAACCTCTTCTCGGCCAGTTCGGCCACCCAGAACATTGTCCCGGCAGCAGCAACCAATATCAGGGTAAAGAGGCCGGCTGACATGCCCAGAGCCTCGTTGATCTTAACCGGTCCCCTGTAGCCGGCAGTGGCCATCTTTTCTATCAGCGGCCAGGTCTCTGCGAACAGGAAGGCCCCTGCGAGGCCTCCCAGGATGTAGACCATTGCGTCAATCTTGCCTATTGACATGGCACAGAGACCCGTTCCCGGGCAGAAGCCGCCCATGATAAAGCCCCCTCCCATTATCACTCCGCCAACGATTGAGGAGGTTACATAAAACTCATTCACATAGACCTGGTTCAGGTTCAGCAGCCCGAAGTAGCCAAGGAACTGTGCCCCTATCAGGGCAACTATTGCTGCTGTGAAGAATACCTTCAGCACGGTGGCATCGTACCCGTAGAACATCCCTGCCAGCTTGCGGCTCGAGGAGAATCCCCCCTGTTCAAGGGCGAAACCAAAACCAATGCCAATTATGAAGGCAGTCATCAGGTTCAGCCATTCGGGGAATTCATATAATGATGATAATGGTGCCATTTTCTTTTTTTGAGAGATGATTGTTTTCAAATTACTTACTGAACGTCATATTTAAGCTCTTCTTCACCCCGGCCTTCAGACCTCAGACCTTCAGACCCCCTTCATATCCAGTTCTTCCTGAAGAACCATGCAAATGCGAATGCCGAACCGAATATCGCGATCATGGTCACGAACCCGGCCAGTGAGAGTACGGCCATCCCCGAGAGAGCCGCACCGCTGGTGCATCCCCTTGCCAGTTGGCCACCATAGACAAAGAGAAGGCCTCCCATGAAGGCAAATGCAAGTCGCCGTGCATTGGTGATCCGCGGTGACTTTTCCACTTTAAGCTTCAGCCTTCCCGACAGGGCACCTGAGATGAAACCCCCAAGAATTAAACCGAAGATCTCAATTGTCAGCCAGTTGGTGATAGGCTTCTTGTCATTTTCAAAATAGCCCGAATAATATTCAGACTGGCTGACATGTTCCGGGCTGATGGCCCCTACAACCGAGACAACGCAGTATTTGATGCCTCCGCTTGCCCCGAGGCCCCTTCCGGCCACTACCATTGCCAACAGCAGCACCAATCCCAGCAGCACCCCCGCCAGGTACGGATTCATGTAATTCCTTTTCATCTATTCGGTTACTTATTATTCACAGGTTATAGCAAAATTACAATAAATGGCAGAAGCATTGCAGTGCGCAGGAATGATAAAGTTCCCGCTCATAATAGCAGCGAAACTAACTCTTTACATGTTGCGCTTAATATTTCGAAACTAAGATAATAAAATACCTCTGACAAAGATATCTGACCTTAACTCCTCCAGGGAGTTCAATGCTGACCAGGGATTCCTGGTACTACTGTGCAAGGGATACTCCGACCAGGTTACTCGCTCTCTTTCGATAGAATATTTCAGAAAGAGCTTATTTTCAACGACACTCCTGATCTCCCTGACAGCCATAAATAACTCCGTGTAGGTAGTGCATAGGGGAGTAATCTCCAGGCGGATATTGTCGGGCTCCCTGAAATCAGGAATGACGACAGTTTCTCCCAGGTCCGGATCGATAAGGGCCTTGCAGATACGGCAGGCCTCCGGATGACGCAACGATACATGCGATCCCCGTTTTTCAGGATTCTTGGGAGATCCGGGTTGGAAGCCCAGAGGCCAAAGCCTCCTTATATGCCGATTCCATATCCATTGTTATTCCTCCTTAACCATTTTCAATATCTCCGGCAGAGCAAGCCTGACCCACTCCATGTACATCTAGCCGGACGGATGCAGTCCATCATCATATGGAAACAAATCTACTTGCACATCTGTAACATTCCTGTAACAGATTTGTTATCAATTCTTAATCGGTTTTTGACCATGACCGCGATTTTATTGATCTAGATTTGTCCCGTGATTTATGAAACAAAAAAATCTTAATAATACGAACCAAATAAAACATTTATGAAAACAATTAAGACAAAGTTATTTTTTGCGGTAATCGCTTCGCTCGCGATATTGAGTGGTTGCCAGAAGAATTATGAAATTCCGACGATATCCGTTCCGTCAAGCCAGAATGTGGAGGTTGGAAAGAGTACTGATATTACTTTCTCCTTCACCGCTGACGCCGGATTTGAAAAATCATCCGTTACTGCCACCGGCGGCACGGCTACTATTAAAACCGACGGTACTGCCGGAGCTACAAGCGGAACGATTGTAGTTACCTTTACTGCAGGATCAACGGTTGGTGCCGGATCAGTGACCCTTACAGTTACTGACACTGAATCTCAGGTTGCTTCGAATACTGCTGTTCTTGCCCTGTTCGAAAAGGGAGCTCCGATGGTTACCACCCCCGGTAACTCATCCACAATACTGGTGAACTCGGTAGATATTACCTTCCCGTTCACTGCAGAAGGCGGATACAAATCATCAACCCTGGTTCCCACTAACGGTACTGCTGTTATTAAAACAGATGCAGCTGCAAACGCTACATCAGGGAATGTTGTCGTCACCTTTACAGCCGGTACGGAATCAGGGGCAGGTTCAGTTGCCATCACAATCACCGATAACAATAATAAAGTCGGAACTGCAACTGCCGTTATTGATATTAAGAAAGGCATTTCGGTTACAGGGAATATATCGGCTAACACTACCTGGGAAACCGGGAAAATTTATATTCTCGAAACGCGTGTTGCAGTATTATCAGGTGTGACACTTACAATTGAGCCGGGTGTAATTGTAAAGGGAAGTGCAGGTACAGGTTCAAACGCAACGGCTCTTCTGATTGCCCGCGGCGGTGTACTTATGGCTGAAGGTACTGAAACATCTCCCATCATTTTCACCTCCATTTCCGATAATATCCTTCCCGGCCAGGTAACCAGCCCGAACCTTTCGCCGGACCTCGACGGACTCTGGGGCGGACTGCTGATACTGGGTAATGCCCCCATAGCTGCCAGTGTAAGCCCGAAACAGATTGAAGGTATTCCTCCGTCTGATGCCAACGGACTGTACGGTGGAACAGACCCCACTGACAATTCCGGTGTCATCAAATATGTATCAATACGTCACGGCGGAGCAAACATCGGTGAAGGAAATGAAATAAACGGCCTGACCCTTGGAGGCGTGGGTAACAATACTGTTATTGAAAATGTAGAAATAATAGCCAACCAGGATGATGGTATCGAGTGGTTCGGAGGTACGGTGAATGTAAAAAATGCTGTAGTATGGAATGCCGGTGACGATGCCATCGATACTGACCAGGCATGGGGAGGAACACTTGACAACTTCATCGTCATTACTCCATTTGACAAATGTTTTGAGCTTGATGGTCCCGAGGGTTCATCTGCACCAGCTGCCAAACATATTATAATGAATGGAACCGTAAAAGCAGGTAATGCACAAGGCCTTGTTGACATTGATGATGCTAATGACAGTAAAGATTCATATCTCGATTTCATGAATATTTACTTCTACAACCTCAAGTCATCGTCACCCTACCAGACGTTTGATGCCGTTCCGAAGTTCTATGCCTATGATTTCAACCACTTCGAGGTTGTGTTACCAGGCACCGCCACCCTGCAGGATATTTTCCTGAAAGGATCTGATGCTTACGCTACAGCCGTAACTGAAGGTGCTAATACGGTAGGTGCCAATACCGCGGTATTTACTGAAACCTGGTCATGGGCTGCAGCAGCTGCCGCATTTTAATTGATAATACTTATAACTGACAAATCGCAAAATCCCAAAAACTCGCAGGCTTCAAAGCCTGCGGGTTTTAACATTAAAACAGAACAACAATTTTAAATTTCAACCATGCGTCCATTTAAAGTAATTCTAACAGTCATTGTTCTATTGTTATCCGGCCAGTTATATGCTCAAAAGGGAACTGTCAGGGGAACAATTTTTGACAACTCTCTCGGAGAGCCTATGATAGGTGTAACAATATTTGCCGAGGGTACTACCCTGGGGGTGGTCTCTGATCTTGATGGTAAATTCAATCTTACCCTTCCTGCCGGTAAGTATAACCTGAAGTTTTCCTTCGTTTCATACGAGACACTTACTGTAAGTGATGTCACAATTGAAGACGGAGAAACAGTGGTAATGGATGATATCCAACTTAAGCCTACAACGGTCGGCCTTGAGGAGGTTACGGTCACGGCCAATGTGGTGCGCAATACTGAAAATGCCATAATGACCATTAAAAGGAAATCCCCGACACTGCTGGATGGAATTTCCGCAGCCGGATTGAGGAAGATCGGTGACTCCGATGCTGCCTCATCCATAAAGAGAGTTCCGGGAGTTTCGGTTGAAGGCGGAAAATATGTTTATGTGCGCGGACTCGGTGACAGGTACACAAAGACAATCATTAACGGAGTTGATATGCCCGGACTTGATCCCGACAGGAATTCAATCCAGATGGATATCTTTCCGACAAGTGTCATTGACAATATTATTATTCACAAGTCCGCCAGCGCTGATCTTCCTGCTGATTTCACAGGAGGTATGGTGGATATTGCCATAAAGGATTTCCCGGAGGAAAAAACCGGGAATATCTTTATCAGCGGAGCCTATAACCCTGACTATCATTTCAGGAATGACTTCCTTACCTATGAAGGAGGAAAAACAGATTTTCTTGGATTTGATGACGGAACCAGAAGAATACCGGCTACTGAAAATATTCCGTTTTATTCTGAAGTGGTGGTTCTTCCCCCTGAAGATGAGCTGAGCATGAGGTACAGGGAGATACTCCGGTCCTTTAATCCAACCATGGCGGCTATGAAGACGATGAGCTTCATGGACTACAGTTTCGGTGTCTCATTGGGCAACCAGAAACCACTCAATAAAGTAACTCTCGGATATACCTTCAGCTTTTCGTATAAGAACAGCACGGAATTCTATAAAGATGCAGAGTATGGCAGGTACGGGCTGGCTGCCGATCCTGTCATAACCGAGATGGAGGTGCGTGAATTCCAGAAAGGTGATGTTGGCATGAGTAATGTCCTTGTAAGCGGACTGGCAGGTTTTGCCTTGAAGACCAAGAGATCAAAATACCGGTTGAACATATTGCACCTGCAAAACGGTGAATCAAAAGCAGGAGTGTTTGACTATAAGAGCTCCGACCTTGGAACAATCTTCGAGGGTATGCAGCACAACCTCGAGTACAGTCAGCGTTCGGTCACCAACCTTTTGATTGACGGAAAACACTCTCTCAACGATTCCAAATGGGAGATCGTATGGAAAGTCTCTCCTACTCTCTCGGTGATCGAAGATCCTGATGTAAGGTTTACCAGGTATGTAAGGCAAAACGACAACTATGTTATCGGTACAGAATCAGGCTTCCCGGAAAGAATATGGAGGGAACTGTCCGAAATCAATATTGGAAGTATCCTCCATCTGACCCGGGAATATAATTTCCTTGGGGAAAAGGCCAGACTCCATTTCGGGGGCGCCTATACTTTCAAGGAGCGTGATTTCGTCATTAACAAATATTCGTTCAATATCCGTAATGTACCCATAACAGGAGATCCCAATGAGCTTTTCAGCGACCAGAACCTTTGGCCCTACCAGGGAACTGACCCCTTCAGCGGAACAACCTATGAGGCCAATTTTGTCCCTTCCAATCCAAACCAATACAATTCAAGGTCTGGCAACGCAGCAGCATATCTCTCTACCGAACTCAGCCTCTTCAGGAATCTCAGGGCGATAATCGGAATAAGAGCTGAGAACTATACACAAAGATATACCGGACAGGACCAGTTGGGAATCAATGTTCTTAATGATGAAGTGGTTCTTGACAATCTCGATTTCTTCCCGACAGTTAATCTGATCTATAATGTCAGTGAGAAGCAGAACCTTCGGTTCTCCTATGCAAAAACCATTGCAAGGCCCTCATTCAAGGAGATGTCATATGCAGAGATATCTGATCCGATAAGCAACCGTACCTTTATCGGAGGCCTGTTTCGCGATGCAGACGATGTTGCAGGTGTTGTATACTGGGATGGTAACCTCGTCAACACCTACATTCAGAACCTGGATGTCAGGTGGGAACTGTATCACTCGATCGGCCAGATGATCTCTGTAAGCGGATTTTACAAGCTGTTTGAAAACCCGATAGAGATTGTCCAGTATGCCACAACCCAGAAGGGATCTTTCCAGCCCAGGAACGTGGGAGACGGACAAGTGATTGGCGTTGAAACGGAATTCCGCCAGAATCTGGCTGTTGTAGCACAGCCTTTGGAGAATTTCTCTCTATCAGGAAACATATCATTTACCTCTTCCAGGATAGATATGAGTCTTACCGAGTATAAGTCGAGAATTGAAAATGCCCGTGCCGGTCAGACAATTGAAGAGGCCAGGGAGATGGCCGGACAGGCCCCGTTTATCATCAATGCCGGATTATCCTATAATGGCGGTGAAAACGGATTCCGGAAAGGTCTTGAAGCAGGACTCTACTATAATGTCCAGGGCACAACCCTGCAGTATGTTGGGATTGCCGACAAGCCCGATATCTACATGCTTCCTTTTCACAGCCTTAACTTCAATGCAACCAAATACTTCGGGAAAAATGACCGCACCCAGCTTGGATTCAAGATTGAAAACCTCCTGAATGACAAGAAGGAATCTGTTTTCAGGTCATTTAACCCGACTGACCAGTACTTTACCAAACTGGAACCGGGAATAACCTTCCAGTTCAAGTTAAGTTACTCCCTGTTCAAATGATAACCTGGCTCTTACTTTAGCTTGGACGCTGTGCCCGGATGAAATGTTGTTCTTTCTCCGGGCACTTTTTTCTGACTTTGTCACAGATTAATTCAATTGGCGCATTTAAAGTATTTTATCATTGAGTCAGAAAAAATTGACAATGAGAATCTTTATTCAACAGGATTATTACTAACTTGCAGTAAAGCAAAGTAATTTTTATTTTATGCTAATCAATGCGATCATATTCCTGTGACAAAACATGTCAGAAGAAAATACTCGTTTGGAAATACAAGAAAAGTTGAAATTATCGGACAAAAGAAACTTTAATAATAACTACCCCTTCCAGCCTTAAAGCTGAATCTGGTTGACATGACCATTCCCGATAATCCAAATAGTCAAAATCAACGATACAGATTGACAAAGGCGGGGAAGGAATTAAAAAAAAGACCTCTGAGACATGGCAAGCAGATTCGATAAGAATTACACTGAAAAAGGATATCTGATGAAATATGCGAAACTGCCTCTTCATTCTTCATTGAAAAGTCAGGTTCTGCAATTCTACATAGCACTTCGTGGGATTGAACCTAAAATCTGGCGAAGAATACAAGTACCATTGGATTACAATTTCTGGGATCTGCATGTGGCCATTCAGGATGCCATGGGCTGGCAGGATTATCATCTTCACCATTTTGAAATAAAAGGCAAAGGGAAAGGGAAAGAAGTTCGTATTGGCATTCCGGATTTCGAGGGTTCAGGAGAACTGCCGGAAGTATTTCCGGGATGGGAAATAGCAGTAATTGCGTATTTCAATGCACTCGGCGTGGAAGCTGTATACGAATATGATTATGGAGATGGCTGGCTTCATACAGTGAAGCTTGAGGGTTATATTTTCAGAGAAAAGGGGATTAAATACCCAATCTGTATTGATGGTAAGAATGCTTGTCCGCCAGAGGACTGTGGTGGCGTGGACGGTTATTACAATCTAATTCAAGTATTATCTGATCCCAACCATGAAGACTATGAAGATATGACAATCTGGGCAGGTAAGGATTGGGATCCGAAGCAATTTGATCCTGCCAGGCTTACATTCGACAATTCTTATAAGCGTTGGGAACATGCATTTTTAGACAGGAAGTAGGAATATATATATCTTGCTTTGGCTGAGTTATCTGAAAGCGTTTTCTATTGAGCACGGATTTTCACGGTAAACTACTTACCATAGATTTTCACGGTAAACAATCGCCCGTATTTTTTATTTACGAGTATGTTGCTCCCTCAAAAATAACACTCTTACCATCAAGCCAGGGGTATTTCTGGTGGGAAAACGTTTTCATTACCTCCAGTATCAGGGGTAGATTTCTTTTTTTCTTCAGCTGTACGGTGATTGTATTTTCCCGGATAATGACATCAGCACCATTGAGAACAAACTTATCATAAAGACTTTGAATCGACAGGTTTGAGTATCGTTCCAGTTCCAATGCAA
>WOYX01000061.1 GCA_011620595.1 Bacteroidales bacterium | reverse complement strand
TCACCGAAGACCTGCTCTATGTTCATCCCAATGATGCAAAAGCAAAGGGGCTGACCACCGGCGACTATGCCAGGGTATTCTCCCCGCGCGGCGTAACAACAATGAAGATAAAGGTGACCGACGTGGTCAAACAGGGTGTGGTCTACACTACATTCCATTTCCCGGAGGCTGCAATCAACTTCCTCACCAGCGGCATTGGTGATGAGTTCACCCTTACCCCTGAATATAAGGTCGTGGCTGTCGATTTTGAAAAGTCACTCTACGGAATCTTTACCCGTGCAGAATGTCTCTCCGATATTAATAAAGAATAAAGAAAATGAATATACCCACAAAAAATAGGGGGTTGTCAATAAAAAACATATAAATAATCAAAAAATACCCCTGAAAATAGGGGGGTGTATTCTAAAATGATCTATTTTTAACAAAAATCAGATCATGGCAGAATTACGTTTCAGTGCATTGAAGGAGCTGTTCAACAGGGAGTCTGTTGATATTGATGTGCCGGCTGAGCCGGTCTCCACCTATTTTTCCCGTAACGTTTTTAACAAGCAGAAGATGGAGCGCTTCCTGAGCCGTGAAGCCTACCGTGCAGTTATGACAGCCATTGACGAGGGGACACCCATCAACAGGCAGATAGCTGATCAGGTAGCCACAGGAATGCAGGCATGGGCCATGGAGCACGGCGTGACACACTTTACCCACTGGTTCCATCCTCTTACCGACACTACGGCAGAGAAGCATGATGCCTTCGTGGGCAGGGGCGAGATGGGCTCCATTATTGAGATCTTCTCGGGTGAGGTGCTGGTGCAGCAGGAGCCTGACGCATCAAGCTTCCCCAGCGGCGGCATAAGGAACACCTTTGAAGCCAGGGGCTACACCGCCTGGGATGTCTCCTCGCCGGCATTCATAGTGGACAACACCCTGTGTATTCCTACAGTCTTCGTATCCTACACGGGCGAGGCACTTGACTACAAGACCCCGCTGCTGCGGTCGCTGGCAGCACTCGACAGGGCTGCCGTGGAGGTTTGCCACCTCTTCGACAAGGATGTCAGGAAGGTGATAGCCACCCTCGGCTGGGAACAGGAGTACTTCCTGATAGATGAGGCGCTCTATTATGCACGTCCCGACCTCATGCTTGCTGACCGCACCCTGATGGGCCATCCCTCCTCAAAGGACCAGCAGCTTTCCGACCACTATTTCGGAGCGATACCCGACAGGGTCAAGGCTTTCATGAGGGAGTTTGAATTTGAAGCCTATAAGCTTGGAATACCGGTTAAGACACGTCATAATGAGGTAGCCCCAAACCAGTTTGAGTGTGCTCCCGTGTTCGAGGAGGCCAACCTGGCCGTCGATCATAACCAGCTGATAATGCATGTAATGCGAAGGGTGGCAAGGAAGCACAAGTTCAGGGTCCTCTTCCATGAGAAGCCCTTTGCCGAGGTGAACGGATCGGGCAAGCACAGTAACTGGTCGATGATGACCGATACTGGCGTAAACCTGCTCTCGCCGGGCAAGAACCCGAAGACAAACATGCAGTTCCTCACCTTCCTCGTCAATGTGGTCAAGGCTGTCAATGACAACCAGGATCTCCTCCGCGCCAGCGTCACCAACGAGAACAACTCCTACAGGCTGGGAGGCCATGAGGCACCTCCCTCAATCATATCGGTATTCCTGGGAAGCTACCTGTCAGATATACTGGACGGCATTGCCAGCAAGGTGAAGGACAAGAAGATGACCCCGCAGGAGAAGACAGAGATCAAGCTTGGACTAGGCAAGATACCCGGCATTTTTCTTGACAACACGGACCGCAACCGCACCTCACCCTTTGCCTTCACCGGCAACAGGTTTGAGTTCAGGGCGGTGGGCTCCTCGGCCAACTGCAGCTCGGCAATGATAGTACTCAATGCGGCGGTAGCAAGGCAGCTGAAGATATTCGCCGATGAGGTCAACAGCATGGTTGACAGGGGAAGAAAGAGGGATGAGGCTATCTTCCAGGTGCTCAAGAAGTGCATCATCGATTCCAGGAGGATCCGCTTTGAGGGCGACGGGTACAGTGAAGAGTGGCACAGGGAAGCTCTTCGCAGGGGTCTCTCCACAGAGCCCGGTGTTCCCAAAACCCTGAAGGCATATGTCACTCCGTCATCACGCGAGACACTCGTTGGCACAGGCGTGCTCACCGAGCGTGAGCTGGAAAGTCGGGTGGAAGTAGAGCTCGAGAAGTTCACCAAGAAACTGCAGATCGAAGCCCGTGTGCTGGGTGACCTGGCAATAAACCACATAGTGCCTACGGCAGTGAATTACATGACCTCGCTGGTGGAGAATGTCAGAGGGTTGCGTGAGATCTTTGACGACAACGAGTACATAAGACTGGCCGGTGCCCGCAAAGAACTCATAATCAATATTTCAGATCATATTACCATGATCAAGAAGCTGGTGGCAGAGATGATCGAAGAGAGAAAAAAGGCAAATGTAATTACCGATCTCTACAGCAAGGCAACAACCTACGAGAGCAAGGTAAAGCCCTATCTTGATGAGATAAGGACCCACATCGACAAGCTTGAGCTGGTGGTTGACAACGAGCTGTGGCCTCTGCCCAAGTACCGTGAGCTGCTTTTTACCAGGTAGGATACCTGAACATCGGTTACTTTCGTTATTTTTGCAGGATAACGAATGCGTTCCCCATGGATAAGATAATCTTCCGGCTTATGATACTTCTGCTGCTGTTGCCCGCTGCTCTCAGCGCACAGAAGCAGAAGACGGAACGGGCATATGCCGCCTTTGAGGCTGGCAGCTATTATGAGGCCATCGACTTCTTCAAGGATGTCTATTCAAAGACACGCGAGAAACAGCTCAAGGCTGAGATGGTTTTCATGGTATCAGAGTGCTACCGTCTGATAAACGATCCGAAAAACGCCGAATTGTGGTATAAGAGATCCGTCAGATCACCTTTCCCGAAACCGGAGGCACAGTACCGTCTGGCAGAGGTTACCAAGAAGCTGGGGAGGTATCCCCAGGCGATCGAGGAGTTTCGCAAATACCGTCAGCTGGTGCCGGGTGACCCCCGTACCGAGCAGCAGATCAGGGCTTGTGAGCTGGCGATGGAGTGGCAGGATTCGCCTGAATCATATATCGTGGAGGAGCTTAAGGATGTCAACTCAAAGGATTCCGACTTCGGACCGGCATTTGCCCGTGACGACTACGGACTGCTGTGGTTCACCTCGTCGCGCGACGATGCCCGCGGCAACAAGGAGCACGGGGCCACCGGACAAAGCTTCACCGATATCTTTGAGACCCGGCTCGATAAAAAGGGCAAATGGAGTACTCCCGTGCCCGTCGATTTCCTGAACAGTGAGTTCGAAGATGGCACACCCTCCTTCTCGTATGACTATACCGAGGTATGGTTCACACGTTGTGAAGCTGGCAAACGCGAGAAAAAGGGATGCGTGATCATGTATTCAACACGCGAGGGCACCCGCTGGGCCGACCCCGTGAAGCAGGAGATACTGGCAGATTCTCTTGTAGCTGCTCATCCAGCCATATCGCCTGACGGGCAGACACTCTATTTTGTGTCTGACATTCCCGGTGGAATGGGCGGAAAGGATATCTACCGCGTTACACGCACCTCCCCCGGAAGCCCCTGGTCACAGCCCGAGAACCTGGGTGCCGACATCAACACCCGGGGTGATGAACTCTTTCCCTACATGCGCGACAACGGCTGGCTCTATTTTGCATCTGACGGTCACATAGGCATGGGAGGCCTCGATATCTTCCGTGCCGTGCCCCAGGGAGGCGACGGATGGATGGTGGAGAACATGCGGTCGCCTCTGAACACCTACGCCGATGACTTCGGGATCACCTTTGAGAAAGAGGCCGAGAAGGGTGTCTTCAGCTCCTCACGCAAGGGGAGAGCCGTGGATGACCTCTATACTTTTATCATGCCTCCCCTGGTCTTCAGTATAACGGGATTGGTCAAAGATGAAAAGACGGGACAGCCTGTCGATGGTGCCACAGTTCAGCTTATCGCCAGCGACGGCACTAATATGCAGACGGAAACAGGCGCTGCCGGCGATTTCAAATTCACCCTCAGACCGGAGGTCGATTATATCTTCCTGGCTTCAAAACAGGGATTCCTTAACGGCAAGGAGAAGGAGACAACCAGAGGGCAGGACAAGAGCCGCGATTTCATGGCCACCATACTCCTGACACCTATTGACAAGCCCATAGAGCTTCCCAATATCTTCTACGACTTCGGCAAGTGGGATCTCCGGCCGGAATCGATGGTCTCACTTGACAAGCTGGTGGAGACCCTCAATGACAACCCGAACGTTACCATTGAGCTTATGTCACATACCGACTCACGCGATACCGAGGAGTATAATATGGATCTGTCGCAGAAGAGGGCACAATCGGTGGTCGATTACCTCATTGCCAAGGGCATAGCAGCCGACAGGCTGACTGCCAGGGGCTACGGTGAGACCAGTCCCAAAGTGGTTGACGCACCTATCCAGGCCGTAGCTCCGTTCCTCCGTGAAGGGGTGACACTCACCGAACAGTATATCAACTCCCTGGCAACTGAAGAGCAGAAGGAGATAGCTCACCAGATCAACCGACGCACTGAGTTCAGGGTGCTGAGAACCGATTATGAGCCCGTTGATTAGAAAGAGGCCCGGGCAGGAGTGATGAGTGACAGGTCGCGCTACGCAAAGAGAGGAGTATCCTCGGGAAAGGAGGAGGTTCACGCTGCCATCTCCAGGACTGACAAAGGACTCTTCCCGAAGGCGTTCTGCAAGATAATCCCGGACATACTGGGCAGTGATCCTGACTGGTGCAACATAATGCATGCTGACGGTGCCGGAACCAAGTCGTCACTGGCCTATGTCTACTGGAAGGAGACGGGCGACCTCTCTGTCTGGAAGGACATAGCACAGGATGCCGTGGTGATGAACCTTGACGACCTTCTCTGTGTCGGTGTCACTGATAATATCCTTCTCTCCTCAACCATAGGAAGAAACAGGAACCTCATTCCCGGAGAGGTGATAAAGGCCATCATTGAGGGCACGGAGGAGTTCCTTAAACAGATGCGCGCCGGGGGTATCGGGATATGGTCAACAGGGGGCGAGACAGCAGACGTGGGAGACCTGGTAAGAACGGTCATCGTCGATTCCACCGTCACTGCCCGCATACCCCGCGCTGATGTCATTGACAACGGAAACATCCGCAGTGGTGACGTGATTGTGGGACTGGCCTCGTCAGGACAGACTACTTACGAGACAGCCTACAACGGTGGCATGGGCAGCAATGGCCTCACCTCGGCGCGGCACGATGTTTTCGGCAGATACCTCGCGACACTCTATCCCGAGAGCTACGACGGCAACCTGCCTGCCGACCTGGTCTATGCAGGCAGCTACCGGCTCACCGATCCTGTTGAGGTGCCGGGGCTTGATGCCGGCAGGCTCGTGCTCTCGCCCACACGTACCTACGCCCCGGTCATCAGAAAGGTGCTGGAGGTAATGCGCCCAGCCATCCACGGTATGGTACACTGCTCCGGCGGAGGACAGACCAAGATCCTGCGTTTCATTGACAGAATACATGTTGTCAAGGATAACCTCTTTCCGCTGCCGCCACTCTTCAGAATGATACAGCAGAGTTCCGGCACGCCGTGGGATGAGATGTACCGTGTGTTCAACATGGGGCACCGGATGGAGCTGTACGTTGATGAGGCAGATGCCGCGGCAATAATTAAGATCGCTGCCGGCTTCAATCTCGAGGCACGCATAATTGGGCGGTGCAAAGCATCACCCTTGAAAAAGCTGACTGTAAGGAGCGAATTCGGGGAATTCACTTACTAG
>WOYX01000020.1 GCA_011620595.1 Bacteroidales bacterium | reverse complement strand
CCTCAGACCTTCAGACCTCAGACCTTCAGACCTCAGACCTTGAGACCTTCAGACCTCAGACCTTCAGACCTGAGACCTTCAGACCTTCAGACCTTGAGACCTTCAGACCTTCAGACCTCAGACCTTCAGATAATCTCCCAGCGCCGCCACATACTCCGCAAATTTCTTCCGTCCCAGGTCGGTGATGCTGCACATCGTCTGGGGATAACTCTCACCGAAGCTCTTGCTCACCGAGATGTAACCCGCATCCTTCAGCTTCCCTATCTGCACGCTGAGATTGCCCGCTGTCGCTTCGGTCTTCTCACGCAGATAACTGAAGCCGGCGCTGTCGACGCTGATCAGCACCGACATTATCGCCAGCCTGAGCTGCGAATGCAGCAACGGATCAAGCTCCCTGAAAGGTGTCATGGCTGCCCCTTTTTCTGAGTAAATAACCGGGTATAAGATACCCTACAATCATTGCCACCGGCATCGCCAGCCCCGAGATGGTCTCACCGCCGAAATGTGCCACCAGCGCCAGGAACCAGAAGGCACCGGCACCCCACATAAGCGGCCTGAACTTGAGTATCACCCCTGAAATAAACAACGGAATGGCGGCCATTAACAGCATATACTTCGCCACACTGCCTGTCGCAAGCGGGTATACAATGAAAAAAACTGTTGAGGCAAATAAAAATGCTATCCATGTCCATACATAGATACCCGTTCCGTAAGTAAAGACCTTTTCCTTCTTGCCGGTGGTGAATCCGTAGATAAGCGATACCACCGTCCCGGGAATGACAAAGAACCAGACATACCAGGAGTTTGTCCATCCGACAAACTTCCAGAGAATGAACTCGGAGAGGCTGCATACAAAGATCAGCCAGCCCCAGAACAGAAGGTGAAAGCTTGACTGAGTGACACTCACCCTGGTCTTGTTGATCATCTCAGTGATGACACTCAGGCTCTCCTCTCCGG
Organism: Bacteroidales bacterium; assembly: GCA_011620595.1. GTDB lineage: Bacteria > Bacteroidota > Bacteroidia > Bacteroidales > VadinHA17 > SR-FBR-E99. The sequence continues at coordinate 5,086 of WOYX01000020.1, read as the reverse complement.
TCATCATTTTTTCTTCATTTTCCATGGCTTTTGTTACTTTTACATTATCAGGTTGAAATAATTTCTTGTGACAAATATAAACTAGTTTATGTTATAAACCTAATTATTTTATAGATTATTTTTGAGATTAGACTTGGTTTTGACTTATTAAGTTGTCTTATAGATATTTAACAATATAATAACATATTTATGGGAGTGATCAGGATTGAGGATATGGAGTTTTATGCCTTTCACGGGCACTATCGCGAGGAGCAGATAGTGGGTAATCACTTCATGGTTGATGTAACAATAGAGACAGACACCGACAGGGCGGGAAAGAGTGATGAGCTCAGTGACACCCTCAATTACCAGGCGGCATATCTCTTGGTGAAGAAGGAGATGGAGACCACTTCAAACCTTCTGGAACATATTGCCACCAGGATACTTGATGCTCTTTACAGGGAGATGGCCGGCATCATAAAGGCGACGGTAAAGGTATCCAAGCTCAACCCGGTCATGGGCGGCAGGATAGGCAGGGTCAGCGTTGAACTGGAGAGGTAGTTCTCTTCACTTTTTCACTGGCAGGATGTTATACTGTCAGTACATTCCGCCAACTGTCCGTGCCGTTGCCGGTCCGGATGCCTCGGCCCTGTCGGACAGCAGCCTGCACCGCTCAGTGAGGCATGGCGCTGCCGGGCAGAAATAAACCTCAATTGCAAAAATCTCTCTTAATTGCGCTGCGTGCCTTAAATACACCTATTTTTGTACACTCTGTTTACACAACCGCATGAAAGAACCTGAATCAATATTAAAACCCGAGTCACAGCACTTTATTGAACAAGCGATAGAGAAGGACCTGAGTGAGGGCAAAAACGGCGGCCGTGTGCACACCCGTTTCCCGCCCGAGCCGAACGGTTACCTGCATATCGGACATGCCAAAGCCATCTGTCTCGACTTCGGCATGGCGGAACAGTACGGTGGCAAGTGCAACCTCCGGTTTGATGACACCAATCCCATAAAGGAAGATGTTGAATATGTTGATTCGATAAAAGAAGACATTCAATGGCTCGGTTTCACCTGGGAAGACCGCGAGTTCTATGCTTCTGACTACTTCGGGAAACTGTGGGACTTTGCAGTGTCGCTTATAAAACGCGGATTGGCCTACGTCGATGACCAGGATGCTGATACCATATCCTGGCAGAAGGGCACCACCACGCAACCCGGCATTGCCAGTCCGTTCCGTGACCGCAGTACGGAGGAGAACCTCGATCTCTTCTACCGCATGAACGAGGGTGAGTTTGAGGAGGGCAGTCGCGTGCTGAGGGCCAGAATAGATATGGCCTCGCCCAACATGCACATGCGTGATCCGATCATATACCGCATTCTCAAGACGCCGCATCACCGCACCGGAAGCAAGTGGAAGGTCTACCCCATGTACGACTTCGCCCACGGGCAGTGCGACTACTTTGAAGGGATCACCCACTCCCTCTGTACCCTTGAGTTCGAGGTACACCGGCCGCTCTACGACTGGTTCATCGATCAGCTCAAAACCGACGATTACCGTCCGCGACAGATAGAATTCAACCGTCTCAACCTCACCTACACTGTCATGAGTAAGCGGAAGCTGCTTGAGCTGGTGAAGGACAAAGTGGTAAGAGGCTGGGACGACCCGCGCATGCCTACTCTGTGCGGGCTGCGACGCAGGGGTTACACCCCGGAATCGGTACGGCGGTTTGTGGACCTGATAGGCTACACCAAGGTGGAGGCCATCAATGATGTTTCTCTATTGGAATTTGCCATACGGGAGGACCTGAACAAGCGCGCCCCCAGGGTCTTCGGTGTACTCAGACCCCTGAAGGTTATCATCACCAACTATTCAGGAAACGTCACCGAGGAGATGAAAATAGAAAACAATCCCGAGGATGAGAATCACGGCCGACGCCTGGTGCCGTTCAGCAGGGAGTTATTCATTGAGCAGGATGATTTTATGGAGAATCCGCCTCATAAGTTCTTTCGTCTTGCCCCCGGCCAGGAGGTGAGGCTCAAGGGAGCCTACATCATAAAATGCACCGGCGTCATAAAAAATGATGCCGGGGAGGTCACCGAGGTGCACTGCACCTATGACCCGGAGACGCGCAGTGGCGGACCGCAGGCCGGCCGCAAGGTCAAAGGGACTCTCCACTGGGTGTCGGCCGCACACGCCCTCGATGCCGAGGTCAGGCTCTACGACAGGCTCTTCAGCGATGAGGACCCCTCCGGACACAAGGATACAGATCCGAGGGAGTTCCTCAACCCGGATTCTCTGATTATCCTGACAGGATGTAAGGTAGAGCCCTCCCTGGCTGAAGCAAAGCCTCTCGACAAGTTCCAGTTCCAGAGGGTCGGTTATTTCTGTGTCGATTATGACAGCAGGCCCGGCAACCTGGTATTCAACCGCACCGTCGGGCTGAAGGATACCTGGGCCAGAATGAACAGATAGCCGGGATTGCCGCGCAAAGTGCATTTGTTTGCGCAAAAACTGCGATATAACAATATTCCGCGGAAAAAATTTTATATTTGCAGCCGCATTACAATGCTCCGTGGTGTAATTGGCAACACGCCTGACTCTGGATCAGGAAAGTCTAGGTTCGAGCCCTAGCGGAGCAACTCAATTCCACCCATAAAGCTCTGATATATAAAACGATCAGAACTTTTTCCTTTTATATCACTGAAACTATACTGAAACAAATTAACTGTTATGTCTTTTTGTTACCTCTCTGTTTGGTTTAAAAGAACGTCTATAATATTCTAAAATGCATTTTCAAAAATTTGACAAATTTTTTATAACAATGGAAATGATATCTTAACTTGATAGTATTATTTTCAGAAATGTAAGATTAATGTTAACTAAACTTAACACTGATGAAAAAGGCATTATCATTTATCGTGTTTCTTTTGCTTGCTATTGCATGCCAAAAGAATGAAGTTGAACTCACTGTCTCATCTGAATTAAAAAGTTATCAGGAGGAAACAAAATCAATCTCATTTTGTGATTCCATGTATATAATTAAAGATACTCTTTCATGGAGGAAATTATCCGGTGATGAGAAATTAAAAGCCTGCCAGTTAACTGATTTAACATTGGACACAATTTCTACTTCCGATTTGGTAAAAACATGCTTTAATTATCCGCTTTACTTCGAATTCTCATTGACAAATGACGAAGAAAAGTCGATTTCTTACATGATTGATTCTTATAATGGATTGACAGAGCTATCGAAAAGATCTGATGGTGCTAAAGAATTAATGGAATTATATTCATAGATTCCTGTTATGAGTGAGAATAATAAATACAATTCTGATGAGCCAGGCATGCCATTCCGACTTAGATATTTAGAGTTATTACTGACAAATAGCACATTTATGAGGCAATTGGATGAAGCAGGCAAAGAATCATTAATTACTCTATTCGAGAAAAAACGAAAGGAAAAACTGAATAATCCAGAAATTTATGGTAATTACAGTACAGAAAATATCAGTGGTTATATAAAGAAAATATTAATAATTCAGGAAGCTGTAAAATATTATTTTCTTGGTACTATATATGTTTATACTCCATTCAGGAAAAGCGTAACAGGAGATACTTATACAGACTTTACATCCACTGAAAAATATTACGCCACAAAAAATGTTCTTGATAATTACAATGTTGTTTTATTGGACAGTGCCACACCAAAATACAATTGCCACAGTTATGCCTGGAATCTATCAAACGGTGGAGATACGTGTTGGATAGAAGCTACCATTCAGACCTTAAATGATAATCTTTCAAAGTATTGGACCAATGATTTATATTCTACACCCAAGCCAAACAATTCTTATGGCTATACAAGAGTTTTTTACTACAATGGGGACCATTCGGCATTGTCGCCATACGCTTCATATCAGTACACATCGAAATGGGGCTCTGGTCCATTAGTGAGACATTCTCCTACAGAAGTCCCTTCAGAATATGACCCGTCTCACAGAACCTATTATGGCAACCCGGGCATTAACGGGGAGGAGTATATAATATTGGGTAACACGTATGCTTATATGGTTCTTCCAAACATGAATTATGCAACATATTCCTGGAGAATAGAAGAAGATGATGACAGATACAGTATAGTATCACAAAGTGGAAATACCGCTTATATTCTATTTACCAGGGGAGGAACATTTCCTATTTATTGCGACATTTATAATTCTTATAGTCTTAATGGTGGTTACTAGAAAGATATGAAGTCTTCATATTTAAGGGTATTTGCCTTAATCTTTTTACTCGGCTTCTACGGTTCAATGACGGGGCAGAAACGTGTAACAGTAAGCGGGAAAATATCCGGCTATGCAGGAGAAGCCCTTACGGGAGCAACTATCATTGATGCACAGAATAAAAACAAAGGAACCTACTCAAACGCTAACGGATATTATTCTTTTTCCCTGACACCGGGAGAAGTGAGGCTTCTTTTTAGCTATGTGGGATATAAGGCTAAAGAGTTCATACTGATGCTGAAAAGTGATACTACGGTCAATGTCTCACTTACAGAAGATAACAGTATTGAGGCAGTCACTGTTTATGCAAGGGAAAAATACAATAATGCCATGAACTCAAGAATGAGCGTCATAGAGCTGCCGGTAACACAGATCAAAACAACACCGGCCCTGTTCGGCGAAACGGATGTGCTTAAATACATCCAGCTTCTGCCCGGCATTCAAAGCGGAGGAGATGGAAATGTGGGACTATATATCAGGGGAGGTAACTATGACCAGAATATGATCACTCTTGACGGGGCAACAATTTATAACCCTGAACACATGAAGGGATTTGTTTCAGTGTTCAATGCCGATATTCTTGACAGGGTTACAGTATATAGAGGCTGTTTCCCGGCAATGTACGGATCACGCCTGTCAGGGGTGGTTGACATAGGGATAAAGGAAGGTGATCTTAAAACTTATCACGGCTCAGCTACAATAGGGCTCCTCTCTGCCAAATTCAATCTTGAAGGACCTGTTGACAGCAGTAAAACTTCTTTTCCTGTTTTGTGCGAAAGACACCCAAAATTAAGATGAGCTTATTATTTCAATGATT
>WOYX01000030.1:18589-30798 GCA_011620595.1 Bacteroidales bacterium | reverse complement strand
GAGGTCTGAAGGTCTGAAGGTCTGAGGTCTGAAGGTCTGAAGGTCTGAGGTCTGAGGTATTCAGATAATATGTATTTTACTGGCTGCCGACTGTGGACTGTGGACTGGAGACTGCCTTCAGCGACAGCTGTATCCGTTTCCTTTCCATGTCAACACTTACCACACGCACCATGAGTTGCTGGTGGAGTTTGACCACCTTTGAGGGATCGTCAACGTAACGGTCAGCCATCTGAGAGACATGTACCAGGCCGTCCTGCTTCACCCCGATGTCAACAAACGCACCAAATTTAGTAATATTTGTAACAATTCCCGGCACTATCATACCCTCCTTAACATCCTCAAGTGAGTGTATATCGGCGAAGCTGAACTCCTCTATTGCTGACCTCGGATCGCGTCCCGGCTTTGCCAGCTCCTGCATGATATCCTTCAGTGTGGGCAGTCCTGCACTGGCGGTAACATACTTCTCAATATTTATCGTTTCGCGTCTTGTCTCATCACGTATCAGGTCAGCGACGGTACAGCCTGCATCCCGCGCCATTTTCTCCACAATGTGGTAGCTCTCGGGGTGCACTGCCGATGCGTCGAGCGGGTTGGGGGCGTTTCTTATCCTGAGGAATCCGGCCGCCTGTTCGTAAGCCTTGTCGCCCATTCTCTTTACCTTCATCAGTTCAGCCCGTGAGCTGAAGGGACCGTTTTCCGTGCGGTGGTCAACAATATTCTGTGCCAGTTTTGGTCCCAGGCCTGAGACATATGTCAGCAGATGGGGACTGGCGGTGTTGACCTCCACTCCCACGGCGTTGACGCATGACATCACCACCTCGTCGAGGCTGGCCTGCAGCCGTGTCTGGTCAACATCGTGCTGGTACTGTCCGACGCCAATTGATTTGGGATCTATCTTCACCAGTTCGGCCAGCGGATCCATGAGTCTGCGGCCGATGGAGACAGCACCGCGAACCGTAACGTCTTGGTCAGGAAACTCATCGCGGGCCGTCTTTGATGCTGAATATACTGATGCTCCTGCTTCGCTGACCACGAAAATCCTGATACCGGAGTCAGAAGGCAGGTATTGTTTCACCATAGCCTCGGTCTCGCGGCTGGCGGTGCCGTTGCCGATGGCAATGGCTTCAATGCCGTATTCGTCGATCAGCGACAGCAGCTTGCTGACGCTCCGGGCAGTCTCGTTTTGAGGCGGGTGGGGATAAATCACGTCATGGTGCAGCAGTGCTCCCTGTCTGTCAAGGCATACCACCTTGCATCCGGTGCGATAGCCCGGGTCTATTGCAAGCACACTTTTCTCTCCCAGCGGCGGGGAGAGCAACAGCTGCCTCAGGTTTTGGGCGAAGACCCGTATTGCCTCCTCATCAGCTTTTTCCCTGGAGCTCTTTCTGAACTCTGTCTCCATTGAGGGTGCCAGCAGGCGGCTCCAGCTGTCGGCCGTTGCCTCCCTCACCTGCCGGGCAGCTTCGTTATTGGCTCTCACAAACTGTCTATCAATGATCTTCAGAGCCTCCTCCTCTGCCGGCATGATGGTCAGCCTGAGGAATCCCTCCTCCTCACCACGGCGCATGGCCAGCAGCCTGTGGGAGGGACAGCGTCGCAGCGGTTCGGACCATTCGAAGTAGTCGCTGAACTTGGACCCCTCCTGTTCTTTTCCCTTCACCACCCTGGATGTTATCACCGCATCGCGTTCGTAGAGGCGCCGAAGTGATCCGCGGACCAGTTCATTCTCGCTGACCATCTCGGCTATAATGTCACGGGCGCCTGCCAGTGCTGCATCGGTGCTCTCCACAATGTCAGTTAGGTATTTTGCAGCCTCGGTTTCCGGGTCTCCGGGCTTCTGTGCCAGGAGCCAGAGTGCAAGCGGTTCCAGTCCCTTCTCCCGTGCAACGGAGGCGCGTGTCTTCCTTTTCGGCCTGTAGGGAAGATAGAGGTCCTCAAGCTGTGACATTGTCAGGGCAGCGTTAATCTTTGCCAGCAGCTCAGGAGTCATCTTCTCCTGTTCCTCAATCGATTTGATGACAGCCTCCCTGCGCTTTTCAAGCTCTTTCAGCCTCTCGTATTCATCACGTATCTCCGCGAGCTGCACCTCGTTCAGGCTGCCCGTCACCTCCTTTCGGTAACGGCTTATGAAAGGTATTGTAGCTCCGTCGTCAAGAAGCCTGAGGGTGTTCTCAACCTGCCAGTCGTGCAGATGCAGCTTCCCGGCTATTGTCTTTATGTGTATTGCAGGGTCCATAGTGTCTATTCAACGTAAAGTACCAGTCCTTTGAGGTATTCGCTCTCAGGGTGGTAGATATTGACAGGATGGTCAGGCGGCTGGCCCATCTGGTGAAGTATCCGCACGTTTCTGCCGGTATTGGCTGCGGCCACGAAGACTGAGCGCCGGAAGTCATCACGGCTCACCACCTGTGAACATGAAAAGGTAAAGAGGATGCCTCCCGGGGCGATCTTTTGAAGGGCAATGGCATTCAGTCTTCTGTAGCCCTGAAGGGCCTGGCTGAGGGCTGTCTGGTGCTTGGCGAATGCCGGAGGGTCAAGCACCAACAGGTCGTATTGCTGTTTCATCTCCGCCAGGAAGCTGAAGGCGTCAGTAGCGAAAGATTTGTGACGGGGATCCTCCCCAAAGTTGAGCCTGACATTCTCATCAGCCATCGCGGTTGCCGGGGCAGAACTGTCAACAGTATGCACCAGTGCGGCGTTGCTCATGGCATAGACCGAGAAGCCGCCGGTATAGCCGAACATGTTGAGCACCTTTCTTCCGTTGCTGTATTGGCGCAGCAGATTTCGATTGTCTCGCTGGTCTATGAAAAAGCCTGTCTTCTGTCCCTTCTCCCAGTCGATTTTGAACCTGTATCCGTTCTCCGTAACCACTGCATCGGGATCACCGTCGCCGCCCAGCAGGTAGCCGTTGACCGGGTTAAGCTTTGCCATGAAGGGAAGTGTTCCTTCGCTCTTATCATATACCGATTTCACCAGTCCGCCGGTCACTTCCGGCAGGAGGCCGGCTATCATTTTGCGTATATGCCAGAAGCCGGCTGTATGTGACTGCATGACGGCCGTATTACCATAGATATCAACCACCAGTCCCGGCAGTCCGTCGCCCTCACCGTGTACCAGTCGCCACACGTTTGTGTCGCTTTTTCCGGTTATACCGGTGCCAATGCGGCATTGCACTGCATCTTCGAGCTTTTTTCTGAAGAATTTGCTGTCAGGAAGACATTTCTCAAACGAAAAGATTCTCACGGCAATGGATCCCGGCGACCAGTGTCCTGTTGCCAGGTATGTGCCGTCAGATGCCAGTACCTCCACCGGGTCCCCCTCGGCAGGTGTGCCTTCAACCCTTGCTATGGCTCCGGAGAATACCCACGGGTGGTAGCGTCTTACCGACTGCTCCTTGCCTTTTTTCAGATTGACCCGGGATGTGATCACTATTGCCGGCTTTCTTTACCGTTAAGTGCCAGGAATATTTGTCTGCAGACCCAGGCGTCGGTGGCGGCATAAATTTGCTGAGGCTCAGTCAGAGCCGGGGCTTCCCAGTTTGACACCTGTTGCGATTTTGAGATTCTGTATCCAAGGATGAGTGCTGAGAGTTTCTTGAGTCCCAGCTGTTTTATGCCGTGATCCTGCACCACGTTCTGCAGGTCAAGGAATCCTCCGGGCTCGAAGGGCTCAAGTGATTTCAGGGCTTTGATATCATCATGAATTGCCACGCCCACCTTTATGATATTTTCATCTGCCAGCAGTCGGGCCAGTTCAGCCGGCAACCCGATCATATTGAGTCTGAAGAGCCAGGCACGATGGTCATCCGCGAGCTGGAGAAGGGAGACCTTATATCTTCTTCCCTTTTTGAATGAAGGTTTTGTCTCGGTATCAAAGCCCAGTATCCTGCAGCCGCTGATCTCTTCTACAGCATTATGGAACTTGCGGATGTCATCGACCAGTGTCACCTCTCCCTCAAACTGCAGCAGGGGCAGTTTTCTCAGTTCATCGTCATTTATGGTCTCGTTATACTGTCTTGTCATCACCGGGTTTTTCAATTTCGTTCTCCCCGTCGGCCTCGGAGTAGAGAACATCATGGATTGCAGAGAGAGTGGTCAGCAGTTTTTTGCCCCAGAATTCTTCGAAGTTCATCAGCACCTCCCAGACCGCATCATTCATTACCTCCTCATTACCACTCTTGTAGCTGACAATGAAGTTTTTCAGGTCCTGGTATATATCTGACAGGTTTTCCGCTATACTGCCTGTATAGAGTCCGTCCGCAGGGTCGCTTTCAGCCACTATGACCGGGAATGGATCATTGTTACCTATTTTGGAGAGCAGGTTTTCGTGCATCCTGGTCCAGTCAAACTCAGTCACCGTCTTTTCATTTCCATCCTCGAGCAGGGGTTCGAGCATTGGCAGGAGTGTTGCTCTGAGGTAGATAAAGGGCAGCAGGCGCTGCATGACCTTAAGGATTTCGATTCCGCTGATATCCCTGCTTCCGTCAAGATATTTGCAGAATTCGTTTGCCGATGCGGCGAATTCGATGACCTTGCGCGAGTAGATTATCTTCTCTTCTTCTTCCATGGGAATAAACAAATGACAAAAGTATTCATTTCAGTTTTAAAAACAGGCCGGTGTTGAAAAAATGGATTTCTCAATGTCTCCAGAGGAGTTTGTGGTGGTTGTCATAGAGAAGCTTTTCATGATCGAGCAGCCACCGGATGACCCTGGTGCTCTTTTCCGGAGGGAATTCCATTGCAGTGGCGAGTTCGTCGGGTCTCAGGGAATCTTCCCCAAGCAGCTCTTTGATCTTATCTATTATCAGGTCAAATTCGTACTTGCTCAGTTCGAGTTCATTTCTCTCCTGGCAGGTGTCGCAGAGTCCGCATCGGCCGTTCTCCTCCCCGAAATATCCTGTCAGAAAGGCTGAGCGGCAGCGCGTTTTGTTTTCCGCGTATTCGATAATCATCGCCACCCTTTCAATATAGTTCTCCCTTACTTTGAGGTAGAGGTCGGGGGAGATGTGGAGGTGTCTCCTGTCGAGTCTCTCCTCAGTAAAGATCACCAGAGGGCTTTTTTTGCCCGGGATGAAATGTATTATCCCCTGTGAAGAGAGTCTAAGGAGATACTGGTAGATAGCCTCCCTGGTCAGGCCCGACCTGTTTGCCAGGGCCTCTTCGTTGACAGGCACGAATTCTGAGAACATGCCGCTGTAGGTTCTCAGTAGCAGTTTGATGAACCTGTCATACTCTTCGTTGGCCACCTGAAATTTGTAGAGATCATCGCGGCTTACCACAAAATGTACCCGTGATGGGTTATTTATCTCATCGGTAAATTCAAGGTATCCCTCTTTCTGCAGAAAGTTAAGGCTGTTGTAGGTTTCCGTGACTGAGAATCTGAAGGCTGTCACAAATTTCCAAAGGTCGAAATCGTGAACGCTGTTTTTTCCTGATCCGACGGGCAGCTGGTAGTAGTTGCCGATAGCCTCATAAACATCCTTAATCTTTTCTATAGGTGGAAATTTAATCCTGACCGAATCTTCCAGTCTCTTTTTCTCATCGAGTGACCAGAGGAGTACGGCAAATGCGGGTTTACCGTCGCGTCCTGCCCTACCCGACTCCTGGTAGTACGCCTCAATTGAGTCGGGGCAATCCCAGTGTATTACGAATCTCACATCAGCCTTATCGATGCCCATGCCGAAGGCATTGGTAGCCACAATAACGCGCACCTCACCGGAAGTCCAGGCCTGCTGTTTTCTGTCGCGAAGATCCTGTGGCAGTCCTGCATGGTAAAAATCCGCTCTTATTCCATTAGTAACCAGTAGTTTAGCTACCTCTTTTGATTTTTTTCTGCTATTGACGTAAATTATTCCGCTGCCCGGCTCTTTTTTGAGGCTTTTGATCACGTAGGCACCCTTGTCTTCGGTCTCCCTGACGAAATAGCTGATATTGGTTCTTTTGAAGCTGGCCTGCAACAGTTGCGGATTCTTAAGCTTCAGCCTGGCGATGATATCCTTTACCACCCTTGGTGTTGCTGTTGCTGTGAGGGCCAGGAACGGCACTTCTTCACCGATCAGGTCTCTTATTTCGGCAATATGGAGGTATGAGGGTCTGAAGTCATAGCCCCACTGTGATATGCAATGGGCCTCATCGACGGCCACCAGGGTAAAGTTGAATCTTGGCAGGCGTGCCCTGAAGAGGGGTGTCTGCAGTCGTTCAGGACTGACATAGAGGAGTCTGTAATCGCCATAGAGGCAGTTATCCAATGATATTTCCACCTCTTCGCGGGTCATTCCGCTATGGATAGCCATCGCCTTTATCTTTAACGACTTAAGTCGTTCTACCTGGTCTTTCATCAGGGCTATCAGCGGAGTGATGACGAGGCAGAGTCCGTCGGTTGCCACTGCCGGCACCTGGTATGTGACGGATTTTCCTCCCCCGGTGGGCAGCAGTCCCACAGCGTCATTTCCGGCAGCCACAGCGCCTATAATCTCCTCCTGCAGAGGCTTGAAGGCAGTGAATCCCCAATAGCGGGCGAGTGTCTCCCTGTATATATCCGGTAACATTGTCATCAGGCTGTTTCATACAAATTTAATAACTCAATCTCATTTTTAACCTTTTATTGACATTTAAGATATGTCAGTGCGTATCAATTTTTTGTAATTTTCCGGCCAGAAAAACTGTGCCCGATGTCATTCTCTGAAGATAAGTTGCTTTTTGAAGGTCTGACCTTCGATGATGTTCTGCTGCTTCCCGCCTATTCGGAAGTGATGCCCCGTGACGTTGATCTGCGATCGATGTTCACACGCAACATAGTAATAAACGCCCCGGTAGTGTCAGCAGCGATGGATACCGTCACTGATGCCGAGCTGGCGATAGCCATAGCCAGGGAGGGCGGCATAGGTGTGATTCACAAGAACATGTCAGTAGGTCAGCAGGCTGCGCAGGTCAGAAAGGTTAAGCGTGCTGAGAGTGTAATGATCTTTGATCCGGTGACCATAGGAGACAGTGCGACTGTAGCGGATGCCCTTGCACTTATGAAGGAGTTCAAGATTGGGGGCATTCCGGTAATAAATGAGGAGGGTGCCCTTGTGGGAATTGTAACCAACAGGGATTTGCGATTTGAGACCGATTATTCGCACCGTATAAGTGAGATCATGACGCCGATGTCGAGGCTCATAACTCTCAGTCATCAGACAGACCTTGCTGCTGCTGCGGAGATTCTGCAGAAGCACAAGATAGAGAAGCTTCCCATTGTTGATGATAAGGGGAGGCTGAAGGGGCTCGTCACCTACAAGGATATCACCAAGGCGAAGGACAGGCCGAACGCATGCAAGGATGAGAAGGGGCGTCTCAGGGTGGCCGCGGCGGTAGGTATTGCACCTAATACGTTGTCACGTGTTGAGGCGCTGGTTGGTGCGGGCGTTGACGCCATAGCCATTGATACTGCCCACGCGCACACCAAGAGTGTTACCGAAATACTGCGGGAGATTAAGAAGATATTTCCCGGGACGGAAATTGTAGTAGGGAACATCGGTACCGCGGAAGCTGCCAGGAAGCTGGTGGATGAGGGTGCTGATGCCGTCAAGGTAGGCATAGGGCCCGGTTCCATCTGTACGACGCGTGTTGTTGCCGGGGTTGGTGTGCCGCAGCTTTCGGCAATATACAATGTCTCCCGGGCCATAGAGGGCAGCGGGGTGCCTGTCATTGCTGACGGAGGCATAAGATATTCGGGCGACATTGTCAAGGCACTGGCGGCGGGTGCTGACAGCGTGATGGCCGGATCTCTCTTTGCCGGTGTCGAGGAGTCACCCGGGGAGACGATCATATACAACGGGCGTAAGTTCAAGACTTACAGGGGCATGGGTTCAGTGGAGGCTATGCAGATGGGTTCGAAGGACAGGTATTTCCAGGATATGGAGGATGACATCCACAAGCTTGTGCCTGAAGGGATTACCGCGCGGGTACCATACAAAGGCACACTTCATGAAGTTATATATCAATTTCTCGGAGGGCTAAGGTCAGGCATGGGTTACTGCGGTGCGCCTGACATACCGACACTAAAGAAGGAAGGCCGTTTTGTAAGGGTCACCAGTGCCGGTGTCATCGAGAGCCATCCGCACGATGTAACGATAACCCGTGAGGCACCCAATTACAGTCGAAAGATCAACGAGTATTGATGATACGTAAGATAATCACGGCATCACTGATAATAATCACTGTTGCCTGCAGCAACACCGGACAGGAGCCTGAGCGTCCGGTAGTGGCCAGGGCCGGAGAGAGGGTGCTCTATCTTGATGAGATACCCTCCGGTCTTGTTATACAGGGAATGAGTCCGGCTGACAGCATCTCGGCGGTACAGAGTTACATACGGCGCTGGGCGCGAAAGGAGCTCATGGCCATCAGGGCGGAAGAGAACCTGACGCCGGAATACAAGGATGAAGTTAACAGGCAGCTCAACGAGATGCGCAATAACCTTCTCATCTATCAGTATCAGCAGCAGATGCTTATCCGCAACATGGATACCACTGTAACTGATGAAGAGTTACAGAACCACTATATCGGCAATTTGAGTACATTTACGCTTACTGTCAATATTGTGAAGGCCCTCTTCATAAAGCTTCCGGCAGACGTTCCTGACCTGGAGAGGATCAGGAGTTTGTATCGTTCATCGGATCCTGATGACATTAAGGCGCTGGAGGAGTTATGTTACCAGTATGCGCTACGGTTTGAGGATTACGACGATGAGTGGATTCCGTTCAACCAGTTGCTCATGGAGGTACCTTTTGAGTCAGACAACCAGGATCAGTGGCTGGCGCGCAACAAGGCGGTTGAGCTCAGGGATGACAAATTTGTCTATTTCATTGCGATAAGGGATTTCAAAGCCAGGAACACCGTAGCCCCGTTTGAATACATCAGTGGGCAGGTCAAAACCATAATCCTCAACAACCGGAGGAACGACTTCCTGCAAAAACTGGAAGACGGTATATACAATGAGGCAGTCAGGAACAATACACTGAAAGTCTATTAGAAGAGAGAGAATGAGAAAAAGGAGAGTTATTACGAGTATGCTTCTGTTGATTGCAGGGTATGCAGCTGCCGGTCAGCAGATAGTTGAATCAATAGCCGCAGTGGTAGGAAATGAGGTTGTCTACCTCTCTGAGATAGAGGGCCAGGTTGTACAGCTCAAGGCCGAGAGGGACCCTACCCCGGTTAATGAGTTGCGGTGCCGGGTCTTTGAGGACCAGTTGATACAGAAGCTTTTTCTTGATCAGGCAAGGATTGACTCCATAGAGGTGTCACCTGAGAATGTTGAGTCTGATCTTAACAGCAGGCTTACTGAATATATCAGGCGTGCCGGTTCGGAGCAGGCGCTGGAGACCTACTTCAACAAGAGTATGGCAGAGATCAGGAAGGATCTCCGTGAGATGCTTACAAACCAGTATATTGTGCAGGAGACGCAGGCGACGATAGCGCAGGGCATCACTGTCACTCCTGAAGAGGTCAGGAAGTATTACAACAGCATTCCGAAAGACTCTCTGCCGCTTGTTCCCCGGAAGGTACAGCTGAGCATCATTACCGTTGAGCCGCCCGACATGGAATCGAGCAAGGCTGAAGTACGTCAGAGGCTTCTCGATCTGCGGAGCCGCATCATCAACGGTGAGAGCTTCAGCACACTTGCAGTGCTCTATTCGGAAGATCCCGGAACAGCGCCCAAGGGCGGTGAGCTTGGATTCATGACCAGGGGTGAGCTTGCAAAGCCTTATGCTGAAGCGGCATGGAGCCTGAAGAAGGATGGGGTCTCCAAGATTGTGGAGACGGAGTTCGGTTTTCACATCATACAGCTGATTGAGAGGAAGGGAGAGATGGTCAACTCACGGCATATACTCATGAAGCCCAAACTTTCCGTTGAGCAGACAGAGTGGGCAATACTGAAGCTTGACACAATAGCAGATTTAATACGTTCAGACAGTCTCACCTTTGAAAGAGCAGCCATGAGATATTCAGCAGACAAGGCCACCCGTGCCAACGGGGGCAAGATGGTCAGCGAGAATCCTTCTGAGCGTGTCAACTGGCTTACCCTTGACGAGCTGCCGCGGGAGATTAACCTGGTTGTAAGAGGCATGAAGCTGGGTGAGATCTCCGAGCCCTTCCGGACAACTGATCCCAGGGGGAACTACATCTATTGCATTGTCAGGCTGGATGAAGAGATCCCACCTCACAGGGTCAACATGAAGGACGATTACAATTATCTTTCGAATGCGGCCCTCAATGACAAGCAGGGTAAGATCTACAATGAGTGGATCGCAGAGAAGATAAAAAGGACCTACATCCGCATCAGTGATGAATTCAGGGATTGCAGGTTTCACTATTCCGGATGGTTCGAATAGACAGGATAAGGATTCCTGGTTTCAGTTTACGCTTCACGGCCTTTTTGCTGATACCGCTGTGGATCCTGGCCCCCCGGGAGGCATTTTCACAGGATACCCCGGTCAAGCGTAAGGTTGAGATATTGCATTCAGACGAGATGGAATATGATCGTCTGGCTGACCGTTCGAGAAACAAGCTGAACGGCCACGTAAGGCTTAAGCACAACGATCTCTATATGATATGTGACAGTGCCTGGTACTATGATGAAACGAACCAGGTTTTTGCATTCAGCAACATACACATATGGCAGGGAGACACAATTCATATCTGGGGTCAGTATCTGTCGTATAACGGTAATACCGGCAAGGCTGTAATGACTGACAGCGTTGAGCTGGCAGACAAGGAGATGAGGCTGTTCACCAGGGAGATAGATTATGATGTCAACACGCAGGTGGCAGTATATGATGACGGCGGGCGTATTCTTAACGGAGACAACACCCTGACAAGCAGGGTGGGCATCTACTATTCTGACCGCAAGATGCTGCACTTCCGCGACAGTGTCAGGATAGTCAACCCTGATTATGTGATGCATGCTGACACCATGCGTTATGACACTCACAATGAGATTGCATGGTTTGCGGGTCCTACGGAGGTTAAAGGAGACAGCATTTTTCTCTACTGCGAAAAAGGATGGAGTGATACCCGCAATGACGTCTCGCAGCTGATGATCAACGCGGTACTTGACAACCGTGAACAGCGCATCACCGGTGACACACTATGGTATGATGAGAGGTCCGGGGAAGGAGAAGGTTTCGGGAACGTAGTCATCGAAGACACCACCGACAATATCGTTGCAGGAGGCAGTTATGCCTGGTACGTCAAGAGGCCGGAGCGTTTCCTGCTTACCGGATCACCGTGGTTTACGCTCTTTTCCGATGATGACACCCTCACGCTCCGATCGGACACCATCAGGGCCACACCTCAGACTGACACAGCAGGTGTCAGCCACCGGCTTCTCAAGGCCTATTACGGTTGCACGATATTCAGTCGTGAGATGCAGGGACGGTGTGATTCCCTCTCCTATTCCTTCATGGATTCAGTTATAAGGCTATACCATGATCCTATTGTATGGTCACGGGAAAATCAGCTGACGGCCGACTCCATCTCTCTCTTCACAAAGGAGAGCAAGGCCGATCACATGGAGCTTTATAACAAGTCTTTCGTCGTCAGCGAGGTAGACTCCACGCGTTTTGACCAGATAAGTGGAAAGAATCTTTCGGGGTATTTCATTGACAACAAGCTTCACCAGATCAAAGTCACGGGCAACGGTGAGGCTGTCTATTACGTTATTGACGGCAATGAACTTGTAGGTGTCAACAGGGCGCGCAGCGCAACCATTGAGATCTTCATCGAGGATGGCAAGATTGTGGAGATATACCAGAACCAGAGTCCTGACGGCACCCTTGATCCTCCGCTGAAGAAACCTGATGCAGAGATGCGGCTTGACGGGTTCAGGTGGCATCCTGACCTGCGACCCTCCAGGGAAGAGCACCACTGGAAACCCGGCGCAGAAAGTATTGATATTATGAGGCGGAAGGAGCCGGACGCCGGGAGCATGGAGGAGATTGATGACGGGAGCCTTCAGGAGCCTGACGGCAAGAGCAGGGAGGTATCTGAAGGGAGGGTCCTTCATGAGCCGGACGCCGGGAGCATGGAGGAGATTGATGACGGTACCCTTCAGGAACCTGAAGAAAAGCGCAGGGAGGTATCTGAAGGGAGGGTCCTTCATGAGCCGGACGCCTGGAGCATGGAGGAGATTGATGACGGTACCCTTCAGGAACCTGAAGAAAAGCGCAG
>WOYX01000030.1:7017-18489 GCA_011620595.1 Bacteroidales bacterium | reverse complement strand
GGAGCAACATGATGCAAGGAGCCTCCAGCAACCTGAAGTCAAGCGCATGTAGGAACCTGATGGCAGCAGCAGGCAGGAACTTTTAGTCCACACCCCATTTTAGTCGGGAAAAGTTTATTGTTCAGCAGCGGGGAATTGGTCAGGCGCTATCTGCTAATATTCGTCTTCGTTGAAGAAAAAGTCATCCTTTGAGGGATAGTCAGGCCAGATATCTTCTATACTTTCATAAATATCTCCTTCATCCTCTATCTCCTGCAGGTTTTCTATGACTTCCATAGGGGCACCTGAGCGTATGGCATAATCGATGAGCTCATCCTTTGTTGCTGGCCATGGTGCATCTTCAAGTTTTGATGCTAATTCAAGTGTCCAATACATTATATAGGCAGTTATTTTGTTACCCTTCTTAAAGTCCGCAAATATAAAATTATTTAGAATAAAAAAAGAGTATGCCGATTTTTTTAATGATTATTTATCGACTTTTCGTGGAAGCCATTTAACTTCCTCACTACCAAGCTCATAACTAAGACACCTTGAGAGCACGAAGAGGTAATCGGAGAGACGGTTAATATATTTGATCACATCAGGGTCGACTTTTTCTTCCTTGTCGAGGCGAAGTATTGCCCGTTCGGCACGCCGGCAGACGCAGCGTGCCACGTTACAGTTTGCCGACAGGGGATTTCCACCGGGAAGGATAAAGGAGTCCAGCGGAGGCAATCCGGATTCCATGGAGTCGATTGACTTTTCAAGTGCCGAGGTATCATCAATGGAAATTTCTTCGGGCACCTTTGCGGACGGGTGTGTAGCTATCACGGCGCAGCACGACATCAGGACGGACTGAATGGTTACCAGTTCCGGGACGGCAAGGCAGTTCTGATCTGTGGAGCGCAACACACCTATCCATGCTATGAGCTCATCCACTGAGCCGTAAGCCTCGATACGGGGATGGTGTTTCGGGAGTCTCATACCGCCTATGACAGACGTCTCTCCCCTGTCGCCGGTTTTGGTATAGATCTTCATTGCATGTAATGAAGAGTCTCTATTTATTTCTTTCTTGCCTCAATGCGGTTCTCGTTGACATAATCTGCAGAGACCTCACCGTCCATCAGTTTGATGATGCGGTGTGCGTGTCTTGCGATATCCTCTTCGTGGGTAACAACAATGACAGTGTTTCCATCCTCGTGGATCTTGTCGAGAAGACCCATTATATCATTGGATGTTTTGCTGTCGAGATTACCTGTGGGCTCATCAGCCAGGATAATTGAGGGGTTATTGACCATTGCCCTGGCGATGGCCACTCTCTGGCGCTGTCCTCCTGAGAGTTCATTTGGTTTATGGGTCATCCTGTCTGCCAATCCCACCAGATCCAGTGTTTTACTTGCATGTTCCTCCCGTTCATGACGCGGTACGCCGGCATAGATAAGGGGGAGGGTTACATTCTCCAGGGCAGTGTACCTGGGGAGCAGGTTGAAGGTCTGAAAGATGAAGCCTATCTCCTTGTTTCGGATTTCCGCCAGACGGTCATCTTCCATCTTGCTGACGTCGGTACCATTCAGGATATATTGTCCCTTTGTAGGAGTATCGAGGCATCCGAGGATATTCATAAGGGTTGATTTACCCGATCCTGAGGGGCCCATGATAGCCACGTATTCATTTCTTTTGATTTCCAGTGATACCGAACGGAGGGCCCTGACAATCACTGAACCCACCTGGTAGTTCTTTACTATTTCATGTATCTCAATTACCTTGTCCATGCCTTTTTTATTGAAGTTCCGAAATTAGTGGAAATTACTCTATAATAATGTTATGATCCTGTTATTTTTTGTTAACACCTTATACGGTAGCAGCCGGGAGTGATACTTCTCAGCCGGAACAGGATGCCGAAGCGGAAGGTCTCCATGGCAGCGGAGGTCTTGCCGTCAGCAAGGTAAGAGCGCCATGCCATGTACATATCACGGCTGAGGTGAATATCATCGGCCACGATGATCATCTCCTCCCCCATCTTTTCAATATCAGACAGGTACTGAATCAGTGCGCTGCCCCTGTGGTTTCCGTCGATAAAGGCGAATGAGACCCTGGCATCTTCCTGTCTCAGCTGATTCAGGGCTGCACTGAACTCCGCATTGACAACCTCGACATTCGAGGCGCCGTGTCTCTGCAGGTTTTCACGTGCTATCGCGGCCAGTGAGGGGCATCCTTCAACGGTGACTACCTCGTAATCAGGCCGTGCCAGGGCCAGGGCCAGTGTGCTTATCCCGAGTGATGTGCCCAGTTCGAGAATTATCTTTCTTTTATCCGTTTCACACCGCTCATTTGACCGGCTGTTTATCCTGTCGTTTTCTTGATTCAGTAAATTCTGCCTGGCTCCGTTGAGTGAAGATCCTGCTGCAGGCATCCACTGATCGGAAATCCGGGTTTTCCCAATACTATCGTAACTGCCGGGAGCTGCATCCTCATCAGCACTTTCCTGATTGCGTGTCTTTTGTTTTGAGTCCTCTATTCTGTCTAACGCTCCCCGGGCCACCCTTGCAAGCAGCGCTGCCTGCCCGAGTGGCAGCGATGCAGCCGCGGCGATAGCTGATATCTTTCTTTCCGCTCCACCACTTATGACTGATCCTCTTCCCAGGTCAGTGACCCTGACCATTTTTCTGCTGGCGAGCATCTCTCTTCTGAGTTTTTCAATCTCTTCCAGGATATGGGGCTCTGTTTTGCCCCTTACAACCGTTGTCAGGAAGTCATAGGCAAACGGACTGTGTACTCCGTATCCGGCGGTGCTTCGTGAGGTGAGAAGGTGCCTGATAGTTGCCGCTGCCGGGTAAAGGTTCATTTCGTCAGACAGTAAAATTTGATTGCAGCCCAAATTTAACTATTTTCGGTGAGTATCATTTTCTCCTGGCCTGATGTCTGAACTGCTTGACAATGAGATAAAATTCCTTCCGGGGGTTGGTCCGAAGAGGGCTGAGCTGCTTGAATCGGAAGCAGGTATCCGCACTTTCAGGGACCTCATTTACTATTTTCCGTACAAGTATGTTGACAAGACCCGTTTTTACACGGTGAGCGAGCTTGATACCGACATGCAGCATGTACAGCTCAGGGGTAAGATACGGCGCTTCTCTGCCGAGGGTGGAGGAAAGGTAAAGCGGCTGACGGCTGACTTCTATGATAGCACCGGGATGGTCAGGCTGGTATGGTTTAAGGGTCACAAGTGGGTTTTAAACACCTATAAGACTGACAGGGAGTACATTATCTTTGGCAGGCCCACTCTCTTCAGCGGGGCCTTCAACATTGTTCACCCTGAGATTGAGGAGGTGGAGAAGAGAGCTGCAAGGGTATCATCAGCGCTGGAGGCACAGTACAGCACGACGGAAAAGATGAAGGATCACTTCCTCAATTCCAGGGCTATCTCAAAACTGTTAGCCACGGTTTTTTCGCAGCCTTCTCTCCGGCTGGCGGAGACTTTGCCGTTAAGCATCACAGGTCCTATGAAGCTGATGAGTCTTGCCGACGCACTGTTCCGCATTCATTTTCCCGACTCCAACAGGGACATTGAGAATGCCCGTTTCAGGCTGAAGTTTGAGGAGCTCTTTTACATACAGCTTAACCTGCTGAGGTACAAGGGCAGCCGTACGAAGAACACCCGGGGTTTTCTTTTTTCCGTTGTGGGTGAGAGGCTCAACACCTTTTATGCCACCAGGCTTCCCTTTTCCCTGACGGAGGCTCAGAAGAGAGTCATCCGTGAGATCAGGGCCGATCTGGGCAGCGGACATCAGATGAACAGGCTGCTGCAGGGCGACGTGGGGAGCGGGAAGACCATGGTAGCGCTGATGAGCATGCTGATAGGTGCTGACAACGGGTATCAAAGCTGTCTCATGGCCCCTACGGAGGTGCTGGCCATACAGCATTTCAATTCAATAAGAAGGTTTCTTGAGGGTATAAATGCGGAGGCTGCCCTGCTCACCGGCTCGACCAGGAGAAGTGAGAGGGCCAGGATAGAGAAGGGGTTGCTGGACGGGAGCATTGACATACTGATAGGCACTCATGCGCTGATTGAAGAGAACGTGAGGTACCGCAATCTGGGGCTGGTGATCATAGACGAGCAGCACCGTTTCGGGGTGGCGCAGAGGGCGAAGCTATGGCAGAAGAGCGAATGTCCGCCGCATGTGCTGGTGATGACGGCAACGCCCATCCCCCGTACTCTGGCCATGACTCTTTACGGCGACCTTGATGTCTCGGTGATTGATGAGATGCCTCCCGGGCGCAAGGCTGTAAAGACCATGAGCTTTACGGATGCCGAGCGTGAGAAGGTGTTCGGGTTCATGCGCCGGCAGATAGAGGACGGCAGGCAGATATACGTTGTATATCCGCTGATCAGGGAGTCAGAGACACTTGATTACAAGGATCTCGAGGACGGTCTGGAGAGTATGGCACGGGCCTTCCCTCCTCCCCGGTACTGTATAAGCGTGGTTCACGGACGTATGACCTCGCGCGACAAGGAGATATCGATGGATCTTTTCCGTCGCGGTCAGGCTCAGATAATGGTAGCCACCACTGTGATAGAGGTGGGTGTTGACATTCCCAACGCCAGTGTAATGGTTATTGAGAGTGCCGAGCGGTTCGGGCTGTCGCAGCTGCATCAGTTGCGTGGGCGTGTGGGCCGCGGCGCGGATCAGTCGTACTGCATATTGATGACCTCGCAAAAGCTCTCTGCTGAGGCAACAGAGCGGATAAACACCATGATAGCCACCAATGATGGCTTTGAGATTGCGGAGGCTGATCTCCGCATGCGCGGTCCCGGTGACCTGGAAGGGACACAGCAGAGCGGTATGGCATTTGATCTGAAGATTGCCGACCTGGGCAAGGACGGCCAGATACTCAACCTGGCGCGGTCGCGTGCTGCGGAGATCCTGGCCGATGACCCCGAGCTGGCCGGCAGCGGCAATCATCTGTTGAAAGTCAACCTTCGCCGGCTCTTCGGGAAGAAGTATTCGTGGAGTGATATAAGCTGAGGGCAGGGAATTGGCGGATGCCAGTCGGCAGGCGACGTATCCGCAGTCCGCAGTCCGCTGTCGGCGGTCCGCAGATGGCAGTTGGCAGTCAGCATTCCACAGTCCGCAGTCCACAGTCCGCAGATGGCAGTTGGCAGTCAGCATTCCACAGTCCGCAGTCCACAGTGCACAGTTCGCAGTCCGCAGTCCGAGGTCCGCAGTCCGCAGATGGCAGTTGGCAGTCTGCAGTCCACAGTCCACAGTCCACAGTCCACAGTCTGCAGTCCACAGTGCACAGTTCGCAGTCCACAGTTCGCAGTCCGCAGTCCGCAGTCCGCGGTTCGCGGTCCGCAGTTCGCGGTCCGCAGTTGGCAGTTGCCCATCTTCGCCAGGGCTTCGGGGGATACAAGCAGCAGGCAGTCCCAATTATAATTCGCGAATCGAAAATCGCAATTTGCAAATCCTGTTGGTTCACCAAAATAATGACTATTGTTATGTAATATTTCACGGCAATTCCTTAAAATTGCCATCTCAAGATTCTATTGATGCCGCAGGGAGAGACAGTAACACATGAGGGTATAGTTTTGAAGGCACCGGGCGACGGCACGGCGGACGTAGAGATCATCGTTGCCGAGGCCTGTGCCGGCTGTCAGGCGCGATCTGTCTGTTCGCCAGGTAAGTCTGACACCAAGGTCATTACGGTAAAAAGCGGTGCCGCGCTCAAGCCGGGAGACCGTGTCACGGTGGTGATGCAGTTGTCGCAGGGTTTCCGTGCGCTGGCCATAGGATATATTATTCCGTTTATTGTGCTGATAGCAGCTTTTGCCCTGCTGTCGGCAGCGGGTGCCGGGGAGGTTGTTGCAGCGCTGTTATCATTTGTGGCACTTGGGATATACTATACGGTTATCTGGTTGCTGAGAGGCAGAATAGAAGAAAGATTTGAATTCAAAATAAAGGAGTGACAGATGAGTTCCACTGTTTTACTGACGATCGCAATGCTGAGTGTCCTTGGTCTGCTGGCAGCGGTTATACTCTATTTTGTGGCGCAGAAGTTCAAGGTTGTTGAAGACCCCCGCATCGATCTGGTCAATGAGGCTCTGCCCGGCGCCAACTGCGGCGGATGCGGCTATGCCGGCTGTCGCGCCTTTGCCGAGGCTCTGGTTAAGTCGACCTCCTTTGAGGGGCTTAACTGTCCTGTAGGAGGCGCTGACACTATGGGTAAGGTTGCCCTGATTCTTGACCGTCAGCCAGTGGCTGTTGAACCTGAGGTAGCTGTTGTGCGTTGCAACGGCACTCCCGACAACGCCGCACGCACATCTTATTATGACGGGGCAATGAGTTGCCGGATAGCCCACTCGCTTTATGGAGGCACCACGGGATGCCATTATGGTTGTCTTGGCTGCGGCGACTGTGTTTCAGCATGCAAGTTTGACGCCATGTATATGAATCCGGTGACCGAGCTTCCCGTGATCCTTGATGACCAGTGTGTTGCCTGTGGTGCTTGTGTGAAGGCATGTCCGCGCAGCATCATCGAGCTGCGCAAGCGCAACAAAAAAGACCGCAAGATATATGTCTCATGCGTCAACAAGGACAAGGGCGGTCCTGCCCGCAAGGCATGCAAGGTGGCGTGCATCGGGTGCGGCAAGTGTGTCAAGGTATGTCCCTATGACGCCATCACCATGGAGAACAATCTGGCCTTCATCGATTCATACAAATGCAAACTCTGCCGCAAGTGTGTGCCTGAGTGTCCTACATTAGCAATACTTGAGATCGGCTTTCCCGTGAAGGAGCAGAAGCCGGCGGAGGCTGCGGAGGCAACAACCGACTGAAAGAATAAGGAAAGAACCAGCAAAAGCATCAAAAACTGAGAGAAGCAGCAACGAACCGACAATCGGATAACCTTATAAACAACCAGAGAAGTGTTCAAGACATTCCCGAAAGGCGGCATCCATCCGCCAGAGAACAAGCTGACAGCTGACAAGCCGATAGTTATCCTTCCCGTTCCCCCGCAGGTCACGGTACCAGTCTCACAGCATATCGGAGCACCGGCAACACCGGTGGTGGAGAAGGGAGCAGCGGTGCTGGCCGGGCAGGTCATCGCGGAGGCAAAAGGATTTGTTTCCACGAACATCCACTCACCTGTCTCAGGCAAGGTCAGTAAGATTGATACGGTAGTTGACACTACAGGGTACAAGCAGACAGCGGTGATCATTGATGTTGAGGGAGACGAATGGGTTACGACAGTTGACCGCAGCACCGCGCTGGAGAAGGAGATCACCCTTACCCGTGAGGAGATCATTGAGCGATGCAGGCAGTGCGGGCTTGTGGGCATGGGAGGAGCCACCTTTCCTACCCATATCAAGCTGACTGTCCCTGCAGGCAAGAGTTGTGACATGGTCATCATCAACGGGGCGGAGTGTGAGCCCTACCTCACCTCGGACCACAGGCTGATGCTGGAGAAGGGAGCCGAGGTGCTGACGGGGGCAACAATCATCATGAAGGCCCTGGGGGTAGAGAGGGCTGTAGTGGGCATAGAGGCAAACAAGCCTGATGCGATAAGTCATCTGACAGAGCTGGCCAGGGAGTTCAGGGGCATAACGGTACAGCCTCTCAAGGTGAAGTATCCGCAGGGTGGTGAGAAGCAGCTTATCAAGGCATGTACCGGGAGAGAGGTACCGTCCGGCGGGCTACCGATAGATGTGGGTGTTGTAGTGCAGAATGTGGGTACTGCCTTTGCTGTATATGAGGCTGTTCAGAAGAACAAGCCACTTGTTGAGAGGGTGGTCACCGTGACAGGAAAGTCGGTTGCAAATCCCGGCAATTTCCTGGTGCGTATCGGCACGCCGGTGACAGCTCTTATTGAGGCTGCGGGCGGCATGCCAGATGACACAGGCAAGGTAGTCAACGGCGGGCCCATGATGGGCAAGGCTCTGGCTATTACCGACGTGCCCGTGACCAAGGGCACTTCAGGGATACTCCTCTTCCCTGCTGCTGCCTCGCGCCGTGCAGAGGTGCTGCCATGCATCAGGTGCGGCAAGTGTTCCTCGGCGTGTGCCATGGGCCTGGAACCGTGGCTGATATCAGTCCTGTCGGAAAAGGGCATGTGGGAAAAGGCAGAGAAGGAAAAGATTACCGACTGTATGGAGTGCGGGGCCTGTGCCTATACCTGTCCGGCCAAAAGGCCTTTGCTTGACTATATCAGGCTTGGCAAGTCGACGGTCATACGTTTGGCACGTGAAAGAGTTACGAAATAGCATACAAGCGATATGAACAAAATACTTAATGTCTCTCCTTCGCCGCATATCAGCACTCCTGAGACAACCCGCAGGCTGATGTACGGCGTGGTAATAGCGCTTATCCCGGCGCTGGCGGCCTCCATTTACTATTTCGGGATGGGAGCAATCATTGTCACGCTCACCTCGGTCGTCTCGTGTGTCGCGGTTGAATACCTGGTACAGAAGTTCATCCTGAAGACCAGGCCTTCAGTGTCCGACGGCTCAGCCGTTGTTACCGGGCTCTTGCTTGCGTTCAATGTACCTTCCAACCTTCCGATATGGATCATAATTATAGGAGCGATCATATCTATCGGGGTGGCCAAGATGACCTTCGGCGGTCTGGGCAGCAACCCGTTCAACCCGGCTTTGGTAGGAAGGGTCTTCCTGCTTATTTCCTTTCCGGTGCAGATGACCAGCTGGCCGGTGCCATCGGGCTTCAGGACAGGGTATCTGGATGCGGTCACCGGAGCCACACCGCTCGGCGTTCTGTCCGAGGGTGTGAAGGCAGGGGAGAGTGTGGCATCGCTGATGGAGAAGGTACCAACCCACATGCAATTGTTTTACGGATATATGGGCGGTTCGATGGGCGAGATCGCAGCCGCAGCATTGATCATCGGGGGTATCTACTTGCTCTGGAAGAAGATCATCAGCTGGCACATTCCGGTTTCAATACTGGTGTCTGTAGCGCTATTCACCGGGATCCTGTGGCTGGCAGATCCCACAAAATATGCCGATCCGGGCTTCCATCTTCTGACGGGAGGCATAATGCTTGGTGCGATATTCATGGCTACGGACTATGTCACATCGCCCATGACGCATAAGGGTATGATAATCTACGGCATCGGCATAGGAGTTATCACTGTTCTGATAAGGACCTGGGGGGCCTATCCCGAGGGTGTTTCCTTTGCAATACTGATTATGAACGCCTTCGTGCCGTTGCTGAACATGTATATTAAGCCGAAAAGGTTTGGAAAGGAGGTGAAGCATGGCTAAGATACAATCATCACTGAAGAATATGGTGCTTTCGCTGACGCTGATCTCTGTGGGGGCGTCTGCAGCTCTCGGTTTCGTTTATGAGATGACCAAGGGGCCGATTGAGCTCACTGCACTCAACAAGAAGCTGGATGCGATCAAGCAGGTGGTGCCTGAGTTCACCAACAACCCAAATGATGATATGTTCATGCTGCCCACGGGTGAAGGAGACTCACTGGAGGTCTATCCTGCCAGGAGCGGTGAAGAGGTCGTGGGCTATGCTGTCAAATCATACACCAACAACGGTTTCAGCGGATATATAAGCTTCATGGTAGGCTTTTTGCCTGACGGCACCATATATAACATCTCTGTTCTTGAGCATAAGGAGACGCCGGGTTTGGGCACCAAGATGGTACCTGAAGGCACGCCGGAGAAGCCCGAATTCAAGGATCAGTTCAAGGGAAAGCATCCAGCGGATTTTCCCCTTAAGGTCAGGAAGGATGGCGGGCCTGTTGATGCCATTACTGCTGCAACGATCAGTTCCAGGGCTTTCTGTGAAGGTGTACAGAGGGCGTACAACACATTTGAGAAAGGAGGTCTGAAATGAACCAGGTACAGAATTTTACAAAGGGTTTTATAAAGGAGAACCCCATCCTGGTGATGGTTCTCGGGGCCTGCCCTACCCTTGCCACTACCTCGTCGATGATCAACGGGCTTGGGATGGGACTGGCAACCACTTTCGTGCTGCTGGGTTCAAACACGGTGGTCTCGCTGATGAAGAACCTGATACCAGATAAGGTGCGTATTCCGGCCTTCATTGTAGTTATTGCGACCTTTGTCACGATTGTTGACCTGGTGATGAACGCCTATGTTCCGTCGCTTTATGAATCACTGGGGATATTCATTCCCCTTATTGTGGTCAACTGTATTGTGCTTGGACGTGCAGAGGCCTTTGCCAGCAAGAATACTGTATGGTCTTCCGTTGTTGACGGTGCCGGGATGGGATTGGGTTTCACCACGGCGCTGGGTGTACTGGGCGCCATCAGGGAGATCCTGGGCAGCGGCGCCATTGGCGGATTTAAATTCATCTCCGGCGACGGCATACTGGTGTTCATACTTGCACCGGGAGCATTCATTGCCCTGGGATACATGATTGCTATTGTCAAAAAGATCAACAAAGCATAAGGAAGAGAGCCATGGATTTCATACTGCTTATAATATCCGCGATACTGGTCAACAACATAGTTCTGGCTCAGTTTCTGGGTGTCTGTCCCTTCCTGGGTGTGTCGAACAAGGTGAGCACTGCCATTGGCATGTCAGGTGCCGTCACCTTTGTGATGGTGCTGGCCACCATGGTGACTTACCTTATTTACACCTATGTTCTGATACCGCTCGGTATCGGGTTCATGCAGACCATTGCCTACATATTGGTGATAGCCTCACTGGTACAAATGGTTGAGATCATTCTAAAGAAGATCAGCCAGCCTCTTTACCAGGCTTTGGGTATCTTTCTTCCCTTGATAACAACCAACTGTGCCGTGCTTGGTGTAGCGATACTTGTGATCAAGAAGGATTACAATCTTGTTGAGGGTATTGTCTACGGGGCTGCCACAGCCATTGGTTTTGGTCTGGCGCTGGTGATCCTGGCCGGGATACGTGAGCAGCTTGAGCTTGTAGATGTACCTTCAGGGATGAAGGGAGCGCCGATAGCGCTTGTCACTGCGGGCATCCTGGCGTTGGCATTTATGGGTTTTGCCGGACTGGTATAAGTTCGTGTTGAGAGGCTGACAGCAGCCCTCCTTACTGCCAGGTCCGAAGGAGATCATTCCACTGCTATAAAATATCTGCGCCTGGCAAGATACGGGCGTTCAATAGTAACCCTGGTGCTTCGCATAGGCCCTGGCTCTATATGAAAAGCCTTTATGCTTCGCATCACCCGCCTGAACAACATCAGACCAGGTGTATCGCATATGTCACCGGAGGCTTCCCGATAGTCTCGATAAGACAAGTACCCGAGTGCATCGAATCAGCCTTGGTGCCTGGTGTCAGCCCCGGTGTGCATTCATAAGGTCTGCATGCATCGCTTCAGCCAGCACGGAGAGCATCAGGCCGGGTGTATCGCAGTGTGCCGAGAAAACAGCATCAGGCCGGGTGTATCGCAGTGTGTCGAGAAAACAGCATCAGGCCGGGTGTATCGCATATGTCACCGGAGGCTTCCCGATAGTCTCGATAAGACAAGTACC
>WOYX01000030.1:3342-6917 GCA_011620595.1 Bacteroidales bacterium | reverse complement strand
ATCAGGCCGGGTGTATCGCAGTGTGCCGAGAAAACAGCATCAGGCCGGGTGTATCATAATGTTCCGAATATAAAACTTCAGACAGTATGCGTCGCAATGTGCCGCATGAACATCAGAATCAGATCAGGTGCGCCGGATTGTTTCGAATGGCAACTTCAGACAGTATGCGTCGCAATGTGCCGCATGAACATCAGAATCAGATCAGGTGCGCCGGATTGTTTCGAATGGCAGATCAGATCGTGCACACCGTCAAAGCCGGGACTGTTTTAATGCGGCATATTGAATTTGCATCGGGGAGTAATCCATACCCCTCCGTTTGCTTGTTTCGATATCTGGGAATATTTCTTCCCCCTCCGCTTGCTTGCTTCGATATCTGGGAATATTTCTTCCCCCTCCGCTTGCTTGTTTCGATATCTGGGAATATTTCTCCCCTCTCCGCTTGCTTTAGTCGATAGAGGGGAATATTTCTCCCCTCTCCGTTTGCTTGCATCGATATCTGGGAATATTTCTTCCCCCTCCGTTTGCTTGCATCGATATCTGGGAATATTTCTTCCCCCTCCGCTTGCTTACATCGACAAAAGAGAATAATTATCCCCCTTTGCTTGTTATAATCGCAAAAAGATGCTAAATTTCCATGTTTGCGATTATGTTCTATTCTGTCAGTCTGTGAAAGTCGTGGTAGATCAATCCGGAAAGAAATTTTCACTGTGACTGACGGTACGAAGTGTTTTTACCTGTGACAAAAAGATGTGAATCATCGCATTTACATCAAAAATAATAAAACTCTGTCAATCAAACTCTTACCCATTTCAGACCGAAGACTAAAATGCATAAGTCTATACAATCGGTATCCTCGGCCAAGATTGCCGAAATAGAGAAGGGATCCGTCAGTATATCTTCCACCGGTGATATTCTTGACATCATGGGCGAGGTCAGCTACCATGATTGTGGTGGCATCATTATTCATTCTGACGGCTTCAGCCAAGAGTTCTTTGATCTCAACACCGGTATAGCCGGTGAGATCCTTCAGAAATTCTCAAACTACAGGATGCGTCTTGCCATTGTGGGTGACTTCACACACCTGTCCGGCAAAAGCTGGCGTGATTTCATCCGTGAGAGCAACCGTGGCAGGAGTGTCAA
This sequence comes from Bacteroidales bacterium, assembly GCA_011620595.1. Classification (GTDB taxonomy): domain Bacteria; phylum Bacteroidota; class Bacteroidia; order Bacteroidales; family VadinHA17; genus SR-FBR-E99. The sequence goes on along the minus strand of WOYX01000030.1, from coordinate 5,777 downwards.
CTTCCTCTCCTCGGTTGATGAAGCCATTTCTGTTCTTATGAGGTAGTTTGTTAAAGGCTGATTTCCCCGGCCGGGCATGACCGGCCCTGTGCTGTACTCTCCAGTCCTGTTCCGGGCAGCCCGGGTCGTGTCGGCATCTGTTCATCCAACTGAGTATAACATCAAAATAAAGCAACATGTCCGAGAGAGGTCTAAGCATTGCAGAAAAGTTCTTGTTAATTGCCCATCATCCTGAAAGAGGGAGGTTTATAATTCCGTCGACCTATCTGCAGTATGGTCTTGCGGGTGCCATCCTCCCTGATCTGACAATTTCAGACCGCATCGGGACAGATGGCACAAAGCTCAGTCTGAAGAGATCAAGACCAACGACAGACCCGCTCCTGCAGGAGATTGACGCTCTGATGTCCCAATCCCGGATGCCCCGAAAGGCTGAATACTGGAACAGGAAGTTGGGAGCACGTTACAACAGATATCTTTTGCAACTATTGAAAGGGCTTGCAGGTAAGCGACTATTGCGCATTGAGGAGAAGAAATTCCTTGGTTTGATTCCCTACAGGAAATCATATCTGCTTGAGAGCTACACCCGCAGCAACCTGATTCATCAGCTGAGGAGTGAGATCATGACCTACCGTGGTGTCCCGGGAGAAAATCTCCACCTTGCCTTAATGGTTGCGGCATGCAGGATGCAGAGGATAGTGGCTACTGACCGTGATGAACTGAAACAGGTCAGGTCGCAGTTGAAAAGGATGGCGAGGGAGCATCCGGTTTCCGACGCTGTGGCTCAAACAGTCAGCCAGGTACGGACTGCAGTCTTTGCAAGCATTACAGCTGCAGTTGCTGCCTCCACTTCAGGCAGGCATTAGTTAACTCAATTTTTCATTCGATTATTTTTCTATGATTTCATTGGTCGAACGAAACATGAGTGATTTATAATATTCATTTTCAGTGAAGTGTTGCTCATGCAAGTTTCATTAGATTATCTGATTATGGTTTCAATGGTAGAATGGGACCTGCATGAATTATAATTATCATCTTCTTTTGTGAATTTTACTCATGCAAGTTTCGTTCATGCAGATAATACTTAATTCAGTTGCAGAATGGCGCTCCATGAACCCGGAATTTTCAGCTCTTCAAGTCAGACATTCTTCAAGCAGGTGCATTCCAATTCCTATAACTGTTAGCCATGAAGACTACTGCTGATTCAGAATCATTGAGGGAGAGCGACTCCGGCTCAATGCGAGAGGGTGACTCCGGCAGCCTGCGTGACGGCAATTCGGAGACACAGAGAGAACGCGATTCAGGGAAAATGCGTGAAAGTGAATCTGAAAAGATGCGTGACGGCAGTTCGGAGTCGCTCAGAGAGGGCAGTTCAGAGTCGCTCAGAGAGGGCTCTTCCGATAGTATGCGTGAGGCTGACTCCGACTCCATGCGCAGGTACAGTCCTGAGGCAGGTGACACCGATGCCGGCTGACCAGGACAGGTTCATAACTGGCGTCGGATTGCCAATAAATTTACGGGCAGAATTCTTGTGTGAAAAGATGAACAACCTGTTTCTTTGGGTGTTTTATCAGTAATTATTGAAAATTAATATCCTGGCCTTTTTACCATCGTAGATGTCTACCGTAGCTGAAGTACCTCAAGTGTATAATTTCGTGCATTGGCGCTTTGGCACCACAACTACTGAAGTATGAATTTAAGAGGTGAAACATTTCACAAAGTTGATATAACTGTTACCCGTTGGCTGACATCCAACGGGGTGATGTTGCTTCGTTTGAGCACTGGTATTTTTTTCTGGTTTGGTTTTCATAATCTTTTGAAGGACTCAGTCCTGCCGGCGATATAGCTGTCAGGACGATCAAGCCGATGACTTTTGGGTTTATTTCCTACAAAGTCATAGTTTATGATCTTGCCACATGGGCGGTGTTGATTGACATCGGTTTGATATTCAAGATCTTTCTGCGCGAGACGCTGTTGTTGCTCTATTTGCAAATGCCGGGCACCTTTATGCCCATATTCCTGTTTCCCGGCGAAGTCTTTCATCTTTTTCCCATTTCCTTTACTCTTGTGGGTCAGTATATTGTCAAGAACATTGTTTTGCTCAGTATCGGGATAGTGTTTGAGGCTACTGTCAGGGGTGGCATGCTGGTTACTGAGGTGAGGGAAGCTGAGAAGTTATAGCAACACCCCTGCAGTGATCGATACAGCCTTAGTTACCGGTTGCTCCCGAGAGATGGTTCACTTCTTATAAAGGCACTTTCCGTCATTTGGATGCCCTGCATTCATGACCCAGTTATCAGGACGCAATTATCTGGAAGGCAAGAAAGCAATTTTGGATCGATTTTTGGCGATCACCATGCACACTTGAGCTTTATCAACCCCGTTTATCAACCCCGTTTATCAACCCCGTTTATCAACCCCGTTTATCAACCCCGTTT
>WOYX01000030.1:2543-3242 GCA_011620595.1 Bacteroidales bacterium | reverse complement strand
AACAAGTCGCCACGGTTCAGGAGTCGGTGCGAACCCTTCGGTTCTCCCCTACTGCCAACCCTTTTTGCTTTTAAGAATATTCTCAACACTGCCGGATTATAATGACATGAACAATAAACTCGCTGCACATTATGAAAACAATCACCGCCACAAGGGTCACGTACGACAGTGGAAGTCGTATTGTCCTCGCTTTTGCCAATGATGAGGAGTTAATTTCAATTGTCAGGCAGATTCCCGGAGCCGGATGGAGCAAAAGGTTACTTGCCTGGCATATCCCTGACCAGAAGGATATCATCGGTTTTCTGCTTGAAAGATTCCGAAAAACAGCATATATTGATTATTCGGCTCTGAAGCGGGAGGCGCTTATTGAGAAGGTCAGGAGCAAGAGGGAGGAAACCCGGATCCGGGAGCTTTCAGCAAAGCCCTTTTCCGGGCCATCCTATAACGAAACAGGCAGAGGAAGGGAATCAGAGACCACAACCGATGTCAACCAGGGTCCCAATCTGGCTCAGGTAACAATTCGAAGGAGGATTCCGCCGCCGGTTAAAGGGTCGGATCAGGGATCGGTCCGGGGGCAGGATCAGGAACCATATCATGGATCAGTCGTGAGGCGGGTTCAGCGGCCGGTTCAGGGCCCAGATCAAGGATCGGTCCGGGGGCAGGATCAGGAACCATATCATGGATCAGTCGTGAGGCGGG
>WOYX01000030.1:0-2443 GCA_011620595.1 Bacteroidales bacterium | reverse complement strand
TTCAGCGGCCGGCTCAGGGCCCAGATCAAGGATCGGTCCGGGGCCAGGATCAGGAACCATATCAGGGATCAGTCGTGAGGCGGGTTCAGCGGCCGGCTCAGGGAGATGCTCAGGAGCCCGCACAGAAGTCAGTTCAGGGATTGGGACGAGGGCCAGGTCAGAAGTTGGGTATACTCAGCCGGAGGTCAGAAGAGGATCTTAACAGGTATCGCGTCTGGCTTGAGTCGCACAGGTATCCCCCGAACACAGTCAGGACGTACACTACGATGATGGAGTCATTTCTTCGTTTTGTATCTCCGAAGGAGGCTTCTGAGTGCGATGCCGATGACCTTGTTGCGATGGTCAAAGAGTATATTCTACCCCGCGGGTTGAGCTATTCATATCAGAATCAACTAATAAGTGCGGTCAAAAAGTTTTACAGGGAGATATGCCGGGAGGTTATTGATCCGGGTGTTTTCACCCGTCCGCGTACCCGTCACAGGCTACCCAATGTATTGAGTAAGGAGGAGGTTAAAAGAATACTCTCTGCCCCGGTGAATGATAAGCACAGGTTGGTGTTGAGCATCATTTACGGTTGCGGCTTAAGGCGCAGTGAGGTGATTATGCTTGAGCCAGATGATATTGATTATGACCGTATGCTACTGACCGTCAGACAGTCAAAGGGCTTTAAGGATAGGATTGTGCCCCTTTCAGCCAGGCTGGCGGAACAGATAAAGGATTATATTGCCAGGTACAAGCCGGTTATGTTTATTTTTGAGGGGCAGCGGCAGGGAGCGCCTTACAGTGCCACGAGTGTAGAGAAGGTTTTCAGGATGGCATGTCAGAAGGCGGGGATAAAGAAGGATATCACTCTTCACGGTTTACGTCACTCCTATGCCACTCATCTTCTGGAAGCCGGAACAGATTTGAGGTACATCCAGGAGTTGTTGGGGCACAAGAGCAGCAAAACGACGGAGATTTACACTCATGTTACTGAGAAGAGCATTCAGAAGATCAGGAGTCCTTTTGACGATTTATAGGAGAAGGCCAAATCAAATAATGCAGCTTATGAAAGACAGATTTAGTTTCACCAGTGCGCTGATTTTAGCTATGCTTACCACCTGGTCTTCCGGGTGGGCTCAGCCTGGTGGCCGGGTTCCGCTTCAGCAGCCGGTTAAGGCGGTAGCAGACGCAAAGCGAATTCAGAATGACAGTAGCGCACAGGCATTAAGGATATTAACCTTCAATATTTATCACGGGGCAACGATGAAGGGAGATTTTGATCTTGGCTATATAGCCAGTGTGATAGGCAGGACTGATCCGGATTTTGTAGCGTTGCAGGAGGTAGATTTCAGGACGCAGCGTGCACGTGGGTATGATATTGCTACAGAGTTAGGTTGGAGGTTAAAGATGGCGTCTATATTTGGCAGGGCCATGGAGTATGACGGAGGGGAGTATGGTGAGGCAGTATTGTCGCGTCACAGTTTTATCCGCACGAGGAATATTCCGTTGCCGTTCACTGACGGTCGGGAGCCCAGGGCGGCGTTGGAGGTTATCACTGTTTTGCCGTCAGGGGACACCATAGCCTTTATTGGGACACATTTGGATCACGTTACCGATGACACTGACAGGATTTTGCAGGTGGAGCAGATCAACGAAGAGTTCACGGATATGCGGTATCCTTCCATACTTGCGGGCGATTTGAATGCTGAGCCGGGCAGTGTTCCCATCAGTATACTTGAGGAGCTTTGGGGTTCTGCCTACGACAGGGAGAGTCCCGCTCCCACCTATCCTTCAGGTAATCCTGTCAAAAAGATTGATTATGTGATGTTCAGGCCGGCAGGCAGGTGGAGGGTCATCTCCTCAGAGGTCATTCAGGATTCTGTTGCATCGGATCACTGTGCTTATTTTGTTACACTGGAATTACTGTAAACGAGTGGTTTTATAGGATCTGATCAATGTCAGGGATCAGAATTCCAATTGAGTTTTAACAAGAAGCAGCCAGAAAACAGGACCAGGATCTGGGATATAGAAAGAACGGGAGCATAACAAGGTTTAACCTGAAGCACGAGCGCAGCTTCAATAACCTTGAATAGCAACCTTTGTAAGTATGCATCTTCAAACCTGCAGTTTAATAAAAGCCATTCTTTCTGGAGTTCATTGTCCTGAAACTGCTCATTCACTTTAGAAAAAGAGAAACAGTCACGTTTTGTTATTCCAGATTAATCTTGAGCACATGTTGATTCCAGGTCAGTAGGCTTACTGGCGAGAAAATTACCTATTCGGGCAAGATTATGCATTTGCATTTCACATATCCGGTATCAATCTTTGGATATATCATACAATGTTATCTCCACAATAACACCCTCTTTAGCAAAATATGCATACCTTTCGTACACATATAAACAAGTTGTAGCCAATTTTACGAAACATACAACCATATAAGAAATGAAAAATATATTGA
>WOYX01000043.1 GCA_011620595.1 Bacteroidales bacterium | reverse complement strand
CTAGAAAGGCCAGAAGTTATTGTCGTACCAAACCTGCTCCCTCAACTCCTTGTCGATCCTCATCAACCACTTGTGGTGCCCCCTCTCCCAGTCGGCCAGCATCTGGTATAGTGCTTTTTCGTTGGGGTCAGCAGCGGTCTCTGCCCTCGAGGAATAGAGATCCACAGCCTTCGCCTCAAAGTCCATTGCTGCGCTGATGGCCGCGGCTTCAAAACCTGCAGCGCTGATCTGGCTCTTTATCTCCTCCGTGAGTACCTTAAGTGATACCTCATCGGAAGCATTACCAGTCTGTAAAGTGACATCCAGGAATATGCTATTCTTCTGATAGTTTTTAAACTGCTCTGAAAGAAAGCGGATATGCTCCCCCTCCTCTTCCGCTATCATGCTAAATATCCTATTTACGGCCTCGCTCTCCGTACGCGCCGCAACGTCTGAATAGAATGCCCTGCCGCGATGCTCCAGCAGGATAGCTTCCTTGAGAATGTCTGTGGTGCTTTTTGTATCCATTGTCGTTCTTATTGGTTCAGGGATAATCTCCAAGATAACAAATTCTCTGGGATTTTGTTCCTAAGGACTCGTTTTCAATAACAAACGTTGCAGAAAATTCGCAAATCGCAAATCCAAATTCGCAAATCCTAAAACGATTGCATCTCATACAGCTTCCTGTAGATGCTGTCAGGATTTTTTATCAGCTCCTCGTGGGTGCCACATTCGGCTATGCGTCCCTCCTCCACCACCACTATCACATCGGCATCCTGGACGGTGGAGAGGCGGTGCGCTATCACCACCGACGTGCGGTTCTGCATCAGCTTAAGCATGGCATCCTGCACCAGGCGCTCCGACTCGGTGTCGAGGGCAGAGGTAGCCTCGTCAAGTATGAGTATCGGCGGGTTGGCAATGATGGCCCTGGCGATGCTGATCCTCTGCCGCTGGCCGCCGCTGAGCCTGTTGCCTCCCTCGCCCACCGTGTACTGATACCCTTCCGGCGATTCGCTGATAAAATCGTGAGCATTGGCTATGGTTGCTGCCCTGACGACACTCGGAATGTCAGCCTCACCGTTGATGGCAAAGGCAATGTTATTGTGAAAGGTGTCATTGAACAGTATAGCCTGCTGGTTGACAATACCCATCAGGCTTCTGAGGTCCTTGATGTTAAGATCCCGCACGTCGATGCCGTCTACCAGCACCGCTCCCCTGTCAGGATCGATGAACCGAGGTATCAGGTCTACCAGGGTCGACTTGCCACCGCCGGAACGACCCACGACCGCCACCGTTTGTCCCTTTTTTATGGTGAGGGAGACATCCCTCAGCACCGGCTCATGGTCATAGGCAAACCAGACATTCCTGAACTCGATGCTCTCCCTGAACTCGCTGATCCTAATGGCGTCCGGTTTCTCCGTTATTGTTTCGCTGGCGTAAATGACCTGGTTGACCCTGTCGATGGAAGCCATGCCCCTCTGTATGTTGAACCAGGCAGTGGAGATGGCCTTGGCCGGCTGGATGATCTGTGAAAAGACCACCACAAAGGCGATGAGCCTGTCGGGCGAGAGGTTACCTGCGCCCTTCAGTGCCAGCATACCTCCGTAGTAGAGCACTATCAGCAGTACCAAGGTTGCAAGGAACTCACTCACCGGGTGAGCCAGGTATGCCTTTCTGATCACCCTGCGAAAGATACGTGCATATTTTTCATTGGCTGTCCGGAATTGCCCTGACATCTTCTCCTCAGCGTTGAACCCCTTTATTATGCGCAGTCCTGTCAGCGTCTCCTCCACTATCGACAGCAACCTGCCCAGTGCCTGCTGTCCCTTGAACGAGGCGCTCTTCAGCGTACGGCTGATGCGGGCTATTGCCCATCCGCTCAACGGCAGCAGCACCATGGCGAAGATGGTGAGCTGCGGGCTGGTGATCACCAGGTAGACCACGAAGATGATCACTGTAAACGGATCGCGGAAAAGCATGGAGAGGGATGACATCACGGAGATCTCTATCTCCTGGACATCATTGGATACCCTGGTCATAATGTCTCCCTTGCGAGCCTCGGAGAAATATGAGAGCGGCAACCTCAGTATCTTGTCGTATATCTTCTTGCGTACATCCCTGACAGTGAATGCCCTGAGACTGGCCATGCAGTTGTTGGCCAGGAAGACCAGCAGGTTCTTGGCGAAACTGGCGACGGCAAAGATAATGAGAACCACCAGCAGTGTCCTCATCTCCCCGTACTTTTCTATGGATGATGAGAAGAACCAGTTGGCCCAGTCGTTCAGGTAGCGCATAGAGAAGGTGAAGGCACCGGGATGGGCGGCATCAGCCACCCTGTTGAACAATATCTGAAGGAAGGGCACTATCAGGGTGAAGGTGAAAAGTGCAAAGAAAGCACTCAGAATATTGTAGGCCATATTCTGAACCGCAAGCCATTTGTATGGTCTGAGGTACTGCAGAAGGATCCTTACGCTCTTCATGCCCTCGTCTCAGAAACCGGTGTAGTTGAACGGAGTGACTGCCTTCATCTCTTCCTTCAGGGCTTGACTCACATCCAGGCTGTCAATGAATGACCGGATAGTCTCCCCTGTGATCTTTTCATTGGTCCTGGTGAGTGCCATCAGAACTTCGTAGGGTTTGGGATATCCCTCCCTCCGCAGTATGGTCTGCAGGGCTTCGGCCACCACCACCCAGTGCTCTTCAAGGTCGCTGCTGATCCGGTCACGGTTGACAATAAGCTTTGAGAGTCCCTTCTTTATCGATTTCCATGCTATCAGTGAATGAGCCATGGCGACGCCCACATTGCGTATCACAGTTGAGTCGGTAAGGTCGCGCTGCAGCCTGGAGACAGGCAGTGTGGCCGAGAGGTGGCTGAACAGCGCGGATGCCACCCCCAGGTTACCCTCACCGTTTTCAAAGTCGATGGGATTGACCTTATGCGGCATTGCAGAGGAGCCAACCTCACCGCTGACGATGGTCTGCTTGAAATAGTCCAGGGAGATGTAGCTCCAGACATCCCTGCAGAGATCTGTAAGTATGGTGTTAATACGTCTGAGGCTGTCGAACAGTGCTGCCAGCCCGTCATAATGCTCTATCTGCGTCGTTGTCTTCTGTCGTTCCAGTCCAAGCCGCTCATTGAGGAAGCTGTCGGCAAAGCCAACCCAGTCAACGGAGGGGTAGGCGACCCTGTGGGCATTGAGGTTTCCGGTTGCGCCGCCGAACTTACCACTGTACCTGGCAGTCATAAGTGTGACCATCTCATCATCGAGCCTCTCCCTGAAGACCGCTATCTCCTTTCCCAGCCTTGTCGGTGTTGCCGGCTGTCCATGCGTGCGCGCCAGCATCGGAATCTCATCCCAGTCGGCGGACAGGGATTCAAGGGCATCGCGCACGGATACAAGTGCAGGTATCATCACCTCCCTCATAGCGTCTCTTACAGCCATCGGGACTGCGGTGTTATTGATATCCTGCGATGTAAGGCCGAAATGGACAAACTCAGCCCAGCGTCCCAGTCCCAGTGCAACAGCCTTCTCCTTCACGAAGTACTCAACGGCCTTGACGTCATGGTTTGTGACCCTCTCCTTCTCCTTTACGGAGGCGGCATCGGCAAGGGTAAAATCACGGAAGAGCGATATCAGCTGATGCCCTTTATCTTCGGGAAAGCCCTCAAACTGAGGCAGGGACGCCTGCGACAGTGCTATGAAATACTCCGCCTCCACCATTATCCGGTAGCGTATGAGCCCGAATTCAGAGAAAAACGGGATCAGCTCCGTAACCCGCTCACCGTAGCGGCCGTCAACCGGTGAAATAGCCTTCAAACGGTCCATATTACTGTTTCCTCACCCTAAGTAAATGTAAGAATCAAAAAACAAAAATACTATTTTGTACTGGTGTAAAAAAATTGAACCTTTGTATTTCTCTGCAGAGGGGTAAAACGGGATGGAAAAAGTAAGGGTTTCGGCTGTAAGGTACATCAACAGTTATCCGTTCATGATAGGCCTTCGCGATGGTGAGGTATCGTCCGCGATCGACCTGGGTGTATGCCACCCTTCTGAATGTGCTGACAGTCTCATTGCCGGCGAGACTGACCTCGGTCTGATACCTGTTGCGATGCTTGCTTCCATGGAAGAGTATCATCTTATCGGTGACTACTGCCTGAGCACCAACGGCGAGGTACGCACCGTGCTGCTTGTGAGCAACACCCCCTTTGAGCAGATCAGCGTAATTCATCTCGACTTCCGGTCGAGGAGCTCCGTCACTCTCTGCCGTATCCTGGCAGCGCGGTTCTGGAACCGCGAGTTTGAGTGGAGACCCACGGATGAATCATTTGATATCAGGGCCATGGCAGCGGGTGAGGGAGCCGTCATGATCGGCGACCGCTGTTTTGAATATGCACGTTTCTTCTCCCTGAGGCTTGACCTGGGTCTTGAATGGAAGAGGTTCACAGGACTGCCCTTTGTCTTTGCATGCTGGGTCTCTGTAAAGAAACTGCCTGAAGAGTTCACCGCACTTTTCAACAAAGCCCTCAGTGAGGGCCTGGAGCGCAGGAATGAAGCTGTATCCCTGCTGGATAAAGACTCGTCGGCAACGCCGGAAGAGGTCATCTACTATCTGAACAACAATATTGACTACAGGCTCGACGACCGGAAGCGCGAGGCACTGACCACATTTATCGCTTTCATTAAAGAATTAAAGCTAAATCCATGAAGAGAATTACTGTCACAGTCACCCTCCTGCTGTTAATTGCCTATGCCGCTTCAACAGGCTTGAGGGCACAGTCGGGGCCGGATACAACCGCACTGGTATACAAGGTTAAGATAGACAAGATGATAGCGGCGCCGCTGTGGCGCAGCGTCAAGAGGAGTTTTGTTGAGGCTGATTCGCTCAATGCCGACTTCATACTTCTGCATATGAACACATACGGTGGTCAGGTCGATATTGCCGATTCCATGCGCACGCTGATTTTAAACCACCGTATTCCGGTGCTGGTATTCATTGACAATCAGGCCATCTCCGCCGGCGCCCTGATCGCCATCGCTGCTGACAGCATCTACATGAGGCCGGGCGCCAGCATCGGCGCCGCCACCGTGGTTGACCAGGCAGGGCAGAAGATGCCCGACAAGTACCAGTCGTTCATGCGCGGAATGATGAGAGCCACGGCTGAGGCACACGGCAAAAAGCCGGTAGTGAAGGACGGGGATACGACATGGGTATGGCACCGTGATCCGGAGATAGCCCAGGCGATGGTTGACCCCTCGATAGTGCTGAAGAGCATCGTTGACACCGGGCAGGTACTGACCTTCACGGCGCTGGAAGCCATAAAGTACGGCTTCTGCGAGGGAGAGGCCGGGAATATCGAGCAGGTGATGGAGCTGGCCGGCATCAAGCACTTCAATATTAAAGAGCTGAAGCTCTCGGCTGTGGACAGGATAATAATGTTTCTTGTAAACCCTGTTGTATCCGGACTTCTCATCATGCTTATCATAGGAGGCATTTACTTCGAACTGCAGTCGCCCGGTGTGGGCTTTCCGCTTGCTATTGCAGCGGTGGCCGCCCTGCTCTATTTCGCCCCGATGTATCTTGAGGGCGCCGCGGACAACTGGCATCTCATCATCTTTATCCTGGGCATCATACTGGTACTGCTTGAGATATTCGCCTTTCCGGGCTTCGGGGTCACCGGCGTTCTGGGGGTGATAGGCATAGTCACCGGACTGGCCTTTGTCATGATAGACAAGATTGTGTTCAGGTTCGGACCCTCGACGGACGGCATCAGGGAGGTGCTGGCAGCCTTTGCAATTGTGGTACTGGCTGCATTTCTCTCATTCTTCCTGTCGCTCTGGCTCTCCAGAAAGCTCTTTGCTCCCAACAGGCTCTTCGGCAGCCTGGCCCTGGAGACCTCGGTGAACCAGGCCGACGGCTTTGTCAGCTTCGACAAGGTAAAGCTTCATTCGCTGGTGGGCAGCAGTGGCACAGCCCATACCGTCCTCCGGCCGTCAGGCAAGGTGATGATCGACGGTGACGTCTATACGGCTGTCGCAGAGACGGGCTTTATTGCCAGGGGTGCAGCCATCACTGTCAGGAGAGAGGAACAGGGTCAGCTCTATGTTGTCGAAGCAGGCAAAGCCTGAAGCGATGGATGAAATTACCGTCAGACACTATCAAAGAGGTGACTTCCCCTCCATCATGGAGATATGGACAGCCACGGGACTGAGCAGGCCTGAACGGGGCGATGATGAGGCTGCGGTGGAGCGCAGCATTGAGATCGGCGGAGTCATGCTGGTGATGTGCGAAGGCCCGGGAAAAGAAATAATAGGCACCTCATGGATGACATACGACGGCAGGCGACTGCATCTGCATCACTTCGGAATAACCCCACGCCACCAGGGAAGGGGCCTCTCCCACCTCCTGCTGAAGGAGACACTGAAGGTGGTGAAAGAGAAGAAGTGCCAGGTTAAACTGGAGGTTCACAGGAGCAACAAGAAAGCCATAAAGCTCTACAAGCAGGCAGGATTTGTATATCTTGGTGATTATGACGTATATATCATCCGTGATGTTCAATCTGTTGAAACATAAAATGTTAAAATAAGCTTAAAGAGATTCTCAAGTATTCTTTTCCGGATTTTATTAGTATCTTTGAAGAAACCTATTCAGTAGATAAACATGGCACGAACTATTACTTTTTCACAACTGAGGAGGATCAAGGACCAGCTGCCTGACGGTAGTATCAGAAAGATAGCCGACAAGCTCGACATGTCGGAGGAGACCGTCAGGAACTACTTCGGAGGCTGGAACTTTGACCGTGGGCAGAGTGCCGGGATCCACATTGAGAAAGGGCCCGAGGGGGGTATTGTCGCTATAGAAGACACAACAGTACTTGACCTTGCAGAGAGCATGCTGTCACACTGATTCACCAGGCATAAGAAACCACAGAAAGCAAAAGTCCTTACTTTTGCTTTTTTTATATCCCGAAATTGAATAGAACATTGTTAATGATGAAAACCACCCTTGCTCTTACCCTTCTTCTGATAATGCTTGCAGCCCCGCTGGTGGCGCAGGAGCAGACGGCACTGCCCCGGCTGAGATATATTGAGAACCAGAGCCTGACATATGATGAGGCCATCAGCTTCTATGCCGGGCTTGACAGCATCTGGCCTGAGGCGACCCTCCTGGAGATGGGCATGACAGATGCAGGCAGACCGCTTCACCTGTTCATCATATCGGGCGACAGGGTCTTTGATCCGCAGGAGATACGCAGAAAGGGAAAGAGTATTGTACTCATCAACAACGCTATCCATGCGGGGGAGCCCGAAGGCATTGATGCCAGTGCACAGTTTGCTGCCGATATCCTGTCTGACCGCAACGGCATGAAGAGATACCTCAGCAACTGTGTTGTCGCAATAATACCGGTATATAATATCGGTGGCACCCTTGCCAGGAGTCCATACTGGCGTATCAACCAGAACGGCCCCGAGGAGAAGGGAGCCAGGCGCAACAACCGGTTTCTGGATCTGAACCGTGACTTTGCCAAACAGGACTCCCGTGATGCGCGGGCTTTTGCGGAGATATACCGCTATCTCGATCCCGATGTCTTCCTTGATACACACACCACCAATGGGTCTGACCACCAGTTTACGGTTACCCTCATTGCCACGCAGCCCGAGAAGATGCATCCCGAGATGGAGCAGTTCTACCGCAACGAGATGCTGCCGGGTCTCTACGGCAGTATGATCACAAGGCACAACAATGAGATCGTACCCTATGTGCAGTATACGGAGAGAGGTGAGATAAAGGCAATCATCGGGTTCGATGAGAATGCCTACTACTCAACGGGCTATTCCGCACTCTTCAACTCCTTCGGCTTCATGACCGAAACATTGGTATACAAACCTTACCCTCAGAGGGTGGAGGGCACACTGCAGTTTATCAGCGAGCTGGTCAGATACACGGCAGAGAACAGCAAAAAGATACTCAGGCTGAGGCAGGAGGCCAACAGGCGAACACTCTCGGCAAAGGAGTATGTGATCGACTGGGAGCAGGACTCTACCCGGTGGGACCTGATAGTCTTTCACGGGTACAGGTATGAGGAGGCCACCTCTCCCATCACAGGCCGCAAGACAGGCTTATACAACCATGACAGGCCCTATAGCGACACCATCAGGTACTACAATTATTTCAAGCCGGCCGTGACGGTCAGTGTACCCGAAGCATACATTCTGCCTTTTGCCTGGGAGGAGGTCATTGAACGTCTACTGGCCAATGGTGTGCAGATGCGCCAGTTGCAGAATGACACCACTCTCACCCTTGAGACTTATTACATTGACAGTTATGAGCCCGCCAGGAGAGCAACACAGGGACACTACTTCAACAGCAGGGTGAAGCTGCGGACCGTGACACAGGAGATGCAGTACTGCAAGGGGGACTATATCATTCCTCTCAACCAGAGGGCAAACAAATACATCGTGACTATGCTTGAGCCGCAGAGCGAATCGGGCTTCTTTGCCTGGAACTTCTTTGACTCTTTTCTTGAGGGTCAGGACTGGTACTCGGTATGGGGCTTTGAGAGTCACCTCAAGGAGCTGCTCGATCGTGACCCGGTGCTGAGGGCTGCCTATGACAAAGCACGCAGCGAAGATGCCGAACTGGCTGCAGACCCTGTCAAACAGTTGCAGTGGCTCTATCAGCACACCCCGGCGTCAGAGCTTGAGAAGAGGACCAGGTTATATCCCGTGGGAAGGATCATGAGCGGCCTCAACTGATATTACCCGCGAGAGAAATCAGTCACTCTATCACCCTTCAGCCCGGCACTAAAGCTGTCACCACTACTGACATTACCTGGCGAAGAAGTCGAGCACTGTCTCACCCTCCAGTCTGGCGACGAGGTTGTCACCGCTGCAGACCGGTCCGACGCCGGAGGGAGTACCCGTGAAGATGAGATCACCGGTTTTTAGAGTATAGTACCTTGACACATAAGATATTATCTCATCAAAAGAGAAAATCAGGTCAGAGGTATTGCCGCTCTGCCTCGTGGTGCCGTTGATATCCAGGGTGAAGCTTATATCCCTCATGTCGGCAAACTTCTCCTTCGGAACGAAAGTTCCCAGCGGTGCCGAACCGTCAAAGGTCTTTGACAGCTCCCACGGGTGTCCCTCGCTGGAGAACCTGCTCTGCAGATCACGGGCAGTAAAATCTATGCCTACCGTCAGGGCGTCAACATAACGGCCGGCATATTTTGCTGCAATGCCTTTACCCAGCTTCGAGATGCGGAGTACTATCTCCGCCTCATACTGCACGTCAGAAGAGAAATCAGGGATAAAGAAGGGTTTATTCTTTTTCAGGATCGCCGAGTCGGGCTTCAGAAAGATCATCGGTTCAGCCGGCACCGGACGGTTCATTTCGGCAGCATGCTGCCGGTAGTTCAGTCCTACGCAGATAATCTTCATGAGACTGTCAGGCTTTACCGAACGAGCGCAGTTTGATCGCGGTGATAACCTGCTTGGTGTTAAGCGGGAAATCACCATTCATCATCCACGAGTAGTAAGAGGGCTCCTCCCTGAAAACCTGCTCCACCGGCTTGCCTCTGTGCTTGCCGAAGTTGAACACCTCTGTGCCTCCTTCGTTGAAGATGATTCTTCCCGCGAGATCAGCATTGTTGTTGAAGGCGCTGAAGGCCGCGAGCTTTTCGATGTCATTCTCCAGGTCAGGATATCTGTCGAGCTGTGCTTTCAGTATCTCATAGGTAGCTGCAGTATCGGCTTTGGAGCTATGTGCATTTTCCAGCTCCATGTCACAGTAAAACTTATATGCGGCGCTGAGTGTACGCTGCTCCTTCTTGTGGAAGATCACCTGCACGTCAACATACTTGTGGCGGGCAGGGTCAAAATCGACATTCACTCTCAGGAACTCCTCACAGAGAATGGGTATATCAAATTTCATGGAGTTAAAGCCGGCAAGGTCGCAACCCGCAAGGAATGCGGCAATCTTACGAGCCACATCGCGGAAATGAGGGGCGTCGGCCACGTCGGCATCGGTGATCCCGTGCACGCGTGTTGCTTCCGGGGATATCGGGATGCCCGGATTGAGTCTCATGGTCATCCATTCTTCCGCTCCTCCCGGTGACACCTTGAGAGCGGCAAACTCCACGATTCGATCAGTAGCGATGTTTACTCCCGTGGTCTCGAGATCAAGGACGACCAGGGGTTTTCTGAGGTTAAGTTCCATATCGTAACCTTTCTCAGGCGTTGATCATCATTGGCATCAGGAGCATGAGAAGGTCCTCATCCTCATTGCTTGTCTCCGACGGAAGGAAGAGTCCTGCCCTTGTCGGATCGGCAAGCTCAATGATGACATCCTGTGATGCTATGTTCGACAGAATCTCAATCAGAAACAGAGACTTGAATCCGATCTCCATGTCGTCACCCTCATAGAGGCACTTGTAACGTTCGTATGCTGAGATCGAGAAGTCGACATCCTGTGCGGATACAGTTATCTGGTTAGGGGTTAACTGAAGCTTCACGAGGTTGCTGGCCTGGTTGGAGAAGACGGAGACCCTGCGGAGTATATTGTACAGTTCCAGCCTGTCAACACGCACCTTGCGCGGATTGCTCTTGGGGATGACAGAGTTGTAATTCGGGTAGTTGCCTTCCACAAGACGGCAGACCACCTTGTAGTCAGAAAGAGTGAAAAAGGCGTTTCTGTCATCAAACTCCACGGAGACGATGCCGCTCTCCCGGGGCAGTATATTCTTGAGGAGCGAAGCAGGTTTCTTGGGAAGGATGAATGAGGCATTGTTCTCAGCCCTTGCGTCGCTCCTCTGGTATCTCACCAGCTTGTGTGCATCGGAGGCTACGAAAGTCAGCTTCTCGGTCGATGCCTCAACCAGAATACCTCCCATCACAGGACGCAGCTCGTCATCGGCAGTGGCAAACAGTGTTCTGGAGATTCCTGACAGCAAAACATCGGCAGGCAGGTTGAAACTGAAACGCTTCTCAGCCTTGATCACGGGCAGCACGGGAAAGTCAATGCCGTTCTGGCCCACGATGCTGAATCGGCCGTTCTCGGAGTTTATCACCACCGCCATGGTGTCAGTGTTGATGTCAAAGGTGAGCGGCTGCTCGGGGAACTCCTTGAGTGTATCAAGCAATATCCTGGCCTGCAGGGCTATGGTCCCACTGCCGGTGATGTTGTCAAGCCTCATCCTTGTGATAAGGGTCGACTCAAGGTCTGAGGCCGTGATCTCCAGGTCGTTGCCACTGATATTGAACAGAAAGTTATCGAGGATCGGCAGTGTATTCTTAGTGCTGATCACCCTGCTTATTGCCTGCAGATGACCCAGAAGTTCCGTGCTTGATACAACAAATTTCATACTGTTAGTTGTTAAAGTTAGATCACTTTGCACCCGTTCATTTCTGCAATTCACTGATTAAGTGATCAGTCCGCTTTGAGAACCGGCTTACCAATATTACAAAAAAATATCTTTCCCTCAAAAAAATTTATTTCACTCTCATGTAATGTCTCCGCTTGAGCCTGTTATAAGCCACTCCGGCAGTGATAATCAGCAACACCGGGACTATGGTGTTGAACAGCTGCCACAGCAGTCTCTGGCTCCTGATCCTCGACTGGTCGAGAAGACGCAGCTTTATCTCCCTTGATCTCATCTCCGTCAGGCCGTTATCTTCAACCAGGTAGTTGATACAATTTACAAGAAAATCCTTGTTCCCGAAGATCTGCTTCGTATACCTGTCGAGCCCGAGGGTTAACGGTTCCGGTACTCCTCCAGACCAGCTGACTTCATTACGGATGATGTCACCGTCGGCAATGACTATCATCTTTGTCGGCTGGCTGCGGATTAACGTCTTTCTTCCCTCCTCTCCTATGATACTTTCCGTCATCCTGTTTTCAAAAACTGAGCTGAAGGTACCTTCAAGCAGTATTGCCACGCTCTTCGCTCCGGCATTGAACATCTCCGGTGGCATTCTCTCCTCAGCCTCCCCGAGTGATATCAATGCAGGTGGCGTGACAGTGCGGGTTTCGCCTGAAGTGGTAAGGAGTATACTCTTTCTTATTGCCGGATCGCGGCCCACGGTATCCAGAGTACCGGCAAACTCGGCTTTTACCCTGTTAAGGTTACGTGTTATGGGGTGGTCCTGCGAGGGGCGCAGCAGCGGGTAATAGACCCACGGTGCAGGGACATACTGGGCATCGCCCCCGGGATTGGTAATCTTCAGCGGGATCAGCATGCAGTCGGCATCCTGGATGATGACAGGGTTGATCCTCGCTCCGTATCTGAAGAGCATGTCACTGAATGACAATGGATTATAGAGAGCCACCGTAGCGCCGGCCGTCAGGCTGTCGGCATTTACCTCCACCTCTTCTGCCAGCCACATGACGCGGCCTCCGTTCATGATATACTGATCAATTATATACTTGTCCTTCTCATCAAATCGCTCCTTAGGAGCGGCAATGACAATGGCGGCGTAATCATCAATGATACCGGGCTTTCCGCCTATAACTCCCCTGTCAATGTTATAGAACTTGGCGAGCTCAAGAGTCAGGTCTGCCACGCTTATCTCATCAAGTTCACCGTGGCCCTCGATGAAGGCTATCCGGTGCACGGTATCCGCCGTGGCGGCTGCCACGGCCCTGATGATCTCATATTCAAGTCCTTCAGTGGAGTGCAGCAGGTTTACCTCAGCAGGTAACGACGGATTATTTCTCAGGAAATTGACAGGTATGACTGTCTCTCCGGAAGTGACGGTGAGTGAAGGAAAGATGCGTTTCTGTGTCCTGCCACCCTCGCCGTCTGAGGCCATGACGTTCACAGGCATCAGTCCGCGGCTGATCAGGTCACTGTGGAATTTTTCCCTTGTCGCAGCATCGGCTGATGCTGAGGGGTTTGTGAAGTCATAAGAGATCCTTCTCCCGGAGACAACGCGGAACTCGTCGAGATACTGCGCGGCACTGCGTCTCAGCTTCCTGAACCCCACAGGCATCTCACCGTCAAGGTAAATATCTATCTTAACATCTCTGTTGAGCTCCTTCAGTATCTTCCTTGTAGGCTCAGCCAGGGTGAACCGGCGGTCTTCCGTCAGGTCAACCCTGAGGTTCAGGAGTGACAGCAGCAGGCCGGCAGCAGCTGTAGCCGCGATGATCAGCAGCGGTCTCATGACTCTGCTGCGGCGCAGTGATAACCTGGCGGCTTCATTGAACAGTACCGTCATGAAGATAAAATAGGCTATGTCGCGTATGTCAAGTACGCCCCTGCTGATTGATTTATAGTGTTCGTTGATGCCTATCCTGGCTATCTGATCACCTGAAGAAGAGAGGCCTGGCAGAAGCGAGAGGGAATCAAAGCCAGTGAACATAATAAAGGAGAGCACAGCTGCGAGAAGAAAGGCCACAACCTGGTTCTCCGTCAGTGATGAAGAGAAGAGACCGATGGCAGAGTAAACGGCTGCAAGCAGCAGCAGCCCTATGAATGAACCGGCAGTACCTCCCCTGTCAAGGTTGCCGGGTGTCTCTCCCAGGACCCATACTGAGATAACAAACAGGGTAGCCGGCAGAAGTGATATCAGCACCAGTGCCACTGATGCCAGGAACTTACCGTAGATGATACTTCCGTCTCCTACCGGCCGTGACCAGAGCAGCTCTATGGTTCCCGACCTCCGCTCTTCTGACCAGAGCCTCATGGTAACGGCAGGCACCAGGAACAGGAAGAGCCATGGCGAGAGCACGAAAAGGGTGTCGAGGCCCGCATACCCGCTGTCGAGCAGGTTCCACTGACCCGGCATAATCCACATTATGAGACTGTTCGCCAGCAGGAACACAATAATGACAATGTACCCTGTCAGCGAACTGAAAAAACCGGTGATCTCTTTTCTGAAGAGAGTGAACATAACCAAAAGTTTGCTGTAAAAATATTCAAATCTTTCAAGGCCTCAGCGGTCTGCGCACAATTTTGACATCAGTTACCACGGTGCCGGGGTAATAGAATCCGGTTATTTTCTCGTAACTCATATTTTTTTCAGCCATGGCTCTGGCTCCGTCCTGGCACAGTCCCACGCCATGGCCGTAGCCCCTGCCGCTGAACGTCAGGCTGTCTCCCTCCGGTCTCATGGTGAAGAGGGCAGAGCGGAGACCGAACCGCACCCTGACCTCCTCACTGTTGATGTTTTTACCCGCTACGGCCCGGTTCATTATCCTTACCGGTTTGCTGCCGGCAGGTGAATAGAGAGCTCTCTCCTCCCCCGGCATCACGCCTCCCGATCTCAGGAAGTCATACCAGTCGGTGAGGGAGACTTTTTTCACCCATGTCGCTGATGCCGAATAGCCGCACCAGGGATCGGTAATGCTTACAAGGTAGGGGTGCTTTGCAACCCACACATCCTCCGAGGAGGCGGTAACTCCGCCGCAGTTACCATGGAAGGCTGCCTCAATCAACACTCCCTGGCGGTCGGTGATCACCTTTCCTGCGGTAGAGCGGCAGGCATTTATTATCACACTCTCACCTATGATTCCCGGGTAAACCTGGCAGTGGGTGTCGTCACACAGGTCAAAGCCATCAAGCTCATGCCTGTCGATGGTTCTGTAAGCATATGTACGTGCCACCACAGCCTGGGCTTTGAAATATTCCGGAGGCCCGGCCCTTCCCGCCTCAGCGCGCACCACTCCCGGCAGGTAATCCTCAAGCTCCGTAATATTAAGCACCAGCAGCGAGCCGGGGTAGGAGCTTATCATGAGGCTGCCGTTGAGAGTCTTCACTGCCTCAGCCCTGGCCGGGGCACGCATGGTAAAGAGAGCATCGGCAGACAGGGGTGTGAATCTAAGTGTATCAGACACCCCCGATATTCCGGATAAAGTTCTGAATATTACTTCATCGTCATAGCGGGTCACCGCCACCGTCTCTCCCGGTCCTACCGTGAGACCGCCCGGCCCTCCCGGGTCAAGACGGTACTCTCCCTGGCGGGGAGTAAAGACAACCGTCACGGGTTTGGTACGTGCAAAGATGCGGACCGTCACCTCAGCACCGGCAGGAAGAGCCGTCAGCAAAATCAGCAAAGAGATGACAGCCCTGATCATGTTTTCATGCTCCCCTGCTTCAGTTGTGTCACCATGTCGGATGCTATTCTTGCCGAGGCACCCTCTCCTCCCAGATTCTGCCTCAGCTCTTCGTAATCTCTCTTCATGAACTCACGCCTCTCACCCCCTGGGATGATCTTCTCCAGCTCGGTACGCAGTCTCTCCCTGTTCATCTCTCCCTGTATAAGCTCGGCAACTGCCTCTCTCCCCATTATGAGGTTCACCAGGGAGATATAGCGCACCTTCAGGAAGAACCTTCCTAAAGCATATGTCAGTGAGCTGGTCCTGTAACAGACCACCTGTGGCACCCCGAAGAGGGCAGCCTCGAGAGTCGCTGTCCCTGATGTCACCAGCGCAGCCTCAGCCACTGAGAGCAGATCATATGCCCTGTCGTTAACAACCTTTACCGGGTTTGTTCCTATAATGCCTTCATAAAGTGATGCCGGCAGGTGCTCCATTCCAGCCACTACAAACTGGTATTCAGGAAAAAATGAGACCACCCGGATCATCTCCGGAAGCACCTTTGCTATCTCCTGCCGCCTGCTGCCAGCCATGAGCAGTATCACGGGCTTCTCGCCGAGGCCAAGGGATTCCATCAGCCTCCCGTGCTCCGGAGTCTTGCGGCGCCAGGCCTCTACCTGATCAATGAGCGGGTTGCCCAGAAAGTGGGCCGTGTAACCGTGCTTCCTGAAGAATTCGGTCTCAAACGGAAAGATGATATAAAGCCGGTCTACGTATCTCTTCAGCAGCTTCACCCTGCCCTCACGCCAGGCCCAGAATTTCGGGGAGATGTAGTAATAGACCCTGATGCCCCTCTTCTTTGCATAGCGTGCCACTCGCAGGTTAAAGCCGGGATAGTCTATCAGTATTACCACATCAGGCATCATCTCATCAATCTGCCTCCAACAATGTTGGAAATTTCTCCACACCTTCCGCATGTTGACCATCACCTCCCAGACACCCATGAAGGCTGTTTCGCGGTAGTGCCTTAACACTCTTCCTCCCGCCCTGGACATGAGGTCGCCACCCCAGCATACAATATCTGCAGCCGGGTCAGCCTCAAAAAGGTTTAGTATAAGGTTTGAGCCGTGAAGATCACCCGAGGGCTCTCCGGCTATGATGAAATACTTCATATCAGAAAAGCTTTATCCCGAAAACGGCAAAAGCCCATACTATGGTTATGCCAAGCACACCCTTGGAGGCTCTCAGCATATCAAGCCTGTTAAAGATCAGGAAGATGATTATGTTGGCAAAGACGGAGATGCTCATGATCTCCGACACATTTCCTGCCTCCACTATCTTGTCAAGGTATCCGCTGAATGAAAGACCGTTACTGGTAAACAGGAAGAAGATCAGGAATGCGGTCACCGGGATGAGTATTCCGCCGGTGACACCTATAATGATATTATTGAACCGTTCCCTGAACCGCATATCAGAGTTTGGATTTCAGTGTGCTGAGGTAACCATGGGCTGTCATATCAGTAGTCACCGGCACCACAGCCACGTATCCGTTCTGAATGGCCCAGTCATCTGTATCCGATGCTTCCGGCTCATGGTTCATGAACCTGCCTGTAAGCCAGTAGTATGTCTTTCCTGCCGGATCCTTCCGTTTTTCGAACTCCTCCTGCCAGCTGCCCAGGGCCTGCCGTGCCACCATCATGCCTTTTATCTCTTCGGCGGGAATGGCAGGTATATTGACATTGAGACAGATTCCCTCCGGCAGCGGTTCCTTCATAAGGAGGGTACATATCTGCCGGATATACCTGTCACAGACTGAGAAATCAGCCGTGGGTGAATAGCTGTTGAGAGAGAACCCTACCGAGGTGATTTTGTAAAGACAACCCTCAAGTGCGGCAGCCATGGTTCCCGAGTAGAGAACACTGGCAGAGGCGTTGGATCCGTGGTTGATGCCAGAGACAATAAGGTCTGGCCTGCGTTCCAGGAGCTGGTTGACTGCCAGCTTGACACCGTCAGTAGGTGTTCCGCTGCAGGCATAGATACGCTTGCCGTCATCTTCCTCCAGCAGCTTCACACGCAGGGGGTGCTTGACCGTCAATGCCTGTGACATGGCACTGCGGCTCTCAGTGGCTGAAATCACCATCAGCTTGCCAAAATCAGACATGATGCTGATGAGCCTCTGCAGACCGGCGGCATAGAGCCCGTCATCATTCGTAATCAGTATAAGTTTGTCATTCTCCGTTAAAACCATATTGCCTCCTGTTCACCTGCAAATATAACGATAATGATCATCCATAAATAAAACCGCCATTATGGCTGTAACCTTTTTTCCTTACTTTTGCATCTTACTGAAAAGTATTACAGGCAATGAAGATTTCTTACAACTGGCTGAGGGAATATCTCGACTTCGATGCCGGAGTAGAAGAGCTCTCAACCATTCTTACTGGCCTCGGGCTTGAAGTTGAGGGTGTTGAAGAGTGGGAGTCAATCAGCGGAGGCATGCAGGGCGTGGTTATCGGCAGGGTACTCACATGTGAGAGGCACCCTGACGCTGACAGGCTCAGTATCACCACCGTCGATGCCGGTGGTCCCGAGCCTCTTCAGATAGTCTGCGGCGCACCCAATGTGGCTGCAGGACAGTTAGTTGCAGTGGCTCTGCCGGGTGCCATGGTGTTTCATGGCGCTGAACGGTTTGAGATAAAGCGGTCAAAGATCCGCGGCCAGCTCTCCGAGGGGATGATATGTGCCGAGGATGAGCTTGGCACGGGATCTGACCATGAAGGCATCATGGTGCTTGACCCCAGTGCCAGGCCTGGATCACCGGCAGCGGATTACTTTGGTGTTGTACGCGATACGGTATTTGAGATAGGACTGACCCCAAACAGGATAGACTGCAGCTCTCACTTCGGTGTGGCACGCGACCTGGCAGCCTTCTTCAACCTCAGAAAACCGGTCATGGCCAGGCTGCCCGGTATTAGTACTTTCCAACCCGGAAGTGCAATAGACAAGGCCATTGAGGTTGAGGTACATGACAGTGAAGCCTGCATAAGATATTCCGGACTCACCATCAGGGGTATTACTGTTGGCCCCTCTCCGGCGTGGCTGCAGAACAGGCTGAGGTCCATAGGACTCCACCCCATCAACAACGTGGTGGACATCACCAACTTCGTCCTTCATGAGACGGGACAGCCTCTGCATGCCTTCGATGCCGCTGCCATCACCGGCGACAGGGTGATTGTCAGGACACTGCCTGAGAAGACAAAATTCATAACCCTGGACGGCGTTGAGCGTGAGCTGTCAGCCACCGACCTGATGATATGCAACGTCAGCGAAGGTATGTGCATTGCCGGCATCTTCGGCGGAGAGAAGTCAGGAGTCACTACGGCTACCACCGATCTGTTCCTTGAGAGCGCCACCTTCAGCTCAGTATCGGTACGACGCACATCGCGCAGACACGATCTGCACACCGATGCCTCTTACCGTTTTGAAAGAGGGACAGACCCCGAGATGACAATCTATGCGCTCAAGAGAGCCGCCCTGCTGGTACAGGAACTGGCCGGGGGCATAATCACCGGCGATGTGGTGGATATCTATCCCAAACCGGTAAGAAAAGCTGTCGTCAACTACTCACTTGAACGGATGGCAAAGCTCATTGGCAAGGAGGTTCCATCCGCCACGGTCAGGACTATTCTCAACAGCCTCGACATTCACATCATCGATGAGACAGCGGACAGGCTCACCCTGGAAATCCCGACCTACCGTGTAGACGTGACCCGCGAGGCAGATGTCACGGAGGAGGTGCTGAGGATTTACGGTTATAACAACATAGACATCAGCGGCGAGATGCGATCAATGCTCTCTCACACTGTGAAGCCTGACCGTGAGAAGGTTGCCTCAAACGTTTCAGATCTCCTGTCCGCAAACGGCTTTGCCGAGATTATGTGCAACTCTCTCACCCCCGCTGCATGGTTTGACAAGAGCGGTGACTTTGACATCTCCGCGTTGGTGAAGCTTGCAAACCCGCTGAGCAGCGACCTCAATGTCATGCGCATGTCACTCCTGCCCGGGATGCTCAGTACCATTGCACATAATATCAACAGGCAGAGCCCCGACCTCAGACTCTACGAGCTGGGATATGTCTACAGCAGCAGGCCGGGGAAAGAGGGTGCCGGCATCACAGAGGCTTACAGCGAGAGACAGCTGCTGGCCATGGCCATAACGGGTTACCTCAATCCACAACGCTGGAATGCACCTGCAACGGCAACGGGTTTCTTTCACTTAAAGGGGTACGTCGATATGGTCCTTTCACGCTTCGGCATTGAACGCCCTGATATTGTCGAGGAAGAGGATACTTCGGGATGGTTCTCCGAAGGAATGAAATACGGCAGCGGAGGAGCTGATCTGGCATCGTTCGGCAAGATCTCGAAAAAGTATCTCGCCATGTTTGACATCAGGCAGGATGTATGGTATGCCGAGCTTAGCCATGAAAACATCATCAGGATGATTACAAGGAACAGCATTCGTTTCCGCGAGCTGCCAAAGTACCCATGGGTACGCCGCGATCTCGCACTGGTTATTGACAAATCGATAAAATTCAGTCAGATACGCGATCTTGCCCACAAGACTGAACGCAATATTCTGCAAGAGGTAGAGCTTTTTGATGTCTATGAAAGTGAGGCCATCGGCAGGGACAAGAAATCATATGCTGTCAGTTTCATCCTGCAGGATGAGAGGCAGACGCTCACTGAGAAGAATATAGAGAAGGTTATGAGTGGACTTTTGAAGGCCTTTGAGCGCGAATTTGGCGCCGCACTGAGATGAAGAAGCTGCTGGGCCGCACCGGTGACTATCTCTCGCTCGTAAAGTTCAGTCATACTGTCTTTGCGATGCCCTTTGCACTGGTGGGCTATTTTCTCGGCGCCACACGGCCTGGTCAGAGTTTCAGCCTGAAAACATTCCTGCTGATGCTGGCGTGCATGGTTTTTGCCCGCAGTGCCGCTATGGCTTTCAACCGCTGGGCAGACTTAAGGTTTGACATTCTGAATCCAAGGACCGCCGGCCGTGAGATACCCTCAGGCAGGATAAGTCAGGGTCATGCACTGATCTTCGTGGTTGTCAGCTCGCTGCTATTCATTGCGGCAACAGCCATGATCAACAGACTGACACTGCTTCTGTCGCCGGTTGCACTGCTGGTAGTCCTCGGCTACAGCTACACCAAGAGATTCACCTGGCTCTGCCACCTGGTGCTGGGGCTCGGACTGAGCCTGGCCCCTATCGGAGCCTACATTGCAGTCACCGGCTCATTTGCACTGCTGCCACTGATCTACTCCCTTCTGGTTCTGACCTGGGTCAGCGGCTTTGATATCATCTACTCCCTGCAGGATGACCAGTTTGACCGTAAAACCGGACTCTACTCCATACCGGCGATGATGTCACGCAGGAAGGCCCTGGCCGTTTCAATTGCCCTTCATGCAGTGACATTGCTGATGGCAGTGGCAGCAGGAATCTCAGACCATAGCGGAGTGATTTACTGGGCCGGGGCACTGATATTTGCGGCAATGCTGACATATCAGCATCTGATTGTCACTCCTGATGACCTGAGCAGCGTCAACCTTGCCTTCGAAACAACGAACGGTATTGCCAGTATCATCTACGGATTGGCAGTGGTGGCTGACCTGCTGGTGTAGAACAGATACTCATATCTGCCGGACTGCTACTACAGATTGGTGAGCAGACCTGCCTGACCGTTGCTGTCGAACATATGCTCCTATATGCCGGACTACTGCGATAGAGCGGTTTGTTAGCGGCAGTTGACCCGCTGCTCCGAAACAGCCTCTCCCTCTAAAACTTAAAGATGAACGACACACCCAGCTGCTCCTTAAACTGAACCATGGGTGCCTTTTTCTGCTTGCCGTCGGTGCCCAGCACCGGTTCCCCGTCTTTAAAGACGGGCAGCAGGGTGTTGTCATCATATATCAGATGAACATTTAACCTGAGGTCAGTGAACCAGTTCAGGCTGGTGGTGGCAATCATCTCCCAATCAACATCAACATTTTGCGGTTTTGAAATGAAATTGCTGAAGAGCTGTATCTTGTTGGTCATGTCAACCTTGTCGAAAAACTTCAGCTTACTCCTTATCGTGAGGTATGCTCCCAGCTCATTCTTTGACCTCTTGTCCTCAGAGATACCGAACTTTGTCTGATTGATGGAGGTGTCAGGTACAAATGTGCCCTTGTAGGATATGGGCGAGATACTTATAGAGGTGTTCTTGTCAGGCTTGTACTCCAGTCCGTAGCCGAAGATGAAGGTGGCCGGGTTGAAGAATTTTGAGACTTTTACCGAATCATCAGGATAGTTGTACCCTGGCAGAAACTGCGACTTGAACTGGAACAGTCCCGAGAGGTCAAATTTCCCGAAGGCCTTGTGGTTAATCTTTGAGTTGATCTCGAGGATATCGAGGTTCTTCCGGATTCCGTCATATTTCCCTGATGCCTGCAATCCCAGTGCGAGTCGTGCCGTGGTTGAGGAGTTTACCTTTGTCTCCTTGTTGTTGTAGTTAAGGGCTGACTCGACATCGAGCACCGAAGAGATGTTGTTCTCTCCCCCCTTGGCCCAGTTGGAGAGGGCACCCTGAGAAAGGAGGTATGAAATATCGGTCTTGAACTTCCAGTAATCGGGTTTGATCCTGCTAAGCTCCACCCTTCTGAGGTTCTCCTCCTCTGCCGAGATCACATTTACACGTGTGTCAACATACCTGTCATGCCAGGTCTGCTTCTTGAAGAGCACCCCCTCTTCCGCCTTGAGCGATACGGTATTGCGTTCAGGACTGCCAAGCCAGATGGATAAAGAGTCGTTCTCCCCGTCGGGAAGCCAGAACCTGACGAGGTTATCTGCCCGGCTGTTGAGCCACATGTCTGTGCCCCTGCCCCTGTCATTGACGAACCTCACGAGTGTTGAATCACGTGCCTCAATGTATCCGATAAGAGAACTGACAGCCGCTATGATAGAGTCACTCACATAGGGATTCCTGATACGCCTGAAGGGAAAATCGTCGCGGTAAAGGGTCACCTCGGGCAATGTATCAGTGATCACCAGAATAATGGTATCATTGGTTCTGCGGGGAATCAAAGCCGGGACAATATCCTTCACAAGCACAAACACCGAGTCGCTAAGCAGCAGTGTGTCGTTGGTAACCATCGGGACAGCATCGGCAGAGAGCTTCACCTTGTTCATCCTGTTGCCTGCCTCTATGAACATCTCTCCTGTCTGTGCTTTGGTGGCTGCACTGTCGGCTGCAACGGAATCCTGATCCATGACCGGAAGAATTATCCTCAGGGAGTCATATACAAAGTAGCTGTCAAGAGGTATTTTGATCTTATCGTACCCGTATTCCGACAGGTAACTTACAACTGAGTCTACATGGGGTGTGGAAGCAAAATGTACGAGATTACGGATGGCCTCCCGGAGGGGGTCATCGCTCCGTTTCCAGATGTAGTTCGAGGAACCTATTTTCCTGAGGTATTGCAGAGCCTCATCGCGGTCGAGTACTATGGGGCTCTGGCAGGCAGTGTCAGGTGCAGGTTCACCCCTGATCTTCTGCTTTGGCAGGGGCGAAACCTGCTTCACCGTGTCTGCCGGTGCGATGAGTTCTTCTTCAGGAACATCAATCACCTGGCCGGCAAGCAACATTGTGCCGGACAGAAAAAACAATATCGTAAGGAACTTAAGTAATCCCGGTTTCATCATTAATTCTTTTAACATTTCCTGATTGGACTCCGAAGGCAAAAAAACTATATTTGCAAAAATAGCCTATTTCGATGATTTTCCTTTTTCAGGCGATCGCAAACAGGAAACAGATCTTTCGCAATATCAAAAAGAGGGACGCATTCTGATGCACAGGGTTGCACCTCTCCGCCTGCCACCCATCTCATCCTGCCCTGCTTCTGTTAAATAATATTAATTTATTGCTGCGCAATAGGCGTTATCCAGTCTTCAATCTTCAGTCAGCAGTAGAAAATCAAATGTCGTAAATCGTAAATCACAAATCGCAAATCACAAATCGCAAATCATCATGAATCTCCCATATTGTGAACCCCATAAGATAAAGACGGTGGAGTCGCTGAAGCGAAGCACCGTCAGTGAGCGTCGTGAGTGGATAAGAGAGGCCTCATACAACCTCTTTAACCTGCGCTCCGAACAGGTATTTGTTGATCTCCTCACCGATTCCGGCACCGGGGCCATGAGTGACCGGCAGTGGGCCGCCATCATGACCGGTGACGAGAGCTACGCAGGAGCATCCTCGTACTACACGCTTAAAGAGGCCATCCGCGACATAACCGGGTTTGAATACTTCCTGCCCACACACCAGGGACGGGCAGCAGAGAATGTGCTCTTCTCGGTGCTGGTAAAGGAGGGCGATATTGTTCCTGGTAATGCCCACTTTGATACCACCAAGGGGCATATCGAGTTTCGCAAGGCTGTCGCCGTGGACTGTACCGTGGAGACTGCGCGGGACATCTTTGCTGACGATCCCTTCAAGGGCAACGTGGATCTGGGGCGGCTTGAGAAGGTACTGAAGGAGACGCCCCGGGAGAAGCTGGGTTGCATCGTGATGACAGTCACCAACAACACTGCAGGCGGACAACCGGTGAGCATGGCCAACCTGCGGGGCGTGAGGGAACTGGCCGACAGGTACGGTGCCACGGTTATAATAGACTCAGCACGTTTTGCAGAGAATGCCTACTTCATCAAGACCCGTGAAGAGGGTTACTCTGAGAAGAGCATCAGGGATATAGCACGCGAGATGTTCTCTTACTCTGACGTCATGACGATGAGCTCAAAGAAGGATGCTATAGTCAACATCGGAGGCTTCATAGGCTTCAGGGACAAGGAGCTCTTCCGCCGTGCCTCGACCTACAACATCATGTTTGAGGGCTTCATCACCTACGGAGGCATGGCTGGTCGCGACATGAATGCGCTGGCAACTGGACTCTACGAAGGTACTGACTGTGAATACCTTGAGTCGCGCATACGGCAGGTGGCCAGGCTGGGAGAAAAGATCGCCTCAGCAGGAGTGCCCGTGCAGCAGCCTTTCGGCGGCCATGCCATCTTCATTGACGCAGGCAGATTCCTTCCCCATATTCCTGCCGGTGAGTTCCCTGCACAGAGGCTGGCAGTGGAGTTTTACCTTGAAGGAGGCATACGCTCCGCCGAGATAGGCACCCTGATGGCTGACCGTGACCCGGTGACACGTGAGAACAGGCACCCTGAGCTGGAGCTGGTAAGACTGGCCGTACCAAGGAGGGTCTATACCGACAACCATATGGATTACGTGGCTGCAGCCGTCGGCAACGTGTTTGAGAGAAGAGACCGGATAACCAGAGGACTTGCAATAAAGTGGGAGGCGCCTATCATGAGGCACTTCACCATTGAGCTTGAACTGCTCCATTAACACCAGCAATCTGTCATTCCTCTGTAAATATGGGGGGTGACCTTCATTATTATTTGTCTGTAAGAAATCAGGCGTTTTTATGTAAGTTTGTCAGAAGCTTAACTCAATCACTATGATAAGATCAATGACCGGCTACGGCAAAGCCATGATTGAAACCCCTCAGCGGAAAATCACCGTTGAGGTCAGGTCACTGAACAGCAAACAGGCTGACGTAAACACTAAGATGCCGTGGCTCTTCAAGGAGAAGGAGCTCGAAATACGGAATATGATCATCAGGAAGCTCCAGAGAGGCAAGATCGATATCATGATCTCCCTTGACACCATGGATGAGGATCAGGCCCCGGTGATCAACACCAAAGTGGTACGGGGATATTTCAATCAGATGAAGGAGCTGAGCACCGAGCTGGGTATAGATAGTAGTAATGACCTTCTGAGTATAGTGATGCGCCTGCCCGAGACCCTCAAAACAGAGAGGCCGGAGCTGACTGAGGAGGAGTGGAACAGGGTTGTCACTCTGATAGAGGATGCACTCTCAATCACCGATAACTATCGCCTGGATGAGGGCAAAGCCATGGAGGCCGACCTGTCGAAATCGCTTGCCGCCATACTGCGATACCTGGAGGAACTCAGTGCCGTGGAGGGCGACAGGCTGGCACGCATGCGTGAGAAGCTGCAGGCATCGCTGCGCGATAACTTCCCCACGGAAAACATAGACATGAACCGCTTCGAGCAGGAGCTGATATTCTACCTTGAGAAGATGGATATCAACGAGGAGAAGGTGAGACTCAGGAAACACTGCGACTACTTTACCGAGACCATGAAGGGTGAGGGTGCCAACGGGAAGATGCTCAACTTCATCTCCCAGGAGATGGGACGCGAGATCAACACCATAGGTTCGAAGGCCAATGATGCCCCGATGCAGAAGCTGGTAGTGATGATGAAGGATGAGCTTGAGAAGATCAAGGAGCTGACACTCAATATCCTTTGACCTGTGGGGAGAAAAAAGAACAGCAGTGTGCTGATAATCTCCGCTCCGTCAGGAGCCGGTAAGTCGACCCTTGTTAACCACCTGCTTGCCTCAGGCCTGCCGCTTGCCTTCTCAGTCTCAGCGACGAGCAGGAAGCCCCGGGGCAATGAGACGAACGGCAGGGAGTATTATTTCATCTCGGCGGCTGAGTTCAGAAGGAGAATCAGCCGGGATGAGTTCGTTGAGTGGCAGGAGGTATACAGAAACCGTTACTACGGCACCCTCAAGAGTGAGCTGGAGCGGATAGCAGCAGAGGGCAAGACACCTCTGTTTGATGTCGACGTCATGGGTGGCATCAATCTCAAGAAGATTTTTGCAGACAGGGCGCTGGCAATATTCATCATGCCACCTTCCGTTGAGGAGCTGCGGTCAAGGCTGGAAAAGAGAGGCACCGAATCGGAGGAGGAGATAGAGATGCGTGTGCAGAAGGCTGCCTCAGAGATAATGCTGGCATGCAGCTTCGACAGGGTCATAATCAATGATGACCTGGAGAAGTCATGCAATGAGATAACATCAGTTGTCAAGGAATTTCTCGGGATAAGGTAATGGAGACAGGACTCTTTTTCGGATCATTCAATCCGGTGCATATAGGGCACATGGTCATTGCCAACTATATTGCCGAATACTCTGATGTCAGCGAGGTATGGTTTATCGTCAGTCCACACAATCCACTCAAGAAGAAAGAGACGCTGCTCGCTGACCGCGACAGGCTTTATCTTACGGAGCTGGCCATAGGCGACGACGCGCGCTTCAGGGTGTCAGATGTGGAGTTCAAACTGGCGCAGCCATCCTATACCGTGGACACCCTCGCCTACCTGCGCGACAAGTACTCGTCGCGCAGCTTCACCCTGATCATGGGAGAGGATAACCTGGGCACCCTGCACAAGTGGAAGAACGCAGAGCTGCTTGTAAAAGAGTATCCGATAATAGTCTATCCCCGCCTTTACAAGGCCCCGGCCGCCAGCAAAAAACTGCAGGAGCTTCTTAAGAGCGCGAAGATCACAAGAATTGATGCGCCGGTGATGGAGATTTCAGGAACCTTCATCCGTACAGCCATAAGCGAGGGCAGGGATGTCTCATGGTTCGTCCCGCCGGCCGCGTGGAAGTATATTCGCGAGATGCACTTTTATGAGTAAGAGTCTGAAGGTCTGAGAATCTGAAAGTCCTGCAGATTACCAACCTGCATAGACCTTCCGACCTTCAGACCTTCCGACCTTCCGACCTTCTGACCTTCCGACCTTCAGACCTTTCTAATCAGTTCCATCCCTCTCTTTATGGCATCCTCATTCATGGGGATAAGATGATGGTATCTCTCGGGAAGTGATTTCTTAAGGCCTTTGATGACATATTCGGTCCTGAGGATGGGCTTGACCTTCATGAACCCGCCCATGACAAACATATTGAATACCTTCTGCATATTCAGCCTGGAGGCCTCCTCTGCCGCGTCAATGCGGTAGATGGTTATGTCCTTCCTTTCAGGGTGCCTTGTTATACCGTTGCCGTCATAGATGAGTGTTCCGCCGGGCTTGACGTTGTGTTCGAACTTGTCCATGCTCTGCTGGTTGAGTATGATGGCGGTGTCGAAGCTCCTGAGTATGGGTGAGCTGATCCTTTCATCGCTAAGTATAACATTCACATTGGCAGTTCCACCCCTCATCTCCGGGCCGTATGATGGCATCCAGCTTACCTCCATGTCCTGCATCATGCCTGAATAGGCCATGATCTTACCCATTGAGAGCACTCCCTGTCCGCCAAAACCTGCTATAATTATTTCTTCTGTCATGATCTGATCCTTTAATTAAATACTTATTGTACCGGGTTGCGTTATTTCTCCTGGCGGCAGACGGATTATTTTTCTTCCGGAACCTTGATATCACCCAGGGGATAGAAGGGGAACATATTTTCCTCCATCCACTTGTTTGACTCCACCGGGGTCATCTTCCATCCCGAGGGGCAGTTTGAGACCACCTCAATGAAGCATGTTCCTCTCTTCTCATTCTGGTACTGGACAGCCTTTTTAATAGCTCTCTTAAGCTTCCTTGCGCCCAGTGGGGTGTTAACGCTCTGGCGTGTGACATAGCATGTGCCTGGCAACATGGCAATGATGTCGGCCATCTTTATGGGAGAACCCATAGTGGATACATTGCGGCCGTAGGGTGAGGTTGACGATTTCATTCCCACGAGTGTGGTAGGTGCCATCTGGCCGCCGGTCATGCCGTAGATGCCGTTGTTAATGAACAATATCAGTATGTTTTCGCCCCGGTTGCATGTATGGATGGTCTCAGCCGTACCGATGGCAGCAAGGTCGCCGTCGCCCTGGTATGTGAAGACAAACTTATCGGGCATAAGGCGCTTGACTGCCGTAGCGAGTGCCGGCGCCCGGCCATGGGCTGCCTCCTGGAAATCAATATCGATATAGTTGTACATCAGCACCGAGCAGCCAACCGGGGTAATACCTATGGTTTTACTCTGCAGATTCTCCTCTTCCAGTACCTCTGCCAGCACCTGGTGCGCGGTTCCGTGACCGCAACCGGGGCAGTAGTGCATGACATTGTCTGTCATCAGCTTCGATTTGGTATAAGTCAGGTTCTCCGGCTTAATTATATCATTGAATGTTAATTCTGCCATCTCTCTTATCCTTTAATGAATGATTTAAGGTTCTCAACCACCTCTTCAGGGGTAGGGATCATCCCTCCCATCCTTCCGTAGTGGCCAACCCTTGTTTTTCCGTTCACTGACAGCATGACGTCTTCCACCATCTGTCCTGCGCTCATCTCAACAGCGAGCATGCCTTTAACGGTGTCAGCCAGTTCATTCAGTCTCTTCTTCGGGTATGGGAAGAGGGTTATCGGCCTCAGCAGACCGGCTTTTATCCCTTCGACCCTTGCCAGCTGCAGTGCCTTCTGGCATATCCTTGCGCTGGTACCATAGGCCACGAAGAGGTACTCGGCATCGTCAGTCATGAACTCCTCGAAGCGCACCTCCTTCTCCTCTATCTCGCGGTATTTGGCAATCAGTTTCATGTTGAACTTCTCCTGTCGTTCCGAATCAAGGTCGAGCGAGGTGATGATATTGTGCTCACGTGTTGCCGGCTTGCCTGTCGTTGCCCATGGCAGAATCTCCTCCGACCTCTTTTTCGGCGGTTTGAGCCACACCTTCTCCATCATCTGTCCTATGGCGCCGTCGGAGAGTATCATGGCGGGGTTCCTGTACTTGAATGCAAGGTCGAACGCCAGCTCCACAAAGTCGGCCATCTCCTGCACTGACGAAGGGGCAATGACTATCAGGTGATAATCGCCGTGCCCTCCGCCCTTGGTGGCCTGGAAGTAATCGCTCTGCGCGGGCTGTATCGTTCCGAGGCCGGGACCTCCGCGCACCACGTTGACGATCAGGCAAGGCAGTTCGGCGCCTGCTATGTAGGTGATACCCTCCTGCATCAGGCTTATGCCTGGTGACGATGATGAGGTCATCACCTTCTTCCCGCATGCGGCACCGCCGTAAACCATATTAATGGCCGCAACCTCACTCTCGGCCTGCAGCACCACCATGCCGGTGGTGACCTGGGGATTGGCCTCCATAAGATATTCAAGTATCTCGCTCTGCGGAGTGATGGGATACCCGAAATAACCGTCGGCACCGGCGCGTATCGCCGCTTCGGCGATAGCCTCGTTGCCTTTCATCAGTCTCAGTTCCTTTTCCATTTATAAATTGTTTTTCTTTTGCTTATCCCACCTTTATCTTGTATACCGTGATCACGCCGTCAGGACAGACCACAGCACAGTTGGCGCAGCCAGTGCATGTCTCAGGATTGGCAGCATAGCAGTAATGGTATCCCTTGGCGTTTACCTCCACAGCCAGCGCCAGGGTGTCCATGGGGCAGGTGACGACGCACACTTCGCAGCCCTTGCACCTCTCGGTGTCAATAACAACTGCACCTTTTATTTTTGCCATATTAGTTGAATTATTTCTGAATTAAATATAGTGTTTACTTAATTAACGGGATTGTTTTCCCTGAAAAGTTTCAGTCGCTCCTCAAGCAGGGGCAGCTGTTTCTTCCTCACCTGTGAGACGCAGGCCCTCAGTCCCTCGTGCCTCTCGCTGCCACAGATGTTGAGGGTGATGGCAGCGATGCCGTATGCCAGCAACTCCTGCAGCAGCTCTCCGCCGCTCATGCCCGGATAGGAAATGGTGAAGTAAAATCCGTCAGCCAGAGGCTTATCAATGTCCCTGTCATAAACAATGGAGAAGCCGTTGCTGACGAACATCTCCTTCATCCTCGCCGCCTTTTCGCCGTACAATTTGGTGTTCTCAACAAAGTTGTAGCGGCCCTCGTTTACGGCTTTGAGGATGGCAGTGAAGCCATACTGAGCCGAGTGAGCCACTCCTGATGAGAGAGCGTACAGTGCTCCGAAGATCATCGCCCTGCCAAATATTTCCGTACGGTAGTACCTGAGCAGGTCAGGGTATCTGCGGTTATAGAGATGGTCTGACATCACCAGCAACCCGATCCTCTGACCGGCATAGCTGAATATCTTTGAACTGGAAATCAGGAGAATATAGTCGTCGCAGTATTTGGCCACCGTAGGCTGGAACGGCGGCACACCCGGAACCGAGTAGTCCTCGCGGAAATCCATGCCGAAATAGGCCAGATCCTCGATGACTATGGCATCATATTTTCTTGCAAGGGTGCCTATTATCCGCAACTCATCGTCCGTAAAGCAGATCCACGACGGGTTGTTGGGGTTGGAATAAAGGATGGTTGAAACCTTACCGCACTCAAGTATTGATTCGAGCTTCGGTCCCAGCTTTTCCCCGCGGTAGTTGTATACGTCAAACGACCTGTGGTCCTGGCCCAGGATTCTTGTCTGTGTCTTCTGTACCGGGAAGCCGGGGTCAATGAATAGTGTTCCCTCCCTGGTGCGGTCATTGCGGTTTGCAACCATAAAGCTGGCCATTCCGCCCATCATGGCGCCGACCGTAGGCACACAGCACTCCGGGCTAACATCTATGTCAAGAAAATTCTTTACGAACAGGGCTGCCTCGCTCTTCATCTCCGGCAGTCCCTCAATGTCAGGATAGATTGATGCCGCACCGTTATTCAGTGCCTCTATCTCGGCCCTGATGCCCACCGCCGCCGAGGGCAGTCCGGGCACACCCATCTCCATCCTGATGAATTCCGTTCCTGTCTCCCTGATCAGCATGTTAACCAGCTTGACTATCTCCCTGATGCTTGCATATCCCAGGTCGGTGATGCCGCTTGAAGTTATCAGTCTGCTTACTGTTTCGCGATTTATGGGGGTGTTTTTCATAAATTTTCCATTTTATGCCCTCATCTGTGCCTCCTAAGATAAAGATTTATAAGTTAACGATTGCTGCTATTTGTCATATTTGTAAAGGTCTGAAGGTCCAAAGGTC
>WOYX01000027.1 GCA_011620595.1 Bacteroidales bacterium | reverse complement strand
GATCTGTCACTGCAAAGAAGCCCATCTGTACCGCAAACAGCGGCATGGCCCTGATGTTGACCTTCTCCTCACCCGTGATCCTGACCAGCGTATGAAACAGCGCCGAGAAGAGAAACCAGGCCGCATAGTTACTAAACGGAATGCGCCCTCCCTCCCATGACCACATGTCAAGACGTGTGGCGGCCGGCTCCAGGAAGAGGTCGTAAAGCACCATCAGCAACGACCCGGTGATGATGATGAAAGCCGACTTCCATGCAACATGGCTGTTGGCGGCAGAACCCGTCTCAGGTGCAGCATCACGGCTCGCAGCATAACCCGTCTTCGGTGCATTATCCCGGTTGGCGACAGGACCCTTCTCCGGTCCATCATGGCGGCTGGCGGCATAACCCTTCTGCACTCCTGCTGTTCGATTTCCCGTGAATTTATCCGGCATCAGATTCCACAGTTGTCTGCTGATCACATTGGTGCAGTAGATCAGTACAAACCAGTTGAGACCAATGATGACAGGAGTATTCCACAACCTGGGTCCCAGCGCGCTGCCATAGCTGTATGATCCGAATATCTTTCCGGTATTTACCCCAACGGCTTCAACCAGAAAGGAGGCAGCGAAAACAGCCAGCCCCGTGAAGAGCACCCTCCGTGTGGGCCATATCCCGTAAAAGAGAAACAGGGCGGCAAAAAGAAGGTTGAGAGGTGTTATGACAATAAAGAGCTCACGGGAGAAGGGCAGCAGCATGCCTGCCAGCCCCACCCCGTAGACCCAGAGAAGGATCTCGGTCGACTTCTCTATATGGCGACCCGGTCTCATCCTTCGGCCGGAGGTATCATGTCACATGCTATCTTCGCCGAGGCAAGACAGAGAGGTATGCCTCCGCCGGGGTGCACCGATCCGCCTACAAACCACAGATTTCCGTACCTGTTTTTGACGTTGGGATGACGCCTGAAAGCGGCGAAACGGCTGTTGGAACTGCTTCCGTAGAGTGCGCCGCGGTGGGAGACAGTAAGCTTCTCTATCAGAGGCGGATCAAGGATCGCCTCCTCCTCAATATCCTCCGTAATATCTCTTCCAAGCCTTCTGCTTACCTTATTAATAATGTTCCTCCGCGAGCGTTCCACCACCGCCGCCCAGTCCTGGCCGCTGTCAAAAGGCACATTTATCATCACAAACCAGTTGTCCTTGCCTTCCGGAGCATCGGAGGCAACGACCCTCGAAGAGGCGAAGATATAGACCGTCGGGTCATCGGTCACCCCTCCCCAGCCGAGAGCTTGAAACTCCGCAGGGTAATCCGATGAGAAGAAGATATTGTGAAGATCCAGCTCCTCATATCGCTGCTTCATGGCCCAGTAGAATATCAGCGCCGAGGTGCTGCTCTCCTGTCTCTCCTGCTTTCGTGCGGGACGCTCCTCCAGCATCAGGTTCCTGTAGAAGGGTATCACATCCGAGTCGGAGACAACAACATCCGTATTCACGATGCCCTCAGCCGTCTTAACACCGGTGACTATGTTGCCATCCTTAATCACCGACAGCACCGGAGAGGCCGTATGTATCGACACCCTGCACCTGTAGGCCAGTTGTGTCAGGACCTCAACAATATCCCTCATCCCCTTCTCAGGGAAAAAGGCACCTGTGTTATGCTCGAGGTGGGCTATCACATTCAGCGTTCCCGGAGCCCGGTAGGGGCTGGATCCGTTATAGGTGGCGTATCGGTCAAACAGCTGTATCAGCTTTTCGCTGGCGAACCTCTTCCTGATAACCTGGTGCATCGTCGAGAAGGCATTCAGTTTCCTGAAGTTGCGCGCCACGTTGAGAGACTCGGGTTTTCGGAAGTTGTCGAGCTGATAAAAAGGTGAAAATATGAATATCCCGGCAGTCAGGTCGTATAGTTCAGCACACTCATCCAGGAATGCAATCACCTTTTCCCGCGGCTCACCCGTAATCCGCTCAGCCTCGTCGGCGAAGCGCTCCCTGTCGGTCCATGCATCCATCTTCGTCCCGTCGTCCCAGAAATACCTGCACGAGGAAGGAAGTGAGATGTATCTGAAGTGATCTCGCGGATCTTCCCCAGACAGCGTGAAGAGCTCATCCACCAGGGATGGGAGGGTGAAAAGAGAAGGACCTGTGTCAAAGCGGCATCCGGAGAAATGAAGCTCTCCCATCTTGCCCCCGACCACTTCATTCTTCTCGAAGAGATGTGTCTCATACCCCTTCAGTGACAATCTTATGGCCGAGGCCAATCCACCTATTCCCGCCCCAATTACCACTGCCTTGCTTTTCATACTTTTATCTTTCAGATTAGTCCAGCCATGTCATAAAAGAGCGCCTTCAGAAGCAGCAGCGTCTTTCTGCCGTTCGATATCCGGTACCTCTTGCCGGCAACTGAGTCAGCGCCTGCCTTTTTTATCTTTGCAAAGAGGGCAAGATAATAGGAATATGCCAGGTAAACGCCTCTCCTGCTGCCACGGTCAAGCCCCCTGACACCTTCTCTTGCCCCGGCAAACTCGGATTCTATATCCTTCTCTATCTGCCGTTTCTCTTCCACAGTGAAGTTATTGAAGTCCACCCCCGGAAAATATACTCTCCCCCGCTCGGTCCAGTCACTCTTAATATCCCTCAGAAAGTTGACCTTCTGGAAAGCCGACCCCAGCAGTCGGGCAGGCTCTCTCAGCCTGTCGAACCGTGACGGGTCATCATGGCAGAAAACCCGCAGGCACATAAGCCCTACCGCCTCCGCAGAGCCGTAGATATATTCACTGTAGCTCTGCCGATCATGGTTTTTAAGGCTGAGGTCCATCTCCATGCTGTAGAGAAATGCCTCGATAAATTCCTTGTCGATATTGTAGGTGTTGACTGCCCACTGGAAGCTGTGAAGCACAGGATTGGAGCTGATGTGGCTGTTTATGGCTTCGGCCGTATCGGCCCGGAACCTGTCAAGCATCTCTTTCTGGGGCTGACCGAAGAAGGTATCGACGATCTCATCTGCCAGGCGCACGAAGCCATATATGGCATAGATGGCCTTGCGGTGCCTGGCAGCAAGCATTTTTATGCCCAGCGAGAATGAGGTGCTGTAGCCGGTGGTGACCACCCTGCTACAGCTGATGGCAATTTTATCATATAGAGTCAATTTCATCGTCAATTCTCTGTACTGTGAGTTTTGAACTGATCATCACCATCGGCAACCCGGTACCGGGGACGGTGGATGCACCCGTATACCATACATTGGAATATCTCTCATCCCTGTTCGAGGGCCGGAAACCGCCCACCTGCGTCATCTTGTGACCCAGTCCCAGTCCGCTTCCGCGGTAGAGTCCGAACATATTCTGCCATGCCACCGGGTCCAGGACGACACGTGTGAGCAGATTGGCCTCTATGTTGTGTCCGGTCCGCTGTGACAGATCCTTTATCACGGCATCGGCAATCTGCTCCCTGTCACTCCAGTCGGGTTTGAACCTAAGATCAGGTACAGGCACCAGGATAAACAGGTTCTCGCATCCTTCGGGAGCGCTCTCCGGGTTGAAGATCGCATTTGCATTCACGTAGTAATATGGTTTTTCAAGCGAGACCCTGTTGCGGAAGATGCCCCTGGAGTACTGCTCATAGTCCCTTTCACCCAGAAAGTAATTATGATGGTGAATATTCTCCACCCTCCCCTTCACCCCCAGGTACATGGTAAAGGGAGCGAGGGTCCACTGCATCCTGTCGAGCCTCTCGTCGCTGAAACCACTGCGGCGGAAGACCCGGCCGCGGAACATGGCAGCGTCGGCGTTCACCACGAAGATGTCCGCCTCCCACCGTTTACCCGAAGCATCAATGAAGGCCCTGTTACGCTTGCCCGAAGCATCAAAGTCCGTGATCATGACATTGTAATGTATTTTGATGCCGGCCCTGTCGGCCTCTCTCAGCAGTCCCTCCACAATCCTGTACATGCCGCCCTCCACATTGTGGTATCCGTCATGCACCATCTCGGTGTAGCTCAGAATGGTATAGACGGCCGGAGTGTCAAAGGGGGTTGCACCCAGGAAGAAGGAGACAAGGGAGAAGATGACACGCACCTCGTACGAGGTGAAGTGACGGCTCAGCTCGCCCCACACCGACCGCAACACCAGGGGCAGATGCTTCAGGGGCAGCTTTGTCATCTGAAGTATGAAGTCGGGCAGCGACCTGAAGTTTTTTGACAGCACTCCCTTCTCAATATCAAAAAACAATTTCCCCGATGCATCAAGAAACCGCTCCATCCGCTCCCGGAAACCCGGCTCGATATCCTCAAACTGCCGGGTAAGCTTCTCCAGGTCGCGGTAAATTATAAACCGCCTGTCGCTGCCCCGGAAATTTACGTTGTAGAGCGGATCGATCTTTACAAAACTGAACGGCATCTCAATGCCTGCATCCCTGACAAATTCATCAAAGTGATAGCTCATGCTGAAGAAAGTGGGGGCCATGTCGAAGGTAAACCCCTCAGACCGGAGCTGATTCAGCCTCCCCCCTGCCTGCTTGTACATCTCCACCATCTCGACATCGTAACCGCGGCGGCTGAGGCGCAGTGCCGTTGCCAGTCCTCCCAGGCCAGTGCCGACTATAAGTGCTTTTTTTCCGGACATATCTTTCTCAAAACAAATTAATTTATCTTCTTTTCGACTGCAGGCAACAGTTCATCACGCACCCACTCAAAGTCGGGCGCCCGCTTCAGAGCCCGGCGATAGGCCTCACGGGCACCCTGCCAGTCATCCATCTTCTCAAGCAGCTGTCCGAGCAGCACCATGGTGTTCAGGTATCTCCAGTTGCAGGCTGACATGCCACTACCGGCCTCGTATAGGCGCAATGCCTCCCTGAATGAGGCGGCGGCCTTCTCCTTTGAGCCTCCTGCAAAGGCAGGCATATGTGCTTCGCTGTTGGCCTTTTCTATCCATACGGCGGCGCTGTTGCCCCCCTTCTCCATTGCCGTCTCCAGCT
Organism: Bacteroidales bacterium; assembly: GCA_011620595.1. Classification (GTDB taxonomy): domain Bacteria; phylum Bacteroidota; class Bacteroidia; order Bacteroidales; family VadinHA17; genus SR-FBR-E99. Next base: position 1,296 of record WOYX01000027.1, on the reverse strand, counting down.
GCTTCAGCGCCTTCGGTCCCAGGGTTACTGCCCGTGCCGGGTTAAGCCCCATGCGGAAGCCCAGCAGCGAGATCCTGAAAGCCTCGGTCTCAGAGCTGTACTCAGGGTATGTGGCCAGCAGCTCCAGATCCTTCTCGAAAGCATCTATCAGGGGCCTTGCTGCACTCTTGTCATCGGTTCCGAGGAGGTAACCTATATAACCGTACCTGGCCTCCGTCAGATTGTAGAGAGTACAGGCGTCAGGTTGACGGTTGTATGACTGCTGCAGGTCATTCATTCCCTTCTCCCACAACTTCATGTCACCGGTGACGTACCCCCTGTATATGTCACAGTTGCTGCAGTCCTGACCGGACACTGCAAGGGGCAGGGCAATCAGCATGGCGGCAAGAGCCACCGCAAAAAATCCTACCTTCATTTTACCACTCTTCCTTTCCATTCGTAGCTTTGCCTGAATGTTTTAACAATGGCAGTCAATGCAATATGATAGAATGCCACTATGCCTGGCAAAAGATATTTCAGGTTTTCTGAGACCCTCTGCCTGCTTGTCACGGCAATCATTGCATTAAGAGCCACAATCATAATTATATAAGATGCCATAAAATACCACGGCATAAACAGAAACAATATCCAGCCTGCCAGGCCTGTCAGGGAAAATAACAGAAAAAAAAGAACACTGTTTCCAAACATGGAAAAAATATTTCTGGAGAAACCGCTGATCCCCTCGCTGTAACTGTGGTACATCCTGCAACGTATCTCCTTTCCTCCCACCAGGGTATCGCCCTTCAGCTTTTCCCGCTTAACCAGTCTCATTATCTCTATATCCTCCGCCAGCCGATCCTTGACCGCCTCATGGAAACGAAACCTGCGGTAGAGGTCGCCTTTGAAGAGCATCATCTGACCGTTTGCGGCCGCAAAGGAGGTCCAGCTGCAGCGGCGTATCAGAAACAGGGGAAGAAGTGAGAGCAATATCCTGAACATGAACGGTACGACTATCCTTTCGCCTCTGGATCTCATCACCTGTTCGGGAAACATCGACATCAGGGCCAGGTCATGCCTGCGTGCAAAATGCACAGCCCGCCGCAGGAAATCATAGCCGACAGTGACATCTGCATCAAGAAAAAGGAAATAATCTCCGCTGGCCGCCATTGCCAGGTTATGACAGGCACGGTTTTTACCGGTCCACCCTGGAGGCAGTTCCGTCCCTGCAATATATCTCACCCGGCTGTCCAGTGCTTCATAGCCCCTGATCAGCTGTGCCGATCCGTCTGTCGACCCGTCATCATACACCAGTATCTC
>WOYX01000051.1:3296-6500 GCA_011620595.1 Bacteroidales bacterium | reverse complement strand
GGTACTGCAGCCGTCAACGATACGGTTATGCAGATAGCATCACCACACCTGCCTTTCGGGGGGATCGGCCCTATTGGCCTAACAGGTAACATTCAAACACTGATCGGGTGAAAAAAGCTGGCATGAAACTAATGTTATTTGCGGCGATCATCTTAATTACTGCAAATTTAGGGCCCGGCATTCGCTGGAAAAAATCCGGCAGACCGATTCGACGCTTAAGCTTCCTGAATCTGTTCTCTATGATGCAGAAGCAAGGGTCTTATATGTCGCAAACATTAACGGATCTCCGATGGAGAAGGACGTGAACGGCTCCATAGCAAAAGTCGGACTTGACGGTAAGATAATTAATAACAACTGGATTACAGGACTGGATGCCCCCAGGGGCATGGGCCTGTATAAAAATCTGTTATACGTGGCCAACATTACAGAGGTCGTGGTAATAGACATCGATAAAACATCAATAGTCCAACGCATTCCAGTTGAGGGATCTGCATTTTTGAATGATGTAACCGTTGATTCCGAGGGCATCGTCTGGTATGTAAAAGACAACGGATCAAAAGAAGTCCTGCCTGACACCCGGGATCAGGGAATAAACTCTGCAGATATCGGGTACGATTCAGAAAACAGGATTCTCTATGTGCCCACCTTCTCCGGGAATTCAGTCAGTGCTTACCGTTTGAAATAGCCGCGATCACAGATGACATCCCGCAGGAATCACAGGTAGGCTATCCCGGTAATCTCGTAGACTATCTCTTCCCTGTCCCGTTTCAAGGTAATCCTGTCGCCGACTTTTTTGTTTATCAGTGCCCTTGCCACAGGTGATATGAACGAGACCTTGCCTCTGGCAATATCAGCCTCGTCAACACCTACAATCTGAATAGTCTGGATCTTGCCTGATGCCGCATTTTTAAGGGTTACCATAGCCCCGAAAGTCACTTCATTTTTCTGTTGCTCTTCCGGTTCAACGATCCGGGCATCGGCAATCCTGTTATTGAGCAGCTGCAGTTTTGCATTGATGAAGTTTATGTCCAGTCGCTTTTCATTCTCATTGGTGATGTTCAGATTCTCCTTCTCCTTTATCAGCTCCTCCTTTTCAGCCAACAGCTCCTCCATCCCGTTGCGGGTGACAAAGTTTGGCACACCCTCCGGCAGATAAGCCCTCTGCGGCACCATTGGAACCTCTTCCTGGTCTCCTTCCTTTACAAATCCTCTGCTCATAGTTAATGTGTCCGGACTGCTAAATTATTCATTAAAGAACAAAATCCATCAATCTCTGATGGATTTCAAGTGACCTTCTTGCGAAAGATTCGTTTATCAGCCAGTATGGTTAGTATTGAAGATTGAGGCGGATACCTCACTTTTTTCACTAACGTAGTGGTTAGAATTCCATCAGCATCATATCAATCTTGTCAAATAGTTCGCCCACTCCGAGCGCTGCCCAGAGAATGAACAGTCCCAAAAGAATTTTTAAAATGAAATGTATCCTGATTCCGGTTATTTTTTTAAGCAGTGAATTTACAGGCGGGAAATAGACGAAGGCAAGGAGTGCAATAAAGACTCCGAAAAATGGGTCATTGCCCCGGAAAATATTCACCAGTCCGATTACCAGGACAATTACACCGAACATCCAGCTAATCACATCCCAAAAAACAGATTTATTTTTCATGACTTTCCTGCTTTATTGATTTATCTGATTTGATATTGGTTCCATCTCTGCCATGGGACTCTTTCCCAGTTTAAAATATGACCCGGATATATTGACTATATTAATTAGAGTACTTTGAATTGCAAAGTAAAATAATAAATATGTAACTTCAAAATATCATTACAGAAAATTTCAGGCGAGTGAGACAATCAATTCTACCTGATCCCAAGTCCGGCACTGCTGCCGGGGACATCAACTCCTCATTTCATTGGTTACCTCAGGCAAAAGCCTGACAACAGTCAGATAGAGCTGAGTGTCACAGAGGAGACGCAGGGATCGGATCCAACCGTTCCTGACAGGTTTTACAGCTTTCCTGCCGAATCCATTGAAGAGGTGTACCCGGGGGCGGGTGTCGTCACGGTTCTCTTCCCGGCCACAAGCGACCAGGACCGGAGTATCAGCCTAATCTCCCGTGGTCGTTCATATCCGGAGAATATTTTTCAGGTTACTTCCCAGTATCATCTCCTTCTCCCTCTGACTTATTTTCAGGTTATTTACTCTTTCAATGATGTGTCTGGTATTGTTTTTACCGTACGGGGTGTCGGAGCCCATGACAAGCCTTCCGGCTCCAAACTCCTTTAGCGCCAGATATATTCTCTCATCAGAGATCAGGGGCGGACATGAAATGTCGAAGAAGATGTTTTCAGCCGTTCTCTCCTTCATGCTTATGAAGATCTCCAGCCCGATAAGATGCCCGACAATTAAAGGTGTCTTCACAGTTCCGGAGAAAGCTATCAGATCCTCTACATCCCGTTTTGAATGTGGGTGAATGAATACCGGCAACTCTTCGGCTGCTGCCAGCTCTGTTACCTCAGCGAAGACGGTGGAGTTTATCCTGAAGGGATGGCAGCTCTGGTGCAGTTTGATCCCTTTTATCTGCCACGAGCTGATCTTTGACCGGATGTCATCGGCAATCTGCTTCTGCCTCAGGTCCGCCCAGTAGAATTGTATAACGCGTCCGTTTGAGGCCCTGGCGATCTCATATACCTCCCGGTTACCCTGTTCGATATGCTGTTGTCTGCTTCTGCTACGGGAGGCCTGTCTCAGGAACCTGTTAATAAGCCAGCTGAGCTCCTTGCCCGGGACCTTCACCGGAGGATCAGGCAGTGGCATAGGTCTGTTCCTCGGCGCATCGGCCGGACAGAGAACGACCATGTCCGTACCTGTCGCATCCAGGGTCTCCAGGATAGCCGGAAGATTCCTGTATTCCCCTCCGAGATGTGCATGTCCGTCGATGATCATAAAATTTTCTTTAGCCGGGCAGATGAATGATCCGTTCTGTTTCGAAGATATCTCAATTCAGGGAAAAAGAGCAGCATCTGCAGCAAAAATATTCTCCGATTATTTGATCAGCAGAATTGCGGCAACAGGTCAGGAACCTGCAGAAACACCTGATTGATCAGCAGAATGTGGCAACAGGTCAGGAACCTGCAGAAACACCTGATTGATCAGCAGAATTGCGGCAACAGGTCAGGAACCTGCAGAAACACCTGATTGAT
>WOYX01000051.1:0-3196 GCA_011620595.1 Bacteroidales bacterium | reverse complement strand
CATCAGAATTGCGGCAACAGGTCAGGCTCTTGCCGGAATACCTCGTCGATTGGGGCGGTTGTCGGTAATCAGTCTTATTATGCAGTTCGCGGTAGGTACAAAATCGTATTTTCAGCCTGCCGACCCTTCTTATCAATTGCCGGATGAATACTTTGGTTATTTTCGCCGGGGGAGTCCAGATGGCAGTCACACTACCTGAAGGGCTTGTAATGAAATCCAAAATGCTTTCGATTATGGAAAAACTCAAATATTTCCGGCCATTAAGTACCGGTTGTTTCAGACTGAAAACGAGTTTTGTGATAATGATGCTATCCACCATCTTGTTCCACGGGGCCTTGCATGGGCAGGCAACATCAGACTTCAAACCCTCAGGCAAGGTGGAGGTGAGGATTTTCACGGGATTCAATACCACATTCTCTGACGGTGAGATGCATAGTAAGTTTGATGTGACCCGTGCCTACCTGGGCTATAGTTACAACTTCACAAGAACGCTGTCGGGTCGCATTGTTTATGATGTGGCAGATCCGTCAGTAGGTAATCTTAAGTTCACCGGCATGCTGAAGTTTGCATATCTGGGATACAAGAGTGAGAAATGGACCGTCACCGGCGGTATGATTCCTCTTCCCGAGTATGCGCATGCAGAAAAGACTTGGGGTTACCGGTACATCTACAAACCATCGCATGATATATACGGGTTCGGTACGGCTGCCGACCTGGGATTGAGTGTAGTCCACAGAATAGCACCATGGATATCTGCTGACGTTACTCTGATGAACGGTGAGGGATACAAGCTGACGGAAGCTGACTCCGTCTTCAAGGCCGCTGCCGGCATCACGCTTCTTCCGGTGAGAAATGTCTCCCTGCGGGGTTATGTCGATAACATGAGTAAGGATGGTATTAATCAGCAGACGGCTGAGGTCTTCGCCTCATGGGAGGGTAGGGGATACCTCCTTTCCGCCGCCTTTCATTACCGTAGAAACCATAAGCTGGTTGAGGGACATGATTACCGGGTTCTTACTTTAAACGGCAGGGTACCGGTCTTGGAAAGAGTAACGATCCTTGGCAGGTACGATTATTTTGCATCCGTGAAGGTTGGCAGCGCAGAAGACCCCTGGAACCTTGCCAAAGACGGGCAGTTTTTCCTTGCCGGAATCGAGTTTGCCATCTCTCCGGGGGTCAACCTCTCGCCAAACTTTCAGGGATGGAAGCCTGCCGACAACGACATGCCGTTCATTTCCACAATCTCTTTGTCACTCGACCTGAAGATCTGATCAATCAGAGATTGCAGCATCTATTACACGGTTACTCGCAGTGAGCAGCCGTAACAAAGCAGCGGTGCAGGTGTACAGCAATCCTCCCCATTCTCTACTTCGGGCTGAGTATCTGGAACAGCAGCCATGAGACCCCCAGGGTAAAAATGATATTGAAGGTCTGCGCTATCAGAAAACTATAGAAAGGCTTCTTACTGCCTATATGCCTGAAGTCGGAGAATCGCGTCTCCAGGCCGATGCTGATAAATGCGAGGTTAAACCAGAAGGTGCTGAACGACTTGATCACTTTGCCGGAAGCATGAGCCGTTTCAGGGCTCAGAATAAATGAGAATACGAGAGATGCCAGGATAAAACCGAGGACGAACTTCGGAAAGCGGTCCCATATGATCCTTGCCGGCACACGCTCTCCTTTCTCTCCGTTGTCCTTTTTCCTGTAGGCCCAGAATATCGATATGGCAAATGCTGCCAGTCCCAGCAGCACATTCTGTGAGAACTTGACAATAGTGGCATATTTCAGTCCTGTTTCCCCGGCGATGGTTCCGGCAGCAACAACAGCGCCGGTGGTGTCGATGGTGCCTCCCAGCCATGCTCCGGTAACAATATCCGACAGTCCCATCCATCTGGCAATGATGGGAAGGAATATCATCATCGGGATTGCTATTATCAGCACCAGGGAGATGATGAATGAGAGCTTCTTCTTATCCCCGTTTATTGCTCCGGCCGTGGCGATGGCTGCAGAGACACCGCATATGGAGACGGCGCTGGCAAGCATGGTTGAGAATTCGGCATCGACTTTCATCTTGCGTGACAGCCAATATGCAAAATACCATACCACCGTAACTACAATCACCGCCTGTATGAGTCCGAATGACCCGGCGGTGAGTATATCCTTGAACAGGATTGTTGCTCCCAGAAGCACGAGTCCGATCTTGACGTAAAGCTCTGTCTGCACTCCCGCCCTCAGCCATGCTGGCAATCTGAAGAGATTACCGATCACCAGACCCAGCAGCAGTGAGAAGAGCACGGTCTCAAGTCCCAGGTTCTTGAACCCTGCAAAGGATGAAATGAACTGCGCCAGGATGGCCAGCAGATAAAGTGAGAGGAAGCCGGTAACATATTTCTTCAGTGAGTCGCCGCTCATGACCATGCCAAGAACCGATATTATGCCGAAGATCAGCAGGGTATAGAGTGCCGGCAGCCAGAGAGAGGAGGAGCTGAATATGCCCGACAGATCCTGTCCGCTGTTCCACCCGACTTTACCGCCGAATGAAGGCGTGCCGGTTGCATATCCGGTAATGACAACAAAAAGTATGAGGAAAAATCCTGTTACGACTGATGCCCAGTCCTGCCCGATAACATTCTTTCTTCCTGCCGGGGTATCGCTGTTGCCTGTCATGATCTGCTTCTTTTATTGTTTTACACTGTTATTCCTTGTGAACAACGTGCATCCGACGGCTGAAATATTCAGTCAAACAAACCGGTATTCAACCGTTTTCTGATGACCCGGCAAATATGGAAATCATTGTCGGATTTCATGTAGGTATAAATTCGTATTCTTTGTACCGCCTTTTAGCGAAGTAGTTTTCAGGATCCCAGGGCAGGCGGGTTATAATTGAATTGCTAAATCTATGAGTTCCGGCGTTGGTATACAGTTCTTCCGGATGAGGAAGGATAATTTGCTGCAACCGGGTACTCCCCTCCATTATCCGATACCAGGGTCACAGCTTCAGATAATGGGGATGGAATACTTATACCTTCGGGGGAACGGAAGGGACAAAAGAGGGAGTGGCAGGAACGCCGGAGGCATGACCCGCAAGATGATTTACGAGCCCTGACCCGCACAGTGATCTGCGGATCCTGCCGGGGAGCGTGATTTACGAGCCCTGACCCGCACAGTGATCTGCGGATCCTGCCGGGGAGCGTGA
>WOYX01000028.1 GCA_011620595.1 Bacteroidales bacterium | reverse complement strand
AGGGTTCGGGAGCAGAAAATAAAAAAAGGCAGCCATTGCTGCCTGGTGATCCAGCTGGGGCTCGAACCCAGGACCCCATCCTTAAAAGGGATGTGCTCTACCTGCTGAGCTACTGAATCAGTCCATTTTTTTAAGAGTGCAAATGTAGAGCAAAAAATAATCCCGTCAAAAAAAATCCCCACTTTTGCCCAAATTTGTAAAAATATATCCGATCCTGCATCCGAGGGTAAAATGTGAGTATATTTATCACCCATCTGACAGCCCATGAGACGCAACATTTTCCGCGATAAAGTTGTGATTGTCACAGGCGCTTCCTCAGGGATAGGAAGAGCCACTGCACTGGAGTTTGCCCGCAATGGCAGCAGGGTTGTATTGGCAGCACGGTCTGCGGAACGACTTGCCGAACTGGAAAAAGACATTTCCGCGATGGGAGCAGAGGTGCTGTCATGCGTCACAGACGTGTCAAAAGAGGACGACTGCCGCAACCTGATTGAAAAAACAATCGAGAAATTCGGCACTATCCATATCCTGATAAACAATGCCGGGATATCCATGAGAGCTTTATTTGAAGATGTTGATCTTTCTGTCTTAAAGCGACTTATGGATGTTAACTTCTGGGGTACCGTATACTGCACCAGATACGCCCTCCCTTATATTCTCAGTAACAGGGGATCGATTGTCGGCGTCTCCTCCACAGCGGGATTTCACGGACTGCCGGGGCGCACGGGCTACTCTGCCTCAAAATTTGCCATACACGGCTTCCTCGAGACTGTCAGGGTTGAGAACCTCAGGGAGAAGCTCCATGTCATGATCATCGCGCCTGGATTCACTACTTCTGAGGTGCGCAAGCACGCGCTCCTTGCCGATGGCTCGGAACAGGGCAACTCACCGCGCGAGGAGAGGAAGATGATGTCTCCCGAGTATGTGGCACGATGGATACTCAAGGGCATCCGTAAGAAGAAGAGAACCAAGATCATGACCTGGGCGGGCCGCTTTACGGCACTGCTGCAGCGGGTCACCCCCGTGCTGGTCGACTATGCATACTACCTCGAGATGAAGAGGGAGCCAAACTCACCACTTAAATAATCATCATGGCTGAACTGGCAGCACAGATACGCAACAGGCAGAGCCTGGTGCTCAAAGCCCTGCCTCCTCCCGTATCAGAAGCAGACAGGAGGTTGCTCAGTCTTGCCATGGATATCGCGAAGACATACTATCCGGCTGACATCAAATACCTGGGCGAACCACTGCCACTCTATTATCTCGAGCTGGCCAGGCTGACAGCCTCCGTAATCGGACTCACCATTCCGGCAGTGATCAGCGCCCTGCTTTCCGGTGTCAGAGAAGATAGTGAAGAGTGGAACAGAATTGATACTCTCAATGACCCCTCGATTAAGGAGGTCATCACCGGACTGTCACGCGTCACCGCCCTCAGGGGCAGAGACTTCAAAGGTAAGCAGGCAGAGAACTTCCGTAAGCTTCTCCTATCCCTGGCAGATGATGGCAGGGTCATTCTGATTGCGCTGGCGGAACGACTGCTGATCATGAGACGCCTCGACTGGCTGCCGGAGAAGGAACGCCTGCCGGTGGCTTCCGAAGCCTACTTTCTCTTTGCACCTCTGGCTCACAGACTGGGCTACTACAACATCAAGTCGGAGATGGAAGACCTGGCTATGAAATTGATGGAGCCGGCTGAGTTCACCGAGATAGAGGCGAAACTGAAGAAGACTACCACTTCCAGAAACAGACTTATAAGGGAGTTCTCCGGGCCGGTGATGGAGAAGCTTGATGCAATGGGCATCAAATATCAACTTAAGAGCAGAACCAAATCCATCCATTCCATATGGCAGAAGATGAAGCGACAGAACGTCGCATTTGATGAGGTATTCGACATCTTTGCCATCAGGATCATAATCGAAACAACCCCTGCCAATGAGAAATCATCCTGCTGGCAGGTTTACTCCGTGGTGACCGATCTTTACCAGCCGGACCCCAGCAGGATGCGCGACTGGATATCAGTACCCAAGACAAATGGGTATGAATCGCTGCATACTACCGTGGTTACTCCGGCAGGCAGGTGGGTGGAGGTGCAGATCCGCACTACCCGCATGGATGAGATAGCAGAGAAGGGCCTTGCGGCACATTTTCGATACAAGGGTATCAAGGGTGAAGGCGGCCTCGATGCATGGATGGCACAGATGCGTGAAGTACTGGGAACGATGGAGAAGGAGGGAGGCGACTTTCTCGGAGACATACGTCCCGGCCTCTACACCGACGAGGTATTCGTCTTCACGCCAAAGGGAGAGGTGAGGCAGCTGCCGGTGGGTGCCACCCTGCTCGACTTCGCCTTTGACATCCATACCGAGGTGGGCTCCAAATGCATTGGAGGTAAGGTCAACGGACGCAACGTGCAGCTTAAACACAAACTGCAGAACGGCGATCATGTGTCGGTCATCACCTCTGCGAAGCAGACACCGAAGCGCGACTGGCTCTCGTTTGTCATTACCAATAAGGCACGAGCGAAGATCAGGCAGGCTCTCAATGAGGAGAAATTCAAACTGGCAGCTGAAGGTAAGGAGATTCTCACCCGCAGACTCAAGAACTGGAAGATACCCTATGGCGATGCCACAGTGGTCAGGCTGCTGACGAAGTACGGGTTAAAGACCTCTCAGGATCTTTATTTCAGTATTGCCATTGGCGAGATAGACCTCCTGCAGCTTAAAAAGGTGCTGCTCAAGGCTGAAGAGCAACCGCCAGAGAGTCAGCATAAGACTCCTGAGATACATACACAGGATGAAGCAGTCACGGCTGCCGGCGATTATCTCGTTATAGATGAGAAAGTTGAAGGACTGGACTATAAACTTGCAAAGTGCTGCAACCCGGTCTTCGGTGATAAGATCTTCGGATTTGTGACTGTGCTCGAGGGTATAAAGATTCACCGTGCAACATGTCCCAACGCTGATTTCATGCTCTCAAACTTCCCCTACCGGGTGGTGAGGGCGCGGTGGACCGGGCTCGACTCCTCCCTGGGGTTTCTTACATCAGTACGCCTTACGGGAGTGGAGAACCTGGGTATAGTGGCGAGAATCTCCGAGCTGCTCTCCGGGTACCGGGGTGTGACGGTTAAAAACTTCACCTACAGCATGAATAACGGCATATTTGAAGGCCATATCGAGTTGCTGGTGCCGAATATCAATATTCTTTACGGCATCATCAAGAAAATACAGTCGGTCAAGGGCATCACCCGCGTCACAAGGGTGGACGGCTGAATCAGGCAAAAGGCAGCAGGAGAGTCTCGGATTTTCGTAACTCGCAACTTGCAACTCGCACATCCTTCAGACTTTACGGACTTTCGACTCTATATACTTTCGACTGTCAGTACCTCGGGTCGGGCTGCACGGGCAGTTTCGCCATCTTCTCCACCTCCAGCGAGGTGCTGCCGAACTCGTCAACTACCTTACCCTGTATCAGGTAGGTGCCGCTGCCCCGAAACGGCCAGTTGCTGATCGACTGCGGGAAATGCGTCGTGTCAAAAAACTCACCAAGGTGGTCAATGAAACATCCGAAATTCATCCACTCATTCTTTACCGTCTTGATATACTTTACATTGACCAGGTGTCCGACCATCTTTACCCTGCGTCCCACCGCACCATTCATCTCCGCTGCCGTTATCTCACCCCGGAAGCTGGTTTGCAGCATGTCAAACCATGTCATTGTTACCGGGAAGCTGAGAAGCTCTATCTCATCATAGGCATCCTCAAGCCGCGACTGCTCAAAGGGAGGCATGCTGAACCTCTTTGGTTCGGGATTGAACAGTGTTCGTGCCGCCTCTCTCTTTCCCCTGTTTATGAGCATGTGAGCCTCCCAGAGCAGCAGTGCCTTGCTCTTGCCTGTGAAACGCAAAGCTCCCGTACGGATCAAAATCACAGTCTGCTCGAGACCCGGACCGATACGTGAGATGAAATCATCTATTCCATTGAAAATACCATATTTATTACGATCAGTAATTATTGCTTTTGCCAGGTTTGCCTCCAGTCCCTGTATGTGTATCAGCCCGATGAAGATGGTCTTCCCGTATATGGTGGTTTTATATGTGCTCCTGTTTATGCATGGTGCTTCTATGGCGGCCCCTTCGCGCCTGGCTTCGTGCACATAGACCCATGTGCGGTAGAAGCCCCCGAAATTGTTGATGACGGCTACCATGAACTCGAGGGGGTAGTGTGCCTTGAGCCACAGGCTCTGGAAGCTCTCGACGGCATAGGAGGCTGAGTGGGCCTTGGAAAAGGAGTAGCCGGCGAACGACTCTATCTGGCGCCACACCTCCCTGGTAGTCGCCTCTGGATAGCCTTTGGCGCGGCAGTTGGCAAAAAAGCGGTCGGTGATCTTCTGCATCTCCTTGCGCGACCGGTGCTTGCCGCTCATGGCCCGGCGCAGCGTATCAGCATCGGAGAGGTCGAGCCCGGCGAAGTGATGGCAAACCTTCAGCACATCTTCCTGATAGACCATCACGCCGAAGGTCTCACTTAGAAGGTCCTTCATCACCGGGTGGATATACTCGAATTTATCCGGGTTATGGAACCGGTAGATAAACTGGCGCATCATGCCCGAGCGTGCCACCCCCGGCCTGATGACCGAGCTGGCAGCCACAAGCGTCAGATAATCATCACATTGTAGCTTTTTCAGCAGTCCGCGCATCGACGGGCTCTCGATATAAAAACAGCCTTTGGTATCGCCACGCCGCAGGTGATCCTTCACCAGGGGGTCGTTCTTGAACTGCTGTATGGCATGCACATCCACATCCACACCACGGTTGGCACGTATCACCTCAGCGCTCTCCTTTATGTGGCCTATACCTCTCTGACTCAGTATGTCAAGTTTCTCGTAGCCAAGCTCCTCGGCAGTGTACATGTCCCACTGCGTTGTCGGATAACCCTTCGGTGGCATGTCGAGGGCCGTGTAACAGCAGAGAGGTTCTTCAGAGATGAGTACCCCGCCGGCATGTATGCTGCGCAGGTTGGGGAAATCGGCAATCCTGTTGCCGGTTGCGAAGATAAGATCCCGGATATCACCGCGATTGCTCTCGGCGGAGGGGCTGGCAATGAGAGCGTCGATCTCATCGGCCGGCAGGCCGTGCACCTTGCCCAGCTCGCGTACGATCGACTTGCCGCGAAAGGTGTTGATGGTACCCAGCAGTGCAGTGTGGCGGTGACCGTAACGGCGGAAGATATATTCGGTGACGGCATCACGCTCTTTCCATGAGTAGTCTATGTCAAAGTCGGGCGGCGAGGTACGCTTCGGGTTGATGAAACGCTCGAAGTAAAGGTTAAGGTCGATGGGGTCAACATTGGTGATCTTCAGACAGTAGGCAACAACGGAGTTGGCGCCGCTGCCGCGTCCCACATGATAGAAACCGCAGGCCATCGAGTAGCGTATGATGTCCCATGTTATAAGGAAGTAAGCCGAGAAGCCGAGCCGGTCGATGATCTCAAGCTCATGCCTCACCCGTTCTTCGGCTACCTTGTTGTTTTTTCCATATCGGTACTTCATGCCGTCCCATGCCAGCTTCTCCAGCAGCAGCCTGTCGTCATACCGGCTTGCCGAGTAGATCTTCTTGTTCTTATGAGTGGTGAAGTCTATCTCCAGTGAGCAGTCGTTCAGCAGTCTGCGGGTGTTCTCAACCACCCGGGGCCACATGGCGAATCGACTTGCCAGTGCCGCTTCAGGGATGATGTATTCGTCAGGCATGGCAGCCATCTCCGGTGTTAGCCGACTGAGAAGGATGTTGTTATCCACGGCGCGCAGGCTGCGGTGTATGGGGTAGTCGGCTGGCGACTCCATCGTAACGGGCTGCAGGACAACGTATTTTGAGAGCTCGTCTTTTGTCGCCGACAGCAGGCGGCCGGCGGCGGCGGGGCGTATGCCCAGGTACTCATTGTCGCGCAGGGTGGCAGGGTTGATGTGGCTGTACCCGCCTGCTACGGCAATTCCGGCGACCCCGCTGCCGAAGCCGCTGTCCCGCGCTGCTGCAGTGCCATTCTCCCTGCTCATTGATCCGTTGTCCAGCGTTGCCGTCTTTCCGCTCACCCCGCCATGTGAACCGTTGCCCCGCGTTGCCGTGTTGCCGTTGCTTCCCTCGCCGGCAGGGTAGATGACGTATACATTGGGGAAGGAGGGAGGGCGAGGGGGGAGAGGCTCGCCGGTGATATTATGGTGTGTGAGGAACTCGTTCAGCTCACGGAAGCCCTCATTGTTGCGGGCTATGCATATGTAAAGCAGCCTGTTGCCGTCACGGAACTCGATCCCTGCGGCCGGGGTGATGTTGCGGCTGCGGCACTCGCGCACAAAGTCGGGCACACCCGTTGTGTTGTTGATGTCAGTCAGCACCAGTCGCTCCACACCCGCAGCCGCAGCGAGCTCAGAAAGGCGCTCCACGGAGAGGGTGCCGTATCGAAGGCTGTAATATGAGTGGCAGTTTATGTACATTGTCTGAAGGTCTGAGGTCTGA
>WOYX01000049.1 GCA_011620595.1 Bacteroidales bacterium | reverse complement strand
AGGTCTGAGGTCTGAAGGTCTGAGGTCTGAAGGTCTGAGGTCTGAAGGTCTGAGGTCTGAGGTCTGAAGGTCGGAAGGTCTGAGGTCTGAGGTCTGAAGGTCGGAAGGTCTGAAGGTCTGAGGTCTGAAGGTCTGAGGTCGGAAGGTCTGAAGTGATTTGCGAAATTTGATTATATCAAAAATCCATAATAGAAACATTTTCACTACTACCTATTGCCTCATCAGACGAAGGTCTTGGAGCTATAGCTCTTTCTGATATATCCGGAACTTTTTAACCACCTTGCAACCGATGCGTTCGTATTCGCCTCTCATTTTGAGGTTGTCCTCGAGGACGAGATGGCTGTCGATGGTCTCCATTCTGCTGTTAATGGCATCCTGAAGTATCTTTACCCCCATCATGACATCAATGCCTTTTCCCCTGTATTCCTTTTTCACCCCGCCAAGCATCATTATCAGCTTTCTTGACCGCTTTGATTCCCTGAGCACCCTGAATATGCCAAACGGAAGGAGTCGCCCGCGGCAGGCTTTTATACCTTTGCTCAGGTCGGGCATCCCTATGGCAAAACCGATAAGCTGGTCATCCTTTTCAACGACCTTGATGAATTTCGGGTCAAGGATTGGCAGATAGCGGGCGGCAAAGTCTGTCTTCTCCTTATCAGTAAGAGGCACAAAACCGTAAATCTCGGCGAAAGTCTCGTTCATCAGTTCGAGAATACTGATAATATAAGGTTTCAGTTTCTTCTTACTCGGGAATTCGGTGATTTTGAATTCCCCTGCCCTCCCGACTCTTTCAAGTACCCTTTCATATACTTCCGGAAAGACTCTCGGTAGCTCTCCCAGGTAATCGACAAGGTCCACTTTTTTCGTGTAGCCCTCGTTCTCAATGAGGGGGACCATGTAGGGTGAATTGTTGGCAGCGGTGATAAACTGTGGGTATTCAAATCCTTCGATCTGAAATCCCTGAGGGTCCTTGTCGGAGAAACCCAGGGGCCCGACAATCATGGTCATTCCGTTTTGGCGGATCCACTCCTCGACATGGCCTAAGAGGGCATGGAACACCTCTCTGTCGTCATAGCATTCCATAAAGCAGAATCTGCCATGGTTTTCATTATTGATCTGATTATACCTTTTATTTATCAGTCCCATGATGCGGCCAACCGGTTTGCCGTCCCTGTATGCCAGCAGCAGTATTGCGTCAGCATAGCTGAAAGACTTGTTCTTCTTTCGGTCGAAGATCTCCCATTCATCCATATATATAGGTGGCAGCCAATCCGGTTCGTCCCTGTGAACTTTTTCAGGCAGATAGATGAAGTCACGGAGCTCTTTCCGTGTAATCACCTCCTTGATTGTTATTTCTCCCATTTCAGTCAGATTGTATGGTATGGTTCGGAGCGGGTTAAAGCTCCTGCTTCTCTTTTTTGTCAATGTCATCAGCCACACGGAGCAGTTTTCTGGTATCGATGACATTGAAAACAAAGAGGGCTATAACAATAATACCTGCGGTATATAGGAGTGATCCCGGGAGGAAGACCTCCGCCACCATGATGATACCGATGATGATTCTCACCTCTGTCGGCCCGATCAGTCCGGAGTCGATCGAGTACCTGCCGGTAATCTTGTACCTGATGAGGGCAACTATCATCTCCCAACCGTACATGACAACGAAGCCGTACCCGAAAAGCTCCCATACCTCTTCGGCATAAACAATATAACCGAAACCGATAATGAAGATGCCTATCCAGTCAATGGTGATATCAAGAGCAAAGCCGTAGAGTTTCCTGGGTTTTTTCCGGTAGTAAGCAAGCCTTCCATCAAGCGAATCACCGAACCAGCTGATCATAAAGCCAAGAAGTCCCAACAGGAGAAAGCTTCTGCTGAAGTAAGATGCCAGGATAAAGCTGCCCGCCACGATCAGGTTGCCGAAGAAGCCGATTGCAGTCAGAAGATTGGAGCTGACAAATGAAGGGATACGCTGAACAAGCCATGAGATGGCAACCTGCTCCTGTTTCTTGAAGAGGTTGGTTCTTGCCCTGTCACTGAAGACGGATTTGATAATGCCGCCGTTAAGCAGTGACTTCAATGATTTTTTGCCGGAGTTTTCTTCAGTCATCACTACCGCTTTAGAGTGCCATAAGATTAAGCATTTTTCCCGGTATAAATGATGCCGGCAGGGGCATTTCATATACCATTTTCCGAAGAAAAGCCCCAAATGATACATTATCAGCAAATTGCCGCTGCTCTTCAACCGATATGAGGTTGCCTATCCCGATACGCTGCTGCTCTCCACGTTTGTTAAAAACCTCGGAGGGGAGCCTGAGGATTCGGATTCTCCAGCTTATGAGGCCCAGAAAGTAGAAAAAAGCCGAGTTACCGTCGAAGAAACGAACCGGCAGCACGGGCACCTTAGCAGACCGGATCATGTGGAGGATGTTCTCCTGCCATTGTCTGTCCCTGACACGCATATCTCTCAGGCTGAAGTCGGAGACGGCACCTGATGGAAAGAAGCCGGCGGGGTGGCCGTTACGAAGGTGCTCCAGTGTCTCGCGTACTCCCCTGAGGCTGGCAGCTTTTACGCCCGTCTTTTTATTGCCGGTTGGGATCACCGAAATGAAGTTATCGTTGAGGGTTTTTATCCTTGACAGCAACTTGTTGACCATCAACCTGTAATCGGGCCGCAGCCGGGCAAACAGGTCTATCGTCATTATCCCGTCCAGGCCTCCGTAAGGGTGATTCGAAACGGTGATGAAGGCTCCGTCAGGCAGATTTTTGAGTCTCCCGGCATTGCCTACCACATAGCTGACGCCGATGTCATCAAGAAGCCGGGAGGTAAATTCGGGACCGGTGTAGGCGCCCGAGTGATCATATACCCAATTGACCTTGTCAATCGCCAGCAGCCGAATTATGAATTCAGCCAGGCGCTGTCCCCTCTCTCCCCTGAAGAGTGAAGAAAGGGTTTCGAACTCTTTTGCGTCTACTACCTTCATGGCGGAGTATACAAAAATAATAATTATCTGAAAGCTGTGCCAGCCGGAGCCATTTGATAATGCTGATCTGAAGATATCCCATGCAGTCAGCACCTGATCAGGTTAACCTGAAACGGTGCCAGCTGACGCCATCTGATGGGATTATCCTGCAGGCAGCCTGCACAATCAGCATCTGACAGGTTTTTGCCGATTACGTTCTGTGAGATGGCATCCTTTCATGGATTACCGTTGCCGTGCTCCGGCGATGCGTTATTTAAATAATGTATATTTGAATGCAGAACGGCATGTCAGCAGACAGGCGCTCAGGAAGAGTAACAGAACAATTTTTGACAAATATGAAAAGCAGACATCTTATTACGGTAATTATGACATTTGTGGCATTAATAAGCCTGACCGGCTGTACATCAGAACCCACCGATCTCACCGTCAACAGCATCATACCAAAGCCGGTATTCGTTGAAGCTGCAGGAGGAACCTTCAGGCTGACCCCGCATTCAGACATCTATGTTCAGGATGGGTCGGAGGAGATGGTCCGGCTGGGCAACTACCTAGCTGACAGACTCAATCCGGCAACAGGATTGGGCATGGAGGTAATCTCTTCCGGAGCCGAACCCGGCCGCGGCGACATTTTGCTTTCTCTGGCTGACGTCGGAGAGGAGCTGGGCGATGAGGGTTATGAACTAAATGTTTCCGAAAAAGGTCTATCCGTGAAAGCAAACAAGCCGGCAGGTATCTTTTACGGTATCCAGACCCTCAGGCAGCTCCTGCCTGCCAGGATAGAGTTTGCGACGGCACAGGAAGGTCCGTGGGAGATTGCCACAGGCACAATACGTGATTACCCCCTCTATTCCTATCGCGGGGCAATGCGCGATGTAGCCCGCCATTTCTTCAGCGTGGAGGATATCAGGATCTTTATCGACCAGATGGCTGCCTACAAGATGAATGTGTTGCATCTTCATCTAACTGACGACCAGGGCTGGAGAATCGAGATAAAATCGTGGCCCAACCTTACTGAACACGGAGCCAAGACGGAAGTCGGAGGAGGTGAGGGCGGATTCTATACCCAGGAGCAGTATTCCGATATTGTCAGTTATGCGCAGGAGAGATATGTGACTGTAATTCCCGAGATAGACATGCCGGGCCATACCAATGCCGCACTGGCCTCCTATCCCTGTCTGAATACAGACGGGAAGGCTACGGAGCTCTATACCGGGATAAACGTGGGATTCAGCACCCTCAACACGAGGTCCGATGTAACATACAAATTTGTGGATGATGTCATACGTGAACTGGCAGCCCTGACACCCGGACCCTTCATTCATATCGGGGGTGATGAATCACACTCTACCAAACTCAATGACTACGTATACTTTGTCAACAAGGTACAGGATATAGTGACATCATACGGGAAACGTATTCTTGGGTGGGATGAGATCGCCCATGCCACACTCAAACCCAATTCTGTTGTTCAGTACTGGGCCAGGGCCGGGAATGCCGTCAAAGGGATTGAGCAGGGAGCCCGGGTTCTCATGTCTCCATCGAAATATGCTTATATTGATATGCAATATGATTCGACGAGCATTTACGGTTTGCACTGGGCCGGCTACATCGAGGTCGACCACGGATACAACTGGGATCCGGCCACGCTGGTTCCTGAGATAAAAAAGGAGAATATCATAGGGATTGAAGCACCGCTATGGGCAGAAACCGTGTCTGACCGTGCCGAAGCAGAATACTTGCTCTTTCCAAGGCTTCCGGGATATGCCGAGATTGGCTGGACACCTGCGGAGATGCGCAGCTGGGACGAGTACAAAGTACGGCTGGCAGATCATGGCGAAAGGATGCAAGTGATGGATATCGGTTTCTTCCCTTCCGGAAAGGTGGATTGGAAGCTGCTGGAACAGGAACAGTAAAGTCCGGATATGGTGAAATACGCTGTCCGGCACAATTCAGATTAACTGAATTTGACAAAACTACCACTATGAAGCACTGGTCACTCCTAACAGGTATTTTGTTGCTGGCTGCATGTACCGGCAACAACAGCACAGACAAATCATCAGCGGCGGTCAAAACCGGTGATGCATTCTCCGTAGAAGGTAAACATGTCATTGTTTACACAACAGCCGAGGGCACTGACTACAGGCTGTCGCCAACTGATACTTTGGTTTTCAGCGACTTTGATCAGCCCCTTGAGACACAGCCCTCGCTCTTTATAGATCCGGCGCGGAGATGCCAGGTTTTCCTTGGCATCGGCGGGGCCTTCACCGATGCTGCAGCTGAAACCTGGGCAAAGCTGCCCGGGGAGGTGCAGAGCCAATTCATGAAGGCATATTTTGACCCGTCATCAGGCATAGGTTACAGCTTCGGCAGAACCAACATGAACAGCTGTGATTTCTCGAGTGACATGTACACCTATGTTGAGGAGGGTGACAGGGAACTGACAACCTTCAGCATCGCGCACGACGAGAAGTACAAGATACCATTCATAAAAAGAGCAATGGAGACAGCCGTAAACAGCTTTCCCCTGTTTGTCAGTCCCTGGAGCCCACCTGCGTGGATGAAGGGCAACAACGACATGCTCTTCGGAGGCAAGTTGCTGCCTGAATTTTATCAGCCATGGGCCAATTATTATGTCAGATATATCAATGCCCTGGAGCAGTCCGGTGTGCCGGTGTGGGGTCTGTCGGTGCAGAATGAGCCGATGGCCCGTCAGACATGGGAGAGTTGCATCTACACGGCAGCGGAGGAGAGGGATTTCATAAAGAATTATCTCGGCCCGACACTGCATAGCAACAACCTGGGCGACAAGAAACTAATAGCCTGGGATCACAACCGTGACCTGATATATCACAGAGCCTCAGAGATACTTGGCGACGCCGAGGCTGCGAAGTATGTATGGGGAATAGGATTCCACTGGTATGAAGTCTGGACCGGTGGCAGGCAGTATGAGAATGTGAAGAGGGTGGCCGAAGCATTCCCTGAGACAAACCTGTTGCTGACTGAAGCCTGCAATTACCCTTTCAGCTGGGAGACGTTCGACCAGTGGAGATGGGGCGAGATATACGGTGAGAACATGATTCACGACTTCAACAACGGAGCCGTGGCATGGACAGACTGGAACATCCTTCTGGATGAGACCGGAGGACCCAATCATGTTGGCAATTTCTGTTTTGCCCCTGTTCACGCCAGGGTCAGTGAGGGTACTCTGCACTATATGAATTCCTTTTATTATATCGGTCATTTCTCGAAGTTCATCAGGCCGGGTGCAAACAGGATAATCTCTTCTTCAAGCAGAGCCCAGCTGTTGACAACGGCCTTCCTGAACACGGACGGTACTGTTGCGGTAGTGGTAATGAATCCCACATCCGAGGAGATCAGCTACAGGCTCTGTTCGGGCAGTAAGGCCGCCGTTACCGTCAGCCTGCCACATTCGATATGCACGTTGGTTATACGGGATATCTGACATCCGGAATCAACAAAAGTCAGTTCGGTTTATAACTCACAAAGAGAGACGCCGTGGAGAAACAGAAGAAATGGATTTTCATCGTCAACCCGGTAGCCGGCAATGGTTTGCCCTGACGCTGGTCGATCAGATCAGGCAGATGATAGCTATACACAGGCTCGATGCAGAGAATAATAAAAGAATAGAGTATAAGGCCCTGACCCATTCTGCTGAAAAAAGAGAAAGCTGGTTATGATGAAGCAGGTGAACTGTTTTATCCAGCTCCAGCGTGCAACTTCCGGTTCTTTGTTCCTGTTGATGAACCAGATTCCTGCTGTGCCAGGCACGAAGTACACCAGGATAACCATGTAAACCTTCCGGTACATATTGATCAGCTATTGCGGGTTGAGGCGATCATCAGCGCACTATTATGAGAATGCCAAAAATGATCATCCCTATTGCGTACCATGTGCGTATCGGTCCTTCCACACTGTCGAGCTTAATACCATGAAGGAGTCTGGGCCCAAGTAATGAGCCGATTATTGTGCCGGCGGTCAGGAAGTAGACCTGTGTCAGGTCAATATCTCCTACCAGGAAGTGTGCTCCGAGGGCGGAGGCAGTGTTAACCATTACAACCATAAGGGAGGTGCCTATCACCATTTTCACCGGCACTTTCATTGCAAACAATCCTGCCTGGACCGGTGTTGCACCGCTTGTCCCGAATGAGGCGGTAATTATTCCGGCAACAAAACCGAAGAATGTTCCTGTTGCGGCTTTGCCGAGCCTCGAGCTTTCAGGCCTTACAATGCCATTGGCTTTATCCCTCCTGCTTCGCCAGGTGCTGATTATCAGCTGCAATGCTATCAGGATGAGATAGATGCCCCAGCTGACCTGCAGTTGTTTAGGAGTTATCAGGCTGGTTAAGCTTGCTCCTGAAAGAGCTCCAAGGAGCCCCGCTGTGGCAAAAATAAGCCCGGTACGTACCTTGATGTGACCGTTACGGTAGTGGGCCACAGATCCGATTATGCATATGGGCAGTGTGGCGGCAAGAGATGTTGCGAGTGCAATGTTGGCCGGGACGCCAAAAATCAGAATCAGGAGAGGCATGAAGAAAAAGCCGCCGCCCCCGCCGATAAAGGTACCTATCAGTCCGACCGCAAAGCCGATCAGGGGATACCAGAGATAGCTGTTTTCAAAGGCGGAGTGAAAAATCATTGTCTGGTTCTTTTATGCCTTTCCTTTAGCACCCCGTAAAGTTCCCTGACATTTGACCGCATCTCAGGAATAACCATCTGTATTGCAATAGCTCCAATGCCCCTATGATGCCCCATACAATCACCAGGTAATAGAACGGTGTCCAGAACCCCAGGGTGAAAACATATACAAAAAAGGCCCCCTGTACATAACCGCCAGTTTTTGTCCGGTAGAGATGAAAGCTGGGGAACTTTCTGAATTTTATCAGTGAGACGATAACCGTTAGCACCAGCATTGCAACGAAGATGAAAAAACTGACAAGATGTGGTTGCAGCTCTTCCATCCTGAAAACAAGCAAACCGGCAAATGCCAGCAGATAGGTCAGGTTATCGGCAAACGAATCGAGTTTTGCTCCGATCTCAGTCTGCATGTTAAACCTCCGGGCTATGAAACCGTCAAGGATATCAGACAGAAGGTTTATCATCAGGAAGATGGCAAAGAGCTTCTCATTGCCTGCAATTATGAAGTAAAGGATCAGGGGGGATACAAGCAGCCGATAGGAACTTATCAGGTTCGGAACGGTAAAGAAGTTTTCCCTGTGCATCAGATTCTTATTCGAATGAAACCCGGAATTCTCAGGTGCCGAATTAATTATTCTGACAAAGACGATACAAATATGGACAAAAATCTGAACGGGCTCCACAGGAAGCCGGAGAATTGCGTAATTTTATTGCATCACCGGGTTCGGTGATCTAAGCCTTCAAGTCGGAATAACCATAATTCGCATGAAACCTGCATGAGCAGCGACTCACAAAAGGAGATGATTATTTCTTCATGCAAGTTCCATTCGACCAATGAAATAAATCAAATAATCAAATGAAAAAACTGGCATTTCTGATATTACTGATTCTGACCGCTTCCTGCACTGCTCTGAGGAACAAGTCTATCGTCCATGATGACGGTGAGCTGATGATAACCCGAAAGTATGTCGGAGAGTTTGTTGACCACCGCCAGACCGGCCCGGAAAACTACGACGGTCCGAATCTCATCTGGGTAAAGACCACCATGGAGGATGTCTACGGGAAGATCTCCGCCTACGGCAGGAGATGCGATTTTGTTGCGGGAGATCGGCTCTACCTTCGCCGGGTCTACTATAGTCCGGGCATAGTCTCCGGCTACTGGGTTTACTACATTGAGAATGATGCAGGGATTTCATACAGGGCAACCGATATACAGCATGACAGGGCGGTTTACATAATGACCTGGTTTGAGTAGTATTAATGACAAGCAGCAATTCAGTAAGGGGAATGATATGGATTTATTATTAAATTCTGATCTTTGAAACCGATGTCCGGAGTTGTATCAAAGGTCGGGCTGCCTGCAAAATATGAAGAGCATAATTGTAACAACATTTCAGAAATTCGACCGAACACAGAGTCTCGGCGGAATTCTTCTTTTCGGAGCCACGATACTGGCACTTATACTGGCCAATACACCACTAAGTCATTATTATGACAGTCTCAGGGAGACTATTGTTGGCATTGATGCCGGAAGCTTCAGCCTTCAGAAACCCCTGATACTTTGGGTAAATGATGGACTGATGGCCATCTTCTTCTTCATGATCGGGCTTGAGATCAAGCGTGAGCTGATGATAGGTGAGATCAATTCACCCGCAAAGGCGGCCCTTCCCCTTATTGCTGCCGTCGGAGGCATGGTGATTCCGATTATATTCTACCTTTTCCTGAACAAGAATCCGCTGGCGTCACACGGATGGGGAATACCCATGGCGACCGACATTGCCTTCTCCCTGGCAATACTGAAACTGCTTGGCAACAGGGTGCCGACAGGGCTCAAGGTCTTCCTTGCAGCCTTCGCCATTATCGATGACATAGGGGCGGTCCTTGTGATAGCACTTTTTTACAGTTCGTCCATTGAATGGATGATGCTGCTCTGGGCCGCCATACCGATGGCTATCCTGGTGGTCCTGAACCTGTTTAACATTTTCCCGAAATATTTTCATCTACTCTGTGGCATTGTGATCTGGTATCTCTTCCTCAAGTCGGGCATTCACCCAACCATTGCCGGCGTGCTGCTGGCCTTTACGATACCGTTGAGAAGAAGAACGGATGTCCGGACTTTTACAGGGAAGCTTTGTGAGATAGCTGACGAAATCAGGGAGACAGATCTGACTCATTCTGCCCTGCTGACCTCTGTGCAGATGGAACAGATTGATGATATTGAAGAGTGGCTCTCCAGAGTGCAGTCCCCCCTGCAGCAAACCGAGCATCAGCTTCAAAGCTGGGTGGCATACCTGATAATGCCCCTTTTTGCCTTCTTCAATGCCGGAGTGGCCTTAAGTGCCGGGATGCAGCCTGACATCGCCTTGATAACGAGCCTTGGGCTGAGTCTCTTCCTTGGAAAGACAATAGGGGTGACTCTCTTTTCATATGCAGGTATCAAAATGAAATTTGCAAGCCTGCCTCCCGGAGTATCATTGAGGCAGATAATCGGAACAGCCATGCTGGCCGGAGTGGGTTTTACCATGTCGATGTTTATTGCCAACCTTGCCTTCGCCGACGCTCCAATGATAATGAATTCGGCTAAGTTGGGTATCCTCGCGGGCTCTATGGTATCGGGTCTTTCCGGATACTTGATGCTAAGGTACTGTCGTAAGGGTCACGGCCAGACAATTGAAGAGTGAAGGATCTGCGTGATAAAGGAAGGGATCTCTACTTCATTGCCCTCATCCCGAACGCCGGGTTAAGAGAAGAGATCAGGGAGATCAAGAAAAGGATGAGGGATGAGTACGGCGCCGGCCATGCCCTCAGGTCGCCCGCTCACATAACCCTGCAGATGCCCTTCAGGAGGAGCTTCGCCGATGAGGCTGGTATATCCGAAGCACTGGCGAGATTCGCACTGCAGGAGCAACCTTTCAAGATTGAGCTTGACGGCTACGGCTGCTTTCCTCCACGGGTGATCTATATCAGGGTCAACA
This sequence comes from Bacteroidales bacterium, assembly GCA_011620595.1. GTDB lineage: Bacteria > Bacteroidota > Bacteroidia > Bacteroidales > VadinHA17 > SR-FBR-E99. The sequence continues at coordinate 25,184 of WOYX01000049.1, read as the reverse complement.
ATCCCGAGCCTGTCAGGGCGTTGTACGTACGACTCCGGGAGATGCTCATCGACGGCCTCGGCTTCGAACAGCATGAGGTAACAAAAGAGCTTCAGCCTCATTTAACCGTAGCCACGAGAGACCTGACGAAAACGGCTTTCAGTGAGGCATGGCCGGTGGTGCAGAAGGAGGAGTTCACTGGCAGTTTCCGGGCAGAAAGTATCTTCCTGCTCAAACACAACGGGCGTAGCTGGGACATTATCCGGGAATTCCCCTTTGGTGATCGATGAAGCGAAGAAGGTTCATATCGGGCAGTGCTCTTACTGCGGCTGGATTGCTGGCAGCGGGCCGGCTGACCCTTCTTTCTGACACCACGACCGGGAGGGAGAGGGTAAAGGGTGCCAGCGGACTGTACGAGCTGTTCAGTAATCCTGATACACATTACCGGCCCTTTGTGCGGTGGTGGTGGAACGGCAACAAGGTGGAAGCCTCAGAGCTTGTCAGGGAGCTGCGGCTGCTGAGAGAGGCAGGAATAGGAGGTGTGGAGATTAACCCTGTACAGTTCCCCTCGCGTTCCGAAGGTGATGACATGGGAAAGCCCTCCCTGCAGTGGCTCAGCGATGAGTGGATAGGGATGCTGCAGGTGGTCTTTGATGAGACGAAGAGTCTTGGCATGACCTGTGACCTGATAGTAGGCTCTGGATGGCCTTTCGGGGCGGAGTATCTTGCGGAAGAGGAGCAGACACGAATTGTGGTGATCGCCGTCAGAAAGCTCCATGGGCCGCTTGAAATGACAATCTCCAGGGACGAGATTCTGGCTGAGGCCGACCCGCCTGTCAGTTCTCCATGGGAAGGCAGGAGACAAAGGATACTTTCACTGACACTGGTACCCGATCCGCTCTCAACAACTGAACAGATTACCAACCTGTCGGAAGAAAGCGGAGACGAGGTAATCAATCTCTCAGTCCCTTCTGGCAATCATGCACTGTATGCCCTGGTGGAGATCACCGGCTTCATGGAGGTGATCAACGGTGCCCCCGGTGCCAGCGGGCCTGTGCTTGATCATTACAACGAAGCAGCGGTCCGGGGATTCCTTGATCGCATGTCCGGTGCCATTGAAGCCCGTACGGGCCCTCTCAAACAACACCTGCGGGCTCTCTTCACCGACAGCATGGAGCTGGAAGGTGCCAACTGGACTGAAGGGATGAGGAGTGAGTTCATCAGGAGAAGAGGTTATGACATCTTTCCCTTTCTCCCTTTTGTGCTATTCCGCAGCGGCGCCATGGGTAATGTTACTGACTATAACTACGGTGCTGCCTTCGGACCGGAGTTTGGGGAGATGATCTGCCGGATGAGGTATGACTTCGAGATCACCAGGGCGGAGCTACTGGAAGAGCGGTTCCTGAAGACATTTGCATCGTGGTGCGGTGATCTGGGCGTCAGCTCGCGCATGCAGGCCTACGGCCGGGGATTCTTTCCCCTGGAGAGCAGTATGGCCGTTGATATACCCGAGGGTGAGTCGTGGACCATGAACTGGCTGAAGCACCGCATAGGGGAGGAGATGCCCGAGAGTGACTACCGCCGCGGACGTGCCTACACCATGGTGAACAAATATGTCTCTTCTGCAGCCCATCTGAGTGATAAGAGGCTCATAAGCTGCGAGGAGATGACAGACACCTACACCGTCTTCAACACCTCACTCGAGAACCTGAAGGTTGGAAGCGACCAGAGCATCATCTCGGGGGTCACCCATTCCATCTTTCACGGATTCAACTATTCTCCGCCGGAGGCACCTTGGCCCGGCTGGCTGCGCTATGGCGGCTATTTTAATGAAAACAACAACTGGTGGCCGCATTTTCACCTGCTCAATGAGTACAAGGCCAGGCTGTCGGCCATACTGCAGAACTGCGACATGTATGCCGACATAGCCATACTGCCGCCTACGGCTGATATGTGGAGCCTTATCGGAATGCAGAATGAGCCTTTTCCATCGGTGCTTCATGCCCAATATCTCTCACTGGTATGGGAGGCGATAGTCAAAAACGGCAGCGGTTGCGATTATGTCTCGGAGCGAATACTGGTCGGCGCGAAGGTTGAGAAAGGCTGCCTGAGTTACGGTCCGCGACGGTATCACACCCTCTTCATGGTACAGGTTGAGAGCCTTGAACCGGCAACGGCAGAAAAACTGGCACAATTTGTTCAGTCAGGGGGCAGGGTTTTCTCTGTTGAAACCGCCCCGTCCAGGGCTGTCGGATGGCATAACCACAGTGAGAGAGAGAGGCTGATAAATATTGCAGTAGAAAGGATGAAAGCATACCAGGAACGGTTTATAATGCTCAAAAAGCCCGAAAAAGACTTTATTGGTTGGTATAAAACAGTTCAGAAGCAGTATTCCATCACACCATACATTTCGATTGAAAATCCCGGTCCGTTCCTGATGCAGACCCGCTACCGGGGAGATGACGGATCAGAATATATCTTCATCATAAATTCGCATCTGCATGACACGCATAAGACCAGAATATTGTTTTCCCGGGAGATGACCCGCGGGAAACGCTGTTCCCTGTGGGATACGGAGAGTGGCAGTCGCTACCGGGTTATTACTGACGCCGACAACGGCATTACCATCGAAATCGGACCTGCCGAGTCACTGCTTTTCGTCTTCGACCGCGGACGGACGGCGGAGCAGTGGAGGCCCCCGCCTGCCTCCGGCGGGGAGATGCAGGTCATTGAAGGCGGATGGAGGACTGAGTTCAGCCACTGCCGCGACGGCTCAGTGAGGGAGATCATGATGGACCGACTGACAGACCTGAAGGAGATGCCTGATTTTGTTCACTTTTCGGGGACGGTGACTTACCGCAACACGATCAGGTGTGAGACACCGGAAGGGACACTTATCAATCTCGGAAAGGTGTACGGCACCTCGGAACTGAGGCTCAACGGAGTGAGCTGCGGAGTAAAATGGTACGGCCGCCGGATCTTTAATATCAGTGATTACCTTAGGCCAGGCGAGAATCTGCTGGAGGTGGTTGTGACAACCTCCATGGGCAACTATATGAAGTCCCTTACTGAAAATCCGGTTGCACAGTACTGGACCAACGCCGGCAACAAGAACCAACCGATGCAATCAATGGGAATGACCGGCCCGGTCACCTGTTACAGGATATGAAACTGACTTCGAATGAAAAACAGGCTTTTCCACTGGCGCGACAGATATAATGACAACGATCCGGGTGCTCAGTCGTACCCTTCAAAAAAACTTGAAATGATGAGAACAGGCAAGATCTTATTAACCCTGACCCTGGCTGCCGCTTCGCTGCTGCTTCAGGCAAAGGATTACAACGCATCGATGTTTGGTGCGAAATCAAACGGTACCACTCTCAACACGAACTCCATCCAGAAGGGTATTGATTACATAAGTGAGAACGGTGGCGGACGTCTGGTTTTCTATGTCGGACGCTATCTCACGGGTACCATCTATCTCAAGTCGAATGTGACGATTCATCTGGAAGAGGGTGCTATACTTGTAGGCTCGGTAAATCCCTTCGATTATGAGAGGAATTACAACTGGACTGCCATGATCTTTGCCCTGGATCAGGAGAACATCGGTATCACAGGCAAGGGGGTGATTGACGGCCAGGGGTTCCAGGTGGCCAACAATCTTGTTGACATGATCCACAAGGGGGTGGTCAAAGACCCTTTGAAGTATGACCGGCCGAACGAGACCATAAGGCCGCAGAACATATACTTCAGGGGATGCAGGAATATTGTTATCAGGGATATAATGCTCAAGGATCCCGGCAGCTGGAACCAACAGTATGATCAGTGCACCAATCTGGTCATTGAAAATATCACAGTCGACAGCAAGTCGTACTGGAACAACGACGGTGTCGACATAGTCGACTGCGACAGCGTGGTGGTCTCCAATTCATACTTCGATGCAGCCGATGACGGCATCTGTCTGAAGTCGCACAGTGCCGACTTCATCTGCCAGAATGTACAAATTTACAACAACACGGTCAGGACGAGTGCCAACGGCATCAAGTTCGGCACGGTGGGACGCGGAGGATTCCGCAATATCACCATTGTCAATAACCTGGTCTTTGATACCTACCGGTCAGCGATAACATTTGCTGCCGTTGACGGAGGCATCGTAGAGAATATCGTTGTCGACGGTCTCAGGTCTCTGAATACGGGTAATGTCATCTTCCTGCGTATAGGAAAGAGAAGCGGCACCAAAACGGGCAGTATCAACGGGGTTACCATAAGGAATGTCTATGCTGAAGTACCTGCCACCAAGCCTGATGCCGGATACAACTATGAAGGCCCGGTGGAGGATCTGCCGCGCAATGTATCTCCTTCGATCATTTCCGGCTTGCCTGATGCCATGATAGAAAATATCACATTAAAAAATATAGAGATTCATTATCCTGGCGGAGGCAATCCCCATTACGCAAAGGTGGGACTTGACGAACTCGATAAAGTTCCCGAGCTTGAGAAGAACTACCCGGAATTTTCCATGTTTAAAGAGCTGCCGGCCTGGGGCTTCTATATCAGGCATGCAAAGGGTATCACATTCGAGAACGTAAGGCTGGTGTGTGATAAGAAGGATTACCGCACGGCAGTGGTGCTTGACGATGTTCACGGAGTTGCCTTCCGTAACCTTCAGGTATCGGAACCCGGTGGCAGAAAGAAGCCTGTTTTTCATTATAAATCCACTGATATTGATTTCAAATAACTCTCACCAAAATTATAAACAGAGAGGCCTGATCATCCGCAAAAGATTAGATGCTGACAATAAGTTTATGATTATCAACTGAATGAAACACGATTGCTATGCATTCTGTGACAGGGGAGCAAGCCGGGTTGAAGAATACGTTCCACTTACCACGGGAGTGGAGCTGTGTTCGGTCACCTTCACCCCGGCTGTGGCGTTGTCAGCTCCGCCGGTCATTTTATTCCGGGTATAGGTTCGGTAATTGATAATTTCAGGAATAGCGTGATTGAACTGACCCGGACCCATACTGTTCTTTACATTGAGACACGAGAGAAAGCCAGGGCCCGCATCAGCAGGAAACACAGGTTCAGTGCAGAGGATATCAGGGCTGGCTGGTATTGCTCTCAAGGGCTGCGGGCATCATCTGTCGCTCCGTGAAGCCTCTGCTCAAGTGGTACCCGTGGCGTTTCAGGATAAACTTCAGGGAAGACCCCGAGATGGGCCGTCTGATTGGTGAGTTTATTTCTTCTCCGGCACAAATACCAGCTCCAGCAGGTCAGCCTTGGCAAGCAGCTTTTTTACTACTTTCCTTATATCCTTCGTCGTTAATTTGTTTAGGATATCCTCATAGTTTGCCGGGTCATTCCTGTCGATTCCGTTGAGGTAGTATCCCTGTACGGCTTTGCCCCAGTAGCTGTTGTGTTCGCGCTCCTCCTCCCGGGTTTTGAGCATATTGCTGACGGCCTTTTCCAGGTTGACCTGCGTAGGCCCGTTTTTAGCCAAATCGGCAAGCTCCCTGTAAATTATCTCCTTAAGTTCCGGTGCTCTGTCAGGATCACACTCAAAGGCTATCAGCAGATTTGCTTTCTCCTTCGGTCTCTTTTCTGATGAGGCATTCACGCTGACGCCGTAGGTGCCGCCCTCCTCCTCACGCACTTTTTCTGTATAGACGAGGTCAAGGATATTCTTTAGCACGTCCATCTTCAGATAGTTCGACGGGATGAATTTTGAGTCTGCGCTGTAACTCATTATTACCGTTGCCTTGGGCACCGTGAGGGGAATGGCAATCTCCTTCCTGACGGTGCCTTCCGGCTGGTCCATACCCAGGTCCTTCCATGTCTCGCTGCTGTGCTTCGAGGGCAGGGAGCCGATATACCTGGCAGCCATTTCCCGTGCCACCTCCTCCTCAATGTTGCCGGTGATGAAGAAGGTAAATGCCGAAGCGTCGTCGAAGGCAGTCTGGTAAATATGATTCACATCATCGTAACTGATCAGTTTCATCGACTCCGGGGTCATGAGGAATGTACGGGGGTGGTATCCTGTCATATTCATCTGGAGACTGTCTGACATGATCTTGTTGGGATTCTTCTGCATGGCCGTTATCACTGCAGTGTATCGTCCGATGATTGCGTCGTAGGCCTCCCTGTTATAATTGGGACGCGCAAAACGGAGGTACAGAAGCTGCATCATCGTTTCAAAGTCCTTCGGTGTCGAGGAGCCTGACACGGTCTGCAACGTCTCCTGCAGCCCCAGTGAGACGGAAGCCTTTTTGCCTGCAAGCATCTTTGTCAGTGCCACGTTGTCAAACTCTCCGGCACCGTACATTGATATGACTACCGGAAATAACGAAAGTGATGGCACCAGGGAGTCATGATAGAGCGATTCGCCGCCAAAGGCATATCCTGACAGGGTTACATTGTCCTTCTCATAATCAGCATGTCTGAAGACAACCTTTGCGCCGTTTGAAAGAGTCCACTCCGTTGCACTGAACCGGGGCAGTGGAACACTCTTTATCACCTCGGCTCCGGGAAGAGGCTCACCAATAAGGTCTGTGCCTCCGGTCAGGTCTTCATAAGGTTTGATATCAGCAGCTTTGACTTTTCTTACCAGTTCAAAGGCCTCAGCCTCGCTGAGATGTTCTCTGTCATCGGGGCCCTGTACAACAATGAAGCTGTTGTCGTCGGAGATGAGTCCCTGAAGCCTGGCAGAGACCTCCTCCAGTGTGATCTCCGGGAGTAATTTTTTATAATATTCGTATTGCAGGTCAAGAGAGGGTATCGGTTCGCCGGTAAGAAAATGATCACTTACCTGCGATGCCCACCGGTCATTGCTGATTTTGTCCCTCTGCTTGTACATGTTCTCGAAATTGGAAAGCATAGTGGCTTTGGCCCTTTCCAGCTCACCTTTGGTAAAGCCGTGTCTTCTTACTCTTTCAAGCTCCGTCAGTGCGGCTTCAAAGGCTTTGGCTTCCTGGTCTTCACTAGCCGTGGCGGAGAGGACGAGGGCATTATAGTCCCTGGCGAGGAATGGCCCGTAGTTCAGTGATCCGTTTACGAACGGAGGGGTTCCCTTCTGTACGATCTCACTGAAGCGACTGCCCATCATCCTGTTCATCAGGGCAACCACATAACTGTCAAAGATATAATCAATATCCTTTGTCCTGAGATCGGGTTCACGGTCGTGTGTGATCAAACTCACGGAGCTCTCCGGGGCTTCCGGGTCAGTGATAAGCAGGTACTGGGTGCCCTGTTTCGGGACAAGAAGGTTCTGCGGCCTGGGAAGAGGGTTGTCAACAGCCGGTATCGGTGAGAATATCTTCCTGATCTTTGTTTCTACAGCGTCAACGTCAATGTCACCTACCACCGCAATGGCCTGCAGGTCCGTCCGGTACCAGTCGTGGTAGAAATCGCGCAGTGTTTCAGGCTCAAAGTTTCTGATGACCGCCGTATCGCCTATAATATCCCTTACTGCATACTGCGATCCCTCGAAAAGCACGGGAAGCATCTGTGTCATCATCCTCCATGATGCATCGCGCCGCGAGCGCCACTCTTCCATTATCACTCCTCGTTCCTTGTCGATCTCGTCTGCGTCCAGTGTAAGGAAGTCAGACCAGTCGGCGAGGATCATCATACTGGTGTCGATCAGTCCGGGCTTGTCTACCGGTACGTCACTCAGGTTATAAACCGTCTCATCAAAACTGGTGTAGGCATTGATATTGCGTCCGAAGGCGACGCCGTGACGTTCAAGCGTGTTCAGAATGCCTTTTCCCGGGAAGTGTTTGGTTCCGTTGAATGCCATGTGCTCAAGGAAATGGGCGAGGCCGTTCTGGTTATCCTTCTCGAGGATTGCTCCCACGTTCTGAATGATGTAGTAGCTGGCCCTGCCGGCAGGCTCCGTATTGTGACGGATGTAATAGGTAAGGCCGTTGTCGAGCTTTCCGATGCGGAAATCCGGGTCAGGGGGCACTGTAGTATCCATGGTGCCCTGTGCAGTTGCAGCGATGGCAACAAAAGCAAGCAAAGACAAAAAAATCATTTTTTTCATGATCAGACAATATTAGTATTTAAGACATTGACACGACTATGTCGTAAACAAATTTAGAAAAAAAACCATCTGCCGTAATGGTTTATCATGTTATTTTTCAGAAAAAAATCAGAAGAGCCCGTGCAGTTCCGCATTGATTTTGTCTATCACCTCACTGAGATGCTCCTTGTTTTCGGGGAAGTCATAGTAATCGGCCTCAAGAATAAGCAGTTTGCCGAGTTTGTATGATTCAATCCACGCCTCATAGCGTTCATTAAGTCTCTTGAGATAGTCAATCCTGATGGAGCTCTCATATTCGCGTCCCCGTTTCTGGATCTGGTTTACCAGTGTCGGCACCGAGGCCCTGAGGTAGAGCAGCAGATCAGGCGGTTCCACCAGCGAGCTCATCAGCTTGAAGAGGGTGAAATAGTTCTCAAAGTCACGCGTTGACATCAGCCCCATGGCGTGCAGGTTGGGGGCGAAGATATAGGCATCTTCATATATGGTGCGGTCCTGAACAATGGTGTTCTTCGCCTTCTTGATCTCGAGGATCTGGGTGAAACGTGAATTCAGGAAGAATATCTGGAGGTTGAATGACCATCTCTGCATGTCCTCATAAAAATCGTTGAGATATGGGTTATCGTCAACATCTTCATAATGAGGCTGCCAGCCATAGTGTTTTGCGAGCAGTCCGGCCAGGGTCGTCTTTCCTGACCCGATGTTTCCAGCTATTGCTATATGCATAAAGAGAAGATTAAATCAGAGGTTAAATATAGGAAAAAGGGAGGGAGAAGAGGCCTCTGTTGACAAAAAGATTCTACCGGGAGGCAATTTCAAGTATGCTCTCAATAAACTCCCTGCTGTTGGAAAGCCGCGGCATCTTATGCTGTCCGCCAAGCTTATCCCGCTCCCTGAACCACTTGTAGAATGTGCCGGGCGGAACCACTCTCACCACTGGCCGGGTGAGGGTGAGATCCTTGTATCTCTTGGCTTCATAGTCTGAGTTGACTGATTGAAGGGTAATATCAAGGATATCGGTGAAATGTCTGATATCATCAGGTTCCTGGTCAAATTCGATCACCCACTCATGTGCTCCCCGGGTTTCCGTACCCATGAAGACCGGTCCTGCCGTATATTCGGCAATATACGCAGAGGTCCCTGCACATGCCTTATCCAGAGCCTTTTCTGCATTGTCAATTATCACCTCCTCTCCGAAGACATTGATGAAGTGTTTTGTGCGGCCGGTGATTTTGATCTTGTGAGGAAAGAGGCTTGTGAATTCCACTGTATCGCCAATGGCGTAGCGCCACAGGCCTCCGTCCGTGGAGATCACCATGGCATAGTTGACGCCCTTTTCTACCTCACCAATGGTGAGGGTGCGGGGGTTGTCATTGTATGCCTCGTCCGCGGGGATGAATTCGTAATAGACACCGTAGTCGAGCATCAGCAGCATTGAGCTGTCGGTGAGGTCATCCTGAATGGCAAAGAAACCCTCCGATGCATTATAGGTTTCCATGTAGTGCATCCTGGGGTCAGGAAGCAGTTTCCTGTACTGTTCCCGGTACGGTGCAAAGCTGACGCCGCCGTGAAAGAAGACCTCCAGGTTGGGCCATACCTGGTGAAGATTTTTCTTCCCGGTGGTCTGGAGTATGTTTTTTATAAGCACCAGGTTCCAGGAGGGTACTCCCGAGATACTGGTGATGTTCATATTAACTGTTTTTTCGGTTATCAGCTTCATCTTCTCCTCAAAGTCCTCAATAAGTGCTATATGTGCGGGAGGAGTACGCATCAGATCGGCATATGCCGGGGCATTCTCTATCAGTATGGCCGACAGGTCGCCGTATATCGAATTATTGCTGGAGTTGTTTATCTGGTGACTGCCTCCCAGAGTCAAACCTTTCCCGAGAAAAATCTTTGTGGCAGGGTTAAGTGAGGTGTAGAGAACAAGGCAGTCCTTTGTACCACGGTAGTGTGTCTGCTCAAGAGATTCCTCCGTGATAGGTATGAATTTGCTTTTTGCGCTGGTGGTGCCGGACGACTTGGCAAACAACTTCACCTCTCCCGGCCAGAGGAGGTCCTTCTCGCCCGCCCTCAGTCTTTCCACCCAGGGTATGAGCTCCTCATAGCTCTGCAGCGGGACATTGCCGGCAAACTGCTCCTGTGTCGTGACGGATGAATAGCCATGCTCTTTTCCCCATACCGTGTTCCTGCCCCGGGCAAGCAGTCTCTTCAAAACCTCCTGCTGCGCCTCAACCGGGTACTTTCTGAACAGTTCGATCTGTGAACGTCGCCTGGTGGTTATCCATTTTATAACCGAAGGGATAAATGGCATTGACTCCGATTTTTTTCAAACTTACATAAAAACGGCAGATTCTGAACTGTCAGACTAAAATCGGGGCCATCGTCCGGACCGGCCTGGGAAAAATATCAGCACCACTGAAATTTTACCTGAACAGTTCCCTCAGAACCGTCAGTGAACGGAATTGCCTTATGCCTGCAAGGTGCAGGCTGTAATACCTGAGGATCCTTTCAAGCAGCTCCGAACGCTCTTCACCCTGAAGATGTATTGTATCCAGCTCCTCTGCAGGCATCTGCAGCAGCCTGTTGAATATGGCTGCATGGTGCGGCTCCAGGAAATCAGGGTGCATGGGTTGATTGGGGGTGAACTGTCCGGTAAGCATGTCGAAATATACATTACGCTGCTGTGTTGCGGCCGGACCGATGCCTGTATAGGCCATGAATGCCACCAGGAACCACAGGTGGAAGTTGCTGATGCCCTCCTGCATCTCGTCCAGGTTTACTGATGAAGAGCGGATGAAATCATACAGCATGCGGTTGACATCTTCCTCCCGTATGATATTATAGAGAACCTCGCTGATAAACAACGCCAGGGTGCTTCGTCTGATATCGGCCGGCGTGTTTTTGGGAATGAAGGCCAGGCTCATCTCTTTCAGGTTATGGACCTCCCTCTTCTCGCTGTAGTATATCTCAAGGCTGAAGACATTCATCGGACGGAAATAGCTTAACCGCGCGTTGCCCTTTTTTGAGGAGAGGCCTCTCACCATCACTGACATCCTGCCATGATCGCGGGTGTAGAATTGCGCTATCAGCGAGTTGTCGGAATAACGGACATGATGTAGCAGTATGGCTTCGGTTTTTATCAGCATTGTCTGATATTCACACTCAAATGTATTAAAGTTTACGCACAGCAGACAGGGCCTGAGGCTGCTGCGTTTAAATTTGTATATTTACACATCAAATCCCATCAATGGACCTGAGATCAAAAGATCAGCTTCTCAAGCGCATAGCGCGTCTTGCGCGTCAGAACAAGGAGCTTGATGAACATGTCAAGAAACTTGAGAAGGAGAAGCAGAGGCTGCTGGAAATCAATGAGAAGTACAGGCTTCTGATTGAAAGGCAGGAGCTGCCGGGAGCCAAACCGCAGGCTGAGGAGAAGTCGTTCAGATACAACATGGTCACGGTTCTGTTCGCAGATATTCACGGCTTCTCAAAGCTCGTTGAGAATATGGACTCCGACCGTGTTATGGATGAGCTGGATGAGATCTTTTATGAGTTCGACAGAATCATCGGGAAGTATCATGTTGAAAAGATCAGGACTATCGGTGACACCATAATGTGCGCAGGAGGGATACCGACAAAGAATATCACCAACCCTGTTGAGGTAGTAATGGCGGCTGTTGAGCTGAGACATTTTCTGAAGGAGTATGAAACCAGAAAGAGAGGCAGCGACAGGATCTGGAACCTGAAAATAGGCATTCATACCGGTCCGGTCACTGCCACCATATCGGGCAGGAACAAGGTGTCATATGATATCAAGGGGCGGGCAGTGAACACTGCAAGCAGGATAGAGGTTGTCGCGGAGAATGAGTCGATCATCATTTCGGTAATGACCTATGAGCTGATAAAGGAGTTCTTCAGCTGTGACTTCTACGGCAAGCTTCCGGTGAAGTACACCGGAAGTGTCCATATGTACCAGGTACGAGGTCTCCTGCCCGCATTGTCGGTTGACGGACACGGTTTCCGGCCCAATGAAGCCTTCAGGGTCAAGTTTGGCCTGATACAGTTCACTGACATACAGGAGATTATACTCGACAAGCTTGAGAGGGAGCTGCCTGAGTTTCTCTTTTATCATAACGTCAAGCACACCGTGGATGTGGTTACGGAGGTGGAGTTGATAGGATGGGCTGAAGGGTGCAGTGATGAGGAGATACTGCTACTGAAGACGGCGGCGCTCTTCCACGATGCCGGCCATACGGTGTCATATGATGATCATGAGTACCAGAGTACTCTTATGGCGCAGGAGATGCTTCCGGCATACGGCTACAGTGATGAGCAGATAAAACGTATTTGCGAGATAATCATGTCAACAAAACTGCCTCCCAGGCCGTCAAACATCCTGGAGCAGATCATCTGCGATGCCGATCTGGACTACCTGGGCAGGAGCGACTTCATTCCGGTCTCCAACACCCTTTTTGAGGAGATGAAGGCTCAGGACAAGATCACAAATCTGAACGACTGGAACAAGATGCAGGTGAAGTTTATATCAGGGCATCAGTACTTCACTGCCACCGCCCGCAGTCTCAGGGAGGTTAACAAGAAGCTTCAGATTGAAAGGATACAAAGCCTGATCACGGAAGAGTGATCACCTCATTACAAGCACCATCGTTACTCTTTCACAGATGTGTGATCACCTCATCACAACTGTCCTGTCGACTACTGTAACGTCGGCAATTCTTCTCATTGGCAGTATGGCAGGACCTCTTTCGGGTAAGGATGATCACCTTATCACCAGCATCTTTGTGACTTTTGCCAGGCTGCCGTCCTCATTGCTGCAGAAGACCAGGTAGACCCCCGTTGTTACTCTTTCCGACCGGTAATTGCGGAGGTCCCATGTTGCCTGTCCACCCGTCGAGGTTGTCTCATAGACGAGGTTGCCGCTGATGTCAGTGATCTTGACGGAGGAGTTTTCGACCAGTCCCGTTACGGTCACCACCCCCTCAAAGTCCTCCCTTACAGGATTGGGGAAGACATAGAGGGACGAAAAATCCTCTTTTCCTGCCGTGGCATCACCTCGGAACGAGATGATGCCTTCCGAGGTGCCGAACCACACCTCCCCGGTGACCGGGTTTATATTTATTTTTACAATATTGTCGGAGAGCAGGGGACTGTTGCTGCTGTTGAAATGGATGAGCTCCTCCTTGCCGTCATCAGACATAAGCCATGCCCCGGAGCTCATGGTGCCCAACCATTTCCTGTTGGCCCCGTCAACACAGATGGAGGTCACGGTCTCTGTCCCGAGCAGGTAATCGGCGAGACCCGACCCGTCGTTTCTCGGGATCTTTATTCTTGTTGCCTTCAGTTCACCGGTGAATGCCTTGCCCGGGTTGTAGAAAACTGCCGGGCCCATGTCGGTGCCGAGCCAGATGCTGCCGTCACTGTCAGCCGCAATTGAGAAGAGGTTGTTCATCACATGGTCTTCGGTGTCTGTCACCTGGAGCCTCAGATATCTGTCATCGGTCAGTGTTGCCGGCGTTCCTGCCGGGTCATATACAAGCAGCCCGTAGCCGCGGGGCAGGATCACCCAGATGAATCCGTTGCGGTCGATGACCATGTCTCCTGTCACCGGGACACCCAGATTAAGTGAGGTTGAGATCCAGTTTCCGTCAGGTGTCAGGGCCTTCAGGTTACCGGGAACCCCTGACTGTGTCATCCAGAGGTAGCCATCGCGGTCAAATGCAAGACCACAAATGCGGGTATAGTTTTCGCCGGGAATGATACTTGACAGGGGAGAGTTTTCCTGGTTGTAATTCATGACCATCTCACCATCCCTGAACTCATACAGGCCGTTTCCCCATGATGAGACGAAATAATGGGTTTCATCTTCAGGGTCCGCTATCACCCTCATGGCGTCCCTGTCTTCCGGCCGGTAAAGTATGGTGCTCCTCCATTTGTCGCCTGAGCCGGTGAAAACCTGCAGGGGGCGGTAGACATTCCCCCAGGCGTTGTCAACGGTGCCTCCTGTCACGTAAAAATTGTTGCCGGCAAAATGAATGTCAGCAACATTGTTTGTATATGGCCCGGGGAGAGTGTGGCTGACATATGTTGAATAATCATCGGTAGAGACGAGTCCTGCAGAAGCATCGGCAATCCAGAGTGTCTGTCCGGTGACGGTTGCTGTTACCGGGTTTGCTGTACCGGACGCGTAACTGGTGATCTCCTTCTGCAATACGCCCTGGACGGAAAACATCCGGAGCGCAGAGGTTGTGGCAAGGCTTACACTGTTGCCGGTAGCCGTTACCGATCTCATGCTTCCCCCGGGCGAGGCATGGATGAGGGAGGCATCTTGTCCCGGGATGATCCGGAAGAGAGAGTCAGCAGATGAAGCTGACCCTGGCCTGGTGATGAAAAGTGCAGTGCCGGCGGCAGCGATGCCGCTGTATGATGACCCTGGAGCGGGGAGACCCTCCAGCCTCTCCCAGTTACCGAAGAATGAGAGTCCCGGCCTGGCCAGAGGCGCGGAGAAGACCCCGGTGGCTGTGGCGGCGTAAATTCTGTCTCCGAGGATGGCTGTTCCCGATACGGTGTTAACATCCCCGTCAGAACCCGGCCTCCAGGTGTCAGCGACATACCTTCCCCTTATATCAAGCACAACGATGCCAAAGCTTCCTGCAAGCATGGCCCTGGTGCCAGCAACGGTGACGCCGTAAATTTCCTTGAGTCCCGGGATATATTTGTTTTTGATGTCGGGAATGTTTGTGACGATGCCCTTTCGCAGAAGGTCAACGGATGTATTCCTGTAGACAATGATCAGTGTCTCTTCCTCTTCGCACCAGGCAACAGAGCTCACCAGGGTCTCATTCAGGCCCGTGACCCGCGAGATGGAAGATGCAGTCCGTGACGGGATGTCGTAGACAAGTATCGCAGCACCGGCCGAGGAAAAGACTTTGTTATCTCCGGCAGCGAGGCTCAGCGAGGAGCTATAGGAGAGCCGATCCTTCCATGACCCCACCGGGCCCTGTCCGTAATGGGGCAGGGTGAGGCAGGTCATCACTAACGTGAGAAATAGCTTTTTCATTATTCCGGAGCCGCACTGATTGCGGTTTATTGTCTCTCTTTCACTGATGCAAGGAACTCCAGCAGTTTTCTCATTGCACGGGCGCGGTGGGAGACGGTGTTCTTCTCCGATAGCGGGATCTCGGCGAAGGTGAGCTCATAGCCTTCAGCACGGAAGACCGGGTCATAGCCGAAGCCTCCTGTTCCCCGCCTCTCACTGAGAATCTCTCCCTCAACCGTTCCCTCAAAAAGGTGCTCCCTGTTATCAAGTATCAGGGCAATGACTGTGCGGAAGCGCGCCCTGCGGTCAGTGACCCCCTCCATCCGTAGCAGCAGTTTGTCAATATTGTCATCGAAGCTTTTTCCCTCGCCGGCATACCGTGCTGAGAAAACCCCCGGCTCACCTCCCAGGGCGTCAACCTCGAGCCCAGTGTCATCTGCAAAGACATTCATGCCGGTCCTCTCATAAACGTATCGGGCCTTGCTGAGAGCATTGCCGGCAAGAGTATCCTCCTCTTCAGGGATATCTTCGGTGATGTTCACGTCAGAGAGTCCCATAATTCGGAAGTCTTCGTCCAGCAGATCACTTATCTCCCTGATCTTGTGCTTATTGTTTGTAGCAAACAGTAGTTCCATTATATGATCGGATAATTGACAAAATTAATCATTGCATACTGTCAGGGTATCCTCAGACAGCCAAAACAGTGAAATAAAAGATTATTTTTGTTATATCTGCGTTATTACCAGAGATGATCTTCAAATTCTTCCACGGTAAAGTTTTGTGCAGCCTGCTGCTTACAGCAGGATTATGGTCTGCCGGTCTGCCGGTGGCAGGTAGCAGGCTCTACGGTCTGCCGGTGGCAGGTGGCAGGCTCTACGGTCTGCCGGTGGCAGGAGCTCGGCTTTATGATAAGCCGGTTACAGGCGAGCGGCTCTCCGGTCAGCCGGCAGTTGGTGTGTGGCTTTCTGACCCGCTGGTTACAGATAATCGGCTCTCCGGTCAGCCGGCAGTTGGTGTGTGGCTCTTTGATCCGCCGGTTACAGATAAGCGGCTCTCCGGTCAGCCGTCAGTTGGTGTGTGGCTTTCTGACCCGCTGGTGGCAGACCGGGCAGACATCCTTGAAGATTCATGTAAGATATTAAATATCAGGCTTTATAGGTCAGGCTACCTGATTGACATGAAAAAAGAGATACCGGTTCTCAACCACAGGGAAGGCATAGTCTTCACCATGGAGAATGACGGTGCAACAGAATACTCGTTTTTCATGGCCGGACCTGATGTGGAATGGAGTGCATGGACCGGCAGGAGCTACAAGGAGTACACCAACCTGAGCCAGGGAAGGTACACATTCATGTACCGCCACCGTGTCCGGGGCGGAGATGTGATGGGAGAGGGCTCATTTGCATTCAGGGTAAGGGCACCGTGGTACCTCTCTCCGCTGGCCTTGGTAATATACCCGTTGCTTCTTGTTCTTGGGGGCATGCTTATCCGCAGGCACACACACCGTCGCTTTATGGAGAGGCAGAAGAGGCTTGAGGAACTGATTGCGGAACGGACCGAGGAACTAAAGCACGAAAAGGAAAAATCAGATAATCTTCTCGCCAACATGCTGCCCAGAGGGACGGCCCAGGAGATAATGTCAAAGGGCAAGGCAGCAAAGACCAAGTATAATTTCGTTACAGTGCTTTTTTCAGATATTCAGGGATTTACCAAGATTGCCGAAGAGATGAATCCGGAAGTTCTGATAGATGAGCTAGACCGCTTCTTCTTCCATTTTGATTTGGTTACCCAGAAATACAGGATAGAAAAGATAAAGACCATAGGCGATGCCTACATGTGTGCCGGAGGTATTCCGGAGAGGAACAGGACCAATCCCGTGGAGGTAGTGCTGGCAGCACTGGAGATGCAGAAGTATATGGAGTTCATGAGGAATGATCCCTCCAACAATGCCGCTCGCTTCTGGGACATCAGGATAGGCATCCATACAGGAACGGTAATAGCAGGTGTCGTAGGGCATACGAAGCTCACGTATGACATCTGGGGTGATACCGTCAACACCGCCAGCAGGATGGAGTCTTCCGGTGAAGCCGGTAAGATCAATATTTCCGGCACTACCTATGAATTCGTGAAGGATTATTTTACATGTGAATACCGCGGCAGAATGCCGGTGAAATACAAGGGCGACCTTGACATGTACTTTGTTACGGGCATAAGGCCTGAGTTTTCAGAGCCGGATGGTTCACCAAACAGGAAGTTCTTCAACCGGATTGAGATGATACGCATACTCGATGTTGAAGAACATGTTTTTGCCAGGTATTCCGAGAATGCCTCGCCCGACCTCTTTTTTCACAGCCCTGACCATATACGGAGTGTATCTCTGCAGGTCGATCTTCTGGCGAGGGCGGAGCAGCTTGAAGACCGCGATTACATAAATGTCAGGCTGGCATCGCTGTTTATCTTTTACGGTTATGTCTTTGATTACGGTGAACCGCTATCCGCCGCCAGGAAGAGAGCTGAAGAGATACTGGCAGTTTACGGTTTTGAGAACCAGACGCTGGAAGTTGTCACGGAACTTATGGAGACAGCCTTCCAGCCACATCAGGAGAGTTTGGCCGGCATGGTGCTGCATGATGCGGTTTATGATTTTACAGGCAGGGTGGATTTCATCTCCATGGCCGACAGGCTCTACCGCGAGGAGATGGCTTACGGTAAGGCTTATGATACAAAGGCCTGGTTCAGAAAAATGATTGCGATGGTTGAGCAGAATCCCTTCCTCACTGAAACGGCAAGACGATTGCAATCCGTGCCGCACGAAGAACAGGTAAGAGCCCTCAGGTCTTTCGCCGACGAAAAGCTGACCGGAGTATAAAATCCTTTGGAACTAATTTTTTAAATCTTACATTTGGGACAACCATAACATATATTATCATGATAGATCTTGACTGGAAAAATTTGCCGTTTGGCTATATGAAAACTGATTATAACGTCAGGTGTTACTATAAAAACGGAGAGTGGAGCAAACCTGAAATCTCCCAATCGGAACATATCAGTGTACACATTGCAGCTACAGCCCTTCATTACGGACAGGAGTCATTTGAAGGACTCAAGGCCTACAGGGGCCGTGACGGAAAAGTCAGACTGTTTCGTTGGGAGGACAATGCCAGGCGCATGACCTCTTCGGCAAAAGGCATTGTAATGGCACCGGTGCCGACAGAGCTTTTCAGGGAGGCAATCTTCACAGCCGTCAGGCTTAACGAGAAATATGTTCCACCCCACGGATCAGGAGCATCACTCTATATCAGGCCCCTGCTCTTTGGCAGCGGCGCAGAGGTTGGCGTGAAACCCGCAACTGAGTATACATTCCTCGTCTTTGTAACACCCGTGGGCCCCTACTTCAAGGGGGGCATCAAACCCGTAAACATGATGATATGCCGGGACGTAGACCGCGCTGCACCGCTGGGCACCGGCAATATCAAGGTGGGAGGCAACTATGCCGCCAGCCTCAGGGCAATCATCAAGGCACACGATGGAGGTTATGGCAATGCACTTTTCCTTGATGCCAAAGAAAAGAAATATATCGATGAATGCGGCCCCGCTAATTTCTTCGGGATAAAGGGCAACACCTACATAACCCCGCTGTCAGAATCGATCCTGCCGTCAATCACAAACAAAAGCCTGATATCCTTAGCAGAGAAGCTTGGCATGAAAACCGAGATACGGAAAGTACCGGTGGAAGAGCTGGCTGAGTTCGATGAGACAGGAGCATGCGGTACCGCGGCCGTAATCAGCCCAATCGCAAAGATTGTCGACCCCGATACGGGTAAGATCTATGAATACTGCAAGGACGGTAATCCGGGACCGGTTTCCCTTAAGCTTTTCAATAAGCTGGTAGGTATTCAGTACGGCGATGAGCCCGATGAATTTGGCTGGGTAACAGTTCTGGATATTTAACCCTCTAGACACTGCAAGTACCAGATATATAGCTTGTTATCAAAAAATCGCCGGTCTCCTGCAGAAAATGGCTGTTTGTGTGCTATTTTTGACACAAAGTTTCCACAGTGACAAAATCAGCCGGAGGAATATCCAGGTACAGGTTAGGCAGTTCCTATGTGACACTTGTTGTTAGTGTCTCATTGGTGCTTTTTTTGCTCGGCATACTGGGTATGGTGCTGATCAATGCACGGCAGCTTTCTGACTATTTCCGTGAGAGTCTGTCGTTTACAATAATGCTGAAAGAAGATGCCAGGGAGGCTGACATCAGGATGCTGCAGAAGGAGCTTGATGCCAGACCTTATGTCAAACAGACTGAATATGTTTCCAAAGATGAGGCTGCCGTTAAGCTGACGGAGGAGCTGGGAGAGGATTTCCTCGATTTCCTGGGATATAACCCCCTGATGCCTACGATTGATGTCTACCTTCTTGCAGATTATACCCATCCTGACAGTGTAATCAAGCTCGAAAGGATGATAACGGAGTATCCTGTTGTTGATGAAGTGTACTACCAGGAGTCGATTCTAAACCTGATAAATGACAATGTCCGGAAAATAACTCTCTTTCTGCTTATTATAAGCGCATTGCTGTTTCTGATAGCATTGACTATCATCAACAATACAATCAGGCTCTCCATCTATTCCAAGAGGTTCCTTATCAATACCATGCAGCTGATCGGGGCCAACAGGTCGTTTATCAGGAAGCCGTTCATCTTACGGAGCATCTTCTTCGGGTTCCTGGCAGCGCTCATAGCGATAGGTCTGCTAATGGGCCTCATGTATCTGATAGAAAAGGAATTCTTTACACTATTCACCTACGAGAATATTAATCTTTTCCTGCTGCTCTGCCTGGCGCTGGCAGTGGCGGGTGTGGTTATAAATGCGGTTTCCACCTTTTTTGCCGTTAACAGGTATCTGGGTATACACGAGGATAAATTATATTATTAGAAATATGGCAGCTAAAAAAGAAGATGACAAAAAACCCGGGTTTGCCCTGGGTAGGGAGAACTACAAGCTGATGGCAATCGGATTTGGTGTCATTATCCTGGGGTTCATTCTCATGGCGGGCGGACGGTCTGAAGATCCGACAGTCTTTTCAGAGGATATTTTCAGTTTCAGGAGGATAACACTTGCTCCGCTGATCGTCCTGGCCGGGTTTATTTTTGAGATATATGCGATTATGAAGAGGCCCAGGGAGTAATAATCAATTACACGGAACACGGGAAGAAGGAATGAATTGGTACGAAGCCCTGATATTTGGTCTGGTACAGGGACTGACTGAGTTTTTGCCGGTCAGCAGTGACGGGCACCTTGAGATAGTGAAATATGTTTTCGACGGAATAGAGGAGAGTTTCCTCTTTTCTGTTGCTGTTCACGGTGCAACAGTGTTGAGTATAATAGCAGTATTCTGGAAGGAGATAATAAAACTACTGAAAGGGGTCTTCAGGTTCACGATGAACGAGGAGATGGTATATGCGCTGAAGATTATCGTTTCGATGATACCGGTGGCGATTGTCGGGTTCACACTGAGAGATGAGGTTGAATCACTTTTCATTGCAGATATGGACATCACCGGGTCATTTCTGCTTGTGACAGCCCTGTTCCTTGCTCTCGGCCATTTCGTGAAGAAGAGAGACAAGCCGATCACCTACGGCGGCGCTTTCGTAATGGGCATCGCCCAGGCTTTCGCCGTACTTCCCGGCTGGTCAAGGTCGGGTTCGACCATAGCAACCGGACTGATGCTGGGGAACAGCAAGGATGAGCTGGCGCGCTTCTCCTTCCTGATGGTCATTGTCCCGATAATAGGAGCCAATTTTATGCAAGTCATCACAACCGAAAGTGCCGCTGTAGATGTGGTGATGTTCCCGCTGATAATCTCCTTTGTTGCTGCCTTTGTGTCAGGCTATGTCGCCTGCCGCTGGATGATAAACATAGTCCGAAAGGGCAAGCTGGGCTGGTTTGCCCTCTATTGTCTTGTAGTAGGACTGTCACTTATAATTTTTGCCTGAGGGTGCTGAAGAGCTGTGCGGATTTTGAGGAGGGTGAGGTACTGCTGCTGCAAAAGCCGCTTTACTGGACCTCCTTTGACCTGGTGAAGAAGGTCAGGTATGCTATCAGGCATCACTGCGGACTGAAGAAGCTGAAGGTAGGTCATGCCGGGACGCTGGATCCGCTGGCGACAGGCCTGATGATAGTCTGTACGGGTAGGGCGACAAAGAAGATTGAGGAGTTCGGGAAAATGGACAAGGAGTATACGGCAGTGATAAGATTCGGACAGACAACACCCTCGTTTGACCTGGAGAGTGAAGTCGACAGGGAGTATCCGGCAGATCACATCACTGCCGGGATGATTGAAGATAGGCTGAAAGAATTTCTTGGCGAGCAGGACCAGGAACCTCCTCTTTTTTCAGCGAAGTTCATCGACGGCCAGAGGGCTTACAAGCTTGCCAGAAAAAAGATCGACAAAAAGCTGGACAAGGTGAAGGTACAGTTCCATGAGCTCAGGCTGCTTGATTTCAACGGGATGGAGGCACGTATACGGATCGTCTGCAGCAAGGGCACATATATCAGGGCTTTTGCGCGTGACCTGGGTGCGGCACTGGGTAGCGGGGCTCATCTGTCAGGACTTGTCCGTGACGCAATAGGCGAATTTCGCAATGACAAGGCACTGACTATAGAAGAATTGCAATTTTTTCTTGAGAATTTGGAACAAAAAAGAAATTCATTCGTATAAATATTCTTGCACTAATCGGAAATGGATCATGAAACTATCTCAGTTTAAGTACACCCTGCCCCAGGAACTGATTGCACTTTATCCCTCAAAAAACAGGGACGAATCGAGGTTGATGGTTGTGCATCGTGACACCGGAGAGGTTGAACATAAGATATTTAAGGATATTGTTGAGTATTTCAGGGAGCATGATGTGCTGGTCTTCAACAACACGAAGGTTTTCCCTGCAAGGCTTTACGGCAACAAGGAAAAGACAGGTGCAGAGATAGAAGTTTTTCTCCTGAGGGAGCTGAACCGTGAGCAGAGATTGTGGGATGTGCTTGTCGACCCGGCCAGAAAGATCCGGATCGGCAACAAACTTTACTTCGGTGAGGACGATATGCTTGTTGCGGAGGTGATTGACAACACCACCTCCAGGGGCAGGACACTGAGGTTTCTCTTTGACGGTACATATGAAGAGTTCAAGCAGACCCTCTATTCCCTGGGAGAGACTCCCCTGCCAAGGTTTATCAACAGGCCTGTGGAGCCCGAGGACAGCGACAGGTACCAGACTATCTTTGCCAAGCATGAGGGTGCAGTGGCTGCGCCTACGGCAGGACTGCATTTCAGCAGAGAGTTACTCAAGAGACTGGAGATAGTGGGTGTGGAATTCGCGGAGATCACTTTGCATCTGGGACTGGGAAATTTCCGGAATGTGGATGTTGAGGATCTGACCAAGCACAAGGTTGATTCTGAGAGGATCATCATCTCCGAAGCTGCGGCCGGGACCATCAACAATGCAAAGCATCGGAGGAACAGGATCTGTGCTGTCGGCACTACGGTCATACGTACGCTTGAAAGTTCGGTCTCAACCTCTGGTATGGTCAAGCCGTTCAACGGCTGGACGAACAAGTTCATCTTTCCGCCTTATGAGTTCAAGGTGCCCGATATGCTTGTGAGCAACTTCCATCTTCCCTATTCGACGCTGCTGATGATGGTTTCCGCATTTGCCGGCTACAATCTGACATTTGAAGCCTACCGCACCGCCGTTAAGGAGAAATATCGCTTCGGAACCTACGGTGATGCAATGCTAATTCTTTAATTTTCAGCACTGATACATGTTAATAAACATTTGCCAATGTGGATAAATCGTGCCGGCCCCGGTTGCCGGCACTTTTTTTTTGTAGGACCTTCACGCTTTGAGAGATGTAATTTCTCCTACAATGAAGTAACCATTTCAGCGTTTCTTAGTATAAGTAAAAGTATCAGTAAAAGTATCAGGCAGCAGTTGGAGGCCATAAATAGTACGCTGTAGAATGTTTATAGGTAACAGAAAGGCAATACTGCCATCGCTGGTGGTTATTTTTAGTTTGTTTTTTGCCGAAACTGCATCACCTCAGTGCGGAGCGGGGAAGATTTCCCAAACGGTACAGGGCTTTGGGTCGATACTGGTGACGGATCATGCATATGAGGGCATTACAGGATCAAACGCACTTGGTACTCCTGATGGCTCCGGAGCCTACTTCAGCAACCATGGTCAGTATATCATTATTGACCTGATTGATACAGTGAGGGCTGGCCAGACTTACACTTTTTTTTGGAGACAGCATCAGAGCATGTCGGGTTCCACAATAATTTGGTGGCGTGAGTCTCTCGATAACGTAAATTTTACCGAGCATTCATTAAGTGGATTACTGACCACTTCGAACAAATCGTTTTTCAGTTCTGAGATCACAGCAGAAAATGACACGCGGTTTCTGAGAATATATATGGCTTCCGGCACAAATGACTTTTATCTTGATGCGATCTCTTATAATGCTACAAAATGCTACTCCGATATCTGCGGAGCAGGCTATTCCTCCAGGCTGTTTTCAGGTAATGCATTACCGGTGGCCTCGACTAATCAGAACAGTGTTTCAAATTATACCTATCTCTCCGGTGTACCTGACGGGCGAGGGGCATCATTCAACAGCAGCGGCGACTGGGCTATAATTAGCCTGCCTCACACAATTCCGGCCGGTCAGCAGTATTACATAATCTGGAGACCTATTGATGTAACCGGAGTCGCTTCCTCCGTTCTTTCTGTTGAGGAATCAGACGGCACCGGATGGGGAACGCCCAGGCAACTCACGCCGTATGTTGGAGAGTCTCCGATTTTTCTGACTGAAATTGTAACTGCATCGCAAAACACTAATCAGATAAGGATAAGGCTGGCTTCAGGCTCGGATTATTGTTACCTGGATGCCATTGTCTTCAATGCGCTCGGTTGCCTGCCCCCGCCTCCTGATCTTTATGTATCAGGAGATCTTGAGTATTGCGGCACCCCGTTATTAATTGCTCCTGAACTGACCATAACCGACGGTGCAGATCAGATCATTTCCGGTGCTTATGTTCAGATTGGAACAGGATTCCAGGCGGGACAGGATCTGCTTGGCTTTACTCCGGGACACGGAATCACGGCAACATATAATGCAAATTATGGGTTGCTGGTACTTAGCGGAAGGGCAACTACCTCCCAATATGAAAGTGTTCTTCGGACCCTCACCTATTCCAACAGCAATCCGGGTCCGGTCACTGGCAACAGGGAGATAATCATCTCTCTGGAGAGGGTATTGCCTTCAACAGGGCATTATTATCGGTATGTTCCGGTACTCAACACCAGATGGCATGACGCGATTCTGTTTGCCGACAGGTCGCATCTTTTCGGAATGCAGGGGTACTTGGTTACAATTGGCTCCGCTGCTGAAAACACTTTCCTCAGGTCCCAGATGACAGGAGGTGCGGTCTGGGTTGGTGCAAGCGACTTCTACTCGGCTGAGGGAGACTGGCAATGGGTGACGGGCCCTGATGCCGGAACCTCATTCTGGCTGGGGGATGAGAATGGTTCTGAAATTACCTATGCAAACTGGGATGACGGTGAGCCCAACGATGACGGTGATCAGGATTTCTGTCATTACCTGACGGAGGGGACCTGGGATGACAATGGGTTTGGTATAGGCTCCGGCATTTGGCGCCCTGAAGGATATTATATTGAGTTTGGCGGTATGCCGGGCGATCCTGTTCTGGATATTAGCGGCACTGTTAATGTAAATGTTATTATCGGAACTCCACCAGCACCTTCCGTGGCAGGTCCTGCTACTGTTTGCCCGAATGCTGCGGGGGTAATTTATACTACAGCCAATGTGGCAGGCCACAACTATCTCTGGGAGGTCACCGGTGGATCGATTGCCAGCGGGCAGGGCACCAATTCGATCACCGTGAATTGGGGCGCCACCAACCCAGGCACAGTAAAAGTCGAAGAAAGTATCGGGGCTTCATGTCAGGTCACCTCAGAAACACTTACAGTTACTATTATTAAGCCTGTAGGCGTAGCCACGCCGGCGACGCAGACTGTCTGTTCCGATGAGGCCA
>WOYX01000050.1 GCA_011620595.1 Bacteroidales bacterium | reverse complement strand
GTTTGGTGGGTAGTTTGACTGGGGTGGTCGCCTCCAAAAGAGTAACGGAGGCTTCTAAAGGTACCCTCAAGGCGATTGGTAACCGCCTGCAGAGTGTAATGGCACAAGGGTGCTTGACTGTGAGACCGACAAGTCGATCAGGTACGAAAGTAGAGCATAGTGATCCGGTGGTTCCGTATGGAAGGGCCATCGCTCAAAGGATAAAAGGTACTCCGGGGATAACAGGCTGATCGCTCCCAAGAGCTCATATCGACGGAGCGGTTTGGCACCTCGATGTCGGCTCGTCACATCCTGGGGCTGGAGAAGGTCCCAAGGGTTCGGCTGTTCGCCGATTAAAGTGGCACGCGAGCTGGGTTCAGAACGTCGTGAGACAGTTCGGTCCCTATCTGTTGTGGGCGTAGGAAATTTGAGAGAACCTGACACTAGTACGAGAGGACCGTGTTGGACAGACCTCTAGTGTACCTGTTGTGGCGCCAGCTGCATCGCAGGGTAGCTATGTTTGGAAGAGATAAGCACTGAAAGCATCTAAGTGCGAAGCTCGTCTCAAGATGAGATTTCCCTTAAGGGTCGTTGTAGACTACGACGTTGATAGGCTGCAGGTGTAAAGGTGGTAACATCAAAGCTGAGCAGTACTAATTACCCGTGAGCTTTCTGAGTGGTGTCTTGTTGTTCTTACAATTTAAACCAGTATGTCACGATATTTGAAGTCTTAAGGTGGCTATAGCGGAGGGGTTCCACCTCTTCCCATTCCGAACAGAGAAGTTAAGCCCTCCTGCGCCGATGGTACTGCAGAGCAAAATGTGGGAGAGTAGGTCGCCGCCGACTTTACAAGCGAAGCCCCGATTGGAAACAGTCGGGGCTTTTTTGCGTTATGCCTGCCCTGCCCAGGAACCATAACCGCTGAGCAACTCCCTCACTGACACACAGCAGCAGTCAGGCCGGCCCCTGCTGAACCCTGCCTGCCGATTCTGCTTCAGAAGGAACCGTACCACGCAGCAACAGCCCCTCCATTCATGCTGCATGCTACCCGCCCGTGAATATCACCGTTAACCCGGTCGCCCTGCACTGAAAATCTGCTTCACCCGCCTTTCCCATACCACACCGGAATATTTTCATCAGCTTTGATACCGATTAAATTTGTGCTCTCATGAAAAAGCATGAATTGTCACTCCATGCTGCCAGGATTCAATCATATCTCTATAATTGGCTGCTACAAGCCAGCAATAAAGTATAATTTAATTCAAAAATATTAATGCAATCGGTTGCATTATTAAAAATTTATACTATATTTACCATGTTGTAGACTATTTTCCAAGGGTAGTATTGCAGGGTTTTGATGGAGAAAGTGACGGGAAATCAGGCTTTTTGAGGGTCGCCTGAACCCACGTTACCACTCCGGGTGCGGTCTGGATGAGAATGAGACTAAAATATAGCTGTATCAGACAAATTATCAACCATGCGGATAAACGACAATTCCCCCTGAAACGGAAACCTGTTTCCTGAACGCACGGCAGATAACAGCCCTCTGGCTTACGCTGTCGCTGACAAACCAGAAAAGTTAACCTTAAAACAAAAATCGTATGATCAAAAATCCCTCAAAACCAGGTATTCTCTTGAAGAAATACTTCGGAAAACTACTTTTCGGCCTGACGCTAATGGCATTGCTTATGCCTGCCGGCGCAGGTAGTGCGTTCGCCCTGGGCTATCACCATGAAGGACAGGAGATAGCCCTGCAGAGAGTAATCACGGGCCAGGTTACGGAGAGAGACGGCACACCGCTGCCTTCCGTAAGCATCCTGGAGAAAGGAACTACAAACGGCGTACTGACAGATGAGAACGGCCAGTTCAGAATAACCGTCACAACGGCTGACCCTGTGCTGGTATTCTCCTTCGTTGGGTATGAAACCACAGAGATCGCCGTGGGCACGCGCGCAGTAATAAATGTGACGCTGGCCACAAGCACCATCGGCCTCGATGAGATCATCGTGGTGGGCTATGGAACAATAAGAAAGAGTGACGTCACAGGATCAATCACTTCAGTGGATGTTGACAAGATACGGGATGTCCCGGCTGCAACCGTTGTTAAAGCCCTCCAGGGTAAAACAGCAGGGGTGGAGATACAGAACATAGGACGTCAGCCGGGCGCTGGCTCGCAGATAAGGATCCGCGGTAACCGCTCACTCTCGGCCTCAAATGACCCGCTGATTATCGTTGACGGTATACCATACGGCGGAAGCATTAACGACATCGCCTCTGATGATATAGCCTCCATAGAGGTGCTTAAGGATGCCTCTGCAACTGTTATCTACGGGTCACGCGGCTCCAACGGCGTCATCATTATAACCACCAGAAAGGGAGAGGCCGGAGCCATCAAGGTCAGCTACAACGGCTACTACGGACTTAATGCCGTAGCCCGCTCCTATGATGTCTTCAATGCCGAAGAGTTTGTCAAGTTCCGTACGGTGGCCAACTATAACAATTACATGACTGATGAGATTGAATCGATGCTTCTGGGCCGCGACGTCGACTGGCAGAACCTGATGTACCAGACCGGACAGACACATAATCATGAGCTGAGTTTCTCCGGCGGAACTGATAAGTTCCAGTACGCCCTCTCGGGAGGTTTCTACGATGAGACGGGCGTCCTGCCGCTGATTGAGTACGGCAGGTATAACCTCCGCATGGCAATCGACCAGCAGATCGGCAAAAGGTTCAAACTGGGCATCACCTCGATGAATTCAATAGCAACAACGAAGGATTCACAGGCTACACAGATGATGTGGCCGATCTACTCTCTCTCCCCCCTGATGGTCCCCTACAATGAAGACGGCACGGTCAACAAGCAGCCTGCCTACGACACTGACAACACCTATAACCCGCTTACATTTCTCGACCAGACAAACTGGGGCGACAGAAACCGGAGGCATTCCTCATTCAATACCATGTATCTTGAGGTTGATCTTTTAAAAGGACTGAAGTACAGAGCTAACCTGGGGTTTGACTTCAATACCACCAAATATACGAGCTACCAGGGTAAAGATACTCACATGAGGCAGGGAAGCGAAAGCACCGGAACAGTTTCAAACAGCGATAACCTGGGCTATACCATTGAGAACCTGCTTATCTATGACCTGACCAGCGGCGATCACAGGCTGGGTATCACGGCCATGCAGAGTGTGCAGGAGTCCACCTCCACAGGCTCAAGCTTCACCGGCACCACACTGGCAGCAGACTACATCCAGTGGAACAACTTCGGGCTCTTTGAGACAAAAGATGCCAGCAGTTCGGGCAACTACTACTCAAACTGGTCGCTGGCTTCATTCATGGGGAGGATCAACTACTCGTTCAAGGAGAGGTACCTGATCACACTGACGGGGAGAAGCGACGGTTCCTCAAGACTGGCCGAAGGCAGGAAATGGCACTCCTACCCGGCACTCGCACTGGCATGGAAGATCAGGGAAGAGTCCTTCCTCCGTGACTCCAGGACCATCTCAACATTGAAGCTGCGCGCCGGCTACGGACAGACATCCAACACCTCCATCAATCCATACTCCACACTCGGCGGACTGTCAAAGACGAAATACAACTTTGGCGAAAGGGGTGTGTATGGCTATTATGTATCCACCCTGCCGAATACGGAACTCACGTGGGAGTTCACCAAACAGACCAACCTGGGTCTTGACTTCGGCTTCCTCGATGACCGTATCAACGGTTCTGTTGATGTATACCTCCAGAAGACCGACGGCGTTCTGCTGGGCGTCTCTCTTCCCCCTTCACAAGGTGTCCCCGGATCATTCATGAAGAATATCGGAGCTACCGAGAACAAGGGAATAGAGGTGGTCCTTAACGGTGTAATCATCTCACCGCAGACAGAAAAAGGTTTCTCCTGGGATGTAAATACCAACATCTTCCTCAACAGGGAGAAGATCACCGCTCTCCAGGACACCTCCATCAAGCAGGATATCGGCAACGGCTGGTTTGTGGGGCATCCCTCAAGCGCCATTTATGACTATGTTAAACTGGGCATATGGCAGCTCGGTGAAGAGGTGCAGGCAGCTTCCTACGGTGCCAAGCCGGGAGACATCAAGCTTGAAGATCTCGATCCTGACGGCGACGGACCGCTGGAACCGGACGGCATGATAGACGACAAGGACCGTAAGGTGCTGGGTTCTTCGCAGCCGCTCTTCATGGGAGGATTCACCTCATCATGGGGCTGGCAGGGATTTGACCTCTCCGTTGTGGGTTATTTCCGCGTCGGAGGTACTATCGCCAGCACACTGCATATGCCGAACAACTACTGGAACCGTCTTGACGGCAGGCGCGGTCAGCTGAAGGTTGACTACTGGTCGCCTGACAATCCCACCAATGACATGCCTAAACCTGATATGTCGATAAATGCAGCAAGGACTAACGTCCTGGGATATTTTGACGGATCGTTCCTAAAGGTACGAAGCATCAACCTGGGTTATAACATTGACCCCCGGTACACAAAATGGCTGGGCGCCGGCTCAGGCATCAGGGTCTATGCTTCAGTTACCGATCCCTTCATCTTCTTCTCAGAGTACCTGAAAGCAGGCGGGCTTGATCCGGAACCCACAAATACGGCTGATTCCGACATAGATGCTCTTGCAATGCCCGGGAGGACACTGGTTGTCGGTACGGGTATCCCGCCGATACGGAAGTATATCTTTGGTATAAATGTAAGATTCTAAATTCGACTTGTTATGATGAAGAATATTAAATATATAGCAGTGATTTTTGTTCTTGCCTTCACATTCTCATGCGAGGATTTCCTGAAGGAAGATCCGAAATCATTACTCACTGCCCAGTATCTTGAAACTGAATCTGGTGTATACTCGGCACTCTGGTCAGCCTATTCAGACCTTAGATATATCTACGGTGGTGAGAGCGCAATGAACGCGACCTGTTCGGGTACCGACGAATGGCAGAAGGGCCCTGACGGGAATGCCAACTTCAACCTTTACCAGGCCGGCATGGCTGCAGACAATGCCATCAGCGGGCTCTGGAACTGGGGTTACACCGGAATCAATACGGCCAATGCCGTCATCAAATTTGCCCCGGATTGCGGCATGCCTGAGGCAGAGGTCAAAAAGGTGACTGCTGAAGCCAAATATATCCGCGCTACCTGGTATTTCCTTATAGTACAAACCTTCGGTTCATGTCCGCTCAGCCTCGATTTTATCCAAGAGCCTTCGACGGAGGCTTACCGCGATCCCGTGGCTGATGTCTATGCTGCCATTATCTCCGACCTGGAGGAGGCCAAAACTGTCCTTCCGGCCATAGAGGAGGAGCCCGGAAGGGCAGATGCAGCAGCAGCAACCCATCTGCTTGCCAAGGTGTTCCTGGCCAGGGCAACCACCTCCGGGGCCAATGCTGCGTCCGACTACCAGCAGGCCTATAACAATGCCATGGAGCTGATAAACAACAAGGGCAACTACAGGCTTGAGCTGGAGCAGGATTTCGGGAAGGTATTTGAACCTCGCAATGAGCACGGTCCTGAAGTCATCTTCACTGTTGAAAGGAACACCGATATCCTCTACAATGATGCAGGAAACCCGTCAGGTGCAGGTTCAAGCAGCAAAAACAACATAGCATTCATGTTCTTCAGACCTAACTACTCAGCATGGGGGATAGGCGGACTTACGCGCGACATCCCTTATGGCAGGCCGTGGCACCGTGTCAGGCCCACCAACTATCTGCTGGATGTCACCTTTGGTGAGAGAAGTGATGATACCCGTTATTTCAAGACCTTCCAGACCGTATGGCTGTTGAATGATGAGGCAGGGATCACTGCCCCGGGCTTTGCCCTGGGCGATACCGCAGCCTGGCTGCCGGGATTCGAGAATCCGCCTGCCGCAAGGGCCGTGAAGATATTCCCCCCCTCACAGTATTACAATAACAACGGACAGACAATGTCAGTCTATCCGGCGCTGAGCAAATTCAATGATATCGACCGTCCGGATGTTGCTGAGTCTTCCGTACGACCTTTTATCGTTCACCGATTTGCCGAGACCTACCTCATCGCTGCCGAAGCGGCCATGTATCTCGACAGGCCCCTCGATGCAGCAGCTATGTTGCATGTGGTGCGTGACCGCGCCGCCTACAATGCAGACCGCTCCGCAGCTGAGAATGTGCTGGCGGCCCAGAGGATGCGCAACAAGGTTCCCGATCTGTCAGACAAGGGTGCCGGCATCGACTTTATCCTTGAAGAGCGTTCCCGCGAGCTGTGCGGCGAGTATATGCGGTGGTGGGACCTTGTCAGGACACGCACCGGATCGGGTGAGGTACAACTGCTGTACAGGGTCCGTAACCTCATCTCACCGGTAGTCTACAGTGATGACGGACATATCCCCGCATATGCAAATATCAGGGACACTCATGTGCTGAGGCCGATTCCCCAGGGTCAGATAGACCTTACATCCAACGAGTTCCCACAGAACCCGGGCTATTAGCAACGGCAGATTAACTTAAATAAAATGAGTTATACTATGAAACATATAAATATCAAATCAGAACTAATTCTGGTTTCGTTTCTCATTGGTATCCTGGTAACAGGATGCACGGAGAAGGAGACCTATATGGATGCAGGCATTACAGATATGAATGACCGCATCATCTCCGTTGACAAGCAGGTCACCCAGCCCGGGGATGTGGTAACCATTACCGGGGCAGGCCTCGATGAGGTGTACAAGGTGCTGCTTAACACAGACAATGTTCCGGTTCCGTTTACTGCAACTCCAACACAGTTGCAGATAACCATTCCGGCAACATCTCCTCTCGGTGATGTCATTACAGTCACCCTGCTCTTTTCCGGCAAGGGGATAGCCCAGATACCACTGCGGATAATATCACCTCCTGTGATATTTGCCATAATTCCCGAGGCCGCCCACGAAGGTGACGTGATTTCACTATACGGTAAAGAGTTGCATCTCTCAAAGGTTGTCAGGATAAACGACGTTGACGTCACATCTACAATGGTCATCGAATCCGACAAGATCCTTACAGTGGTTGCACCGACAGGATTTGCCGGCGGCAATGTCACCATAGCTACCGAAAGCGGTGGAGTCAGCACAGGTCCCTATCCGATGATCCTCGGCAAGGAGATAATGATCAACAACTTTGACGGTATTACCAACTATGCCGCAGAAAGTTTTATAAGCAGCAACGGTAACCTCGACAACGATGTGGAGGAGACAGGAGAGTTTCCGAGGAACAAATTCTGGACTTTCACCATTAAGGATAACAATACCAGTTGGGGAGGTAACCTTGATCTGTACACCACAGGCATGCCTGACACCTTCACTGATCTGACCAAAATAAGGCTCTGCATTGACATCCAGCTGACCAAAGCTATGAGTGTCAATGTCATGATCGCCCGCGGCTCGGATGTGTGGGGCAAGACCCTTTCGCTGGCTCAGGGATGGAACTCTGTTGTTCTTCCTTTCAGCGACATGGGATCAGGATACGGGAGCACAATCCCTCCCGAAATGCCGTTGCCGTTGTTCAAGGACATCTCAGGCGTCAAGGTCCAGCCGCCCGCACAGGCATCGAGCGGTAACTTCGGAGAGAAGATCTCCGTGGATAACATCAAGTTCATAATAGTTGACTAGAACCTAACGAAAATGAAAAAAACAGATATTCTCTTACAACTATCCTTTGCGATTCTGCTGCTCATTTTCGCTGTGACAGGTTGCAAAGAGACCGGTGATCTTTTCATCGATCCGGTTGAGTATGACATACCGTTTACCTTCACACCTTCTCACGGGGCCCCGGGGTCTACGGTCATGATCCAGGGAGATAACCTCAGCGGAGTGACACAGGTGGGCTTCGGAAGCATTGCCGGAGAGATAGTGTCACAGTCCTCTTCATCCATCAGTGCAGTGGTTCCGGTTGGAGCGCTGACATCGAAAATCAAGCTGGTGAAGGATGGTGTGGTAATAACCTCAAGGACAAACTTTATTGTTGATCCTTCACCCATCCCAACTATCATTGCCTTTGACCCGGCAGTTGCCAGCAGCGGTGAGATAATAACCATTACCGGTAACCTGCTTGACCAGGTTGACTCGGTATTTATTGGCAGTCTCAAGGCCGGGATCGAGGGAACACCCACGGCAACAGAGCTGCAGATAGTGGCACCTGTGGGACTGCAGACAGCCAATATCAGGTTGTTCTATACATACCTTACCGGCTATGGTATGCTCAAACCAGCGGAGTCGGTAAGCGATATGGTACTTTCTCTTGCCCTGCCAGTGATTGAGTCGATAACTCCTTCCATATCTTCACTTGACATAGGAGACGAGGTTATCATTGCAGGGACAATGCTTGACGTGGTCACCAAAGTCGAATTCGGCAGTGTGGAAGCCACCCCCTTCACCTATTCCGACGGCACAATAACATGTACCGTTCCTGAAGGAGCCACAACAGGCACTATCAAACTTACGGTTCCTGACGGGTTTGTGGAGAGCAGTACCTTCCAGGTCAACCTGCCGGTCATATCACTCTTCCTGCCTCAGAAGGGGGATGAGGGGTTGCCTGAAGATTCGAGATCATTTGTCATCGATGGGAGCAACTTCGATTTGGTCGATTCCGTAATGATAGGCTCGGTGAAAGCAGATATCCTGACGCGTACCGACTCCAAACTGCTGCTATCAGTGCCTGCAAACATGGCAGGGTTCGTTTCGCTCTATACTGACAACGGCATGGTGCAGAGCACGATACCATTTATCTTTACCGGGGAGTTCTGGGTAAACGACTGGGAGACCGTATTCTCTGTAGACCGTTACAGCCATATTCAGAACAACGGGTTTGGCGGTTTTGTCCTCGATGAGACAGGCACATACGCAAGGATCTCTGCTGACGGAGACATCAACAACAAGAGCATATATCTCTGGGGTCCGGCAGCCGTCAATGACAAATTCACCCTTTTTACACCTAATCCTGAAGGTGTCTATCTTGAGTTTGACCTTAACATAATGGCTGTGCCTGACTCACTGAAGCAGCCTGACGGCACAATCAAGTTCAAGATCTTTGCCATGGATGCACTCGGCTGGGGCGCCAGCGGCGAATATTCATACGGTTACAACGGTCCAACCTCGTACGTGATGGCGGATGGCGACTGGCATCATGTCAGCCTTCATCTGAAGGATTTCAAGGCATCGAACAACAGCGGGCTGTATACTGCCGACCAGGTTACATCAATCGCAGGAGCATACTGTCATCCCAACAGTCTTCGAATACTTGCTTTCGTCTTTGGCACTGCCAACAGTTCTGGTAAGGGCACCATGACCTACGGACTTGATAATGTAAAATTTGTAATTAATTAGGGTTGGTTCAGGTTAAAGTGTCCGTGGCTTCGTCCACGGGCACTTTTTTACTATTTTTACCGGGAATTTTCCGGGACATAAAGATTTTGCAGTGAGAGATATTATCTATACCATGGCTCTTGTCATGATGGCCGCATTGGTCGCATGTGACGGCAAGGAACCGGAACCTGAAGAGAACACAAGGCCGCAGAATGTGGCAGAATACAATAAAGTGACCGAGGGGTTGAAGGATTATTATGACAGTAACGAATACTTTGCCATAGGCGCAGCTGTAGAACCTGCTTCACTCGATGATGCTGCCGAAACGGCACTGCTGAAACGTCACTTTGCAAGCATCACTGCTGAGAATGTTATGAAGTGGTCAACCCTGCAGCCTTCAGAAGGGGTCTTTAACTTCGGCCCGGCAGACAGGCTGGTCAACTTTGCCCGGGCGAACGGCATGCTGGTGTTCGGGCATACCCTTTGCTGGCATAACCAGGTGCCTGACTGGGTCTTTAAGGATAACGGCGCTACGGCATCAAAGGAGCTGGTATTGCAGCGGCTGAGAGACCATATCACAACCGTGATGACACACTTCAGGGGAAAGGTCTACGGTTGGGATGTTGTCAACGAAGCTATTGACGACGGTTCTGCCACCTATAAAAACACCTTATGGTACCAGATATGCGGTGAAGATTACATCTTCGAGGCATTTGAGACCGCCCGTGCTGCTGATCCCGCGGCAAAGCTTTTCTACAATGACTATTCGGCCACAAACACCACCAAGAGGGAGAAGATTTACGGACTGCTTGCTGCCCTGAAGGCACAGGGCCTGGTTGACGGCATGGGATTACAGGGACACTGGAACATTGACGGGCCCTCTGATGATCAGATATCGGCAGCCCTTAACAGATACATGGAAGCAGGGGTGGAGCTGCGTATCAGCGAGCTTGACGTCTCAGTATACCCTTCAAACAGTGATCCGGAGAGTGCCTACACCTCTGACATCTCACTTCAGCAGGCTATCGCCTACGGCAGATTTTTCAGGGTCTTCAGGGCCTTCAAAGATGATATCTCAGGTATCACCATGTGGGGTATGGCGGACAACCACACCTGGCTCGATAACTTCCCGGTACAGGGAAGAAAGAACTACCCTCTGCTATTTGATGTAAACCTGGTGCCGAAACAGGCCTATTTTACCGTTATAAATTTCTGACATGAATCAGCTTCTCGAGAAACTATCTGCCTGCGTTGAATTTGGCAAGATTGATATAAAATCACCCTATCCGCCTTCCATGAAAGACCAGGAGGGGGCTTTTGAACTCACGCGGAGTGCACTTGATGCCGGTATCAGTCCGGGCGAAATACTGGAGGAGGCCCTCATCCCTGCGATGTCACGCGTAGGACAGAAGTTCAGCAGAAATGAAATCTTCGTTCCCCAGATGCTAATGGCCGCAAAGGCGATGAGCAGTTCAATGACACACATCAGACCCTATTACCTCTCCGGTGAGACTAAGCGGAAAGGTACCTTTATCATAGGGACGGTGACCGGCGATCTGCATGACATAGGCAAGAACCTGGTAGCCATGATGATAGAAGGTGCCGGATGGGAAATCATTGATCTCGGGGTTGACGTGAGCGTTGATAAATTCATTGATGCTGCGGAGAAACACCCGGGAGCTGTCGTGGGACTTTCGGCACTGCTCACCACTACCATGGAGAACATGCGCAGGACAGTGGCCACCCTGAAGGAGAAATTTCCTCACCTCCGGATCCTTGTGGGCGGAGCACCGGTAACAACTGAGTTCTGCGAAAAGATAGGCGCCGATTACTACTCTCCCGACCCACAGGGTGCGGTTGATTACCTGAGCGCCCTTGTTCGTTAACATACCGTCGACTTTCGTTGCGATAAAGCCGGGACCCGATAACAGTAAACACAGGCTGTTGATTTGGGAGATAATAAACCTTATATTTGCTGCTGTATGGCCATCTTCTTTAACCTCTTGGACCATAAATTATTAACCGTAATCCTAAAAGAGACCGAGAGTGATTCACCAGGATCGGTTTTGTCTGATAAATAGCCTTGGCTTATGAAAACAGTACTGTCGGGAAAAACAAAAGAGGTAATAATTGATACAGAGGGTCCGGTAGTGATCATCGGCGAGTCAATAAACCCTACCAGGCGCAAAAAGCTGGTCTCCACGCTTCAGGAGGGGAACTTTGAATACATGCTCACCATTGCCAGGTCACAGATCGAAGCCATGGCAGATATGCTGGATGTCAATGTCGGTTTTCCCGGGGTGGTGGATGAAAAGCTTCTGCCGCAGGCAGTCATGGCACTGCAGGATAACTTCGACATACCTCTCTGCCTTGACTCTCCCAACCCGTCGGCCATCGAGGCGGCGCTGAAGGTGGCCAGGGGGAAGTGCCTTATCAACTCGGTGAACGGCGAGGAGAGGTCGCTGGAAAGACTCCTCCCCATTGCAAAGGAGTATGGTGCCGCAATCATCGGGCTGGTACTTGACGACGACGGCATCACCCATGATCCTGAAAAGCGGCTGAGAATAGCTGAAAAGATCATCGAACGTGCAGTCCGTATCGGTATTAAGGAGGAGGATGTGATTATTGACCCGCTGGCCATGGCCGTCAGCGCTGACCCAAATGCCTGCCGGGTTACCCTTGAGACTATCAGGCTGGTCCATGACAGGCTGGGGCATAACATCACCCAGGGTGCCAGCAACATCTCCTTCGGCCTGCCCAATCGTGAGAACATCAACAATGCCTATATGGCTATGTCAATATTGTACGGACTCACCTGCCCCATTGCCAATCCCGAGAAGATCACAGGACTGGTGCGTGCGGCAGATATTGTCCTTGGCAGGGACGACTATGCCATCAGGTATATTGAACATTACAAGACAACCCTTCAATCCTGACTGCTATCAGTTATACATTCACAGAGCTGCTTCCCTCCGTCAGGGCGCTGGAGAGAGCAATGGGTTATCCCGCAGGCAAAGCTCCGGGACATCTCACAGCCCTCATCGCAGAGGTATTTGAGGAGCTTATGCCCCTTGAGGAGATCAGGGCGGAATACAGGATATTTGATGATATCGCAATTGATCCTGAGGCAGGCACACTTAAGGTTCAGGAAGTCACCTTCAACCCGGGCCGCACTGTCTCCGGGCAGATCCGTGAGGCTGAGAAGGCCGCTCTCTTTGTCTGCACCGCGGGAGCGACTGTCAGCGACCGCAGCAGACGCAGAATCCCGGATGATGACCTTCTCAAGCTGTATGTCTATGACGTGACAGGAACCATGGTGGTGGAGAAGGCTGCGGACATGATGCTGCATGAGCTCAGGCGGAAAATGGAGGCCGGCGGTTGCAGGATCACCAACAGGTTTAGTCCCGGTTACTGCGGATGGGACCTGGCCGAGCAACATAAACTGTTCAGCTTTTTCAGAAACAATTACTGCGGTGTCACACTTTCAGAATCAGCCCTGATGAAACCTGTCAAGTCAGTCAGCGGGATTATCGGAATTGGCAGGGAGGTGAGATTTGCCCCCTATAATTGTAGTCTGTGCGATGATAAAAACTGCCTCTACAGGGGCAGAAAAACCTAGGGATTTTCGAATTTCGAATTTCGATTTTCGGTCAGACTACTGCCTGCTGCCCTCCCTGCAAGCTGGCTGCTCGCGGTAATGACCCACCGGGTCATTACTCTTCGATCGCTCCTCTTCTGCCTAATCCCTGCTATCAGTACGAAACGGCGCTGCAGGCAGACCCTCCCTGTTATACAGATTGGCTCCAACAGGGTTATCAGCCCAGGCATACCTTACAGCTACAGGCCTCCTCACCTTCCGGTTTTTGACAATCACCCTGTCGCCCCTGATCCTGGCCTTAGCCCAGACGAACTTCATATCCTCGCCGGCGATGGCGAAGTGTCCTGGTCGTCTGCAGCCCCTGGCAACCAGTCCTGACCCCGTGTTGTCAAAAGAGATGATAATTTTCCGTCCTCTGACAGTCATTGATCTGTATGTGGGTCCCGAAAAGACAGTATCGTCGTCTTCGTAGGCTACCTTCCCTGCAGCCAGTGCCAGCCGTATTCCCACATCTTTTTTGTTCAGAGGATGGATATCGTTCCATTCGCCGATGTCATACGTCACTGCCATTCCGGTGGCAGGCAGCTTCAGCGCTTCCGTCTGTGCCTCCCGGAACATTGCCCATCCACTTTCGGGTGGATCTTCACTCGCCTCCATGAAGTTCGGCAGCTGAACCACCAGGAAGGGCAGATCACCCTGGCCGAAGCTCTTTCGCCAGTCTCTTATCAGGGCGGGCAGGAGACTCCTGTACTCATCCGGTCTTCCGGCATTTGATTCTCCCTGGTACCAAAGGATTCCTTTCAGGCTGCAATTCAGCAGCGGGGCAATCATTGCGTTATACAGACCTCCGGGTTTATACCCGAAGAAGGTCTCTCCCCTCAGGGGAGGCATGACAGCCCCTACTTTGTATTTCCACTGGCCCTCAAGGCTGGTGGTAAAGCTACCTGCGGAGAGGTTATATGGTTTATCCGGCACGAACCCTCCGTCCCCGATATTACTTATCACTCTTACGGTCAAAATGTTGCTGCCTTCCTTTAACAGGCCTGCCGGGATTGTATACCGTCGCGGAGGGTACTGGTAAGATACTGTGCCAATGAATGTTCCGTTCAAAAACGCTGAGTCCGTATCAACAATCCTCCCGAGGTTGATACTGCCGGGCTCTCCAGCTGCTGATGCCGGGACGGTGATCTCCTTCCTGAACCAGACAGAGCCGTTGATACCCTTAAGCTCTGTTGCCGACCAGTATCCTGGTACCGTTATGCTCTTCCAGTCGTCAGTCCTGAGGTCAGGATCATGCCACTGCACTCCGGGAGTCTTATAGGCTGCATCTGCCTGTGCCAGCTGCGTGTACCATTCCCGTATACGCTTCCGGTCGGCCTCAGCGATAGCGGCAAGAAGTGAGTCTGACTTGCATCTCTGGAGCTCGTCGTAATGCACCGGAAATTCCCTCAGGCTCTCCTCGCTTATCCATGCCTCTGCCGGGGAGCCGCCGAAGGCTGATGTGAGAAGCCCTACCGTAATGCCGTGTTTTTTATGTATCTCCCTCGCGAAGAACCAGCCTGTAGCCGAGAAGTCAAGAACAGTCTCCGGGTTTGCAACCGTCCATCTGCCGCCGGAGAGGTCGCTCTGCGGCTCTTTGAATACAAACATCTTTGGCACGGTAAATGACCTGATATTATTGTTTTCTGAGGCAGCTATCTCGGCCTCATAGAGGGGCCGCACCCTCCTCACGGGGAGTTCCATGTTCGACTGTCCGGAGCAGAGCCACACATCACCTATCATGATATCGCTGACAGTGATCTTGTTGCTGGATTCGATTGTCATTGTTTGAGGCCCTCCGGCCTTCATGGGAGGAAGCATGACCAACCACTCGCCGCTGTCATCGGTACTGGTAGTCAGTTCTGTCCCGGCAAAAGTGACAGTGATGATTTCACCCGGGGAGGCCCAGCCCCATATTTTCAGTTCTGTATCCCGCTGCAACACCACGCCGTCGCTGATAAGCCGTGGCAGCCTCACCTGGCCATGCAAAGGAATCGCGATTAGCAGTGCAGGGAGAATTGTCCGGAAGTGGAGGATTCGTGTTTTCATAATGTTTGTCTGAAGGTCTCAAGGTCTGAAGTCTGAAGGTCTCAAGGTCTGAAGGTCTGAGGTCTGAAGGTCTGAAGGTCTGAAGGTCTGAAGGTCTGAGGTCTGAAGGTCTGAAGGTCATTTCTCTGAATTCATTCTGCTGTCTTCCGTCCCCGTTAATGATTGCCGACTGCTTCCAGCCGTCGGAGCCTTGGGGCAGTCGGCCGACTGCCCGGAGTAACTCTCCGGTGGTCCAAGGTACGACGGCTTGAGGCTCCCGGTATTTACAACAATCTTTTCAAGCACCATTCCCGGGTCAATCATCCATACCTTAAGCGTATGATGTCCGGGTTCGGTGACGGTTATCCTTCCGCTGACATGGCGGATACTGTTCATGACTGTCTGTTCCCACTCCCTGTTGCCGTTTTCGGCGTTAAACTTCTTCGGTACCACTGTGAGAAGTTGCGGTTCATTGTCATCAACCGAGAGTCCTATCCGGAAGTCCCTGTCGGGCATGAAGTTGAGTGACGGCGCCATATAGAGGGTGGTTTCGAAATCGCCGGTTGAAAAGAGGTACATCCGGTATTCAAGCCACGGGGCATCTTCACCCGGTTGTGCGGGAGGGGCGTCGGTCATCGCCGTTGCACGCATTCCTGAGTGAGTACGTCCGTAGTTCTCGATCCACTCCCAGTATCTCTCTTCCGTGTCATGCCTGGAGGTATAGCTGGCAGCCTCCATTGATACATAACCGTCGCCCTCCACGAACCCTTCCGGTGTTGCAGGGTCAGGAAGGGTGGGGCAGAAGGCAGGGACCCCGATCTTTATCTCACTGCCGGCAGTGCTGACAGTTACCGATCCCTTATGGAGCCCACCGGAGAGCCCGGACGGCTTGACAGAGGATGATGTTGTCTTCAACATGCCGGTTAGCATGGGCCAGTCGATAGTTACCATCACCCTCTGCTGGTGGGTCACTGTTCCGGAAGTGTGACTCAGGGTGATCCATGGGTTTTCTGCTGTGACTGCATAATCAAACGGTTTGCTGCCCATGTTGAATATCTCGAAATACCTGGTCTGTTTGTTAAAAACATCGAACTGGGGCAGTCGGGGAGCCTCATCCGCCTGCGGGGATGCCTGTGCCGTGCCGCCAGTTGCCATCCTTCCGGGGGATGCCTGTACAGTCCCGCCAGTTTTCACAGCCAGGGTAGATGACTCCGTTGTACTTTCGGTCGCTGTCAGGGCCCATGCTGCCTGCGATCCCTCCACTGCCACCGCCGGAGAGGCAGCTACCGGGACGGCAGGTCTCTCAAGTCTTATATGCCTCAGGCTGTTGACAGGCGGATCGTTCCATGCCACGTATCCCAGGTGGGCCTGGTCCATGAAGTGCTTCCACCTTCCGTTGGCATAGACGCGGTTGTAGTAACCCATGAGTGCGGTGTCTGCCCTGAAGAGCTCTTCCGTGCGGTCAGCCATCGCCGCGGTCAGCGACCTGCCCTGAGCCGCATAGAGAGCGTTCTTGCCGGCGGTGGCATAGAGCTCATTTACCAGGGCGCACGCTTTCACCGGAAAGAGGACCAGGTGGAAGTATGCATCGTTCATCTCCTCCGGCATCTGCTTACCGACAGCCTCTGCCCTGGCAACCAGGCTGTTGTATTCCTCCACAATCCTCTCTGCCTCATTGTAGTTCACCTGGCTGTAGGTGTCAGGCCGCAGCAGTTCCGGCTTGCGGCGGCCGTTGTACCTGGTATAACGGGAGATGATGTCAGCGATCTCCGGAGCATGGTCAGGACCGAAGACCGAGGCTGCCCACTGAGTTGTCCAGGCCGACATCTCATCGCTGCGGAATGCCTCCGTATCCCATGCCAGGGAGAGGAAGTATTCCATCGGTACCTCATAGCCTCTGAAGTGCCCCACGTTTACTATCCATATCCTGTCTGCACCGTACTGTCTGGCCAGCGACATCTGGTCCCATATCTTCGGTATGGGGCTGGTGTTGATCCACTGGTAGCTGCGCGGACCGCCGTGATAGTCAAAGTGGTAATAGACCCCTGCACCGCCGCTGCGCCGCCGCTCATCGGCAGTCGGCAGACGCCTCACATTACCCCAGTTGTCCTCTGCCCAAAGCAGGGTTACGTCGTCAGGAACCCTCATGCCTTCGTAATAATAGTCCTGCACCTCCTTGTAAAGGCACCACATCTGGGGTACCTGCCTGATGTCAGAGTTCATCTCTTCAGCAATAATGTTT
Organism: Bacteroidales bacterium; assembly: GCA_011620595.1. Taxonomy (GTDB): domain Bacteria; phylum Bacteroidota; class Bacteroidia; order Bacteroidales; family VadinHA17; genus SR-FBR-E99. The sequence goes on along the minus strand of WOYX01000050.1, from coordinate 19,895 downwards.
CTCTGGACGTCCACTATCTTTTCCAGTCGGGCTATGTTCGCTGCCGGTCCGCCCGGCCCCATCTCCGTGTCATCGGCACCGCGCAGGCCGATGGTGACAATACTTTCAAAATCCCTGTTGCGTCGGATGCCGTCGCGCCAGAATTTCACCAGCGTATCGGCGTGGTCACTCCAGCTCCAGTAGCCCAGGCTGTTTTTATATCTCCTGTCCCACTCCTTCTGTGCCCTGATCATCGGCTCCTGGTGGCTGGTGCCCATGACGATGCCATACTCATCGGCCAGTGCCGCATTGCGGTGGTCATCTTCATTAAAGGCGTTGTTCCACATGGCCGGCCAGAGGTAGTTGGCCTTCAGCCGAAGCAGCAGTTCGAAGATCCTTGAGTAGAATTCGCTTCCGTAGTTTGCAACGCCGGGGGGTATGGGAGGATCGTCAGAGGGTTTGACATCACCGTATCTGAAGGAGACCCATCTTGTCAGTGCAGGGTACTCATCATTGAGGAAGATGCCCCGGTATTTTACAGAGGGCTCTTTTGAGACCAGGCGGCCGGGATTCACATAGAGCTCATCACTCTTGCGGACAGGCACGTCAGCCCACCAGTGCCAGGGTGAGACTCCTATCTGCCTGGAGATATCATAGATGCCGTAGATCGTACCCCGCTTGTCACTGCCCGCGATAACCAGGGCTCTCTTCACACCCGGGAATGGCCTCTCTACCGTTTCTATGAGATATGACTCCCATTTGCCTTCGATTGCACTGACATCAATCCCTCTTTTTCTGACAAGATGGTCAATCAGATGGCTCCTGCCGATTGTCCCGGCTATTATGATCATCTCAGACCGTGGAGCCTTCCTGCCTTTCACCAGTTCCGGCATGCTGCCCGTCACACGGAACAGATCGTTCTGCAGGTCAGTGAAGGCCCGAATTACCCCGGGCCAGTCGCCCTGGCTCACGCACAGCGGCGCACACCATCCCTGGCGGGCGAGTGTCAGGGAGCCCTCACTCTTTGACGGAGAGATAGTTGCAGTCTCATCGGGTTGCTGGCCCGACGCAGGAATGGTGAATGCCGGGCTGATGGCAATGAGCGTGAACACAACTGTGGTATTTATAATTCTGCGCATAAACAATTAATAGTTAATTTGTTACATCGGGCGGGCTGCACTATGGGCGGGTCAGGCATACCCCATTTCTGTCTAAACAACGGTAAGAACCGTTTTCTGCAGATCCTCGTCGCGTGAGGAGGATCCGGTCATGATCTCAAAATCACCCGGCTCCACGACGTATTTCATGTCAATGTTATGGAATGCCAGCTTTTCAGGAGTGATGTCGAATGAAACCTTCTTCGTCTCCCCGGGCTTCAGTGTGATGCGTGCGAAGCCTTTCAGTTCCTTAACCGGACGGGTGACGCTGCTGACGACATCCCTGATATAGAGCTGCACTATCTCATCACCTGCCATCTTGCCTGCGTTGGCAACCTCCAGGGTCACCTTTGCCGTCTCGTCTTTTTTGATGGTGTTTTTCCTGAGCACCAGCTTACCGTATCTGAACTTCGTATAGCTCAGGCCGTAGCCGAAGTGGAACAGAGGGTTGACATCCTGTGAAAGGTAGTTCTGCCACTGGGCGCTGGGCTTATGGTTGTAATACATTGGCAGCTGGCCGGCCGACTTCGGGAAGGTGATGGTCAGCTTTCCTGAGGGATTGACCTCACCGAAGATGATGTCGGCTGCTGCAGTGCCGGTCTCCTGTCCCATGTACCAGCCTTCAAGGATAGCAGGCACTTTCTTTGCAAGAGTATTGATGGAGAGCGGACGGCCATTCATCAGGTATAGCACCACGGGCTTGCCGAGGGCGGAGATGGCATCGGCCAGCTCCCCCTGCTCGCCAAACAGATCCAGTGTCATGTTATCCCCGATATGGTTCTGTGCCCATGCCTCACGGCAGAGATGTTCATTCTCCCCAAGGGCGAGGATGACCAGGTCAGCGCCGGAGGCCACTTTGACAGCTTCACTGATGAGCTTCATGTCCTCATCACGCGAAGCGAACTTGATCTCATCATATTTCCAGTTGAAGTAGCTGATGGTGGTGTTGATCGTCAGCCTGCAGCCCTGCGCGAAGAGCACCTCCGTGCCGTTGCCGGCCCTGGTCCTGATGCCGTCAAGGAGGCTCACCTTTTCATAAGGTTCACCGGAGTAGCCCCCGAACCAGAGATCTTTTGCGCACGGCCCGATAACTGCTATCCTTTTGTATTTGCCCTTCTTCAGCGGCAGCAGTCCGTCATTCTTCAGCAGAACGATTGACTCATGAGCAGCCTTGAGTGCAGTCTTTCTGTGAGCCGGTGACTTACTAACGCTGATTGCCTGTTTCTCATCCACGTAGGGATTTTCGAAGAGTCCCAGGCTGAACTTGAACGTCAGCACCTGTTCCACGGCTTTGTCGATATCTTCTCTCTTGATCTTCTTCTTTTTGAGGAGCTCCGGCAGCACCCTGTACATATTTGCCTGCGGGAATTCATACTGTACTCCGCAGTTGAACGCTGTCATTGCAGCCTCGGTGGCATCATGACAGACGAAGTGCTTGTTGAAGAGCTGGTCCACGCCATAGTAGTCGGATACCACCATTCCCTTGTATCCCCACTCATTGCGAAGAATATCCTGCAGGAGCCACCTGTTGGCATGCGAAGGCACGCCGTCAACCTCGTTGTATGATGGCATGACCGACACCGGCTTTGCGTGGTCGATGCACATTTTGAAAGGTGGCATGTGATAATCGCGTAGCACCCTCATGGAGTAGTTGGCCGGGGCCTGGTTCAGTCCGCCCTCCGACTCGCCGTGACCGACGAGATGTTTCAGGGTGGCGGCTACGCTATCCTTTCCGACCTTGCCCGTGTCTCCTCCCTGCAGTCCTTTCACGGCTGCTACTGAGAGCATGCCGTTGAGGTACGGGTCTTCACCGTAGGTCTCCTCGGTGCGTCCCCAGCGCGGGTCACGACACACATCAATTACAGGAGTAAGGGCGTGATGCGTCCCGCGTGAGCGCATCTCGTGCGCCACCACGCTGTAGACTTTCTCAAACAGAGAGGTGTCCCACGAACAGGCGAGGCCTATGGCCTGGGGAAAGACGGTGGCCTCAGGCCTCATTATACCGTGCTGTCCCTCGTCGACGAAGATGGCGGGAATGCCCAGCCGGGTCTCCTCTACAAGGTATTTCTGTATGGCGTTGCGCATCTTCACGGTCTCTTTGATGCCAAAGGGAGCGGGATGGATCGAATGGCATCCATTGCCGAATATCTCCTTCATCTTTTCGGGATCGTCGAAGATATCAGGCTTGAAATCCTCCACGCCTCCGTTCCACAGTCCCATTAGCTGGGAACACTTCTCCTCAACGGTCATTCGTCCCATGAGGTCTTCCACTCTTTTCCTCACTGAGAGGGAGGCATCCTTATACGGCATTTTTGCTGATGGTTTCATATCTGATTGTTTAAGGTTGTTTCATTCGGGTATTGAATATTTATTTTATTGGTCGAATGGAACTTGCATGAAATTCTTATGTGATATCCTGCTCAAGCAAGTTTCATCTGGCTTTTTCTGCTTCCCTGATGACTGCATAGTAAGCAGGCTTGGGCTGATAGTTCCGGTCAAACAGAAGGGGGTAGTTGGTGCGTCCGGGCATCGGCCAGTTGTTCTTCCATGAATAGCCGTCGTGCACACCCCAGAAGGTGACCCGGGTCACCACATCCCTGTGCTTCAGAAGAATGCCGAACAACTCTGCATACCTTTGGTTAAGCCGTGTCTCAACTGAATCAGGGAGGCCTTCCACGTATGGATCAAGTGATTCCCTGTATTCCGCCGTCCGTGATATTTCTGCGCCATAGAGCCACGAAGGCGTAGGTAATACATTGATCTCCAGCTCAGTGATCATAACCTTCATTCCAAGGGCGGCATATTCGCCTATGCTCTCGTCAATGATTTCCATGTCAGGAGAATCAAGGTGCCAGTGCCCCTGGATGCCGACGCCGTCAATGCGGATGCCCTTCTCCTGAAGATTCTTCACTATGGGTATTACACCCGCCCTTTTGGCCCTCTCCTCATTGTTATAGTCGTTGTAGTAGAGTTCGGCATCAGGATCAGCCTCATGGGCATACTGAAAAGCCTTTTCGATATAGTCGTCACCAATTATCTCCAGCCATTTTGTCCGGCGCATGCTTCCATCCTCCTCCACTGCCTCATTGACCACATCCCAGCCCAGTACCTTTCCCCTGTAGTGACCCACCACCGTGTGGATATGGTCTCTCATTCTCTCCAGGAGGGCGTCACGTGTCAGCGGGTTGCCAGGAGAGTCCTGGAAAACCCATCCGGGTGTCTGTGAGTGCCAGACGAGAACGTGTCCGATCACAGCCATGCCGTTACTGCGTGCGAAGGCCACCATGCTGTCTGCCAGGGCGAACTCATATCTTCCGGGTTCCGGATGGATCCTCTCCCATTTCATTGCATTCTCAGGGGTGATTGAACTGAAATGCCTTGCAATGAAAGGCTTTGCCAGGGGGTCAGTGCCGTCGACCTGAATCCGGTTTATGGCTGTTCCAATGAGCATCTGATCTCTAAATGCATCCTTAAGTCCCTGCTCATCACTGCTGCATGCTGAAGCAAGCATCAATATCATCAGCGGAATAACCAATGTTCTATACATGTCTGTTGTTTTTCAAATTACTCTTCATATTCCCTGCGTCTGGCTGCCAGTTCATCCTGTATCTGGTATTCCACCTTCTTCCCGATGCCGTAGATGAAGAGTGCTATAATGCAGAGCGCAAGAGCTATTACCGGAAAGATGCTCACCGAGAGCCTGATGCCCTGAACAGCTGTGGGTGTCTGCACTACATTGGCAACGTATCCGTACCCGTTGAGGAGCCATCCTGCCACGGCTCCTCCGACAGCCAGTCCGACCTTAAGGCCGATCACGATGCCGGCAAAGACGATGCCGGTTGCACGCCGGTTGAACTTCCACTCTGAGTAGTCGGCCACGTCAGCCATCATTGCCCATGGCAGCGGCATGGTCACGCCCCATGAGAAGTTAAAGAGTATTGAGAGGATGAGTACTGCCCAGATGCCTGACGGTGGCACCACAAAGAAGAGGGCTGCCATTATACCTGCAATGATCAGCCATATCCTGAAGACATCTCTCTTGCCGAACCTCCTGGCCAGTGCGTTGCCGACTGCTATGCCGGGAATCGCACACAGCTGACCAATTATATTAATTACGCTGAAGCTGTTGTCGGCATAATTGGCACCGACAGCGGTCAGTTTCAGTCCATCGAGAAGCCCGAAGAGGCCTTTGTCAATATTTACAAGGAATTCTCTCATGCTCTCAGGATCAAGGTAATACTTGAAGTAGTACAGGAGGATGCTGTTGCGCATTGCCAGGAAGATGAACATGAAGAGGAAGACGATGAACATCAACACCCACTGCCTGTTGTGGAACAGGTCCGAGATATCCTGTTTCAGTGATGACTTCTGCTGCGGAGGAGGAACGATTCTCTCCTTTGTGGTCAGGAAGGTGATAAAGAAGAATATGATTGCCAGGATACTGAAGATGCCCATGGTGATCTGGTACCCTCTGGCGGTGTCGCCCGCACCGAAGTGATTTACCATCGGAAGCGCGAAGCCCATGATTGCTATCGTTGCCAGTGTCACGGCAACAAACCGGAATGAGGAGAGGCTTGTGCGTTCCTTCATGTTTCCGGTGATCACCCCGCTGAGTGCCGAATAGGGGTTGTTGTTTGCAGAGTAGACGGTAAGAAGGAGGAAGTATGTGATATAGGCATATATCAGTTTGCCTCCCGATCCCAAGTCGGGCGTCCTGAAGGCGAGATAACCGAGCAGGCCGAAGGGTACGGCGGTCCAGAGTATCCAGGGGCGGAATTTTCCCCAGCGTGTGCTTGTGCGGTCCGCCAGCGCCCCGAAGATGGGGTCGCAGACGGCCCCCCAGAGACGGGCCGTGAGAAACAGTGTTGCCGCGGCGCCTGCGGTCAGACCGAAAGTGTCAGTGTAAAAGCTGAGCTGAAGCAGCATCATCGTCTGAAAGATGAAGTTGGCTGCACCGTCACCAAGGCTGTAGCCTATCTTCTCCCTGACTGAAAGTTTTTCAATTGCCGGTTGCATGGTCATTTAGTTATTAGGGTTTCTGACAAACCAAACAAATAGAGCAAATTCTGCTTCAGGGAACCTTCCTGAACGGAATTAAGCGTAACTAAAAGTATGCAATATGAATTTATTGTGCAACCGATTGCAAAAAATATTTCAAAATATTTCAATTGTACCTGTTTTATTACTTATTTTGAATAATTATGACCGGAATGAAAAAAAAGGCGGAGGTCACCATCTATGATATTTCAAAGGCGCTGAACATCTCGGCATCAACTGTCTCGCGCGGTCTCAACAACAGCCCGCAGGTAAGAAAGGAGCTTCGCAGGAAAATAATGCAGACAGCCCGTGAGATGGGCTACCAGCATAATAAATTCGCCGCCAACCTCCGGCAGAAGAGAACACGCACGCTGGGGGTCATTATACCCCGCATAGACAGCCATTTCATGTCGACTGTCATCTCGGGGATGGAGAAGGTGGCCAACAATGCCGGTTATCAGCTGTTGATAAGCCAGAGCGAGGAATCAGCCATGCTTGAGGAGGCTAATATCCAGGCGCTGTTCAACAGCCGCGTCGACGGCTTCCTCGTGTCTCTCTCCTTTGAAACAAAAAACAGCGATCCTTTCAATGAGATATTCAGGAAGGAGATACCGCTCGTTTTCTTCGACAGGGTTATTGAGTGCGGAAACTGTGTCAGCGTAATAATAGACAACTTCAGGGCGGGATATGAAGTCACGAAGCATCTGATAGACCAGGGATGCAAAAAGATAGTGCATGTTGGGGGAAGCATGAACCGGAACGTGTATCTCGACAGGTACCGCGGATACAGGCAGGCACTTTCTGACGCCTCTCTTCCCTATGATGACAGGCAGCTTATCCTCACAGACCTGAGTGACACCTCGGGTATGGCTATCATTAACCGCCTGCTGGCCAACGGCTCCATGCCTGACGGTATCTTCACGGCAAATGACACCTCGGCAGTGTCACTCATCTGCGAGCTGAAGAAAAAAGGCTACCGGGTCCCCGATGACGTTGCAGTGGCAGGTTTCAATGATGACCCAGTATCGCGCATCGTGGAACCCAACCTCACCACTGTCCACTATCCCGGCAGGGCTATGGGCGAGGTTGCTGCGTCAACCATCATACGGATACTTGAAGGTACACAGTATGAAAGGGTCAATTCAATCATACTGACACACGAACTTATTATAAGGGAGTCTTCACTCAAGACAGGCAGGATTGAATGATAATGAGAAAGAGAGCAGCAGCCTTACTGATATTGATTTTGTCGGTCCCGCTCACAAGAGCAAGGGCGGACGACGGATACCGGCTCTGGCTCAGGTATGATCAGATCTCTGACAGGCCATACCTGAAACAGTGTACCAGGAGCTTCAGCAGTGTCATGATCACGGGCGACAGCCAGGTGCTCAGGGCCGCGGGTGAAGAGCTGGTGAGAGGACTCGGGGGAATGACCTGCAGCAACATTGAGATGGTCGGAGCCCTGAAAACCTGCTGCTATGGTTCCATCACCTGCCCCGGGACTACCGTATGAAGTCAGGAAAAACCCTCTGGGATGAAATGTGCATCAGCTACCAGGAAGGAGTCAACAAGGCAGAAGCATACGGAGTTTACCGGGCAACGCTTAACGGAAGGATTGATAACGAACAGTATGAGCATGTCAGGCAGTTGCTTGAAATACAGGCCAGGGAGGCACATTGGTGGAAAGATGCCTGCCTGTCATACTTCCGGACATTCTCACGGATGCCATTCAAGCCAGGAGTTGACAAGCCGGAACATGATCTTGACTATTACAGGGGACTGAGGTTTTATTACGTTCCGGGAATTTAAATACCATTGACAAACGTCCAAAGAACATTATATGAATGACAGACAATGGGAAACCCTGCTGAGGGTCATAAACGGCGAAAAGTTACAGGAACAGCCTCTGGGATTCATTATTGACAGCCCGTGGCTTCCGGGCTGGCACGGCTCAACCATCCTGGAGTATTTCACTGATCCGGAAACCTGGTTTGATGCAAACATAAAGTCGATGAAGAGCTTCCCTGAGGCAATCTTCCTTCCCGGCTTCTGGGCTGAATACGGGATGTGCACAGAACCGTCGGCCTTCGGCACCAAACTGGTATGGACCGAAAATGATTTTCCTCATCCCGTGAAGCTTACCTGCACTGTCGAGGCAATCTCATCGCTGGCGAGACCCAACGTAAAGACCGACGGTCTTCTGCCTTTCGTTATCAGCAGGATGAGAAAGTATGAGGAGAGACTTAAGCAGAACGATTGCCGCTACCGGTTTGCCTCGAGCCGGGGCCCCCTCAACATTGCCTCATTTCTTTTTGGTACCACCGATTTCATGCTGGCACTGGCCATCACACCGGATGAGGCACAGAAGGCTCTGACGGTCATAACCGACTTTGTCATCGACTGGCTCACCCTTCAGTATGATAAGTTTCCCGATATCGAGGGTGTCTTCCTTCTTGATGATATTGTAGGATTCCTGGGCCAGCCTGACTTCGAGACGTTTGTCCTGCCCCATATGAAAAGGATCTACCGGGCATTCAACCCGAAGGTCAGCTTCTTTCACAATGATGCCTCCGGAATCATCACGGCAGGCTACCTTGAAGAGATGGGTGTTAATCTCTTTAACTACAGCTTTAACCATTCGGTGACCGAGATGAGAAAGCTTGCAGGGGAGAGCGTTACCCTGCTGGGCAATCTCCCGCCCCGTGATGTGCTTGCCCTCGGTACTCCGGCCGATGTTGAGGCCGGGGTGAAGGAGATGATGAGTTCGGTATCAGACACCAGGAGGGTGATCTGGTCCTGCGGCGGAGGGATGCCTCCGGATGCTTCAACGGAAAATATCCGTACATTTATCAAAACTGTGAGATCCTTCTCATGATAATTGCATGAGCAAGGGCACACATCAGGAATTGAATATTAAACATCATGCAAATTCCAGCCGACCGACGAAAAGAATTTGCATACGAATGAAAAAGGTGCATTATGTTACTACTGGGCATTGACCTTGGAAGCTCATCGGTAAAGGTATCCGTTGTTGACGGTGCTACCGGCAGGGCACTCTCTTCCGCATCATATCCCTCTACCGAGATGGCCATCTCGGCACCCGGGCCCGGATGGGCAGAGCAGGATCCTGAAGTATGGTGGAAGAATTTTACGCTTGCACTGGCAGCCTGCCTCAAGCCCCTGGGATCACAGAGCAGGGATATTGGTGCCATAGGGATATCATACCAGATGCACGGACTGGTGACCGTTGATGTCAACAGGAAGGTGCTCAGGCCAGCAATAATATGGTGTGACAGCAGGGCCGTTGAAACCGGTGACCTGGCATTCGAAAAGCTGGGAAAGGATTTCTGCCTGCACCACCTCCTGAATTCGCCGGGCAACTTCACAGCCTCCAAGCTGGCATGGGTCAGGGAGAATGAGCCGGTCCTGTACAAAAAGATACACAGGATCATGTTGCCGGGCGACTACCTGGCCATGAGGCTGACCGATGAGATAAGAACATCATATACAGGACTCTCCGAAGGTATCTTCTGGGACTTCATGAGGAATGAGGTCTCCGAAGAGTTACTTGACTATTACGAGATAGACCCGCAGCTGTTGCCTGAGCCTGCCGAGTCGTTCTCGGTGCAGGGGCAGCTAACCGCTGCAGTGGCCGGGGAGCTTGGACTCCCGGCAGGCATCCCTGTCTCCTACAGGGCTGGGGATCAGCCCAACAACGCCCTGTCGCTCAATGTGCTGCAGCCCGGAGAGGTGGCCGCAACAGCCGGCACCTCAGGAGTAATATACGGTGTAACTGACAGAACTCAGTTCGATCCGATGTCACGTATCAACACCTTCCTGCATGTGAACCACACTAAACGTCTTAACCGCCTGGGCGTGCTGCTTTGTATCAACGGCACCGGCATACTCTACTCATGGCTGAAGAAGAATGCGGGGGCGGGACTCACTTACCCGGAAATGAATGACATGGCGGCTGCCGTAAAGCCCGGGAGCGATGGCCTGGTAATGCTGCCGTTTGGCAACGGTGCCGAGCGGATGCTGCGCAACAGTTACATCGGCGCTTCCGTGCACGGACTCAACTTCAACATTCACGGGCAGGGTCACCTCTATCGTGCCGCACAGGAGGCAATAGCCTACTCATTCCGCTACGGTCTCGAAATCATGAAGGAGACCGGCATAAATCCGTCGGTCATCAGGGCCGGGGAATCCAATATGTTCCTGAGCAGGGTCTTCAGGGATGTGCTCTCCAGCCTGACATCTACGGTGATCACACTCTATAACACTGACGGCTCCGTCGGCGCTGCCCGCGGTGCCGGCATAGGATGCGGATATTACAAGACCGAAGAGGAGGCCTTCAGCGGACTTGAGGTGACCGGCACAAGCGAGCCCGACAGCGAACTGTCGGCAATATACGATGCGAAATATATGGAATGGATCGATATACTTGAAGATCAGTTATATGATATAAATTGAATTACTATGGCAAAGAAGAGTACAGGTGAGATCTTCCCGGGAATCGGGAAGATAATGTACGAGGGCAGGGACTCGAAAAACCCCCTGGCATTCAAATGGTATGACCCCGAAGCCAAAGTCGGCAACCGTAAGATGAAGGATCATCTGCGCTTCGCCATCGCCTACTGGCATTCTTTCTGCGGTGACGGCACGGATACCTTCGGATCGAAGACAAGAGACTTCCCGTATGACGGAATGGAGGGCGATGACCGCATAAAGGTCAAGCTTGACATGGCTTTTGAATTCTTTGAAAAGATAGGAGCTCCCTATTATTGCTTTCATGACACCGACCTTGTCGGCGATGGTTCCGTCTTCGAGACAGAGAAGCGTCTTGAGAAGTGGGTTCCGGTGATAAAGGCAAGGCAGAAGGAGACAGGCATGAAGCTGCTCTGGGGCACGGCAAACCTCTTCGGCAACCCCCGTTATATGAACGGTGCAGCCACCAATCCTGATTTTGCCGTTGTCACCAACGCAGCCGTGCAGCTGAAGAACGCCATTGACGCCACCATTGCTCTCGGGGGTCAGGGATATGTCTTCTGGGGCGGACGTGAGGGCTATCTTACACTCCATAACACGGACATGAAGAGAGAGCTTGACCACCTGGCCATGATGCTCTCCCTGGCGCGCGATTACGGACGCAAAAGGGGCTTCAAGGGTACTTTCTACATTGAACCCAAACCAATGGAGCCGACGAAGCACCAGTATGATTACGATGCTGCCACCGTCATTGGCTTCCTGCGCCACTACGGTCTTGACAAGGATTTCAAGCTCAATGTGGAGGTCAACCATGCCACTCTCGCCGGCCACTCATTCCAGCATGACCTGCAGACGGCAGCTGACGCTGACATGCTTGGCAGCATAGATGCCAACAGGGGCGATTACCAGAACGGGTGGGATACCGATGAGTTTCCGACAAACATCAATGAGATCACCGAGGCTATGCTGGTTATCCTGCAGGCCGGAGGCTTTAAAACAGGGGGCATCAATTTTGACGCTCACGTGAGACGCAACTCTACCGATCCTGAAGATCTCTTCATAGCCCATATCAACGGCATGGACACTTTTGCCAGGGGGTTGGTGATAGCTGACAGCATCCTTAAGGATTCCGACTATCTCAAGCTTCGCAAGGCCAGGTATGCCACATTTGACAAGGGCAACGGCGCATTGTATGAGAAGGGAAAGCTCACCCTTGAGGATTTGCGTGAACTGGCGAAGAAATCCGGCGAGCCGAAGAAGATCAGCGGAAGGCAGGAGCTCTATGAGCAACTGATAAATATGTACATCATCTGATAATTCAATGGCCCTTTTCACTCCGCTACGCCGGTGGCAGCCTGCCTTCAGGCCTTTCGGAAGGCTGCCGGTGGGGTGGCGTCTGCTCGCTTTTGTCGAAAGGGCAGTCAAGGGGCCGCTCTTTGGGTGCCGGATGTGCGGTAACTGCCTGCTGCAGGAAACCGCCTTCATCTGTCACATGGCGTGCCCCAAGGGAATAAGAAACGGTCCCTGCGGCGGAGTGAAAAACGGCTATTGTTATGTTGACCCCACACGCAAGTGTGCATGGTACCTGATATATGAACGGTCGGAGAGGATGCACCGCGAGAAAAAGCTACTTGAGGTGCTCCCTCCGGTAGACTGGGACAGAGCCGGCGGCGAAACGTGGGCCGAGGTCATCCGTAAGGTAAGGGAGGCTGGCCCGGGAAACATATTTCTTCCGTCAAGGAGGAGAGGCATGAGCATGGGGGCCGTGCTGGAGGAGAAGGTCTTCAGACCTATAAGGCAGCCTGACTGGTGGCAGGGGGATGCTGAATACCATCCTCCGGCCGTTGACGGGCCTCAGTCTGAGCTGGAGAAAGAGCTGCGCAGCGGCAGGTTTGTCATCACCACGGAGGTGATGCCTCCGCTGGGCGCGGCCACTGACAGGCTCACGGAGAAGATTAACCTGGTAAAACCTTACGTAACAGCCATAAATTTCACTGACGGCTCGTCAGCAGTATCCAGGATGTCCAGCGCTGCCTGTTCGGCAGTAGCCGTATCACTGGGTGCCGAACCGGTAATGCAGATATCTGCCCGCGATAACAACCGCAACAGCCTTCAGTCACAGGCCATAGGTGCCAATGCCCTGGGAGTCCGCAATATCCTCTGTCTCTCAGGCGACAGTCCACGCGTGGGACTGAAACCGAGAGGCAATCTGAATATTATAGATGTCGACTCGGTGCAGATGCTCTGGATACTCAGACGCATGCGCGACGAGGGGGTCTATCTCGACGGGCGTGAGATAAAAAACAGGCCCCGTCTCTTCCTCGGGGCCGCTGCGGCCCCGCTGCTCCAGAAGCCGGAGTTGCAGGTGCTGCGAGACATGAAAAAGGTCAACGCCGGTGCACAGTTTCTGCAGACCAACCTTGTCTTCGATCCCGACAGCCTCGATCCATGGCTCGAAAGCCTGAGGCGGGAAGGAGTGCCTGAAAGAGCCTTCGTGCTGATAGGCGTCAGCCCCCTGAAGTCGCTCAGGCTGGCACGCTACCTTAACGACAATATACCGGGTGTTACGATCCCTGACAGGACCATGAGGAGACTTGCCGATGCCGGTGACGGCTTTGCTGAGGAGAGCATCAGGATCACTGTTGAGAACATCAGGCGTCTTAGAGAAAAGAGCGGAGTGCATGGGGTGCATATCATGCCCCTGGGCTGGGAGAGCGCCGTACCCCGGATTATAGAGCAGGCAATGGCCTGAGCAAACCTGTATCTCAGATTATGAAGCAGGCGTCCTGATAAAACATGTGTCTCAGATTACAGAGCAGGCACTATCCTAATAGAACTTGTATCTCAGATCCTCAACCTCCTTCTTGTCACGGATGGCCTGGAAGGCCTCGTAGGAGGCACGCATCCGGTAGCCGGAGATCAGCCGCTCACGTACCATCTCGCTCTCTTCCTCCACAGAAGGAACGATACTGTTTACCATGAACATGTAGACGCCGTTGTTACCTTCCACAGGCTTTGAGAGCACCCCTGCCTCAGAAGCTGAGGCGGCGGCTATCAGACCGGGCTCAATGCCGGCTCCGGGAACGGAATATGACCTGAAATTAATGCCTGTGGCATCCTGCAGGACAGTGTTGTATTGCGATGCAATCTCATCAAGACTCTTTCCTTCAGCGACATGACGGCTCAGCTCCTCAGAGATAATCTCAGCCTTTTTCTGTTTCGCCAGGATAAAACGTATGTCTGAGGTTACATCTTCAACCGGGGCAGGACCCTTCTCCTGAACCCTGGTGCAATAGGCTACCACATACATGTCGGGAAGCTCAAAGACAGCCTGGCTGTTGTTGTCAAGCACGATGCCGCCCTCCTTGCTGTTCTGGAAGAGAGCCATCACCAGTGCCCTGGCCTGGGTCAGCCCGGGAAGTTCTTTCTGGTCAGGGGTGACATTCATGGCAAGCTTCTTGGCGAGGTTGCCCTCTGCTACAGCCTTGTTGAACTTCTCATAGGTGTCATTGGTGCCGGCGAATTTCGAGGCTTCGGCATAGATCCTCTGTGTGGTAGCATTGCTGGGGACCACCAGGCGGTCGACTATCCCTATGTCATATTTTTTCACCCTGGGGCTTTGGTCAATGATCCTGATGATATGCAGACCATAGGTGGTCTCAACCGTCACCAGGTCACCCTTCTTTCCGCTGAAGCAGGCATTGTTGAAAGGTGTGATCATCATTCCTTCGCTGAACCATCCCAGGTCACCGCCTACCTGTGCCGATCCCTGATCGTCAGAGTTGGTCATGGCCAGCATGCTGAAGTCAACACCTCCCCTGACGAGCCTGATGAGGCTGTCAGCTTCTGCTTTGGCCTGTGCCATGGTTCTGGAAGCATTGGGAGCAAGAAGTATGTGGGCCGCCCTTACAGAATCGGGACGGTCGGCTATGTCAACTATGCGTGCGAGCTTGTAGGCACCATCTTCAAACCAGGGCCCGATAACTTCTGACCTGTCACCGCGGCGTGCAAGCTCCCTGAGGCTTTCGGGCAGCTCATCCATGGTGCGGTAGAAATTGTTATGACGGGTGTCCGCCGTAAGATTGATATACTGTACAAGCTCCGTGGCAGCGGCAAAATTCTCCTTCTCCTGCATGGCCCATCTCTCGGCCTCCTGCATGTCAGACTCCGAAGGGGCTATCTCAAATACCACGTATTCCATATCCCTCTGTGCCGTACGCATGTAGTTATCCTTATGGCTGTTGTAATACTCCCTGATCTCCTCAGATGTGACCTTGACGGCACTGTCGGGAACAGTGGCATAGTTTCTTGCCATGAAGCTGAAGTTTACAGTGTTGCCCGTGAGTGAAGCTTCGTATTCCGACTGCTGTTTGGTGACGTAGAGTCCCTGTGAGATAAGGTTTACCAGCTTGCTGTTCAGCCTGTCATTTATTATCTGATCCTCGAAAAAGAGCCAGTAGTTTTTGGTGGCTTCATCAGTCTCGGTAGCCTTGAGGAAGTTCACAAGAAACGATGAGTTGAATGTACCCGTTTCAGGATCGGTGAAGAGCTGACGCACAATCGGGTGAGGGTCATCCCCGAAGACGAGCATCTCCACTTCATCAGGACTTACTCCCAGGCCGGTCTTCCTGTATGTCTCGTTCAGGAGCCTCTCTGAGATCAACTGCTGCCAGACCTGCTCACGAAGACTCTGCATCATCTCTTCGTTCATATCACCGGAGCCTGACATCTTATATATATTGACAAGGTCCTGTACCCTCATCTCAAAATCCTGATAGGAAACCGTTTCTCCGTCAATGCGGGCAAGCTCGTAATACTTTTCCGCCCTGCGGCGCTGGGTATTGTTGTTGCCAAAGAAATCACTCACAATGAAAAGCAGGAGGGACACCCCGATTACAATAGCCACAAGCGGACCGGCCTTCTCTCTCAAATCCTGAAGTATTGCCATCTGAAAACTAATTAATTGAATGAATATGCCTGATTAAAAATACAGGCGACAAATATAACAAAATTCACCAAAACAAAAGGATGCGCAGAGTTCTCATTTTCGCCCCCTTCAAAATATGATAATTCTCACATTTGAAGGATATCATTCAGTAAGATAATATCTTGTAACTTTTAAAAACCATACTATGTCAAGGAACCTGAGAGGACTCTCCGAGAGAAAAGGGCTGGCAGGGGGTCTGTATGAGGAGATCAGCAGTTCAGCCGGTGAGATGCATGATGTCATTGCGGATAACTTTATGACTGGCCGGTCAGCCGTGCTGGGGGTCAGTTCATTCTATGACTTTTTAGGTAATGACCATCATGGAAGGAAAATATTTGTCTGTGACGGTACCGCCTGCCTCGTCTCCGGGGGGCATGAAAAGGTTATGCGGAAGCTCTCTGCTCAGTACTCTGAGGATGAGATAGGCAGCGTGACCTGCCTGGGTCACTGCCATTCGAATGATGCCTTCATGGTCAACGGTGATATCCGTGTTGCCGGTGACGGTAAGCCCGAAGATTCCTTCAGGGTGGCGACGAATGCGGCAAAACCTGCACTGTTGCCGGAGGAGGGTGAGACCGGAGCCTACTGGGATCTGGCCCGTAAATATCTTTCCGACAGTGCCGCTGCACTGGCTGAGCTTGAGCTTTCAGGGCTGCGTGGCAGGGGCGGTGCAGGATTTCCATTCCATATCAAGGTGAGATCATCACGTGATGCCGTCGCTGACCGGAAATATGTCGTATGCAATGCAGATGAGGGTGACCCCGGAGCCTTCTCTGACAAGTGGCTTCTTGAGGAACGGCCACATTCCGTGCTCTTCGGGATGCTGATGACGGGTCTCATCACCGGCGCTGACACCGGGGTGGTATATATAAGAGGTGAATACCCCGTGGCAGTGCGCGCGGTACGTGAGGCTGTCGCCATACTGGAGGCGGAGGGGATAACCGCCGGAGGCACCGGAGCTCCACTTTTTCCCTTCCGGTTCCATGTGACAGAAGGGTCAGGAGCATATATATGCGGAGAGGAGACCTCGCTGCTCAACTCCCTCGAGGGACTCCGTCCCGAGGTGCGGACCAGACCCCCCTTCCCTGCAGTCTACGGGCTCTTTGGTAAGCCAACGGTGCTGAGCAACGTGGAGACCTTTGCCAATGTTCACTATATTCTCCGCGAGGGTGGCTCCACCTATGCTGCCCTAGGCACGGAGAAGTTGCCCGGCACGAAGCTGGTGTCACTTGACGGGGCATTCAACAGGCCGGGACTGCTGGAGGTGCACATGGGAACACCCTTGAGAACCGTCATTGAGGATATGGGAGGAGGCATGCGTTATCCCGTCAAGGCATATCAGATAGGCGGACCGCTGGGCGGACTGGTACCGGCATCGCGGATAGACGATCTTACCCTCGATTTTGAATCATTCAGCAGGGAGGGGTTCCTGCTGGGACATGCCGGCATCGTTTCGATACCCTCCGGATTCCCGATAATAAAACTGCTGGAGCACCTTTTTGAGTTCACCAGGAAAGAGTCGTGCGGCAAGTGCTTCCCCTGCAGGCTGGGATCTGTGCGGGGGCAGGAACTGCTCGCCGGTGCGGCAGCGAAAAAGGGAAGGATTGACAGGCAGCTCTTTGACGATCTTCTGGAGACGATGCAGGTGGGGTCACTGTGTGCACTGGGCGGGGGACTCCCCCTGCCGGTGAGAAACGCGCTTCAATATTTCAGCGATGAGCTGGATGAGTATTTCATATCAAAATGAGCAGAGTGATGGATAACACGGCATACATTGACAACGTACCCTACCAGGTCATACCCGGAGAGACGATACTTGAGTTCGTACGAAGGAACAGGAACCGCGAACTGATACCCACACTCTGCCAGGCGGACAATCTTGAGAACTATGGCTCATGCCGAATATGCTCGGTTGAGGTGGCGCTGAAGGAGAACGGCCCGGCGAGAGTCATGGCTTCATGCCATACGCCCGTGGCGCCGGGATACTATATATATCCTTCCTCGGAGCGTATTAAGAGACTGCGGAAGAATATCCTGGAGCTTGTACTCTCAGAGTACCCCCCTGAGAGGGAAAGACCGGAGCCGGGGAAGCTTCCCACAGAGTTTCAGAGAGTCGTGGCTGATGCCGGTTATCCCAAGGTGCGGTATCCCCGGTCAGTGAATGCATTTGAGAAGGACAGAAGCCATCCCTATATATGGGCGGATCTTACGGAGTGCATCAAGTGCTATCGCTGCGTCAGAGCCTGCGACGAGTTGCAGGCCGAACACGTGCTGGCTGTCCACGGCCGCGGTGACCGAAGCCGCATAATAATGGGGTATGATCAGAATTTCATTGATTCGCCATGTGTCTCATGCGGGGCGTGTGTTCAGACTTGCCCCACAAACGCACTGTCAGACAGGTATTCAACCAAAACCGTGAAGGCAGACAAAATTGTACGAACCACCTGCACATACTGCGGTGTGGGTTGTGCCCTGGAGGTAAAGGTCAAAGAGGGAACGGTGATGGGTATACAGGCACCGGTTGACGGTGCCACCAACAGGGGGCATACCTGCCTTAAGGGCAGATTTGCCTTTGAGTTTTACAATCACCCCGACAGGCTTCGTTCACCCCTGATCAGGAAGAACGGCACTCTCACGGAGGCGTCGTGGGATGAGGCCTATGATTATACCGCCCGCAGATTCAGAGAGATAAGAGAGAATTACGGTCCCGATGCCCTGGCAGGCATCTCTTCAGCCCGCTGCACAAATGAAGAGAACTACCTGATGCAGAAGTTCTTCAGGATTGTCATCGGCACTAACAACATAGATGGTTGTGCACGCGTATGTCATGCACCCACAGCCATGGGCATGCAGTGGGCCTACGGCACGGGGGCCGCTACCAACTCGATAGATGAACTCTACAAGACCGGATGCATACTCCTTATTGGAGCCAATCCGTCAGCAGCCCACCCTGTCACCGGGGCACGCATAAAGGCGGTGGTGGAGTCGGGAACACCGCTGATAGTCATTGATCCGCTGAAGATTGATCTGGCACGACTGGCGAAATATCACCTTCAGATCAACCCGGGAACAAACGTGGCAGTGCTCAACATGTTTGCATATTATCTTCTCACCGAGGGGCTGACAGACATGGATTTTATCAGCAGAAGGAGTGAGGGATGGGAGGAGTTCCGAAGCTACCTGATGGCGATGGATATCTATGAGATGGAGAGGGTGTGCGGAGTGGACCGTGAGCTGGTAAGAGCTGCGGCGACAGAGTACGGCAGGGTTGCCGTGGCCATGGAGTTTCACGGACTGGGTGTTACGGAGCATTGGCAGGCTACCAAGGCGATAACCCTCATTTCCAATATCGCCATGATGACCGGCAACATCGGAAAAGAGGGAGCTGGCGTCAACCCGCTGAGGGGTCAGAACAACGTACAGGGTGCTGCCGATATGGGAGTGCAGCCGCATCAGGGTGCCGGCTATCTCGATGTTACCAATCCGGCCAACATTAAACTGTATAATGAATACTACGGTGCTGAGCATCCCTCCAAACCGGGGTACCGGATTCCGGAGATGTTCGCCGCTGCAGGACGGGGTGACCTCAGGGCACTCTGGATCATGGGCGAGGATATTCTTCAGACAGATCCCAACACCTGCCATGTCAGGAGCTCGCTGCAGGGACTCGATTTCCTGGTGGTGCAGGAGCTGTTCATGACCGAGACGGCACGCATGGCTGATGTGATATTTCCCGCATCCTCCTTCTTCGAGAAGGAGGGTACCTTCACCAACGGGGAACGAAGGATTCAGAAGGTGCAGAAGGCGGTTGAACCTCTTGAGGGGACCAAACCCGACGGCCAGATAATGGTTGACATGATGAATCGTATGGGTTACCCGCAGGAGGGATACACGGCTGATGTGATACTTAAGGAGATTGCAGGAATAGTGCCCTTCTTTAAAGGTGTGAAGTGGAATGAGCTGGGTAACAACGGCAAACAGTGGCCCGTGAATGAGGACGGCACGGACACTCAGATACTGCATACGGAGACCTTCAAGCGCGGCAAGGGCAGGTTTCACTCATGGGACTATGAGGTCTCACCGGAGCTTGATGAGCATGCCGGGCGCTTTCCTTTCATACTTACCACGGGACGGTTGCTGGAGCATTACAACAGCGGCACCATGACCCGTCGCACCCCGAACAGGGAGATCGTCACCGAAGACCTGCTCTATGTTCATCCCAATGATGCAAAAGCAAAGGGGCTGAC
>WOYX01000025.1:17357-38563 GCA_011620595.1 Bacteroidales bacterium | reverse complement strand
TCTCTGAAATATACCGTACCATAATGCAAGCTTTATGAAGGCAATCTATGTTTTTTCTTGCATTTTTGCCAATTTCCGCATCGAAAGCTATTAACTTATTACGTTGATTATCAACCTAATACCAGAATAATTAAACTTTCTCAGCAAACTTTAATGTAAAAAATACACTTATACTTCCTTATGCAATTTAAAACTTTTTTTTTATATGGGTACTGAATTTGAAAATATTTTGCAATCGATTTAAACAGGCCTGTGGTACTTACATTACTCCCTCATGAATCCATTGTTTTATGACACCGTTACGGACATTTGTCATGTCTGTGTATACCAGAATATGAAAAACGAAAAGGTAAAAAACCGACGTTTCGGACGTGATTTTCGCATCTGAGGAAGATGAAAATCAGCTGAAAGGTAAGGGAAAGTATGAGATACGGTGAGCCTCTGATAGCTATCTCAGATTGGTTTCTATAACGATAACACCGTTGGTGCCGCGGGTTCCGTAATATGCAGCTGCAGCGTCCTTCAGTACGTTTATTGATTTGATATTCACCGGTTCAAGTGATGATATGTCATCTACCGGAATTCCGTCGACTATGAAAAGGGGTTCACCCGACAGGGTGAGGGAGTTGGTTCCCCTGACCTGGATTGTCGGGCCTCCGGGCGTATTTATGACCTCCACTCCCGGGAACCTGCCCCGGAGCAGGTCATAGATGCTTGAATAATTTGAAAATTCGCTGTTATACTGTTGCAGGTTTGATACTGCAAAGGTAAGGTCTTCTTTAGGTATGTAGCCGTTGCCTATTGCCACCGTCACATCCTTTTCCCTTCCCCTGAAGACCAGGTTGACAGTAACCGTGTCGTTCGCCTGTGGCCTCAGGCTGAAGGGTTCGAATCCCTCTGCCTCAAAGGTGATTTTATCTCCCTTTCTGAGAGTAACTGCAAACCGGCCCTCAGAATCGGTCAGGACTGTTTCCTTCGATTTACCCAAGGTTACGCTGACATTCCTGAGGGGGTACCTGTTGTAGCACCTCACGATTCCTGAGACCTCGATATCCTGGCCGTGGGCTGAAACGGCGGCAAGCAGCAGAAGAACAATGGCGAACTGTTTTTTCATAACGTAATCGATTGAAATTGAATAGGGTGCGGGATTGTCTCCCGCACCCTCAAGGCCACTCAGTGGCCACCTGAATATACCTTCTCCTTACCGGAAATCCTGCTGTTAGTAGCTGGGGTTCTGGGTCAGGTTCGGGTTCTTGTTGATCTCTGCCTGAGGTATCGGGAAGATTGCCTTCTCAATGCTGCTGGGCCTGTGGTTGAACCATGTCTTGGTGTGAAATACTCCAAACCTGATCAGGTCAGTCCTTCTCCTGCCCTCGGCTGCAAATTCCCAGCCAAGTTCATCGAGGAACCTTCCGTACTGGATATCTGCGCCGCCTTCAGCCTCGGTAACCTCACCGTTGACCACATAACCGTAGTTGTAGGAGCTTCCCTCGAGGAGCTGGGCTCCGGTAACGGTGGCCTTATCCGGATTTGCCCTGAATGAGCGTGCCCTGACATCAGACACTATAAGTGCAGCATCACCTTCATGATCAGTCCTGAGGAGGCACTCAGCCTTCATCATGAGCACATCGGCATAACGGAACACAACATAGTCATTGCTGAGAGAAGCCTTGGCACCTATCTTGATCTCATACTTGCCAATGCGATAGCCTTCGTTGGAAGCAGCCAGGTCAATGTCCTTCACCCTCTTGACGT
The DNA here is from genome assembly GCA_011620595.1 of Bacteroidales bacterium. Taxonomy (GTDB): domain Bacteria; phylum Bacteroidota; class Bacteroidia; order Bacteroidales; family VadinHA17; genus SR-FBR-E99. The sequence continues at coordinate 36,808 of WOYX01000025.1, read as the reverse complement.
AATCAATCACAAGGTTGCCGTTGTCCGGATTGTACTGCGGACCCTGTATCCAGGTGTCCTTGAGTCTCTGGTCATCAGCATCGTAAGTGTCAATCCACTGTGGAACGGCGCAGTTGCCTCCCCAGGGCTGAGCTTCCATTTTGAAGACAAGCCTGCTGAGCGGATCAAGGGTCTTCATGTGGATCTGCCAGCCTGTAGCCTTGGTCTCATCGTACGGCACGGCGAAGATTATCTCCTTCGAGTTCTCATTTTCAGTCTTGAAGATATCACGGTAGTAGGTCTCAAGCTGGTACTTGGTGCTGGCAATGATGTCATTGCACTCGCTTATGCAGAGGCCCCACTGCGGTGTTCCGGTGTAAACCTCAGCATTGAGGTATACCCTTGCAAGAGTGGCTTTTGCTGCCCACTTGGTGAAACGGCCGTAGGTTGTCTTGTCTACAGTTTCGGCAAGAAGCGGCATAACCGTTGTAAGCTCAGTGACAACGAAGTCATAAACCTGCTGACGAGTAGCCTGCTCCGGAAGCTCAACATCCTTGTAATCATCCACTATTGGAACATTGCCATGAGTGTCAAGAAGCACCGAATAGTAGTAAGCCCTTACAGCCCTGAGCTCAGCCAGGAGATTTTCCTTGCCCACTTCCATGGGTATCTCACCAGATTCAATCTGGTAGATCACCCTGTTGGCCGTGTTGATGCCCCTGTAACAGTTGTTCCACAGGTTCTGGGGCTGCCACTGTGTTGGAGTCCAGGTATGCTTGTGCATCCTTTGGTAGGTACCGCCGTCATACCATCCGTTGGGACGCGCAGGAGTAACTATCTGATCTGCGGGCTCTTCCTGCAGGTCAAACATACCCTGCCATCCTGCCATCATTCCACGCATTCCGGTGTATACCGGTGCAATAATTGACGGAATGTCCTTCTCTGACGGAACAAACTTTTCTGCAATAAGCTCGGAATATACCGTCTCCGAAAGATCGGTACATGAACCCGCAACCAGTGCAACGAGTATCACCAGACCGCCAATGTACTTATTAAATTGCTTTTTCATTGCTGTCATATTTTATCATTAGAAAGTAAGATTCACACCCAGTGTAAAAGTCCTGGTCGTGGGATACTTGTCCCTTTCATCATTTCCAGGGTTGAGACCAATACGGTTCACCTCGGGATCAATGCCCTTGTAACCCGTCAGAGTGTAGAGGTTCAGTCCCGATGCGTATACGCGTGCATTCCTGACATAGTTCCTGTTCGGTAGCTTGATGGTGTAACCGAGTGTCATGTTGTCAATCTTCCAGTAGTCGCCGTCCTCAATATAATAGCTGACATAAGCCAGGTCATATGTAAGCCTTGCCTTGCCGTAGACCTTGTCAAATGCGCTCTCAAGCATGTTGTACTGATAAATGCGTGGATTCTCGTAATACATCCTCTGGAAATTGAGAATCTGGAAACCGAATGCTCCCCTCATGTTGAGCTCAAGATCAAAGTTCTTATATCTGAATGAGTTATTCCAGCCGAGATAGTGTTTGGGCAGCCCGTTGCCGAGAACCTTTCTGTCATCTTGAGTCGATTCAGTGATGGGGATATTCTCACCATCCTTGTTCTCAATGATCCAGATACCGGTATCGGTGATGTCAACCGACTTCCAGCCGTAGAAGTTACCTATCTGGTCTCCTATCTTGACAATATGGGTAGTCTGCTGAATCGGTTCACCCGTATGGCCGGTATAGAAAAAGTCGTTGGTGGTCTGGAACTGTTCGTTTGACAGAGAAACGAGTTTGTTCTTGTTGGTTGAATAGGTCACGCCGGTCATCCAGTTAAAGGAGGTGCGGGCCACAGGTGTACCCTGAACAAGGACCTCAAGACCGTGGTTATCCATCACACCTACATTCGAGGTAATTGATGAGTAGAGGTAGGGAGGAGTGGGCACCTGGTAATCCCAGAGCATATCATTGGTGCGGCGGCGGTAAAAGTCGACCGTACCGTTGATCCTGCCTTCAAAGAAACCGAAGTCAAGACCAATATTGATCTCTTCCTTCTTCTCCCACCTGAGATCAGGGTTCGGGTTACGGTTGGGAGCAACACCCTGTATCCATACTCCGTTTGAAAGGAAGCGTGCACCGTAGTTAAGGCTTATGAGTGACATGTATGAGCTGCCCGGGGCTGTTCCGGTGATACCGAAACCTGCACGGAGCTTAAGGTCACTGATGAAGTCAATATCTGACATGAAAGCCTCACGGCTGATACGCCAACCTGCAGACACTGCAGGAAAGGTACCCCACTTGTGATTGGCACCGAACTTGGATGAACCTTCGTGCCTGAGACTGGCCATCAGAAGATACTTGTCGTCAAAGTTGTAGCTTCCCCTGGCGAAGAATGCAATAAGAGTATTTTCGCTTTTACTGCTGTTCATGGTAGCTTCACCCCTTGTGAGTGCATCACCGCTCTGCATCCTGTTGTAGCTGTAAAAGTCTGTCGGGAAGTCCCAGTTGGTCATATAGAAACCCTCGAAGATATTGTTCTGGTAGCTGTATCCACCCATCAGATTGAGGTTGCTCTTGCCAAAGGTGTGTGCATAGTCAGTTGTAAGCTCGAGAAGCTTGCTCTGATTGGCACTGGTTCCCCTGGAAGCATAGCCGTTACGGCCGCTCTTTGTCGTGGAAACGTGCTTCTTCGTCTGTGAGAATCCACGGGTCTGATTATAGGTATTGTTCGAAAGGAGAAGGTTGATATTCCACCTCTTGACAGGGGTAAGAGTGACCTTCCCGTTCATCTGGATCTCCCTCTCATTGTTCTGGCCGTCTGATTCCATGATGTAAGCCACAGGGTTATCATAGAAATAGGTGTTACGCTCCTGCCATACGCCGTTCTCATCATAAATTGCGTCTGTCGGGTTGCGGATGATGGCCTGCCTGTAGACATAGCTGTTGAAGCTGTAACCGTCACCACCGGTCCAGTAAGTCCTGTCACGGATGATGGAGTTGAAGCTCATCTTCAGCATGCCGTCAAGAGCTGTGTGATTGATACCGAAGCGGCCGGAAACCTGCTTGTTGTCAGACCTGATGAAAAGGCCTTCCCAGTAACGATAGTTGACTGATGCAGTGTAGTTGGAGTTGGTGTTGCCACCTTTCATGGTCAGGTTATGGTTCATGCTGACAGGAGTGCGGGTTATCTCTCCCAGCCAGTCAGTACTGCTTCCAAAGTCAACAAAGCCCGGAACGTCAGCCATATGCTCCCTGTACTGCTCTGCATTGAGGAAAGGCATCTTCCTGGCAATGGTCTGAACAGTGGCATAGCCGTTGTACTCAATGGAAGGCTTGACATCCTGGCCGACGCCCTTGGTGGTGATGATGATCACACCGTTTGTACCCCTGGTACCGTAGATTGCCGCTGCCGAACCGTCCTTGAGCACGTCAATCGACTCAATATCCTCAGGAGCTACAGTTGACAGGCTGCCGGGAACACCGTCAACCAGGATGAGCGGTGACGTGCTTGCCGAAAGTGTCGTGATACCACGAAGCATGATCTGCGCATTCGAAGTCGGGTCTCCCGAAGGGTTCGAGATGGTAAGACCTGCAACCTTGCCCTGGATCAGCTGAGCTGCATCCTTGACAGCCCCCTTGACGAAGGCATCAGCCTTCACACTGGAGATGGAGCTGGTCACATCACCCTTCTTCTGGACACCGTAACCAACAACTACAATCTCCTCCATACCCAGCATGTCATACTGGAGTACTACCTCCACGTTTGACAGGCCCTGTACATTCACATCCCGGGTCTTCATTCCCACATAGGAGACCTGGATAACATTCTCGCCCTGAGCGAGGGTGAGAACAAATCGTCCGTCAGCATCAGTAGCTACACCCTTCGGGGTGTTCAGCACCCTGATAGCCGCTCCCGGCACCGTCTCACCGGCCGGATCCTTAACCACTCCGCTCAGCTGCCGCGTCTGCGCATGCAAATTGATGGCCAGTAACAGCACCAGCAGTGACATCAGCGATCTCATCAGATAAATGCCTGCTCCTCTGCGGGCACACACCATCTGTTCTGAAGTGCATTCTCTTTTCATAAAGGTTAGTTCATTTCGTTAAAAACCTGATTAATAATAAATTATTAGCTTCTATTAGTGTCATTTTTACACTTTATAGGTTGCTCCTTCAGGCATAAATTGTTTGTCCGGAATTTGCCTCCTAGTTAAATGTACAAATTACACTTTTTTATAGCTGATGCAATGTATACTTTTTATGACATAAGCGGTATGTTTTATAACATATTCTCCAATCTACCCGGATAATTACCTTGCTTGCTGTCACTCAATGATTATCTCGTGAATTCCTGATGAAAACTCCCTGTTAAGACGGACGTTTATCCTGATGCCGGCAGTTGTGACGGGGTTGAATTCAGCAATATTCCATGCATCCTTCGTGACGGCGAGAAGGGAGGCAGTTTCTACCTTTTTCCAGCTGCCGCCGCTGAGATATTCAACGGTCCATTCATCCGGTATACGGCAGCCGCCTGACGGACCGTCATCAAACCAGTAGACCTTAATCCTGGAGATTTTTTCAGGCCTGGCCAAGTCGAACCTGATCCATTCCCATCTGTTGTTTTTTGGCCACCAGTGGTAGTATGGCCAGGTATGATCATTTGAATTGGCAGGTTCCAGCTGGTCATTGATGGCTGACAGCGCCCTGTTGGGGGTACTGGCTGTTACCTTGCCGGTAAAAGCCACTGTCGGTGCAGGTGTCGGTCTGGCGGCGGACTCCCTGTACGGCAGCCACATCTTCATCTCTCCCCTACCCCTGTTGTTCCACAGGTGATATGGTATCAGCGTTATCTCTTCAGCATCTCCGAGCGAGACGGTCCCGTCAGCGTTTCTTCTTGCCTGGCGGGCCATGGTTTTAACAACCTCCGTACCGTTCAGCAGGCCGGGAACGAATTCCGCCCTGAACAGAGGCTGTTCATCCATGACCAGATTGAGAACATGGCCGTCACGATTGTCAGGCCATTCAGCACAGAACATCAGCGGACCTCTCTGAACGGCATACTTTCCCTCGTCCTCCTTTACCCTTTCATCGGCCACAACGGTTCTGACAGGCATGGGGAGGTCAAGTTCAACCCTGTCACCGGTCTGCCATCTGCGTGTGATAATGGCATAGCCGTTTTCGATCCTTGTTTCCGTTGGCTGACCGTTGATAAGTATGGTTTGCCTCTCATCCGACTGGCTGCTGAAGCTGTAGAGCCCTCCAGGCATGGCTTCATTGCGTGCCCAGCCGGGTATACGAATACGCACCGTGAACTTCCCGGGTTTTTCCGGGTCGACGGTCATGTTCACCTTCCCTTCCCATGGGTAGCTGGTCTCCTGGGTTATCTTCACCTTATGACTGCCGAATGCAATATCGGCATTGTTTGATGCAAATAGGTTGATATACAGGTCATTGTCCGTGACAGAATAAATGTATCCGGGAATAGCCGGTATGAACCTGCATACGTTTGACGGGCAGCAGGCGCAGCCGAACCATGCCGAGCGCTCATGCCGGCCGTCGGACTCGAGGGGATTGGGATAGAAGAACCTGTCTCCTGCCAGGTTTACGCCGGAGAGGGCGCCGTTGTAGAGAGTCTTTTCCAGGACGTCAAAATATTTCCCTTCGCCGTGCAAGGAGAAGAGCCTGTGGTTGAAGAAGATACTGCCTATCGATGCGCAGGTCTCGCAGTATGCTGACATATTCGGCAGGTGGTATGGTTCGGCAAATCCCTCGTTTCCGCCGCTGGCGCCAATTCCTCCGGTAATGTACATCTTCCTGTATACAAGATCTTCCCAGATCTTTGTGATTGCATTAAGGTAAGCCTGGTCCTTTAATATCGCAGCAACATCGGCCATGCCCGAGTACATATATGTCGCCCTCACCGAGTGGCCAACAGCTTCTGTCTGATCGACAACCTTTTTATGTGACTGTGAATATTCTTCTCCGTCGGGACGTGTGCCACGTGCATCGAGAAAAAATTTGGCAAGATCAAGATATTTCCTTTCGCCTGTCACCCTGTACAATTTGACCAGGCCCATCTCAATCACCTGGTGACCCGGATAGCTTACAAAGGCATCCCAGCCGAAGTCCTTGTCTACCAAATCAGCTGACTTAAGAGAGATGTCAAGCAGCTCTCTCTTGCCTGTAGCCTGATAGTATGCCACGGCTGCCTCATACATATGACCAAGATTGTAAAGCTCATGGCTGAGGATGTTGGTCTTCTCCCATCTCTTCTCTCCGGCCCACTCATGGACTTTGCCGTAGCCCATCTCAGCAATTGTACGGTTGGTGTATAGGTAACCGTCATCTTCCTGGGCAAGGCCTATCTTCCATATCAGAGAATCAACGTAAGCTTCCAGCACGGGGTCAGGATAAGTCTGCAGAGAATATGCAGCTCCTTCGATGATCTTTGTAACATCGGAGTCATCAAACGGATAAATAGTCTGAAATGCACCGGTATCAAGCCCTCCGGCTATCTCAAAGTTCTTCACCCGGCCGGTTGATTCGCAGTACCCGAACGCAATTGGTATAGTCACCTCATGGTTCATTTTTATTCGTGGTGCCCAGAAGTTATCCGTCATCTTCACCGAGGTGAAGGGCACAGGACGGATAGGGTAATTGTCATCCGCCGTATTGCGGCTGCAGGATGACGCGACCATCAGTACGATAGCCGCCGCAATGAAAATTCTTCCTGTTTCTTGCATTGTTTACTGTTTTACCGTTTTCATCCATACTGTCATCTCTCCCCTGCCCCTGTTGGCCCAGGAGTAATAAGGTACCGCCTTCACTTTTCTTTCCTCTCCTGCAGGAGTTTTCGCCGTGAAGGTGAGTGTCCCGGTCCCGCCAGGCAGATCAGGTTCAAAAGCAAACTCCACACCTGTATCCGGATTTACGCTCAGCTCCCTGACCGGGCCGTTGTCTGCCTCCTCCAGGCAGTAAACCAGTGGACCGTATCCCAGTGCCACCCTTCCGCTGTCGGCCTTCACCTCTTCCCGTGCCGTGATGAACGCGGGCTCCATGGGCAAAACAACCTCCACAACATCTCCCCTGTACCAGCTTCTTTCAATGACCGCAAAACCGTCGTCAGGCCTGACAGCTGTTTTTCTGCCGTTCACCTTTATCTGCACCCTGCCTCCCACAGGTGTGAGATACCTGTACAGCCCGCCCTCAAAAGGCTCCTTTCCGGTCCATGCCGGGATGCGCAGACGCAGACTGAACCTGCTGCCTTCGTTGTCGGGGTTAACTTCTATCCTGACATCGCCCTTCCAGGGATACTCCGTCTCCTGTCTCAGGGTTACCTCCCCGGCACCGACTGCCAGCCTGGCTTCTGAGCTGATGAAGAGGTTCACGCTGATGCCGTCGTCCGATGTTGACCATATATACTGCTTCAGTGCAGGCATGAAGCGGGCCACGTTGACCGGGCAGCATGAGCAGTCGAACCACCCGGCACGCTCAAAGCTGCCGTCCGACTCAAGAGGGTTGGTATAGAAAAAGCGACAGCCGTCGCTGCTTATACCTGATATCAGCGCGTTGTAAAGAGTACGCTCAAGCACGTCAAGGTACTTTGCATCACCGGTAGCCCTGTAGAGCCTGTGGTTCCAGAAGACATTGGCCACGGAAGCGCATGTTTCTGTATATGCGGTCATATTTGGCAGCTCAAAAGGCTCGCCGAAGGCTTCGCCATACTCCTTTGATCCTATTCCACCGGTTATGTATATCTTTTTCTGTGTGACATCTTCCCATATCCTTTGTGACGCCTCGAGATAGCGGTTGTAACCCGTAGCTTCAGAGAGGTCTGCCATGGCTGTATACATATAGCCCGCCCTGACAGCATGGCCAACGGCTTCGGTCTGCTCCAGCACCGGCTTATGCATCTGCAGGTAGACAGAGTCGTTGTAAACCCTGAACCTGCTTGTGTCAGGATGACGTATATAATCGCCGGGTCTGCCACGCACGTCAATAAAGAACCGGGCAAGCTCAAGCCACCGCCTGTCGCCTGTCAGCCTGTAGAGTTTTATCAGCCCTATCTCAATCTCCTGATGACCGGGGGCAATCTCCCTTTTACCCCACCCGAACTCACGGTAGATCAGTCCGGCATTCTTAAGTGCCACATCGAGGAAGGTTCGGGATCCTGTGGCCTGGTGATGGGCCACAGCCGCCTCATACATATGTCCGACGTTATATAGCTCATGGCTGATGCGCTCATCGATCCACCTCTCCCTGCCCGCCCCGGGAGCCATGTTGACCGGGTCAATGGTGCGGGTAGTATAAAGATAGCCGTCATCCTCCTGGGCGGCAGCGATGAGCAACACCAGGCTGTCTACGTACTCACGAAGCTCAGGATCAGGGGTCTCCATCAGCGAGTAGCATGCACCTTCCATGATCTTGAACACGTCTGAGTCGTTGTACCTTGCTCCCGTGTGCTTTCCCTTCTTCAGTCCGCCGGCAACGGCAAAGTTGTCTATGCGCCCTGTCAGCTCACACTGTCTGAAGACATACGGTATCGTCTTCTCCCTGTTCCGTTCGATCATCGGTGACCAGAATTTATCAGTGATCATAACGTCAGCGGGGTCAGGTGTTGCAAGCCACTCCGGTTTCTCCTCCTTTACTGACCGGATGCTGCATGAACCGGCAAAGAGAGCCATAACCAGGTATATCAGACTGTTGTATTTCAACCTCTCACCTCTTTTTTTATCAGTTTGAGCCGCTTCATCACATCATTGGTTCCACGCCCGAAGTAATCGTGCAGTGTCCGGTATTCGGCAAAGAGCCTGTTATATGTCCGTACATTTTCAGCCACCGGTCTGTAGGTGTAATCCTTCACTTTTGACATTACAGCGGCAGCCTCCTGTATAGTGTCAAAACCACCGGCTGCAGTCCCCGCAGCCACGGCACCGAACATTGCCGAGCCGAGTGCAGGCGCCTGCGGTGATCCGGATATCTTTATCTCTCTGTTTATGATGTCTGCATAAATCTGCATCACAAACGGGTTCTTCTCGGCAATGCCTCCGGCAGCATAGAACTCTTCAACCGGCACGCCATTCTCCTCGAAGGTGTCGATGATCATCTTCGTGCCGTAGGCGGTGGCTTCAATTAGTGCACGATAGATCTCCTCGGGTCTGGTTGTCAGCGACATACCCACTATCATGCCGGTGAGGTCAACATCAACAAGCACCGACCTGTTACCGTTCCACCAGTCGAGGGCTATCAGCCCGCTCTCTGCGGGCTTCAGCCGTTCCGCCTTTTCTGTAAGAAGAGCGTGAAGGTCAATGCCCCTGGTGTCTGCCTCAGCCCTGTAATCTGCAGGTGTGCAATTTTCCACAAACCACTGGAAGTGATCGCCCACGCAGCTCTGTCCGGCCTCATAGCCGAAAAACCCTTCAATAATCCCGTCTTCGACCACCCCGCACATACCCGGGACCTCCTTCTCAATATCACCCAGGAGCATATGGCACGTGGAGGTGCCTATTATTGCCAGCATTTTCCCGGAGGATGTTATGCCCACTGCAGGAATAGAAACATGAGCGTCAACGTTGGCGACAGCCACAGCTGTACCTTCTTTCAGCCCGGTCAGCTTTGATGCGGCAGGAGAGATGACTCCTGCCCTCGTTCCAACCGGCAGGAGATTACGTGATAGCTTTTCATCAACAAGATTCTCCATCCCGGGGTGAAGGGCTTTAAAAAAGTCACCGGAAGGATACCCGTCATGCTTGTGCCATATAGCCTTATAACCTGCGGTACAGGTATTGCGGGTCTCCACGCCGGTCAGCTGCCATACAACCCAGTCGGCAGCTTCGATGAAACGTGCGGCAGCATTATAAATTCCCTGATCCTCATTCAGCGTCTGCCATATCTTCGGTATCAGCCATTCGGATGATATCTTGCCTCCGTAGCGGCTGAGGAACTTCTCACCTCTCTCTGCGGCTATTGCATTGAGCCTGTTGGCCTCATCCTGGGCAGCATGGTGTTTCCAAAGTTTCACCCAGGCATTGGGCCTGCTTTTAAATTCATCCATAAAACAGAGCGGAGTGCCGTCGGCCGTCACCGGCAGCATGGTACAGGCCGTAAAGTCGATCCCCAGTCCCGCTATCTGTTCCGGAACCACCGAGGCCATCTTCATCACAGCCGGGATGGTAACACGGAACACATCAAGATAATCCTGGGGGTGCTGAAGGGCCCAGTCAACACCCAGGGGGGTGCCGTCAGGGAGCTTCTCATCCATCACCCCGTGAGAATAGTCATGAACGGCAACAGCCACCTCTTCTCCGGTTGTCGTATCAACCAAAACGGCTCTGCCCGATAGCGTCCCGAAATCTACACCTATAGAATATTTATGCATGTGATATGACTTTATTGAATTATTTTTTCTGTCCGTAATAGGCATTCCTTCCGTGCTTCCGCAGGTAATGCCTGTCCAGAAGGTGACTGTCGATCTCCTGCGGCGGTGCCAGGCTGACAGAGAGGAGTGCCATCCGGGCCACCTCTTCCAGGATAACGGCATTATGTACGGCAATGGCCGGTGTGACACCCCATGTGAAAGGGCCGTGTGAATTAACAAGCACGGCAGGCATGGTTAAAGGATCCCTGCCTGCGACTGCTTCCGTTATCACCAGTCCGGTATTATACTCATAGTCTTTCTCCGTCTCCCCGGCTGTAAGCCTCCTGGTCACCGGCACCGGACCGTAGAAATAGTCGGCGTGAGTTGTGCCCAGGCAGGGTATCGCCCTGCCGGCCTGGGCCCAGGCTGTGGCATGTGTCGAGTGGGTGTGAACTACACCGCCCAGCTCCGGGAACGACCTGTAAAGGGCAAGATGGGTGAGAGTATCTGTTGAAGGGTTTAAAGTTCCCTCCACAACATTCCCGTCGATATCAATGACCACCATGTCATTGACTGTCATCTCACTGTAGGCTACACCAGATGGCTTGATGACCACCAATCCCGAATCCCTGTCAAACCCGCTGACATTTCCGAAGGTCATTATGACCAGTCCGTGCTTTACGAGTTCAAGGTTAGCCCTGAATACATCCTCCTTAAGTTTTTCGAGCATGATGCTGTTGTTTGAGTGTTATGCCCGCCGTCAAAGCCACTCTCTCAGCTCACGGCAAGGTTGAAAAAGAAGCCGTTCCTGGCCAGCTCCTTGTATTTGGCTTCGTTGAACCTGTAATACCAGGCCCCCTTCTTTGATGTCTCCTTCTCCTTCTCTTCCTGTTTTTCAAGGAGCTCCATTGACAGTATCTTCTTCCTGAAATTACGTTTATCTATCGGCCTCTGGTAAATGGCTTCATAAAGGTTCTGGAGCTGCACAAGGGTAAATTTTTCGGGAAGAAGCTCAAAGCCTATCGGCCGCACCTTTACTGTCTCCACCAGTTCTCTGAGAGCCCTGTCAACCATTTTACGGTGGTCAAAGATCAGCTCCGGGAGGTTTGATATTGATCTCCAGTGGGCTCCGTTCTTCCTTCTTATCTCAGGGTCAAGGTCATGTATGCCGATGAGTGCGAAATAGGCTGTTGATATAACCCTGGCGCCCGGGTCACGATCTGTCTCGCCATATGTGTAGAGCTGTTCCATGTACAGGTCAGAGAGACCTGTCAGGCTGCAGAGCACCCTGCAAGCAGCATCGTCAAGGCTCTCATTCTCCCGCACAAAGCCCCCCGCAAGCGACCACTGCCCCAGAGCCGGCTCAAAGCTTCTCTTTATCAAAAGCAATTTGAGCTCCTTCTCCAGGATATCATATCCGAAGATTATACAGTCTACAGCGAGGTAGTGTTTGTCATATCCTGAATAAATGTGGGTCATACTTTTCAGATCAAATATATAACAAAATGTTTATGCCCCGGCCGGATCGATCTTGCATGAAATCTCATGTTCCAATCCTTTTTCGAGCTACTGTTCATGCAGGTTTCATGCGATAGTAAAGATCGTTCCACCTCAGCTCCTTCCTTAAAAGTTCAATAACGCATTTTTGATCTATCAGGATGAATTCCGTTCCGGTGATGGCAGCGTATTCAGCCATATGTTCTGCTGTAAGCGACTGGCTGAATCCGGTGTGATGGGCTCCGCCGGCGTATATCCATGCTGCTGCGGCGGTTCTGAGATCAGGTTCAGGTTTCCACAGCACGCTGGCTACGGGCAGCATAGGCATCGGCGGACACTCAACCACCTTCAGGTTATTCACTATGAGCCGGAAGCGGTCTCCCATCTCAATCATTGATGCCGCAATGGCCTTTCCGGTGTCGGCTTTGAACACCAGGCGTGCCGGGTCATCCCTGCCTCCAATACCCAGGGGATGCACCTCGAGGGCAGGCTTGCCGGAAGAAATTGAAGGGCACACCTCCAGCATATGCGCACCGAGGGCAGTCATGTTCTGAGGTTCCAGGTGATAGGTGTAGTCTTCCATGAAGGAGGTTCCTCCTTCCAGCCCCTCCGCCATCACCTTCATGATACGCACCAGCGCAGCCGTCTTCCAGTCGCCCTCGGCGCCGAAGCCGTAACCATCGGCCATGAGTCTCTGGACAGCCAGTCCCGGCAATTGGACTAGCCCGTGCAGGTCCTCGAAGTTGGTGGTGAAGGCTTTGAAGCCTCCCTCTTCCAGGAATGCACGCATGCCGGCCTCAATACGTGCTGCCTCTCTGACAGCCGGAGAAGCCAGTGTTTTCGCCGGAGCATTGTATTCATCGCCATACTGCCGTAGCAGAGTACTGATCTGCCTGTCAGACACCTTGCCGACGGCATCTGCAAGGTCACCGACACCATATCCGTGAACCTCATAATCAAGATGCATCTGTGCTGACACCTTGTCTCCTTCAGTGACAGCAACATCCCTCATGTTATCCCCAAAACGGGCCACCTTCAGCGAACGGGCCTCCAGTGCCCCGGCAGCTGCGCGCGACCAGGTGCCGATGGCCTTGAGCGCCTCCTTATCCTGCCAGTGTCCGACAACCACCTTTCTCTCCAGACCGAGACGTGTACAGATGAAACCGAACTCACGGTCACCGTGCGCCGACTGGTTCAGGTTCATAAAATCCATATCGATATCGGACCACGGTATGTCGCGGTTAAATTGCGTATGAAAATGCAGCAGCGGCTTCTGTAGCCTCTTCAGCCCTGATATCCACATCTTTGCCGGCGAAAAAGTATGCATCCAGGCAATTAGCCCGGCACAGTCAGGCGAGTTATTGGCTTCCAGACAGATTGATGTAATGGCGTCGGCAGTTGTCAGCACCGGCTTGAAAACGACCTTAACCGGTATGTCGTCCGACCTGTCAAGGGCCTCTGCAATGGTCCCGGAATCAGATTCAACCTGCTTCAATGTCTCCTCTCCGTAGAGATGCTGACTGCCTGTGACAAACCACAGTTCAACTTTTTTATTTTTCATTTCGTTCTATAATAAGATTCAGTCTATGTTTATTAATTCCAAAAATAGGCGTAGAATACAATGATCACCGTAATGATGGCAGCAGAGGCGATGACATCCCATTTGTTCCAGCTGGCACGGGTGATGGCCTTCTGTTCGGCTGTGGCAGAGCCGAGATATAGTCCCGCTATCTTGTGTTCTGCAATTCTGGGAGTGAAGTAGCTCACAATGATCATTGTCACTATTACTATACCGAAGTTTACGATCTCATAATGCAGCCAGTTGGTACCCACGAAGACCTGGTAAATGACGCCGTCAGCATCCAGGTATCCCTTGAACACGGTGAAGATAAGGCGGAACATGCCAATGGTGAACCCTGTAAGAAGCCCCGTCAGTCCTGCTGCGGGAGTAATTTTTTTAGAGAGTATCCCGAGGAGGAATGCCGCGGCAATGCCGGGCGCCAGCAGAGACTGCACATCCTGCAGGTATGCATAGAGCACCTTGCCTATGCCTTTCATTACAGGTATCCAGAGTATCCCCAGTATCACCACCACTACAGTGGCTATTCGTCCCACCCTTACAAGCTCTGCCTCCGAAGCCTTTGGCTTGTACTTCTGGTAGAAGTCAATCGTAAACAGGGTCGCCGATGAGTTGAAGAGGGATGCCAGCGAGCTCATCAGCGCCGCGAGAATACCTCCTACGACCAATCCTTTGAAGCCTATGGGCAGCAGCTCCTTGACAAGAGTCGAGAATGCCGAGTCAGAGCTGGTAAGATGTATGACTCCCTGCTGATCAAGGGCATATGCTATCATGCCGGGGATCAGGAAGATGAAGACCGGGGTCAGTTTCAGGAAGGCACCGAAGATGGCGCCTCGACGTGCCTGCGTCTGGTCGCGCCCCGAAAGAACACGCTGCACGATGTACTGGTCGGTACACCAGTACCAGAATCCGATGATGGCAGATCCGAGCAGCACTCCGGTCCACGGGAAGGTAGGATCCTTGGGCGACCTGATAAGCTGGGTCATGGTGTCACCGTATTCGTTGACGGGCACGGCACGGCAGATATGCATCAGCTCATCCCATCCCCCAACTTTTATAAGGCCGGCAATAAGCACCGCAATTGATCCGGCAAGCAGGATCGGCGTCTGGAGTACTGAGGTCAACAACACCGCCCTCATACCCCCAAGGGCAGTATATATGCCGGTGAAGACCACCAGCCCTATGGCACTGATCCAGAAGAAATCAATGCCCCACATCGACTCTATGCCGAAGACATCCTTGAAGACCACTCCACCGGCGTAGACGGTGACCGCTACCTTCGTCAGGACATAACTGACCAGAGATATTATTGAAAGTACCGACCGTGATGCTTTGTTATAGCGCCTCTCAAGGAACTCAGGCATGGTGAAGACTCCGCTGCGCGCATAGAAAGGCACAAAGAGCCAGCCCAGAATTAATATGAGCCAGCCGTGCATCTCCCAGTGGGCCATGGCCATACCGGATGAAGCACCAGCGCCTGCCAGCCCCACAAGATGCTCGGAACCGATATTGGAAGCAAAGATCGAGGCTCCGATCGCTATCCAGGTGGCATCACGCCCGGCAAGAAAATAGTCGGATGAAGTCTTGCTCTTTGATCTGACAGCAAGCATGATGAAGACAATCAGTGTGAGGACAAACGCCCCCAGAACGATCCAGTCAACTGTTAGCATGATTCTATCGTTGTTTGGTTAACTATGTAGGTTTAATTCGTTTCTGACATCACAAAAACCACCAACCCCACTACTGCCTACTGCTTCCAGCCACCGTAGCCCTGGCGCAGGTGCCGACTGACAACTGATCCGCTCCCGCCCCTGCAATCCGGCTGCCCGCTAAAATGACCCACCGGGTCATTTATTTACGCTCGCCCCTCTACTTCATGAACATGCAATTTATGTAATCTTTTAAATGTAATGCATACACTTCTACATTTTTTTCATAAAAAAATTTCCGCCCTTTCATCTTTTCTTCATCTTGTAATAAATATTTTTGTCATGTAATGATGAAAACACTTTGAGATTCAGGCCGATTACAAAATTAAAGGATCTTCGTGTATAAAAAAACGGATTAGTTATGAACCCTCCATGTATTTACATACGCAAACACAGTAATATAATAATTAACTACATGGAGGCTCTCCAGATAAATCGGGACAGGCTATCATACCATTGAAATTAAAACAGCATATGATGAAAAAAATTAAGACACTCCTGCTGACAGCCGCCGTGATGATGATCACTGCAGGAATAATAAATGCACAGGAGGTGCCGGTGACGCCTGACACGGCCAGGGTACGTGCGCAGCAGAGCGGCCGGCAGGCACAGGAACAGCAGGGGGAGCAGGCAAGGACTGGCGAGCATACGCAGACTCAGGCAGGAGACCGGACACGGGCACAGGCCGGGGAGCAGGTGCAGACACAGGCCGGAGAAAAGGTGCAGACACAGGCCGGAGAAAAGGCTCAGAACCACGTTCAGATCAAAGGCCAGCCACAGAGCGGCAATGCATCAGGCGTAAAGAAGGTGCAGAGCGCACGTCCTGACTGGAGCAAGGCACGCGGAGCACGTCCGGCCTCCATCGAGCGCCCGTCGGGATCACGCATACCCAAGGGTGCCGGCAGACCCGCCGGAGCAAAAGGACCTGGAAGAAGGTAATATTATATCTGACGGACAAAATGAGAAGAAAGTTTTCAGTGATTGGTGCAACAGCCTGCGGCATAATGCTGCAGGCTTTTGTCATGCAGATGCCGGCACAGGTGGTTGCTGACAACCAGACTGCCGCTGACAACCAGACTGCCACTGACACCCAGACTGCCGCTGACACCCAGACTGCCGCTGACACCCAGACTGCCACTGACACCCAGACTGCCACTGACACAGCCTCCGTCGAAGTCACCGCGGAGGAGGATAGTTCAGTTCATTCATTCTATGCCGGAACCGGTTACGGCAGCAATATGATCTACCTGGGGACAACCATGTCGCAGGATCACGGCTTCGGCTATGCATCCCTGTCATACGGTCTGAAGGACAAACTATACCTGTCGGCGACAGGCTATACCATAAGCGGCTTCTCTCCCTTCACTGCATTCTACAGCCTCGGACTCAGCTTCAATCATACCTTTAATACATGGTTTGACATAAGCCTGGGGCTCTCACGTTACAATATTGCAGAGTCACTCAGGGACACCCTCTTCAACAACTTTACCTACGCCGACGCCACCCTTGGCTTCGACTGGAGGATACTGTATACCAAGGTATCGCTTGGCGGCCTCTTCTCCGACGGCGGCCAGGCCTATCTTCAGACCAGACACTCGAGATATTTTGAGACACCCTCGTTTGCAGGCGACAAGGCCTTCTTCTCTTTTGATCCCTACGTGAACATCCTGTTCGGCAAGATGATCAGCATTGAGACCACGGAAGGCACTACCACCACTGTCTCTCCCGGCTACAGGCCCTGGATAAACAACCAGGGTTCATCAACCACCTACACGGAAACCTTCGGGCCCATGGAGATCGATTTCGGGTTGCCCATAGCTTTCAGCTACGACTTCTTCACGCTGGAGATCGAACCGGGGTATGTCATCCCCTTCTATTCAGAAACAGGCACAACAGGCATGAAAGGTTTTCTCTTTATGGCAAGCGCCTTCTTCAGGATTTTTTAACTTTGGATCATGAATGTTCTTATCGTTGAAGACGAAAAGAGCCTCGCGGATGAGATAGCTTCCTACCTGAAGAAGGAGGGCTTTCTCTGCGATCTGGCCTATACAGGTGCCGATGCCTCGGAAAAGATAGCCGTCAACCTCTACGACTTCGTTCTGCTTGACCTCGGGCTGCCCGACTACAACGGGCTCGACCTGATCAGAGAGGCAAGGAAAAACAACATCGATGTCTCCTTCATCATTATCACCGCCAGGGGTGCTGTCGAAGACAGGGTAAAAGGACTCG
This sequence comes from Bacteroidales bacterium, assembly GCA_011620595.1. Classification (GTDB taxonomy): domain Bacteria; phylum Bacteroidota; class Bacteroidia; order Bacteroidales; family VadinHA17; genus SR-FBR-E99. The sequence continues at coordinate 19,459 of WOYX01000025.1, read as the reverse complement.
ACATAGGTGCCGACGACTACCTGCCGAAGCCCTTTGCACTGGCAGAACTGCACGCCCGCATCATGGCCGTCGCAAGAAGGAAGTTCCAGATCGGTTCGCCGGATATTAAACTCGGCGAATTCGTAATGGATATCCGGGGCAGAAAACTGATGTACAGCGACAAAGAGGTGGAGATCACAAAAAAGGAATTTGACCTCCTTCATTACCTGGCAATAAACCATGACAAAGTCCTGGCACGTCATCAGCTTTACGAGCATATCTGGGGTAACGCCCTCGATGACCAGTACGACAGCAATTTCATTGACGTTCATATAAAGAATTTACGCAAGAAACTGTCTGCCTGGGCGCCTGCTCCGTGGCTTGAGACAGTGCGGGGCGTGGGGTACAGGATAAGCACCGACAGCTAAAACCTTCCCTGAGAGCATGATGAAACTACAGACAAAGCTTGCACTCTTCAACCTGCTCTCCAAACTGGTCTTCTCGGCACTTTTCATCGGCTTTCTCCCGCTGATAATTGAACGGATCAACACCCGTCAGACCGACAATGAGCTTATAGACAAGCGGGAGGAGATCCTTGACCTTATCGCCGAGGTGGGCATCGAGCCTTTCATCACCCTGGGTACCGACGAGGGGTTCGGCAGCTACAACATACTAAAAGAGGAGTTCATCAGTCTTGAGAAAGCGGACCTTTCAGAGGACTGGAACTTCATTGAGGTCACAAAAAGGCTTATTGACAACGAGACCATCGACTACCGTGTGCTGCACTACTCTTTCCGCGTGGAGGGCCAGACATACCTGCTTGAGATCGGAAAGAGCCTTACCAGTATAATATATGCTGAAAAAAACATCCGTAAGGTCATCCTGATATTCCTTGCGATTTTCATTGCGGTAACCCTCTTCTCCGACCTCTTCTACACATCCCGGATACTGCGCCCCCTGAAGGTGATCACCGGAAGGCTCAGTGAGACCGTCACTCCTTCATTTGACCAGTCGGAGCCGCTGGTGACCTCCACCGAGGACTTCATCCGGCTCGACCGTACCCTCAGGGAGATGATGAAAAAGATAGAGGAGCTCTTCCGCAAGGAGAAAGAGATCACGGTAAACATCTCGCATGAGCTGATGACCCCGATCTCGGTACTCCGCAGCAAGCTTGAGAACATGCTGATGCAGGAAAATCTTGATCCTGCCCTGGAGGCAGGCCTGGATGAATCACTGCGCACCCTGCACCGTCTCAAGGCCCTGGTTAATTCTCTGCTGATGATAGCACGGATAGAGAGCAGGCAGTACCTAAGGGAGGATACCGTTGACCTGAAGGAGCTGGTGGAGGAGGTGACCGGTGAGCTGGCTCCCATAGCAGAAGATGCCGGGGTGACCATTAATCTCAAGTGTAACTGCGACTTCAGATTCCCCAATGCCAACCGGACCCTGCTATTCTCCATGTTATACAATGTGGTCAACAACGCCGTAAAAAACACCCCGCCAGGCGGAAAAATTGACATCGGCGGAAGAGAGAACGCCGGAAGGTTTGAAGTATCAATCTGCGATACAGGCAGGGGCATGACCCGGGAACAGCTTGGAAAACTCTTCTCACGCTTCAGTACCAGGCTGGAACCTACAGGCGACAGCACCGGGATAGGACTGGCTATCACCAAATCCATAGCCGATTTTCATGATATTTCGGTCAGAGTCATGTCCGAACCCGAAAAAGGGACGCAATTTTTTTTCTTTTTCCCCGTAACTTCATTATAGCTTCATTTTCAAGGGGTTATTTTTGATCTGTTATTTGATAATAAACCAAAACAGAACAAAGATGAAAAAGGAAATTCTTTTCGGCGCAATAGCACTTCTGATAAGTGTTGGCGTCACAGCCCAGACCACAGAACCAGTTCAGGAACAGACCAAAACGAAAAAACAGCTCAGAATCGAAGCCAGGCAGCAGGCTAAGGTACAGGAGCAGGTGCAGAGTGGTGATCCGATCATGACACAAACGCAGACCAGGACTCAGACCAGAACACAGGTACAGGATCCTGAGCAAGCCCAGAGCGGCGATCCGATCATGACACAAACGCAGACCAGGACTCAGACCAGAACACAGGTACAGG
>WOYX01000025.1:0-17257 GCA_011620595.1 Bacteroidales bacterium | reverse complement strand
ATCCTGAGCAGGCCCAGAGCGGCGACCCGATCATGACACAGACACAGACCAGATCACAGAACCATGGTGAGGCTGTCAGCGAGACTGCAAAGCAGGCCAGGACACAGACCGAAGACGGTGTTGGCGAGATGGTCAGGGAACAGGCCAAGATGAAGGGTGAAGCCCAGAAATCAATGAAGCAGGCCAGGAAAGCCACCAAGAACAAAGGCGCTGCCAAAAGCATGAGGACCAACCGTCCGGCCACCGTCAAGGGTGCCGGCGCAGGTCGCAAGTAATCAATTATATAAGGCTGAGAAAAAAACCGGCGGAGAGATCTGCCGGTTTTTTTGTTTTCACTTCATTATCAGGTCCATTGGCACACGCAGGAATTGTGCCCTGTATGCTTCAACATCCTCAAAAATATCCCTCACATCCAGAGAATTGACACAGTAGGTGACCAGCAGCCGGTCGTCATCAATGTACTGACCGTGAGCAAGGGCATTGTATGTAATGATATGGTTATCCGGATCAGCATCCGCCTCCGGGGCATGGTAGATAAACCTCTTATTATGAAAATCACTGTGAGGGAAATCTGAGGTGTAAGTGTAAATATCATCTCCTGCCCTCTCCTGTGTGAGCAGTATGTATTTGTCCCTGTACCTGAAGACACTGAACTGCTCCGACACGGAGATATCAATATCGAGCGGTGCCGACCTGCTGATATCCTTATCCCACTCTTTCCCTGTAAAAAATTCCCAACCCCGGTAAAAGTCAGCACTTTCCAGGGAAACACGGGCAACATGAACCTCTGAATGACCGGGGTTGTTTCTCGTGCCGTAGATATAGAGGTAGCCACCGTCTGCCATGACACAGTTCCCGAAGTCGATCAGGCTGACAGGATAGTTGATCTCAACCCTGTGGGTCTCAAGATGACTGAAACCGGGGAAGGTGAAAGACAGGAGATCAATATGGGAGATGGCGAAGGTAAATATGTTCTTCACCGCAGTGTCTGCCGGGCGGTCGCTTTCACTGTCGTAAAAAGCCTGCATAGCGGCTGTGTCAGGCACATTTATAAGGCTGAGGGCAAAGACATGAACGGTATCGTTCATCACAAAGCCGTGGCCGGGCCAGTACCAGCGGTAAGTCGAATCGCCGGGTTCATTAACCGGCTCCATCAATGTTTGCGGCTTCGCCCAGGTACCCCTGTATATCGGTCTCGCAACGGTCCTGCTACTGTCAATCAACACGAAAGCATTACGCAACATCGTGGTCAACGTGTCCCTGGTACCGTTCACTACCTCACCAAGAAAACAGTCGCCCAGCATGAAGAGAGACGATCCATCGGGCATCAGAACGGAGAAGAGGCCGTCAGCTCCTGTGATGCCTCCGGAATCAGAGTAGAAGAGTGAGCGAAAATCCTCATCAGCGGTGACATGACCTGTTGTCGTTCGTCCCGGCTTGCAGGCTGATATGAGGAGAAATAGAAACAGACAGAGCATCAGAGATGCTCTCAGACTGGCTGTTCTGTTGCTGATAGTTCTTTTTTTGAAGTTTCTGTTCTCTTTCATGGCATCCGGATTTTCTGATCCCGGGGTCATGGTTCCGTAATTAACCTCTTACTGCTGACTGTATCTCACCCTGACAAACCTGGGGTGGTAGATGGTTGCATCCTTCTGTATATCTTCCCAGAAATCAAGGGTGATGGTATTATAGCTCACCAGCAGCTCGGCGGGGCCTGAGAGATGATAATGAGCCTTGGCATTGTATGGGAGCAGTCCTTTCTCAGCGTATTCGGGACATGTATATACCTCGTGGATATCTCCGAACGGCCCGGCAGGACCTTCACCCACGCGTATGCCGATCTTGTCGGAGATGCCCATCACCGTAAAAGTCAGCAGGAACCTTCCGTCATCCGTGGGAGTTACACTGAGTTCGTTGGACACACCGTCAGTGATCGGTGCAATATTCTCCACCCCTTTAACCCAATCCTCGCCGTTCCAGAATCTCCACGCCCCGATCTTTTCAATCCTGCCCGGCTTCGTCCTTGCAGCTAAGAGGGATTTGCGCCCCTCAGCAATTCCGTAGATGTAAACATATCCGTCAGGAAAGGGGGCTCCGGCGCTTCTTGTGTTGACCAGAATTCCGCTGCCAAAATAAACCCTTCCATATTCAGGATGGACAAAGCCCAGGGCAGTGGGGAATTGCTCATAGTGTGACATATTCTCCAATGATGGTTTTCTTATCCTGATCAGGGCAACGTTGGTGGCCTCGAAATCAAAGACATTCGGACCGGTCTTGTGTACATGGTAGGCAAAGATGTAAAGGGCATTCCGTTTCGCCCGGTTCACGAAACCGTCACCCAGCCAGAAGTATTCTCCCTCCCTGCTGTTCTCATTATCAGGCACGAAATATGATACCGGATTGCCGTTCCGGTCCCGGTTATATTCAAATATCACCGAATCCCTTACGGGAAGAGTGCCGCTCATCAGGGCTATTGAGTTGTTAACCATTACATTACCAGGCTGCGGAACACCATCTTTCACCTCTCCGATATATGTGTCACTGAAGATGAAAAGCGTCTTCTTCGCTTCTGCCTGACGCTCTTCAATCCCATCAAGGGGAATGGAGAAAATACCGTCGGCGCCGAACCATCCGGAGGTGCGCTCCATAAGGGCGGTCCATTCAGGTGCCGGCTCAGCGGTGAAGGTGAGCGGCTTCAGGGGTTGGGATATGTTTTCGCCGTTGTTGGCACCAGGTTCAGTTCCGCATCCACTTGTGATCAACAAGATCAGCAGGGCAATCAGCTCCCTTGTTCTTGTGACCAGCAGATAAAAGAACCCCATTTCCCCCATGATTGGCTGGGCAAAAATCTCCCGTTTTCTCATGACCGGCAGTGAAAATATCCTACCTGTTCTCGTGACCGGCGGTGCAATATTCTCCTTCATTCTCATTATCTGCTATTTAGATTATTCCTCAACATATTTTGTGATCGCCTCTTTCCAAACCAGATACCCTTTCCCGTTAAGGTGCAAACCGTCGCTGCTGTATTCCGGGTTAAGCTTGTTGTTTTCGAGCCTGAACAGTTCAAAGAGGTCGATATATGTTATCCCGTTGGCGGCCGCAATCTCCCTGAGCCGGTCGTTGATAGCTATGATGTCACTGTTGCGGCGGGTATAATGGAGGGCGTCGTCGGTCGGGATGACACTCTGAATGTAAATCCTTGTTCCGGGTGTTGAAGCGGTGATGAGCCGGATTATTTTTTTGTAATTTTCAATGATATAATCGACGCTCTTGCCGTTCGAAAGATCATTGGTGCCGATCATAATAAAGATCTTCGAGGGCTGCGATTCTGTCACTTCGTCAAGCCTTTCCAGGATGCCGTCAGTGTCATCACCGCCGATGCCCCTGTTCCTGATCCTTGTGTTACTGAAAAGCTCCCACCATTCGGCATTATCGGTGATGCTGTTGCCAAGGAAGATGATCTCATTCTCACCGTTGGGCAAGCTCTCAAAGTGCTCCTTCTTATGGTAATAATAGGCTCTCAGGGCTTTGTTCCATATCTCCAGCTCTTCGGCATACCTGTCATACTTTATAATCTCGCCAATCTGCTCTGCTGTCATCCCGGAACTCATTGAGGGTGGCGCCTTCTCCGGGCTGCTGCCCCATTCCTTTTCCGGCTTTGAGCTCATCTTAAGCACCAGCCTGCCGCCGGCGGCAAAATCTGAGTGAGGGAACCAGGGACCCTCCAGCTCCTCACCGTTGAGTTTCGCTTTCCTGATAAAGTCCTTCCCGGGGAAACTGTTCCCGGCCTCAATGATAAACTCACCACCGGGATAATATCTTTCATCGAGACGGATAGTCACCTTCTCAAAAATTGGACTTCCAATCTCATAAATGGGAGTGGCGGATATGCCGCCGTCGGTTTGGAAGAGGCCAATGGCACTCATAACATAGAGGGCTGCTGACTGTGCAGGGTCATCAGCGGCAGATCCCATTGGGGCATCATTCTTCTGATAACCCGAGAGAATCTCCCGAACCCATTTCTGCGTAAGCCAGGGGGCACCGGCGTAATTGAAGAGCCAGGCAGCCTGCAGTGGTGACTGCCGGTAATTATAGCCGCCGGAGAAGAGCCTCTCTTTTATATCATCGTCGCTGTCCTCTTTTTTACGGTCGGGTGAGAGACAATCAGAGATCTCCCCCTCAAGCCTTGTCACAAAATCTTCTCTTCCGTAAATATCAATCAGTCCCCTGACATCATGGGGAACGAAAGTCTGCATCACCCCGGCCTCAGGTTTGGCAAGATGCCTGTAACTGAAAGCTCTCTTTGCAAAAGTCCTGTAATCCGACACATTCCCCGCTGCAAGGGCTGTCTCAGCCATAGCCCGGTCGTGATATGCATATTCAAAGGTGAGAGATGCAGGAGCCTTCTCCTCAGGCACATAACCTGAGGCAAGGTAGGTCTCAAGATATCTCTTGCCGGCAAATCCGCCACCTTCATGAGGCTTGCCTGCATTACTCAGGTCATGCATCAGGGCCCTGTAGAGCATCACAGTGTCATAATCCCTTATCCCCTTCTGCAAGGCAGATGCCATGAGGGGAATCAGCTGCGAACTGACGGGATGATCAGCATATTCAATGCCTTCAGAGCCCTCCGGGAACCAGCCGCCGCGGGCGTGCAGAGCGAGCAGTGACCTGACATAACTGTTGACAAGGTCAGGCTGGCAGAGAGCCATCAGCTGATTTATGGCCACGGTGCCCGGCCCCGGAGGGGTGCTTCCGAAAAGAACGAGGGCCGGATCGTCAGGCTCCTGCACCTTTTCGTACATATCGACAAACTTTCCGTTCACATCACTCCAGACAGTCAGCCCGGCAAAGGCACGGTACATGGCGGTGTAGAACATCCTGAGGTCAGCTTCGCTGCCACCTTCTACTTTGATGTCTGTAAGCAAATCATTCCATGCCCTGCGGTTCATCTCACTGACAGCGTCAAAATCCCAATTAAACGGACCCAGCTCTCTATCAAGATTAAGCCTGGCCTGGTCAATGCTCACCAGTGACACTCCTGACTGCACCATCACCGTTTCCCCCTCACGGGTCTTAAAGTTCAGAAAGAGCCCTGTGCTTCCGTCGTCATACAGTGAACGTATCTCCGTAATATCTCGCATGATATCCCCGCCCAGCCATCCGTTGAATGTATCAAACGGCTTACTGAAGCGAACCACAAAGTGAAGTGTGTAGAGGTTATGATGGGCACCGAGCAGGCTTCGTTGTCTCGAGAAACCCTCTATCTCCCTGTCGCTCACCTTCGTAATGCACGACTCAAGAAGTTCGTAACCGTTGTCGGTGGGGATCTTCAGGTCAAGCAGGATGCGGGAAGAATCTGACTCCGGGAAGGTATATCTCTGGAATGCTGCCCTTGCGGTGGTAGTAAGCTCCGCTTTGATGCCGTAATCATCAAGGAAGACAGAATAATAACCGGGCCTCGCAGTCTCGTTCTGATGGCTGAAGCGCGAACGGTAACCTGCGTCAGGGTCGTCAGGAGCACCGGGGACCATTTGCAGTTCACCTGTTGCCGGCATTACCAGCAGCCCTCCCATCGTGCGGGAGTGGATATGACTGAAGCCGGCAATATTCTCAGTGTTATAATCATAACCGGCTTTATAACCCTTCATCTGGTTATCAGGACTGATCTTCACCATTCCGGCAGGCATGGTCACACCCGGGAAGAGTGTCCAGCGGGGTGAGGAGGTCCCCATCAGAGGATCAACATGGTCAACAGGATCTGCTCCGCCGGGCTGGGCTGTAAGTGTAAAACAGAAACCTGCAAGACACAGCAGGGAGGAAATGATAAATTTTTTCATGGCCGGGTGTGGTTTGAGCCTGTTATTGAACTTAAAAATTCTTATCTGCCGTTTTCCCTGGCGGCGGGTTGAAATCAGTTATCTGAAGATGAACTTTTTTGTCTCTGTACCCCATTTTCCGCGCAGGCGGACTATCATCATCCCTCCGCGGAGATGACTGCAGTTTATTTCGGTATCATCCCTCACTTCACACCGGAGGCAGAGCCTGCCGTCAAGACTGAATATCTCCACCGAGGTGGAGGAGGAGATATTTCTTACCTGGAGGTATCGCGTCAGCGGATCATATGCAAGGTGGCTACCAGGAGTGTCGTAATCAACCCCTGCAATTCCCACAGGGTTATCAAAGAGTGTGATGGTGTCAGGGATGGCAGCTGTCACCGCTCCCTCAACATCCAGCCAGAAAAAACGGGCCCTGTAATTGCGGGTATCCTGATAGATCGAGTTGAAGTTGGTGGTGTTGACATTGAACGAGATCAGGATATCACCCTCCTTCTGAAAATGCGGATGAGCGAAAAGGTTATATGTAATGTTTCCCGTGTGTGGCGTGATTTCCGCAAACTTGTTTTCAATCCCTCCCGATGACTTGCGGTTCCACGGGCCGGTGATCTTGTCGGCCTCAAGGATGAAGAGCTCTCCCACGAGCCATATCTCATGCATGATCAAATAGAACTTGCCGTTCCTTTCATACACGTAGAATGACTCGCTCATGGGCCTGTCTCCCAGCGGCACGGCATCCCTGATGTCGCCCGACCAGGTGTCAGATCCCGCGTAAAACTGCCACGGCTCATCTATGCTCCCGGATACCCTTGCCAGGTAGGGCAAAGGGTAGGTGAAACCGCCGGAGGTGGTGTCCCTGATTCCGAAGATGTATGTGAACTCTCCGCTCCTGACGACGCAGGCACCAAAGCGGAAGGTGCTGTCTGTAACCGATTCGAATTTGGTGGTCGAAATATGTTTCATGGCCGGGTATTCGTAGGAGGCCCTGTAGGTTGTGCCGACCTGAAAATTAAATCCGGGAGTCCCGTTGTCAACTATCTTCACCCTCACCGCAAAGACTTTCACTGTATCATCTTCAATGACAGCATGCTCCGGCCAGAAAAAATCAGCTCCCTCCCCGGGGATGAATGAGGAGGGATTTTCGGCGGTTCCGCCATGCAGGGTTGTCATCGCCGTACCATCTTCAAGAATAGCGGCATTGTTTATCATCCCTGAACCTGCAGGAATAATGGAGAACTCACCGCTTTTCGTTCCTATGAAACTGTCACCGAAAAGCCAGAGTGTCTTGCCGTCCGGAAGAGGGAGGGAGATGGTCGCATCACCGGCACACCATCCTCCCGCCACACTGGTGAATTTGTCAAAGTGCTCCGGTGCCTCAGATATAACATGCTGAGCCTGGAGTTCAGCGATAAAGAGTGGCTGCGTCGTCAGCGTCAACAACAAAATATATCTGAACAATATGGTAATGTCTCTGATCATCAATTAGTTTTGTGGCTGTAGGCTACAGGAGGGTCACCTTTTCCCGATCTTTTCCTTTTTCATTACCGGTTTTCCGGATTCATACTCAAGTGTATAGTAATCATTTTTGTATAGCACGTGATGGAGTTTACCGTCAAACTGAAAATTTTCAGACGCTTTCAGGACCTCACCATCTGGCGACGGGTAGAAACCGAAAAAGTTTTTCAGTACCACCTGGGCGAAGGCTATCCCCGATGACGACTCCCTGTTGCACCAGTCCCGTTCCGCAATCCTTACCAGGGCATTCTTGTTGGTCTTGTTCTCACCCCACAGCTCATGTGCCTGTGCCCATATCCCCTCATAAGTCACCGGCTCTACAGCACGGTAAAACTCAAGTGCCTTATCAGGGTAGCCCATCTGCGTGAGGGCGTCTATGATGTCAACCGGCCATCCGTCAAAAGCGCCAAACGGACCGTGATCGGCACGGTCTGAATTTTCAGCGGCAATATCCAGAAGCGACTGTGCCCTCATCCAGTGATCGGTTATCAGCTCATCATACAGAAATTCGATCATCTCTTCCTTAATCTCTCCGGGGATATCATCCGGGATGTATTTGCCGAAGAATGCAAAATCGAGGCAGTGACGTACCTCTATGGTCTTGTTGCCGGGATAGAGGCTGTTCCAGACACCGTCTCCGGCATACAGTTTCAGGATACGCCCTATCATATCGGAAGCGAGAGCGTCAAGCGTATCTGCTTTCGGCTGGTCGCCGTGCTGACGGTATAGTTTTGCCGTCTCGCGCATCATCCATGCATAACCGATATTGAATGAGGGAACAATATGTTTGTAGGTTGGCACACATTCCAGCAGGTTCCACTCATCATCGCCGAAATCTGCCAGCCTGTAGATATCGTCAGTAGCGCCCTCACTCCCGTAAATAGATATCTTTTGCCAGTTAAGCGCATACTCTTCCAGGTGCTCAAGCACGCTCTTGCCCTCGATTATCTCATCCAGATATTCATAGTCGCCCGTGACGTTGATATAATCGCGGATCAGCTGAAACCTGGCCCAATAGTTCGCCGAGTAGCCGTTGCCGACACCCTTGCCCCCGAAGTTATCCTTCCCGTAATATTTATCCGGATCGATCCCGAACCACGCGGAGAGATGCTCCTTCATCATCACCGGATCGACAGCAGCCCACAGGGTTGACCAGAGAGTGATATCCCAGTAAAAGGTGATGGATGCACCCCACCGCGGTCCTCCCGTAAGGAATACCTTATCATGTTCGGGCAGGTTCGTATTCGTAAGGTATAGCATTGTCAGGGGACTGGTATAATAGACCTTTCTGACCAGGGAGTCATCTGTCTCCAGGACGGGAAAACATCCGGAGATAAGATCATTGCCCGGACGGAAGATCATCTCCCACTTTTCTTCCCAGCTATCTTTTATACCTGCAAAAAGCGTATCAAAATCTGATGACCAGGCAGTTACATTTTCCTTTACATCCTCTTCGTCATCACCGTATGACATGAGGTATTTTATTGACCTGGTCTCTCCCGGGGCAATAGTGCAGCTCCATGAAGCCGTCGCCCCGCTGTTCCATGCTGTCATGGTATCCGGAGGAGTAACGAGGGAGAAGGAGATGACCGCATCCGTCTCGGTGTCATGTATGAGAACCCTGTTTTTCTCAGCTGTCGCATGGTATTTTGAACTGCCCAGTATCTCCATGTCACCTGGCCATTTCATCATTATCCTGACAAGCTGAGGCTTCCCGTCAATCAGTTCCCAGCTAAACCCTTCACTGGTGAAAACCTCTTCTCCCAGGTGATCCCTGATATTTTCCACCTCCTCATCACGTTTGGTTACCTGGCCCGACATCTTCGGGTAGGGGTACCACCACTGCCAGTCGCCGCCATATTTACTGATGAAACCTATCAGGTCAAGTTCGAGATTCAGATCTTTGGCCAGGGTGTCGCTGTTGGTTATATCAACCTGCCACATGATCGCATCCCTGTCAAAAAGCATTCTTGTTGAACTCAGTATATCCAATCCGTCAACGCTTCCTTTCCTGAGCCCCTGCCAGGGCTGCCAGCGCCATGTTGTTGCCTTCGGTGTCTTGCCGTTGACCCTCAGCGTTCCGGTATGATACCCGCCGGAAAAAGGAGCTGAGACAAACCAGCTTATTGAAGTCATATCCCTGTTCAGCAGCGCCTGCCCGCGAAAATTCCTGATGGATGGTTCCATCTCCACAGTGTCGGATGAGACCCAGACGCCTGACAGCTCTTCAAGCGAAGGAATACTGTCGCTGATGCTTCCGCTGTCAGTGCGGTTGTCATTGCAGCCTGTCGCGCCGATCAGCACCAGGAAGGTCATGAGATATATCGCTCTTTTCATTGTTTGTGTATTTTATGTTCTAACATAGGCTTTTATGGTGGCGCATTCACTCCCTTCGGATTCACCGTGGGGCCGAATGGTATACTCCCCGACTGCGGCCGGGATAATGAAGGTTTCGGCATAATGGACAATGAACGGCTCAAACCGTCCGCCAGGACTTTCAACGATGATCTCACGGCCCTCGATCAGGTTCAAAACATTCACGCCACCGCGGGTGTTATGAACAACCTTTTTGGTGAACCAGTGCCTGCGAGTCTCGATGAACTCCCTTACATGCAATCCGGTAGCCTCCTCGGTCCAGCCGTCACCCTCAGCAACTTTTCTGACCTGGTTTATGAGGTTGTTGCGAACATAGTCCGTGGTACGCTCCCACTGAATTACGTTTTTGCCGTGCCCGATATTGATAGGCCTCGGCCTTCCGTCCAGATCGAGACGTCCCCAGTCCCACAGCTTGAAAGTGAAGTTGTAGGTCGTGGAGCTTATCTCCAGCACCAGGCAGTTCTTCCCTGAGCAGTGAACGGTGCCTCCCGGTATCAGAAAATGGTCATGTTTCTTTGCCGGCCACCTGTTGACATATTTGACATCATCGAAACGGGATCCCTCATGCTGTGCCTTGCAAAGATCGTCAATCATCGCTTTCGGACTGATGCCTTCTTTCAGTCCCAGGTAGACTGAGGCATCTTCTCCGGTATCCATTATGTAGTAACTTTCGTCCTGTGTATAGTGCATGCCGAATTTCTCCTGTATGTATTCAGTCACCGGGTGGACCTGCAGGCTGAGGTTTCCTCCCTCCATGGTATCGAGGTAGTCGAACCTTATCGGGAACTCATCGCCGAAACGTCCATACACTGCTTCTCCCAGCAGTTCAACAGGATGAAAGAACACCAGGTTCACAGAGGGTGTCTCAAACAACCCCTCCCCGAAATCAAACATCAGGCTGTTCTCCTCAACGATGCAATTAAAGCACCAGGAATAGTTGGCAGGAGCAGGATCAAGACCCAGTTTCCTCTTCATCCATTGCCCGCCCCAGATACCCTGGTCAAAGAGGGGGACAACACTATAAGGTGTTGTAATTCCCTTTGCCATCGCTTTATCGAAAGCTTCTGCGGTAACCATGGCAGGAGAATTCATATTGGTGGTGTCAAGGACAAAATCCCACTTGCCTCTCAGCTTTTTCTTATGCCTGTCACAGACACGCCAGTCGACAAAGAAGCCTCGCTTGTATTGCAGCTCAAACAGTTCCTCCCTGTTGCTGAGGCCGAGATTGTCCACCCTTTTGGCCCTCATCCTGAGCTGTATCTCCCACCGAGGCATGTCAGCATAGATGATCAGGGAGGGCCTGCGTGCCACCAGCGCCGCACCGTACCCGAACACGAGGACGGTCCCACGGGTTACGGAATCAATTCTGCTCATGCATGCCGCAAGCTTCTCATTACTGATGAAATCCTTAAAAGTCAACCGGGTAAGGTATCCGAAGATACGGTCGTCGGTGACGTCAGGCCAGGTTATCCTGGAAATCTCTTCAGGGGCGAGAAAATAATCCCTGCTGGTAATAACAAGATCAGGCTTCAGCCTTTCGGTAAAAATTCCGAGCAGATCTTCAAAGATAACCCCCTGGTAGCAGTCAATGACAATCACCTTTTTGCCAGGGTTGCCGTCGTAAAGCTGACTGAAAAGCTCCCCGAATATCCTGTCCCATCCCCCTGAATAACCGTTGCTGAATTCACTGACGTGAACTACGGGTACCTGATTGAAGTTGGAATCAGGTTTGTCTTTCTCGCTAGTTATATCCCTCATTCTGGGTCAGCTTGGGATTTAGATATCTCTCCTTCTGGGGTATGGGAAACAGTGTGTGATAAGACTGTATATTCGCAGTTGGCTTGGCCGGCTGAACACGGTCAATGAGTTTTCCCATCCGCACCAGGTCATACCACCGATGCCCCTCCATCACAAATTCCCACTGCCTCTCCTGTAAGATGGCATCCTTGAACGACTGATAGTCCAGTCCTTCCGGCAGGTCAACGAGGCCAGCCCTGTTACGGATGTCATTTATGGCATTATATGCGCCGAGGTCAGGACCATTATTTATTTCGTTCAGCGCTTCTGCGTACATCAGCACCACATCCGAATAACGGAGGTAGATGAAGTCAGCATCGGATTCACCGTTCTGCCTCCCTCCTTCAGCCTCCTGATCCCAGTACTTTCTGATGTAAGGCCCATTGAACACCTCTCCTTCAAATTCGGTGATGAAGGTTGCCTCCTTCCTCTCATCGGTGTCACTGTAACTGTTGTAAAGATGATCAAGCGGTCTTTCCCAGCCCTGGCCGTTTCTCACCCCGTTGGGGGAAACAGTGGTTGGCATAAGCCTTACCATAAACTGGTTCGTGGTCCAGCCCTCACCCAACGTGCCGCTGAAGTTTATAGCCCATAAAATCTCCCCTGAATTGGCATTGCTGATCTTGAAAATATCTGCAAATTCCGGCTCAAGTGTATAATGTCCAATAACCTTCTCAAGAGAGGTTTTTGCAGATGAGAAATCTGCGGCGTTGCCGGTCAGTGCTCCCCTCGTAAGATAGGCCTTGGCCAGCAACGCGGAGGCCGCATGGCTTGTGGGCATCCCTTCCACTCTCCTGGAAAATGGGTTGACGGCAAGAAGCTGCTCAGCCTTCTGGAGATCGCTGATAATGCTTTCATAAACATCAGCCACAGGACTTCTTTCGATCAGGGATTCGGTTACACTCTTCGTCGGGAAAAGCTGGAGAGGAACATCCCCGAACAATCTCACCAGATCGAAATAGAGCATCCCCCGAATGAAATAGGCTTCACCCTGAAGATGATCCTTTACCTCCGGTTCCGAATAATCAGTGATGTTCCCGGATTCTTCCAGGAGGACATTGGCCGACTGGATAACCTCATAACAGCCGACCCATATATAATAAAGAGTGGAGTTATTGACATCAAAAGTGAACTGTGACAGGTCTTGCATATCAATCGACGGACCGGTCTCATAGCAGTTATCAGAGGCCAGGTCCTGAAGAACCCAGTAATTATTGAAAAACAATCCGCCGCCGGTCCATGTCCATGTGATCAGCCCGGCAAACATGCCGTCGGCAAAGGAGATCAGATCATCTTCCGTCCGGAAATAGTTATTATAGTTCAGTTCAGAACGCAGGTCCTGTTCAAGGAAGTCTTTGCAGCTGGTCAGTAAGAGCAGCATGACCGTCATCAATATTGTGATTTTCTTCATTGCAGGCAATTTAACGGTTAAAAGGTGGCGTTGATGCTGAAAAGCAGCGTTCTGGCCATGGGGTATGCTCCATAATCAGCACCCTTGCCGAAAACGCTTCCGCCGAAGATAGATACCTCCGGGTCATAACCTGAGTAGCGGGTCAGAGTATAAAGATTGGTGCCACTGAGTGAAAGGCGAAGGTTACTTATTCTGACTTTGTCAAGCAGCTCCCGGGGAAGATCGTAGGAAAAGACCACCTCCTTTAGCCTGGCATAGGAACCATCCTCCACATAAACATCCGATATAATTATGCCATGGGGTGAGGCATTAGCCCTGGGGTACTTGTCGGTAGGGTTACTTTCCGTCCATCTTTCCATGGCAACGGCAGAATTGTTCTGGTAACCGTCAAAACTCTCAAGCTGGAACCTGTTGAAATTTACGATCTCATTTCCGTAATCGCCCTGAATATAAATATCGAGCGAGAAGTTACCATATGAAAAGGTGTTCTTGAGGCCGAATGAAAAATCAGGATTGGCATTGCCGAGTTCATAGTAATCATCCACAGTGAGTTTCTCGTCCAGGTTTCTGTCAACATATTTGCGGTCTCCGTAACGTGCTATCTTGGCAGGAAAGAACGGGATCCCCGACAGCTCTTCATTCAGCTGGATTATCCCGTCCGACTTGTATCCGTAGATCATTCCGATGGGTTTGCCCTCGCTTATCATTGTCCAATCCAGGATATTGAATACCGAGGTGCCGTAAATATTCTCAGACTTGTCAAGATTGGTAACCTCGTTCCTGTTGAATGAGAGATTTAATCGGGTATTCCATTTGAATTTGTCAACGAAATTGACACTGTTGACCGAGAACTCAATGCCACGGTTCTGCAGGTCACCGACATTGGCCCAGACATATTCAAATCCGGAGGATCTGTTAACCGGCAGGTAAAGCAGCAGGTCAGAGGTGTTCTTAAGGTATGTCTCTGCGGTAAATTCGACACGCGATCTGAAGAGGCTGAGGTCAAGCCCCATATCATACTGCCTGGTCACCTCCCATTTAAGGTCATTGTTCTGAAGTGAATAGACATATGTGCCTATAACTTCTGCGCTACTGCCCTCACCGTAAAAATACTGTCGCGCGCCCATAAGGCTCAGGGTGCTTCCTGAAGGTATGCCTTCGTTGCCCACACTTCCGGCACTTATCCTCAATTTAAGGTCATTGATAGCTTCAGCATTTTCGAGGAAAGGTTCTTTGGTGAGGCGCCATGCAGCTGAGACCGAAGGGAAGAAACCGTACTTGTTGTAGGTTCCAAACTTTGACGATCCATCAAGCCGCCCGGAGAAGGTCAGATAATACTTGTTGTCATAATCATACATGACCCTCGCCAGTCCTGACAACATCGACCATGAGCTGTAGCCGGAATAAACGCTTTTATCAAGCCCCATGCTGAGGTTGTAGTATCCCAATCGTTCATCCTCAAAGCGTTCAACGGCTATCTGAGCAGACTCGGATACATATTTCTGGGCAGTCTGGCCGGCCAGCAGGTTGAAATGATGCTTATCAAATACAAGTTTGTAGGTTAATGTATTCTCCATCAGCCAGGTGTAACCCTTGATATCCACATTGTACCCCTTACCCTTATCCTGACCTCGCTTGATGAAACTGGGAATATACTGCTGTTCCTTGTTGAAGAAGGCATCAATGCCTATCTTGAATTTGTACTGCAAATCTTTTATGATATCCCAGGTGGTGTAGAAGTCGCCGATTACCCTGTCTGTTGTGATGACAATGTCTGTTTCATTCATCTCGGCAACAGGGTTCGGGATCCTGTTGATAGTATTGCTCTCGTAGGTGTAGCCCCCGGCCTGAGTCGAGTCATACACCTCCTGACCCGGATTGAACAGCAGGGCCATGGCAGTGACACTTGATGCCACGTTGGGAACACCTGTCGTAACGCCGTTGTTGACAGCATGAGACATGCTGATTCCAATGCCGGTCCTGACCTTCGGAGAGAGATCACTGTCAAGGTTTATTCTGACAGCGCCCTTGTTGAAATCGGAATTATGAATGATCCCCATATGCCTTACCACATTGGCAGACATGAAATACTGAGTATTGTCGCTCCCTCCCTGAAGCGAGATCTGACCGTTCATAAGTGGAGCCGTACGGAATATCTGTTCCTGCCAGTCGGTCCCCTCTCCGAACCGGCTGGGAACTGCGAAATTACTTCCGTACGCAATATCGGGATAGTACTTCCTTGCTTCCGTCACAGCGTCATTACCCAGGTCAGCCAACTCCCTCGCGTTGAGCAGATCGAGCTTTTTCGAGAGCTTCTGCATCCCGTAAGCCAGGTTAAGGTTGACCTTCAGATCCCCTTTCGTACCTCGCCTGGTGTTTATGAGGATCACGCCGTTGGCACCTCTGGCTCCGTAGATAGCGGTTGCGGAAGCATCCTTAAGCACCTGCATCGACTCTATATCCTGGGGATTGATACTTATCAACGGATTTATGTCGGATCCCTGGATGGTGCCTGAAGTGAGCTCCTGCGAAGCCGTAATTATTGGTATCCCGTCAACAACATAGAGCGGTTCGTTGGTACCGTTGATGGAGGTTGTGCCCCTGATGCGGATTGAAACCGGGGCTCCGGGTTTTCCTGATGTCTGGCTCACTACCACACCCGAAGCCTGTCCCTGAAGAGACTGATCAAGCGAGGTGATCGCCGGTGAAGTCAGATCTTTGGTGGCCACAGACGACATGGAGACCGTGACATCACCCTTGCGCTGTGTGCCGTAGCCGATAACCACTATCGCATCCAGCTCGGTGACTTCCGGTGTCATGATGAATTCATAGAAGGTGATGCCCTCAGCTAACTGCCGGGTGGCACGGCCATAACCGACGAAAGAACAGCTGAGTGACCTTGCGGTACTTTTATCGACCGTCAGGGTAAACTCACCGTGAGCGTTTGTGCTCGTTCCCGTTGCCGTCCCGTCAACAACAACCGTTACTCCCGGCATAGGCACCTTGTCTTCATCTGTTACCTTCCCCCGGATGGTGATCTCCTGGGAAAAAGCTGTCTGCAGAAACAGAAACGGCAGGATTAAGAGGAATAAATGCTTCATTTCATTCGTACATTATACACTTATTTTATTGGCAGAACGGAACTTGCATGAAATCAAAGTTTGAAATTCCTTGGTGAGCCCTGGCTCATGCAAGCATCATGGTAGTTTGACTGGCAAAAAGAAGGCAGAGTGTCTGTGATCAGAACATGCAGGCTCTTTCCGCTACGTCTTCAGTAGTTTTGTGGTCTGATGACTACAATTCGGGGTTGTCAGGAAGATATTCTGTCTGGCACACCTCACCGACAACCCGGAACTGTAAGAAGTGAAATAGCCTACTGTATTGTCAGCAATGAATTATCAATGTTGCTGCAGCTCAGAGAAGTATTGGCCATTACGATTGCTTCCATGGCAGCCGTGCCGTAAGGTACAAAAGCTCCCTTTGCCTGGCTCTTGAAAGTGTTCTGAATATCCAGCAGACCAAATACAGCTAAATCCCAGACCATGGTCATCTCTGATTCGTTGGCCGCCGTAATCATGTAATCATAATACTCGTCAATGGCCATGTCTTCACCCTGCTTGAGCCTTCTGATAAGCCTGATAACTGAGATTGTGTCTCCGTTGCCGGGTGTCTCCTTGTAAACCCAGAAACAGAAATGGTGGAAGTCATCAGCATAATCGACACCCAGATCCTCTTCATATGTGCCATCCTCGTTGAACCGATAGATAATTGCAGCATCAGCCGGAGTCAGGACATCCATCCCAAGCCATGAGCTTGCAGTTACTTTCCAGTCATATTTTACAAACATCGACTGAACTGAGATATTTATGTTGACTACCAGCCCGACAGTTTTGACCTCATTTTCATCGTCAGTAAGCTCAAACTCAAAGCCCAGCGTGTGCAGGTCATCAAACTCCTGTACAGTGTAGGTAAAATTATATGTGTAGGTATTCTCTGACTGAGCAAGCTGTGATGTCACATCGGTCCCGGCATCCCTCTGAGTATCTACAACCTTGTAATACTTCAGTGATTTTACTCCGTCCGCCTGAATTGTAACCGTAGCTGTTGCCTCATCTCCTACATTCAACTGGGGAGTCGACGAGGGAGTGATAGACATTTCAGTAGGTATATCCTCTTTGCAGGAGAGAAGCAGGAAGGCAGATCCTATTGCCACAATGGCAACTACTGGAAGAAGAAGAAGCAATTTTTTCATAACTGTAGAGGTTAGGTTCATAAATAAAGTTTTAATACAGTTATATGTTCAGACATATGAACATATAAC
>WOYX01000019.1:109018-119066 GCA_011620595.1 Bacteroidales bacterium | reverse complement strand
GGGATTTCTGCTGCTGGTCGCGCGGCTCTTGCTGATCCCGGGGTTTTGGCTGCTGGCCGCGGGTCTGTTGCTGGCCCTGGGATTTCTGCTGCTGATCGCGAGGCTGTTGCTTATCCCGGGGTTTCGGCCCGGACTGTTTCTGATCCTGCTGATCACGGCCCATTTGCGGAGCCTGGTCCTGGGATTTTCTGCCTGTCGTCTGCTGTTGCTTTTGCCGGTCGGGCCTCGGCTTCTTCTGCTGTTCCGGACGCTGCCGGGGCCTGTCAGAGGCCTGGTCTGCAGGTTTGCCCGATTTGCGGGCATCAGCGGCATCTATAGCCTGCTGATCAAGGATCTTGTAGATCAGATCCTGTTTCTTAAGGAGCTCTGCCCTCTTAATTTTGAGCTGCTTGGCTATTTCCCGCAATTCGGGAACAAGCATCTCGCTCAGTTCAAGAATATCATGCATGTTTTTGAAATGTGTAGAGAAATTAAGTAAGATTGATTTCTTTTGGTGAAGTGGGGAATGATAAAATCCCTCCGACTGTGAGACCGGTTTAATACCGGTAATCCGGTGCAATAGTACGCATAAATATATTATTTTCCAAATAATCGGATCAAAATAATTGGCAGGGTAATAAAATAGAGATCAGTTGATTTGCCCTGACCGGGCAGGTAAGGTAAAGTGAAAAAATTGCACAACTGTTGTTTTATTGAGAATTTTTTAGTAAAATTCGGAACTTTTGCCTTAATTAGGAGAATTGACATCTTAATGGGTTGTCTATGCGTCAGTTGAAGATCACCAAACAGGTCACCAACCGTGATACTCCCTCTCTTGACAAGTATCTGCAGGAGATAGGAAAGGTTGATCTCATCACCCCTGATGAAGAAGTATCGCTTGCAAGGAGGATCAAATCGGGTGATCAAGACGCGCTTGCACGGCTGGTAAAGGCCAATCTCAGGTTTGTGGTCTCGGTGGCAAAGCAGTATCAGAACCAGGGTATGACGTTGCCTGACCTGATCAATGAGGGCAACCTGGGGCTGATCAAGGCTGCTCAGCGCTTTGACGAGACCAGGGGCTTTAAGTTCATCTCCTATGCGGTATGGTGGATCAGGCAGGCCATACTTCAGTCACTTGCCGAACAGGCCAGGATCGTCAGGTTGCCGGTCAACAAGATCGGATCGATAAACAGGATCAACAGGGCCTACTCCAAACTTGAACAGGAGTACGAGAGGGAGCCATCGGCACAGGAGATAGCCGACCTGCTTGAGATAGCACCCGAGGATGTCAAGGAGGCCATACGAACAAACGGTCGTACACTAAGTATGGATGCCCCCATAAGTTCGGAGGAGGACAACAACATGTACGACGTAATGCAGAACGACGATATCCCCAGTCCAGACCGCAAACTTATAAATGAATCACTCTCCTATGAGATTGAAAAAGCGCTGAGTACCCTCTCACCGCGAGAGGCGAGGGTGCTGAAGCTATACTTCGGCATCGGAATGAAACATCCCTACACCCTCGAAGAGATAGGTGAAGAGATGAAGCTCACACGCGAACGGGTGAGACAGATCAAGGAAAAGGCCATAAAACGCATACAGTTTACCACCCGCTGCCGTATTCTCAAATCGTACCTGGGGTGAAGATGAAAATATTATTCTGATATGAGCCACCTCGTCGCCCCTTCTCTTCTTGCCGCTGATTTTGCAAACATTGCCTCCGAGGTTGAAATGATCAACGACAGCGTAGCCGACTGGCTGCATCTTGATATCATGGACGGAGTGTTTGTTCCGAACATTTCATTCGGATTCCCGGTGGTGGAGGCAGTGCGTGACCTCTCCGTCAAGCCGCTCGACGTTCACCTGATGATTGTTGACCCTGACCGGTATCTTGAACGTTTCAGGGACGCCGGTGCAACAAACCTCACGGTGCATTATGAGACCTGCCATAACCTTCACCGTACCGTAACGGAGATCCGGAAACTGGGTATGAAAGCAGGAGTTACCCTTAACCCTCATTCCCCGGTGATACTCCTGAAGGATATTCTGCCCTATATAGATATGGTGCTGCTGATGACTGTCAACCCCGGTTACGGAGGTCAGACATTCATACCCGGAAGCATCAACAAGATAGGGGAGTTGCGAAGCATGATCGATGAGGGCGGCTACGATGTCATGATCGAGGTCGACGGCGGAATAGACCTCCAGAATGCCCCGGTACTGGTGCATGCCGGTGTGGATGTGCTGGTTGCGGGCAACACCGTCTTCTCATCATCCGATCCGGTTGAGGTGATCCGCAGGCTCAGGGAGCCTGTCTGATACATGTGTCAGACGCCGGGCTGATCTGATATCCAGTCTATTATCCTTTCATGGTCTGAAGCATCAAACCATGTGATATCCCGGTCCCTTTTCCACCATGTCAGCTGTCTGCGCGCATAGCGTCGGGTGTTTCTCTTTATCAGGCCGACGGCCTCTTCGCGGGTGATGGTTCCGTCGAGGTAGCTGAACATCTCACGGTAACCTACGGTCTTCAGAGCATTGAGATGGCGATAACCGATCAGCGATGCAGCCTCCTGTTCCAGCCCTTGTTCCATCATTCGGTCCACGCGCCTGTCAATGATACCGTGCAGCTCACCTCTCTCACGTGTCAGTCCTGCTTTCACAATGGAGAAATCACGTTTCCTGACGGTGGCTTTCAGAAAGGAGGAGTAGGGCATCCCGCTGCTCTCTGTGATCTCGAGGGCACGCAGCAGCCTGCGGGGATTCTGCAGGTCAGCCCGGGCGTAGTATTCCGGATCAACGAGCTTCAATGCCATGCGCAGGGCGGCAATACCCTCCTTTTCATAGATGCCTGCATACTTGCGCCTTACATCCGGGTCAGTGTCGGGGATGTCATCCATGCCGCGGCAGACGGCATCCATGTAGAGCATCGACCCTCCGGTCATGACTGCTACCGGGTTCTCTGCAAACAGGGAGGGCAACAGGGCCAGTACGTCACGCTCAAAGAGACTGATGCTGTAATATTCCGTTACTGAAAGAAAAGATACGAAATGGTGTCTTGCCCTGGAGAGCTGCTGCTCGTCAGGGGCAGCAGTGCCGATCTTCATCTCACGGTAAAACTGTCGCGAATCACAGGAAATGATGCTGCAGCCAAGACGGCTGGCCAGCTCTATGGCAAACTCACTCTTTCCCGCACCGGTCGGGCCGGGCAGGACAATAAGCTTGTTTTTCATCTGATCTGCAGGGGAGAGGTGCTAAATGTCATCCTCATCCATACTTTCGATATTGTCAAAATCCGAAAGGTCCTCCTCATCGTCGGCATTGAAGAAGATCTCGTCATCAACAATCTCCTCATCGTCGTCATCATCATCATCATCGGTGACAACAAGGTTGTTGTACTTCTTGTGAGATACGCTGCCGAAGGTAACCTGCTTGGGTGGCACTCCCTTGGATGCTGTACATACCGGGTACTCCCTGTCATCTTCTTCCTTTACCTCACCCACATACTCTATGAAGAGAGCCCTGTCGTTGAAAAAGTCAAATACATAGAGGAGCTTCTGATTTTTGCGGAAGATGATATCCTCCAGAACGGCGTTCTCCATTGTTGATGAGCCTGCACCCATTTCAAAGAGAGTAAATTCCTCCTCCTTCTCCCAGTTGTCGGTAGCCATGTAAAAGGAGGCTATCTGAGATCTGTCGAACTCGAGCTCTTCCTGGAGGGCATTGTGAAAATCAAGCAGATTCTGGCTGTCGAGAAACTCGAACTCCCTTATAAATGCCTCATCTTCATCAGTTAACACCACAAACCTGTAGACCATATCACTCACTTTATCAAACTGTGCAATTTAATATTTTTTAATATACATTCACAGAATGCTATTTTTTTTTAGAACGAACCGGACAGTATCTATATTATCTGCATAGTCCCATAATTCGGGCTGTTGCGTTGTTCCAAAGGGAAGATGACCGTGCCCTGCCACGCATTGGAGATCATCTCTGTGCGACTCTGCCTCTTTCAGCGGCATTTGGGGATCATCATAGAATTCATAATGAAGTACCCCCAGGGGAGGCGTCAGAGAGGCTGACTCCCTGAACAGTATAAAGCCGCCGTCAACAAACGGCTCCCTGTTGACCGTCATCACCGCCCTGTTGTGGTCAAGGTTCACAGCATACTTGTCGTGTGAGAGGAGGGAGGCGTACCTGCCCCAGTGTCCGGACAACGCAGTAACATCATACTGTTGCGGAAGGAAGAGCTTTGAGACGTTGCGACACCCCATACCGAAATAGGAGAAGATGTCATCTCCCAGCATCTCCAGCTCAGCGTCTGTCTCCGTTCCGTCAATGATTGCCATGCTGTTGCGGTTTCGGCGGATGATGGAGGGTTTTTTCCGGAAATAGTATTCGAAGTACCTGGAGGTGTTGTTGCTGCCGGTGGCAATGACCAGGTCGAAATCCTTCAGTCTGTCCGAGGTCAGCCGGATAAGCGGTTTGAATGCCGGCTCAATATCCGTCAGCGTCTGTGCCACAGCCCTGATGAGCAGATCATCCTTGCTGCTCAGCCTGGCCTGCAGCCTGTTGCCGGTGATGAGCACGCAGAGCAGGTCATGGAAGCCTGTCATAGGTATGTTGCCTGCCATCACCACGCCTATGGTAACGGGTTCGCGTTCCTCATCCAGCTCAGGATAGGCAGAAAGCCAGCGGTCAAGCTTCTCCGGCATCAGCGCATTGCCGAGAGAGGAGAGGGCCAGCCTCACATTTTCAGGGGTGAACCAGGGGTTGGAGAGATGGACTGAGTCAATCAGTTGGGCAAACGAGCCCGCAATTCCGTCAGCAGAGCCGGCAGCAGCTTCACGCATTGCGCCTCCGAGGAGAGCAAAGGCGTCATTTCTCTGGCTGAGGGATAGACAGCCCGTCTTCATACGGGCAAAGGTATAAAAATGAAAATTGCATATGCAAGAGCTCAGACAAGGTTATCAATATTAAATATCACACCATTTCCGTTCGGCCGGAACAGTAAAAATGTTTTCTGTCAGTGACATAAACAGGCCAGACCGGCAGACCTGTCAGTTATGGAGTCAACACTCCCTGTGGCCTCCGGTTTATCATTTTAGCACTCCCGGAAGCAGAAATTAATAAAAGCTGTATCTTAGTTCCTTATTAAATGCCGGAGGAAGAGCGTGAACAGAGTCACCTTATTTTATGAGAACATCAGGGTTGCATTCAAGGCAATACGGTCAAACAGGGTAAGGGCTATTCTGACGATGGCCATAATTGCCTTTGGAATAATGGCCCTGGTAGGGATTCTGACGGCGATCGACGGACTGAAGGGCACTATTACAGAGCAGTTTACGATGATGGGTGCCAACTCATTCTCGATAACATCGCGTTCCATGAGAGTGCAGATCGGCAACCAGCACATCCGCCAGCGGAACCACTCTCAGATCACCTTCCGGGAGGCCATGGAGTTCAAGGAGAAGTTTAAGGAGCCAGCATGGGTCTCGATATCCTTCAACGCCTCCGGTATGGCCGAGTACAGATACAAAAACAACAAGACCAATCCGAATATCTCAATCCTCGGATCTGACGAGAACTATCTCACTTTCGCTGGCCATGAACTGGAATCAGGCCGTAACTTCTCACCCGATGACTTAAGCAGCAACAGGCACGTGGTGATCATCGGACAGGATATAGTCAGATTCCTCTTTCCGGGGGTGGATCCGCTGGGCAAGGATATAAACCTGCCGGGACTGAAGCTGACAGTGATCGGTGTACTGAAGTCGAAAGGAAGCAGTTATATGGGCAGTGACCAGACCACTGTCATACCTGTCACCACTGCCAGGCAGTATTTTTCGCGTCCCAACATAACCTACAACATCGGGGTTATGCCGTATAAGTCGGTGAGTCTCGATATGATGGCCAGCGAGGCCGAAGGCATATTCCGGATAATAAGGAACCTTGATCCCCGCGATGAGTCTGATTTCAACATCCAGAAGAGTGATTCCATCATTCAGATGCTGATGGAAAACATTAAGTATGTAACGATGGCGGCCACAATCATCGGCCTCATAACACTGTTCGGAGCTGCAGTGGGACTGATGAACATAATGCTGGTATCGGTCACGGAGCGTACCCGCGAGATAGGAGTGCGCAAGGCTCTGGGAGCAAGGAAATCGGTCATCAGGCAGCAGTTTCTATATGAATCTGTGATCATCGGACAGCTGGGAGGTTTGCTTGGCATCCTGGCTGGCATCCTGATTGGCAACCTCGTGTCACTGGGAATGGGTTCGAGCTTTACTGTCCCATGGGTTTGGGTCATCGGAGGTGTACTGGCCTGCTTCATCGTCGGAGTGGCGTCAGGCTATTTCCCGGCCGTAAAGGCATCGTCGGTTGATCCAATAGAGGCATTGCGGTATGAATGATAATATGGTATAATTGTATTGTAAAGGATCTGAATAACACTGATTGCCATGAGCATTGAGATAATTCAGGCAGGTTCAAACAACATACCCAGGATTACCTACGATCCGGAGGAGGATATTCTCAGCATCACGGGCAGATCGATAGCCGAGAGACCCGAGGTGATCTACAATCCTCTTGATGAGTGGATCAGAAATCACCTGGGCAGATTCAACCAGTTGAGGGTGGTTATCTTTCTTGAGTATATTAACAGCGGTTCTTCAAAGGCACTGCGTGATGTCCTGAGGATGCTGAGCGGATATCGTCCGCCTCAGTACCGTGTACGGATCACGTGGCTCTATGAGGAGGATGATGAGTCAATGCATGAACTGGGAGAGCACTACCGCGACTCTGCCGGAGTGGATATGGATGTTCAGATGGTGCTCTGATCGCACCGGCCACTGACCAGCCTCCGCCAAAAAAAATAAAGACGCCCTGCCCGTACGTCTTTATTTTATTCAGTAAGTTATGTTTTTCAGAGCATCTTGCCCATCATCATGATGAGGTCTACGCACCTGGCTGAGTAGCCCCACTCATTGTCATACCATGAGAGGACCTTTATCATGTTGCCGTTGACCATGGTGCTCTGGGCATCAAAGACCGAGGAGGCCGGGTTGTGGACCACATCCACGGAGACGATGGGGTCTTCGGTATACTCGAGTATGCCCTTCATCGGGCCGTCGGCTGCCTTCTTCATGGCTGCGTTGATCTCCTCTTTGGTGGCTGCCTTCTTAAGTACTGCAACAAGGTCAACCAGCGAACCTGTAGGAGTCGGGACCCTGACGGAGATGCCGTCGAGTTTGCCCTTCAGTTCAGGAATCACCTTGCCGACCGATTTGGCTGCGCCGGTGGTGGTGGGAATCTGCGAGAGAGCTGCTGACCTGGCCCTGCGAAGGTCCCTGTGCGGCAGGTCGAGTATCCTCTGATCATTGGTGTATGAATGGATAGTGGTCATGTAGCCGAGCTCGAGTCCGAAGCTGTCATTGAGGACCTTTGCCACAGGGGCAAGGCAGTTGGTAGTGCATGAAGCATTGGAGACACATGAGTGCTCAGGCTTGAGCGCATTATCATTTACACCCACAACAATCATAGCGTCAATGTCATCCTTGGCAGGCACAGTGAGAATAACCTTTTTTGCGCCGTTTTTGAGATGGTCGCCGTAGCCTCCCTTGGGACTCTCCTTAACCGTGAAGACACCTGTTGACTCAATAACGATGTCTGGTGTGGATTCCCATGGAATTGCTGCCGGGTTCTTTTCTGCCGTCACCTTTATCTTGTCACCCTTGACGATGATATTCTGATCATCATAGGTAACGCCCGGGTACTGACCCTGGGTGCTGTCATATTTGAGAAGGTGAGCAAGTGTCTTTGTATCGGTGAGGTCATTGATCCCCACAAACTCAATGTTAGGATTGTCAAATGCAAGCTTGAATACATTGCGACCTATCCTTCCGAATCCGTTGATAGCTACTTTTATCTTTGCCATTGTTAAATAATTAATAAGGTTATTGAAATGCGGGACAAAAGTACAAAATAAAAAGAAGAGGTCAAAGAGGGGAGTAAATTATTCTGCCCGGCGACGGCGGAGCAGGTCGAATATGGAGCCGGGGTTTACAGGATCGAGAATCATGCCTATCCGGTAACTGACAAAAATTGAAGGGAAGAACTGCTTGTTGTCATCACTGGCCATAATGGGAATCGTCTTGGTGAAGGCATGCAGCGAGGCACCCACTTCAATAGCGTGCGTCAGCCTGTCGTTTTTGCTGTACTCGAAGCTGAACCCGCCGCGGGCGTAGAGTCCAGGATATACCTTTATCTCATTGATGCCCTTGAACGGCGATGACTTGCTCATGATGTCAAGCGGTTGGTGTATTGTCAGATCAAACTTCTGCTCCTCAATGGTGTAATAGTTGTCGGGGAGAAACACAATGATCTTATAGTAAATGGGTTTGGCGAACAGAACTGTCGCACCTCCACCACCAAACCAGCTTACTGAGACACCACCCAGGTCGTGCTTGCTAAAAATTTCCTGCTGATACCCTGCCCCGGCACCTGCGGTCCAGGTTGAGTTGAGCTTTCCAAAGACAAATGAGCCTGTGCCCTGGAAATAGTAGTTTGTGAGCCTGGTCTCCTTGGGATGCTTGAAGCCCTCAACGCTGCCTTCGAGAAAATACCTGTGGTAGGGTTTTATCTGTCGCAGGTCACGGTAGATCACCGACCAGCCGTCAGAGTTCAGTGCGGCACCTACAGACCTCTCATTGCGCCAGAAGAGGCGGTCCTGAGGATCAAGATCACCTTGCGCTGCCAGCGGAGCGAATAGGAAAAGAAATAGTATAAGATGCCAAAATCTCATATTCAGGATGACGCAAATATCAAGACTGGCCGACCAACAGAGGCCTTTGTCAGCCTGCCTGTTCCGTGATGTCTTTATCGTTGCTGGCGTATGCTGGGCATACCTGACGGTTGCATGAACTGAGAGCAATCGCGGCCAGGAAAGCAAAAACAACTATAAGACCAATTTTTTTCATGGTATCTGCCTTTAAGTCCGACACAAAATTAACTTTATTTTTAAAACAACATTTATGCCATAATATTATTTGATAATGAGCATTTTTTAAAAACCTTTAAACCTTTTGATTGTTATTCGGGAAACGAGTGTTATGAAATCACGACTTGTTTATATCATAATTATAGTTTTTGCCATGCTTTCAACAGAAAATGAAATGAAGTCACAGGAGAGGCCTGTATTGAATGACCTGACAGCCGACGAGGAGAGGGTCATCATCCGTAAGACTACTGAATATCCCTTCACGGGACTGTACGAGAAGTTCAACGAAAAGGGAACCTACCTCTGCAAACAGTGCGGCAATGCTTTGTTCTGGTCTGACGCCAAGTTCGATGCCCGGTGCGGCTGGCCCAGCTTCGATGATGAGATCGCCGGTGCCGTTAAGCGGTTGAAGGATGCCGACGGCATGAGAACAGAGATTGTCTGTGCCTCCTGCGGGGGTCACCTCGGACATGTCTTCGAAGGAGAGGGATTCACCGCGAAAAACACCCGTCACTGCGTCAACTCGGTATCGATAGATTTTGTGCCGGAAGTAATCGGCCCCGGCAACTACGGCACAGCCCTTTTTGCCGGCGGATGCTTCTGGGGAGTGGAATACTTCCTGCAGAAGGAACCGGGAGTGGTTGCCGTGGAGTCAGGATACACCGGTGGCCATGTGAAAAACCCCACTTACCGTCAGGTGAGTGCCGGTAATACAGGCCATGCCGAGACTGTAAAGGTCACCTATGACACGAAGAAGATATCATACGAGAAGCTTCTCAAACTCTTCCTGGAGATACATGACCCAACCCAGGTCGGCAGACAGGGCCCTGACATAGGTGACCAGTACCGCTCGGAGATATTCTACAAGAATGAGGAGCAGAGGAAGATAGCTCTGAAATACATCGGGCTGCTGAAGGATAAGGGACTGAGGGTTGCCACTCAGGTGACGAAGGCTTCAGAGTTCTATCCCGCGGAAGAGTATCACCAGGATTACTATTTCCGCAATGGCAAGACCCCATACTGTCACTCCTATACTAAAAGGTTTTAGGCAATATGCAGTAG
>WOYX01000019.1:56808-108918 GCA_011620595.1 Bacteroidales bacterium | reverse complement strand
GCAAATAGCAAATAGCAAATAGCAAATAGCAAATCCCAACAAAGCAAGCCCCCGACAGCCGTCTGGCAAATCGGGGGCGTTGTTTATTGAATATCAGCGTTTAACCGCCAAACTCGTAAATCGCAAATCGCTAATCGAAAATCCTGTTACAGTTTCGGGATCCTGCCCGATGTCCAGGGGGCATTTATCCCGTCAAGCTTCGCATTCAGAGCGTCAATAGCCTTTCCTGCTTTCTGAATCCTCTCAAGCAGCACGGGGAACTCCTTCTTCAGGATCCTGAACTGCTGATCGGAGATGCCCGAAATGTCACCGGAGTTGCCGTAGAGCGACCTCGACATGGCCGAGAGCCGTGCTGAGAGCGATACAGGTGACGGCGGAGTCTCTTCGGTGCTGGCACCGACTGAGATACCCCTGATGAGATACCCGATCTCAGCCATCTCCTCATTGAGTGCGGCAGCCTCCTGCATGAGTGATGCAGGTGCCTCAGGCGTCTGATGGATGGTCTGCATGATGGTGTTAACCCTGCCCTCAAGCTCTGCAGCATATGATATGGCACCGTAGGCTGTCTTCGAGAAGGCGGTCACCTCCTTCAGCCATTTCTCCCTGGCTTCCGGGTCAGTGACAGGCATGGTGACGATGTCAAGGGACTGGCATACAAACGGCTCAGGACCGGCCAGTTCTTTCATGTCTCCCTTGGCATACATGGCCATTGAGACGAAATATTTGCCGGGCATTACTGCGATGCCGCCACCACCCCATCTGCTTCGACCACCGCTACCGGAGACGGGATTGAACTTCTCAGTCGGCCTGACAGGCTGATAGCCGGCGTAGGTGAAGTTCCAGGTTATGCGGTTGACACCCTTCGAGGCTGATTTGTAAAGCTTGTTGATAACATTCCCCTCATCGTCCGTAATGGTAAAGATCAGATAAGGTTTGATCTCCCTCTCTTCCAGACTTAGTTCCCTCGGAGTGGGCTGAGGAATATACTCTCCCTTCTCAACCAGCTTCTTCTCCTTCTCCTTTCTTATGTCTCTGTCAGTCATTGGAACGGTATCGACATAATAGGTTATGGTAGCCCCGTAGGGAGGATTCTCTGCACGGTAGTACATAGCTCCCTGCTGGTCGAAACCGCTGGTCTGTACAAACATTTTGGCATCCCTGACCGGGAAGATATAACCTGGTTTGCCAATGATATCCTTGCTGTAGTTGCGCAGGGGAGTGTAGTCATCGATGACATAGAATCCCCTTCCGAAGGTGGCTATGATGAGGTCATTCTCACGCTCCTGGATAGCGATATCACGCACGGCAATCGTAGGCAGTCCCTTCTTGAACTCTGTCCAGCTTGCACCTCCGTCAAAGGAGATAAAGAAGCTGAATTCGGTGCCGAGGAAAAGCAGGTCAGGATTGACATGATCCTGTTCGATTGTATGAACCGGCCCAACAGCCGGCAGGTTGGCGCTGATTGACACCCAGCTCCGGCCCCTGTCGTTGCTTTTGAGAACATAAGGCTTGAAATCGTCGCGCTTGTGGTTGTTGAAGGTGGCGTAGACAACGTCAGCCTTGAATTTGTCGGGAAGAATATCGCTGACGTAGGTGTACTCTGGCACTCCCGGGAAGCTCTTTATCATCCTCCAGTTTGCGCCGCCGTCTTCGGTCACTGATATCTGGCCGTCGTCACTGCCGGTATAGACCAGGTCCTTCTGAACCTTCGATTCGGCAAGTGAGACAATCGTTCCCCACAGTGAGGTGGACTTGTGCCTGGCCACTGCATCTGCAGGCCAGTATCTGTCCATTATCCTGAACCTGTCGCGGTCTTCGTTCCTGGTAAGATCAGGCGATATCTTTGTCCAGTTGCTTCCCTGGTCATCGCTGCGGAAGAGGAAATTGGCAGCCATGTAGATACGCTTATGGTCAGAGGGGCTTATCAGGATGGGGGTGTCCCAGTTCCAGCGGTAAGTCAACTCTCCCTCACCCGGATAAGGTTTAATGCTTATTCTCTGTCCGCTCTTGCGGTCATAGCGGGAGGCATTGCCATACTGCGACTCGGTGTAGACAATGTTGGGGTCTACAGGGTCAACGGCTACCCAGAAGCCGTCACCGCCCTGGGTGACAAACCAGTCGTCATTGACCACCCCGTCACCCGTGCTGGCTGACGGTCCGCCCATGGAGTTGTTGTCCTGTGTGCCTCCGTAGATGTAGTAGAAGGGGTATGAGTTGTCAACCGCCACCCTGTAGAATTGGGTGACAGGCAGGTTCGACTTGAAGATGAATGTCGTGCCGTTGTCCCAGGTCTCGTAGATGCCGCCGTCACCGCCAATGTAAAAGTGATCCGTATTATCCGGGTCGATCCACATGGCGTGGTCATCCACATGGCGTCCGTCGTTGCTCACACGCGAGAATGTCTTGCCGCCGTCAACGGTGACCATGGTGTAGGTGTCAAGGCTGAAGACCCGGTCGACATCTACCGGGTCTGCGATTATCTTGTTGTAATACTGGCCGCTGGAATGGTACGGGTTCATCTTCTGCCATGAAGCGCCTCTGTTTTCTGTCCGGAAGAAGCCTCCCGACTCATCCTGGGCCTCGACGATAAGGTAAAGCACGTCAGGATTTGCCGGCGAGATAGCTATGCCCATGCCCCCGATGTCACCCGAGGGAAGTCCTTTCATTATTTTTTCGAAGGTGAGGCCACCGTTGGTCGACTTATATACTGCCGACTCCGGGCCGCCGCTGATCTTCATCCCAACGTGCCTGCGCCGCTGTTCGCTCGTGGCGTAGATCACATCAGGGTTGCGCGGGTCAAGCACTACGTTGTTGACGCCCGTGTGCTCACTGATGTTGAGGATCTTTTCCCAGTTCTTGCCGCCGTCAACGGTTTTGTACAGTCCCCTGTCGCCCCCGGGACCCCATATTGATCCTTCGGCGGCAACGTAAACGACATCACTGTTGCGGGGGTCGATGGCTATGCCGCCTATCTGGCGTGACTCCTTCAGCCCCATGTTCTTCCAGCTGGCGCCACCGTCATCGGAGCGGTAAACACCGTCGCCCCAGCCCACGGCACGCTGGTGGTTGTTCTCGCCGGTGCCTGCCCAGACAACATGATGATTGTTGGGATCGATGACTATGCACCCGATGGCATAGGCTCCGTATTTGTCAAAAACAGGCTTCCAGGTGGTGCCGTTGTTTTCACTCTTCCAGATATTGCCTGAGGCAACAGCAGCATATATCTCGGAGTGGTTACAGGGGTTCACAGCCAGGTCAGCAATGCGTCCCGATGCCCATGCCGGCCCTATCGACCTGAAGCTGATACCGCTGAAAAGTGATGAGGATACTGATGGTTTGACCTGGGTCTCAGATCCCTTCGTTTCCTTTTTGATTTCTCTCCTCTGTGCCCATAGGCTGCATGTACCCGTCAGAGCCAGCAGGAGAATTAGAGTCAGAATTTTTTTCATATACAGATATTTAGATGAGTAATTTATGAATACTAAGTTAAGATAAGAATATTTGTCAACTTATTTTTTAACGTTATTTAATTATTTTGCCGGACCAATAACAAGAGAGATCATGAACAGCACCTATTTTACCAGGAGGACCATCAGGAAGTATGATGAGAGAGATATTGACGACGGGCTGCTTGAGCGCATACTGACGGCAGGCACCAGGAGTTCCACTACGGGCAACATGCAGGTATACAGCATAGTAATCACACGAGACCCTGAGATGAAGAGCAAACTTGCTCCCGCGCACTTCAACCAGCCGATGGTGACGGAGGCTCCGGTGGTACTCACCTTCTGTGCCGACTTCAACCGGTTCAACAAGTGGTGCCGGCAGCGGGATGCCGAGCCCGGCTATGACAATTTTCTCTCATTCATGACCGCGGCCATCGATGCCCTGATTGTGGCGCAGACGGTGTGCAACGCTGCCGAGGAGGAGGGGCTGGGAATATGCTACCTGGGTACGGCAACCTACAATGCCGGTCAGATTATTGACCTGCTGGAGCTTCCTTCAGGAGTGGTGCCTGTGGCGACAGTGACCATGGGGTGGCCGGCGGAGGTGCCGGAGCAGCCTGACAGGCTGCCGCTGGATGCGGTGGTTCATCATGAGACGTACCGCGACTTTACGCCTGAAATGATCAATGATCTCTACAGTGAGAAGGAGGCGCGCAAGGACTCGCTGCAATTCATTGCCGAAAACGGCAAGCAGACGCTGGCACAGGTCTTCACTGATGTTCGCTACCGGAAAGCTGACAATGAACACTTCTCTGCCAGGTACCTTGAGGTGATCAGGAAGCAGGGATTCGCATTATGAGGCAGCGGCCACCTTCGCCACCTCCTTCGCTTAAGCTGCGGAGCTCGAAGAAGGCTTCGGCGGCTGGAGGCAGTCGGCAGCCAGGGCTGTCACATTTAAGTAAACATCAACGCCTGTTAATATTCCCTGAAGCTCATCCCCAGTTCCGCTGCAATGGCCTTCAGATCTTCAATCACAGCCGGCACCAGGGTTATGCCTTCCTTTCTGTAACGCTCTTCGGCTTCGCGCTCAGGGTCGCCGGGTATCAGCACCCTCGTCTCGCCCTGTGACGGTTTGGCGCTTCGGAAGGTTTTGATCCATGCATCCATTGACGCCTTGAATTCATCGGCAGGCCTGAAGGCGTCGATGCGCATGGCTCCGAAGAAGTGGCCCGTGCCCTTGCCCGGCTGGTTCTCCGGCACGGGGAGGTAGGCCACACTGGGAGGCACGAAGGGACCGAAGTTGGCGCCGCTGAAGAGTGAGCTGAAGATATCAACTACAGCGGTCATGCAGTAACCCTTGTGGCTGCCGTGCTCACGGTCGCCGCCGAGGGTGAGCATGCCCCCGCCGCGGCGCAGAATGCCGGGGTCATCCGAAGGGTTGCCCTCGGCATCCTG
Organism: Bacteroidales bacterium; assembly: GCA_011620595.1. Taxonomy (GTDB): domain Bacteria; phylum Bacteroidota; class Bacteroidia; order Bacteroidales; family VadinHA17; genus SR-FBR-E99. The sequence goes on along the minus strand of WOYX01000019.1, from coordinate 104,017 downwards.
TACTAAACCCAGCGGCACACTCTCACCCTTCTTCTCCGCCACCGCCAGCTTGCCGCGGGCGATGGGGGTGGTGGCGAAGTCGGCAACGAAGGGAGGCTCATTCAGTGCCGGCACTGCCACCGCAAGTGGGTTGGTGCCAAGATAACGGCTGACAGACCAGGTGGGAACAACCAGCGGATTGGCATTGGTAACACAGATGCCAATCATATCATGTTCGAGAGCCATCATGGCATAATAACCCGCAATGCCAAAGTGGTTGGAGTTGCGTGTCGCCACCCAGCCCGTGCCGGTAACGGCGGCCTTCTCTATTGACAGACGCATTGACCTGACACCGGCCACCATGCCGAAGCAGCTGTCGCCGTCAACAACCGCCGTCGACGGCGTCTCGTGAACCACCTTAACGTCAGGGGTGACGTTCACCCTGCCGCTCTTCCAGAGCTCATAATACTCCTTTACCCTTATCATGCCGTGGGAAGAGTGACCGCGGAGCTCTGCCGCTATCAAAACGTTGGCAACGGCGGCAGCATCGGCACGACTGCATCCAACGCCCATGAAGAGGCCGGTGGTGAATTCAAGCAGATATTTGTGGTCGTACATAAGGATTTGCGATTTTTGATTTGCGATTTGCGATTTGCGAATTGCGATGCGCGAATTGCGGTGTGCGAATTATGATTTGCGAATTGCGGTGCGCGAATTGCGATGTGCGAATTATGATGTGCGAATTGCGATGCGCGATTTATGGCTATTTGAGATGTCCGAGTTGTAATTTACGATTTCATTAAATCGACAATCGAAAATCTGAAATCGCAAATCCCCTACTTCCTTCTCCTGACACTGTTGGTTGCGTTTGCCTGGCTGGTGGGGGTTATTACCAGATCATTAATGCAAACATGTTCCGGAAGGGTTGCACAATAGAAGATTACATCAGCAATATCCTCAGCCCTGAGTGCATCTATACCCTCATAGACTGAAGCTGCCCGGGTGCTGTCGCCCTTGAAGCGCACGAGCGAGAACTCCGTCTCAACCATACCCGGGGCAATGTTCGTAACCTTGATGCCGTGCTTCAGGAGATCGATGCGCATGCCCCTGGAGAGAGCATCAACGGCATGCTTCGAGGCACAGTAGACCCCTCCGTTCTCATATACCTCCTTGCCTGCTATTGATGCAATGTTGATGATGTGTCCGGAGGCTCTCTTTACCATGCCCGGAGCAACAGCCCGGGTGACATAGAGCAGCCCCTTGACATTGGTGTCTATCATCCGGTCCCAGTCATCGGTATCACCCTCGTCGATATGGGCCAGACCCACCGCAAGCCCTGCATTGTTGATGAGGATATCAATGTCACGCCATTCAGCGGGAAGGTTAAGAAGATGCTTTTCTGTCTCAGCCTTGCTGCGTACATCAAAGACAAGGGGCAGGATCTCAACTCCGTACCTGGCAGCAAGCTCCATGGCCAGCTCGTCGAGCCTCTCCTTCCTCCTGCCGGTAATAATTATCCTGTATGATGCTTTTGCAAATCTCTCCGCTGTAGCCCTTCCGATGCCCGAGGTGGCACCGGTGATAAGTACTGTCTTTTTCATATGATATCTGTTTCTGTCCCGTAAATGTAAAAATATTATGGGGTATCTTTGGCCCGCAACGGAAAAATGATGCAGGAAAATGATCAGATAAGGAGAAGTCCGAGGCATGAGGTGGAGGCCATGTTCGATTCCATCTCCTCTCACTATGACCTTCTCAACAGGATGCTTTCGCTGGGCACCGACAGGCGCTGGAGGCGAAGGGCAATAAGCCTGATAGGCCGTTATGTTGCCCCGTCACATATTCTTGATGTGGCCACCGGCACCGGCGACCTGGCCATCGCTGCCATGAACCTTGTTCCCGAGAAGATCACCGGGATCGATATCAGCAACGAGATGCTTGCAATAGGACGGAGGAAGGTTGAGAAGCTGGGACTGGCCGGCAGGATTGAGATGCTAAGTGGGGATTCGCTCTCCATGGATTTCAGCGACGGTACCTTCGATGTGGCAATGTCAGCCTTCGGGGTCCGCAACTTTGAGGAGACCGTCACCGGGCTTCGCGAGATGCATAGGGTACTCAGGCCCGGAGGAATGGTTATGGTGCTAGAGTTCTCAAAGCCTTCGTGGTTCCCGATGAAACAGATTTACGGGTTCTACTTCAGAAGAATCCTACCCCGAATTGGAAGGAGTGTCTCCGGTGACCCCGGCGCATACTCCTACCTGCCAGAGTCGGTGACAACATTTCCTGACAATGAGGCTTTCCTGGAACTGCTGCGTGAGGCAGGGTTTGAAAATACAAGACAGAAGCGTCTGACCGGCGGCATAGCAAGTATTTACTATGGATTCAGAACCTAAATAATTTAGGACACAATAATTCCAATTATTTCCGTTAATATTAATCAGGACTCTTCATAGCAGTGCACAAGAAAATTACCATACTCCTTTTACTTCTGATCCCGGTCTTGCTGACGGCGCAGAAGGCGAAGCCAAAGAATGATTCGAACTATGACGAGAGGCTTCTGCATTTCGGGTTCAGCATGGGCATGAATGCCATGGATTTCAGGGTAGTGATGGCTGACGAATTTCGGACGAATGACGGGGAAATTTTAAAGGCAGAGGTTATGGCCGTCAAGCCGGGTATCAATATACAGATAGTAACGGATTTCAGGCCGGCAACATATCTTGACATCAGGTTCCTGCCGGGGGTCTCTTTCGGGCAGAGGAATATCAATTTCTACGCCTTCTACGACTCTCTCGACATCTCACTGGTAAAAAAGTTTGGTGAGCCGCAGGTGCTGGAGTCATCATTTCTGGAGTTTCCCCTTTTGCTGAAAGCAAAGGGGATGAGGCTGAACAACTCACGACCCTACCTTATAGGTGGATTGAACTTCAGGTATGACCTCGCGGGGAAGAAGGAGTATGATGATGAGAGGCCTGTATATCTAAGGCTCAAAAGAGCTGACCTCTATTATGAGGTGGGGGCAGGCATCGACTTCTACCTTCCCTATTTCAAGCTGACCGTTGAGGCAAAGATGTCAAACGGGCTGCGTGACGTGCTGGTTCATGAGCCGGCACCGGGCTATCCTGACTATGCCAATTCGATCAGTTCACTCAGGTCGCAGATGTGGGTCCTCTCTTTCCATTTTGAGTAGCCATGCCTCAGGAGTATGCTTTGGTGTTGCCTCCTCAGACTGCCTTTGATGAGGAGGCCCTGAAAAAGTACCTGGAGCGGAAGGTTGGGCGCAGTGACCTCTCTTACCGTGTGACGAGGCGTTCCGTTGATGCCCGCAAGCCTGACATAAAGGTCAGCCTGACGGTACAGGTCATGGCAGCTGATGAGCCTGTGCCGGAAATTGAGCCTCTCAGTATCAAAGATGTAACCCGATCGCCCGAGGTACTCATTGCCGGCGCCGGACCGGCCGGGCTTTTCGCTGCGTTGCGGCTTATAGAGCTGGGATTCAAACCTGTGATACTTGAGCGGGGCAGGGCGGTCAGCGAACGGAAGAGGGATGTTGCAGCCATCAGCCGAAAGCACATTGTGAACCCTGATTCAAATTACTGCTTCGGCGAGGGTGGTGCCGGAACCTTCTCCGACGGTAAGCTCTACACAAGATCAAAAAAGAGAGGCGACAACCGCCGGGTGCTCGAGCTGCTGGTGCTTCACGGCGCTGACCCGGCAATTCTATACGAAGCTCATCCTCATCTCGGCACGGACAGGCTCCCGGGCATCATCACAGCCATTCGAAAGAGCATCACCGATGCGGGAGGCGAGGTTCTCTTCGGCAGCCGGATAAGTGACCTTGTTATTGAGAGAGGAAACTTCAGGGGAGTGGTGGTCAACGACAACGAGGTGATCAGAGCCTCCGACCTGATTGTGGCAACAGGCCACTCGGCAAGGGATATGTTCAGCATCCTGCAGGCGGCAGGAGTGCAGCTGGCCTTCAAACCATTTGCCATGGGTGTGAGGGCGGAACACCCGCAGGAGCTGATTGACAGGATACAGTATCACGGCAGTTCGCGGGGTGAGTATCTTCCTGCAGCGGCATACAATCTGGCGGTGCAGTCGCCCGATGGCCGCGGCGTATGGTCGTTCTGCATGTGCCCGGGAGGATTCATGGTACCGTCAGCAACCTCACCCGGCGAGGTGGTGGTGAACGGCATGTCGCCTTCAGGCCGCAACTCCCGGTGGGCCAACAGCGGGGTGGTAACCGGGATAGACGAGGAGGATGCTATGAGATATGGCAGCGGACCACTGGCAGGCATGGATTACCAGGCATCCCTTGAAACGATGGCGTGGAAGGAGGGAGGCATGACACAGCGGGCTCCGGCACAGAGGCTCGCAGACTTTATCGAAGGAAAGGCCTCTTCCACATTGCCGGCGTCATCCTACTTCCCGGGACTGACACCGTCGCCCCTTCATGAGTGGATGCCGGAAGAGCTTGTCAGCAGGCTGCGGTACGGACTGGCGGAATTCGGCAGGAGAATGAAGGGATATGTAACCAATGAGGCGTTGGTGGCGGCAGTTGAGTCGCGTACCTCATCGCCGGTCAGGATCATTCGTGATCCCGTGCTGCTCAATGCCGTTAATATCAGAGGTTTATATCCCGCAGGCGAAGGATCCGGCTATGCCGGCGGTATCGTCTCCTCTGCCGTTGACGGAATGCTGGTTGCTCAGATAAGAGGCAGGAGGCTGTAGGCAGTCTTCGGTCTTCAGTCAACACTCAGCCACCTTCGCCACCTCCTTCGCTTAAGCTGCGGAGCTCGAAGAAGGCTTCGGCGGCCGGAGACAATCGCAAATTGCAAATTGCAAATTGCAAATCGCAAATTGTACATCCCTTATTTTCTCCTGGCAAATTCCGAGCAGATAATAGCAGCAGCCATGCTGACATTCAATGACTCCAGTCCTGCCAGGGGCCGTTCAGGCCCAGGGATGGCAATTCGCTCTGTGACATGCCTCAACAGATCATGTGAGATACCCTTTGACTCATTTCCGAGCAGTATGATACCCTCACTGCCGAGGGGGCTGTCATAAATATTGCTGCCGCCGGTGGTGGCGCCGTATACCTTGATGCCTTCACCAACTGCCTTCTCCAGTAGTTCTTCAAGCGGCCGGTACCATACGCTGACGTGCATGAAGGCACCCATGGTGGCCTGTATCACCTTGGGATTGTAAAAGTCTACGCTGTCGGGTGAACAGATGATGTTTCCGATGCCGAACCAGGCTGCAATACGAATGATGGTTCCAAGGTTGCCGGGGTCCTGCACGCACTCCAGAGCCAGGGTCAGCTTTCCCGCTGTCAGGTCATCTGACCAGCGGCCCACGGTCATGGGAGCCAGAGCCAGCACGTTATGGGGAGTCCTCAGCGAGCTGATACGCCTGAGATCATCGTAACTGACGGTCACAATCTCATCGGCGCCGGAGGTGACAGTCTCCGGCTCTCCGTCGATCCATTCAGGCTTGCCGGCAAGCAGCGCCACCCTGTTGCCTGCCAGGATGTACTCACGGACCAGCTTGTCGCCCTCGATGACAAACATCGCGTGCTCCTCCCTGAACTTTCGTTTCTGAAGCGAAAGTATCATTTTTACGTGTCTTTTGGTGATCGTCGCGGGCATTGTTCAGTAATTGAAGATAATATTTATAATGGTATATTTGCTTTCGCTATTTTTCCGTTAAGGTGGATCATCAGAGGACAAATATAAAAATTACCCTGCCCAAACTCCTTATGCTGACGGGCGTAATTTTCACGGCTGCCTCGTGCAATCCCACAAAATATGTTCCGGGCGGTGAGATGCTTCTCAGTCGGAGTGAGCTGCAGGTGCAGGAACAGGTTGATCCGCTGCCTGCCAGGGTCGATAAGCGTGCCCTGAAACCCTATATCAGGCAGCAGCCCAACAAGAAGATCCTCGGAGTACGGTTCTATCTCGGGCTTTATAACCTTTCAAACCCGGAAAAGGAGAAGTGGCCTCACGGCTGGCTGAGACGTATTGGTGAGGAGCCCGTGATCTTCGACCCCGCTGCAGCGGAGAGGTCGGCAGGACAGCTGGAAAGCTATCTGCGCTCAAAGGGTTTCTTTAATGCCGGTGTGGCTGACAGCATAAGGATAAAGGGAAAGGAGGCTGAGGTAATCTATATGATAGAGCCTGGCCGTCCCTATACCATCAAGGACATAAAATACGAAATCCAGGATACGCTGCTACGGAGTCTTGTGCTGAGCGATACTGTCAACTGCCTCATTGAAAGGGGTATGCTCTATGATGTAGACCTGCTGCAGAAGGAGAGGAAGAGACTGGAACGCTTTGTCAGGGACATCGGATTCTATACCTTCTCGACGGAGAACATCTATTTCCGGATCGACAGTGCACTGATGAGCCACCAGGTTATCGTAAACTATGTTGTCACTCCACGGTCGACGACCGACAGCCGGGGAAGACCATCCTACAGCAACCACAGGATGTACCGTGTAGGTGATGTATACGTCTATCCCTCCTTTGACCCACGGCTGGCGCTCACGGAAGGTGAGCGTTATACCATGTCCTTTGATACGACTTTCCACAGAGGAATCTATTTCATTGAGCCGCCGGGAAGGAGTATGGTCAAGCATGAGGTTATAACGCAATCGATGTACGTGTTGCCCGGCACTCTCTTCAGTGTCACCAATACAGAGCAGACCGAGGCCCACCTTGCCGATCTTAAGAACCACAGGCTGGTGAACATCTCATACAGTGAAGCCGGGAGCCTGACGGAAGGGTGGCGAGATGAAGGAGTGCTCGACTGTATCATACAGCTGACCCCCATGCAGAGGCAGTCGTTCAGCGTAGAGCTTGAGGGCACTCACTCCGGAGGCAACCTGGGAGGGGCAGTGAACCTGGTTTATCAGAACAAGAGTCTCTTCCGTGGGGCAGAGCTGTTCAGCATGAAGCTAAAGGGGGCATATGAGACTCTCACCGAAGATGTAAAAGGCTTCAAGAATACCGAGCAGTACGGCCTCGAGGCCATCCTCCGGCTGCCCAGGGTCCTGAGCCCGTTTCAGGGAGGAGAGAACTTCATCAGGAAGCATGACCCCGGGACGGTTATACAGGCCGGATTCAACTATCAGAAGCTGCCTATCTATGCACGTTCGGTTGCCAACATATCACTGGGTTACAACTGGAGTGGCAACAAGTTCACCAGGTTCAACCTGAACCCTCTCTCATTCAATGTCGTGAAGTTGCACTATGTGGATCCGGAGTTTCAGGCTGTCATTGATGAGATGTCATACCTGGCATACTCTTACCGTGATGTCACCATTATGGGCGGGAGATTCGACTTTGTTTTCAACAACCAGATAATTAAGAAATCAAGGGATTACTGGAATATCAGGCTGGGCTTTGATGCGGCAGGCAACCTCCTGAACCTGGGGTACAAGGCTGTCGGTGCCGGACAGCAGGAGGATGGCACTTACCACCTCTTCCGCCAGCCCTTCGCACAATTCCTGAAAGGAGAGGCCGATGCCAGCTACCATTTCAGGATCAATGAGCAGAGCAGCTTTGTGTGCAGGTTTTTTGCAGGCGTGGGATTGCCGTACGGTAATTCACAAGTATTGCCTTTCGAGGAGCAGTATTTTTGTGGCGGCGCCAATGATATCAGGGCATGGGTGGTCAGGGCACTGGGTCCGGGATCCTATGTGATTCCCGATAGCCCGTTCATAAACCAGACAGCTGATATGAAGCTGGTGGCCAACGCCGAATTCCGGTTCAGGCTCTTCTGGATACTTGAGGGCGCACTCTTTCTTGATGCGGGTAATATCTGGACTGTCAGGCAGGATGATGACAGACCCGGGAGCCGGTTCAGGATAAGTACCTTCACCGATGAGATAGCCGTGGGAACAGGCTTCGGACTGAGGTTTGACCTCAAGTTCCTGCTGCTGAGAACGGACCTGGGCCTTAAACTGCGTGACCCCCAATACTCCGAAGGATCAAAATGGATACCCCTCAACAGGCCGTTCAATGCCCGGGATGATGTCTCGATAGTCATCGGAATAGGATATCCTTTCTGAAGTCAGCAGTCAGCAGTCTTCAGTCTTTGGTCAAAAGTCACGACTGCCAACTGCCGACTGAAGACTGTGGACAGAACTGACCCTTGACTGGCTTCAGTTTTTTGCCTATCTTTCCTCTGTTCTTGCTGTATTACAACAGGTGAAGTCATTCAGAAAGACTGTTTCCGGGCTGTTTGGCCATGACCGGCGGGAGAGGAGAGGTACGTACCTGCTCTCTGTTCTTCTTATCCTGCTGTTAATCTTCAGGTTTGTTGCCTTCCGGGTGCCGGAGAGGGGTGAGGTGAGTGATGAGACGTCTGAGGCTGTCACTGCAGAGTCCGGAGGTGCCAATGCGGACAGGATTCTGCCGGAGCTTTTCACCTTCGATCCTAACGCCGCATCATATGATGAGCTCCTGCAACTCGGCCTGACGGAACGGCAGGCTGCCACCCTTGTAAGCTACCGGAACAGCGGGGCACGGTTCCGCCGCCCGGAGGATATAGGCAGGGTTTACGGTATTGACTCAGCTGATGCTGCACGGCTTATACCATATATTGTAATTGCTAATGGCAGACAGAGGGCTGATGCCGCGGCAGCAGGAGAGCGAACCCTGCCGGGCAGTGGTGAGCGGTATCCCGGCAGCGCTGATATTCCGGCATCAAGTTATGCTGACGGTGCATCGGGTTCAGGGAATCGTCCGGCGGCAGGCCCGGCAGGAAGGAATGCCGGTACGGCTGATGATCGTGCGACAGGCAATGCTGACCCTGATTACGGCAGCGAGAGTCCGATGATTGACCTTAACATCTGCACCGCCGCGGAGCTCGAGCAGCTGCCGGGGATAGGTCCGGTGCTGTCGGAGAGGATCATCAGATACCGCGCTCTTCTCGGAGGTTTTGTCGCCAGGGAGCAGCTCGGAGAGGTCTACGGTATAGACAGCACGGTTGTCAGGATGGTGTCAGGAAGGGTAACCCTCACCTTTGAGGCGGTGAGGCCACTTCTGCTCGACAGCGCCTCCTTCGGCTCCCTGGCCCGCCATCCATATGTCGGACACGAGACGGCAAGGCTCATAACAGCCTACCGGTCGCTGGCAGAGGCACCCCTGACCCTTGGCAGCCTGGTTGAAGGGAAAGTCATATCACCCCTGCAGGCTGAGCGACTGGCACCATATGTAAGACCCCCGGAAGAGGTCACCGGAGAGGATTATGAATTTATTTTGTCAAAAGTTTTGAAATGATTTGGATAGATATTAATTTTGCGGCTCGTTTTTAACACTAAAGTTAAATTATGATTATAGTACCGGTAAAAGAAGGCGAGAACATTGACAGGGCACTGAAGAAATTCAAGAGGAAATTTGAAAAGACGGGTGTTATCCGTGAGCTCAGGTCGCGCCAGGCTTTCATCAAACCCTCGGTCCGCCGCAGGGAAGAGATAAAGAAGGCCATCTATGTTCAGCAACTGCAGCAGGAGGAGGAGTAGTCCCGCTGCTGTCTGCCAGGTCATCAGTAAATAACATCAAAAGGTTCCTTTGATGGAGAGAAAGGAATCATTCCTGCAGTATATACGTACCGAGAAGCGCTATTCTCCGCATACCGTTACTTCATACCAGAACGATCTTGATCAGTTTTTTCACTGGCTCGGGGAGAATCATCCCGGGATGAGTGATGATTCTGTTACACCGGCTGCCGTAAGGGGCTGGATGGTGTCACTGCTTGAGGAGGGTTATGCTGTGAGCAGTGTGCACAGGAAGATGTCAGCCCTCAGGACTTTCTTCCGTTACCTGCGCCGCCATGGTATGAGCAGTGCTGACCCGATGTCGGCCCTTAAGCTGCCGCGAAAGCCACGTCAGCTACCTGTGTTCGTTGCCGAAGAGGCGCTCGACAGGCTGCTTGACGATTTTAAGTTTGGCGATGATTTTTCAGGCATACGTGACCGCACTATCGTGGAATTTTTGTATCTTACTGGCATGAGGCGGTCGGAACTGATAGGTCTGCGCAATGAGGATGTGGATCTCTTCTCAGGGCAGGTAAGGGTGACGGGAAAACGAGGAAAGCAGAGGGTAATACCCCTGGCGGGCAGCTTCATAAAATCACTCGGAACATATCTCGCAGCAAGAAGGGAGGCACAGCCTGACGGCAACTGGTTTTTTGTCACCGCAAGGGGGAACAAAATGTATGACAAGGCTGTTTACAATATTGTAAGGAGGTATCTTGCCATGGTAACTACGGTAGAGAAAAAGAGTCCGCACGTACTGAGGCACACGTTTGCCACGCACATGCTCAACCATGGGGCGGATCTCAATTCAATCAAGGAGTTGCTGGGGCATGCCAGTCTTTCGGCAACACAGGTCTACACCCACAATACCTTCGAACAGCTCAGGAAAGTATATAAACAGGCTCATCCCAGAGCTTAACAATCAATAAAAAACAGGAGGAACTATCATGAACATTAAGATTCATTCAGTCAGGTTCGACGCTGACAAGAAGTTGCTGGACTTTGTATCGCAGAAGATGAACAAGCTGTCACTTGTAAGTGATGATATTGTCAGTGCGGAAGTGTTTCTGAGGCTGGACCATGATGATGAGAGGGAAAACAAGGTTGCGGAGATCAAGGTAGAGTATCCGGGAGGCCCTCTTTTTGCGCGCAAGCAGAGCAAAACCTTCGAAGAAGCGACCGACCTCTGCGTCGCAGCCCTTAAGCGGCAGATAGTCAAACAGAAGAACAAGCTGCGCGGAGTTTAAGAGCGCTGCAGGAAAAAATCTTTATATTATTTTGACATTTGAAATTAAAATTTCTACATTTGCAAACCGATTTTTGAGGGTATTTCCTCATTGATCTGACGTTCTTTCGAATGCCGATGTAGCTCAGTTGGCCAGAGCAGCTGATTTGTAATCCGCAGGTCGGGGGTTCGAATCCCTTCATCGGCTCATTCAGTGATGAGAATGTGTATGTCTAACCAGGCATGCGCTGTTGAGAAGGGGAGATACCAAAGTGGCCAACTGGGGCAGACTGTAAATCTGTTGTCTGAAGACTTCGTAGGTTCGAATCCTGCTCTCCCCACTCTTGACAGTGAGCATCAATGCACTCTTCCCCAGGCAGGGACGTGCCGGTTAACGATATAAGCGGGAGTAGCTCAGCTGGTAGAGCATTAGCCTTCCAAGCTAAGGGTCGCGGATTCGAATTCCGTCTCCCGCTCATTATGCCGATGTAGCTCAGGGGTAGAGCACTTCCTTGGTAAGGAAGGGGTCATGAGTTCAACTCTCATCATCGGCTCAAAACAGACTTTGGATATAAATTTAAATTAATAAGCTTTTAGTTATGGCAAAAGAAAAATTTGACAGGTCGAAACCACACGTAAATATTGGTACGATCGGTCACGTCGACCACGGCAAGACCACCCTGACGGCTGCTATTACGATGGTTCTCGCCAAGAAGGGTCTCTCTGAAATCAGGGACTTTGATTCGATCGACAATGCTCCCGAGGAAAAGGAAAGGGGTATTACGATCAACACGGCTCACGTTGAGTACTCAACGGCAAAGCGTCATTATGCCCACGTTGACTGTCCGGGTCACGCTGACTATGTAAAGAACATGGTTACGGGTGCTGCCCAGATGGACGGCGCCATCATCGTTGTAGCCGCCACTGACGGCCCCATGCCCCAGACACGCGAACATATCCTTCTGGCCCGCCAGGTGAACGTGCCGAAGATCGTTGTCTTCATCAACAAGGTTGACGCCGTTGATGACGAGGAGCTTATCGACCTCGTTGAGATGGAGATCCGCGATCTCCTCAACTTCTACAAGTTCGATGGTGACAATGCCCCGGTTATCCGCGGTTCGGCACTCGGTGCCATGAACGGTGAAGCCAAGTGGGAAGAAAAAGTCATGGAACTGATGGATGCCATTGACGAATACATACCTATTCCTCCGCGTGAAAATGAGAAACCCTTCCTCATGCCTGTGGAAGATATCTTCTCGATCACCGGTCGCGGTACCGTGGCTACTGGCCGTATTGAAACAGGTATAGTTCACACCGGCGACGAGCTTGAGATCGTGGGACTGGGTTCGGAAAAACGCAAGACCGTATGTACCGGTGTTGAGATGTTTCGCAAGATCCTCGACCAGGGTGAGGCAGGTGACAACGTCGGTCTGCTGCTCCGCGGCGTAGACAAGAAGGAGATCAAGAGAGGTCACGTTCTTGCCAAGCCGGGTTCAATAACACCCCACACCAAGTTCAAGGCTGAGGTCTACGTGCTGAAGAAGGAGGAAGGCGGACGTCACACTCCGTTCCACAACCATTACCGTCCGCAGTTCTATCTCCGTACCCTTGACATTACGGGCGAGATATCTCTCCCCGAGGGAACAGAGATGGTGATGCCGGGTGACAACGTAACCATAACCGTTGAACTCATCTACCCGGTGGCTATCAACAAGGGTCTCCGTTTCGCTATCCGCGAAGGCGGCCGTACGGTTGGAGCAGGTGCTGTTGTTGAGATTGTCGAGTAAGACCTTTTAAATATACATATATTTTCAGGTGGTATCCGTACGCCTCAGGCGTACGGATAACCTATGAAATTTACACGGGTGTAGCTCAGTTGGTAGAGCACTGGTCTCCAAAACCAGGTGTCGGGAGTTCGAGCCTCTCCTCCCGTGCGAAAACGGAGTCTTAATTATGAAGGTAGGAACATATTTTAAAGAATCATACAACGAGCTGATGCACAAGGTAACGTGGCCTACCTGGCAGGAACTGCAGGCCAGCGCAACTCTTGTGCTTGTCACCTCTGTCATCCTTGCGCTCGTCATCTGGGTTATAGACTTCTTCTTTGACAAGATCATGGGGATTGTTTACAACCTCTTGTATTAATAAAACGGAGCGGGCACAGATGAGCGAGAATGTCAAAAAGTGGTATGTACTCAGGGCTATAGGCGGCAAGGAGAAGAAGGTGAAGGAGTATCTCGAGAGTGAGATAGAACGCCTCAAGCTTCATGATTACATCACACAGGTGCTGATACCTACCGAGAAGGTCTACCAGATACGTGCCGGAAAAAAGGTGAGCAAGGAGCGTACCTTCTTCCCGGGTTATGTCATAGTGGAGGCCGCCCTGGTGGGTGAGGTGCCGCATGTGCTGCGCAACATACCAAATGTTCTCGGATTCCTCGGGACTTCGTCGGGTGAACCGACACCGATACGGAGGGCAGAGATCAACCGTATACTCGGAAAGGTAGATGAACTGGCAGCCAGCGAAGAGGAACTGAATGTTCCTTTCGTGATTGGCGAGACGGTTAAAGTAATAGACGGACCCTTCAACAGCTTTACAGGAGTGATTGAAGAGGTCAATGAGGAGAAGCGCAAGCTCAAGGTGATGGTCAAGATCTTCGGACGCAAGACCCCGCTGGAGCTGAGCTTCCTGCAGGTAGAGAAAGAAAGTTGAGGAAATAAGGAAATTGACAGCCGTGAATTATAATGCTTCCTTAAGCGGCAGTCATGCTCTCGCTATAAACAATGCAAATTTTTAATTATGGCAAAAGAAGTTGCTGGATTAATCAAATTACAGATTAAAGGCGGAGCAGCCAATCCATCTCCACCCGTAGGCCCTGCACTGGGCTCCAAGGGTGTGAATATCATGGAGTTTTGCAAACAGTTCAATGCCCGTACCCAGGACAAGGCAGGGAAGGTCATACCGGTGATCATCACCGTGTACAGCGACAAGTCATTTGACTTCGTCACCAAGACCCCCCCTGTGGCAGTCCAGATATTGGAAGCCACAAAGGCCAAGAAAGGCTCTGCTGAGCCCAACCGCGCCAAGGTGGCAGCTATATCATGGAACCAGGTAAAGACTATAGCCGAGGATAAGATGCAGGATCTTAACTGCTTCACTCTCGAATCCGCGATGAAGATGGTGGCAGGCACCGCCAGGAGTATGGGTATCACCGTAACAGGTGCATTCCCGGGTAAATAACTAATTATGTGAATAGAAATGGCTAAGCTTACCAAGAAACAGAAGTTTGTCCTCGAGAAACTCGAGCACGGCAAGCTTTATACTTTGTCGGAAGCGGCAGCACTGGTAAAAGATATCACTACTGTAAAGTTTGATGCCTCGGTCGATATTGACGTAAGGCTGGGAATTGACCCGCGCAAATCGAACCAGATGGTTCGCGGTGTTGTCTCCCTCCCTCACGGCACAGGCAAGGAGGTCAGGGTTCTTGCCCTGGTAACCCCTGACAAGGAGGCTGAAGCAAAAGAGGCAGGCGCTGATCATGTGGGACTGGATGAGTGGGTTGAGAAGATCAAGGGCGGCTGGACAGATGTGGATGTCATTATTACCATGCCCTCAGTAATGGGTAAGATAGGTCAGTTGGGACGCCTGCTGGGTCCCCGTGGTCTGATGCCGAACCCCAAAAGCGGAACGGTGACCATGGAGATAGGCAAGGCTGTTAAGGAGGTTAAGCAGGGAAAAATCGACTTTAAAGTTGACAAAGCCGGTATAGTCCATGCTTCCATCGGAAAAGTATCCTTTGAACCTCATAAGATCGTTGAAAACGCAAGGGAATTTCTCTCCACGATCAACAAGCTCAAACCCGCCTCTGCAAAAGGTACCTACGTAAGGAGCATCTTCCTTTCCAGTACCATGAGTCCGGGACTGAAGGTTGATCCAAAGAGCCTTGAAGTTTAACTGAACAAAGAAATTCAGAGAGATTATGAGAAGAGAAGAGAAATCCGATATCATCAACAGTCTGGCTGATACCCTGAAGGAGTACAGCCACTTTTACCTGACTGACACTGCACAGCTCAATGCTGCTGACACCAGCAACCTGCGCAGGAAGTGTTTCGAGAACCAGATCAAACTGGTTGTCGTTAAAAACACCCTCCTCCGCAGAGCACTGGAGCAGGCCGGCCTCGAAGTGGGGGAACTTATCCCCGTGCTTAAAGGCTCAACTGCTGTAATGTTCTCGAATAACGGAAACACACCTGCCAAGATGATCAGGGAGTTCCGTAAATCGCATCCGAAACCCCTGATCAAGGGCGCATATGTAGAAGAATCAGTATATACGGGTGATAACCTTATTGAGACCCTCGCCGCACTCAAGTCGAGAGAGGAACTCATAGGCGATATCATCATGCTTCTGCAGTCGCCGGCGAAGAACGTTATCTCCGCACTGCAGTCGGGTGGTTCCACAATTCATGGTGTCCTCGAGACACTCTCAAAAAAGTAGTATTCATTAGTTAATCAAATTAAAATTCCTATAGAAATGGCAGATCTTAAGAAATTTGCAGAAGAGTTGGTGAACTTAACCGTGAAAGAGGTTAACGAGCTTGCAAAAATATTGAAAGAAGAGTATGGCATTGAGCCCGCAGCAGCAGCAGTAGCAGTAGCAGCTCCGGCAGCAGGAGGCGACGGTGCACCGGCAGAAGCTGAGAAGACCAGTTTTGATATCATCCTCAAAAGTGCAGGTGGCCAGAAGCTTCAGATCGTTAAGCTTGTGAAGGATATCACCGGACTCGGCCTGAAAGAAGCCAAAGCAGTAGTTGACGCCGCTCCCGGCCCTGTGAAAGAGGGCGTATCAAAGGAAGAGGCTGAGAGCATTAAGAAAACATTGGAAGAATCAGGAGCTGAAGTTGAACTTAAATAAGTTATACCTGATTACCGGGTTTACAGGTTTAGTTCCGCCACCAGGCGGAGCTAAGCCTTTTTGTCATTTTTTATAAGTTCACTTAATCCTACCGGAAATGTCTTCAAAAAATATCGAAAGAATCAATTTTGCATCCAAGAAAGAGCAGCTTGAGTACCCTGATTTTCTTGAGATTCAGCTTAAATCTTTTTCCGAGTTTTTTCAGCTCGGAACAACACCCGAGAACAGGAGAAAGGAGGGCCTTTACCAGGTCTTCATGGAGAACTTCCCCATTACCGATACCAGGAATAACTTTGTGCTTGAGTTTCTCGACTATTCCATTGATCCTCCGCGTTATACCATAGACGAGTGCATTGAGAGGGGCCTCACCTTCAGCGTCCCGCTGAAGGCCAAACTGAAGCTCTACTGCACTGACCCCGAGCATGAAGACTTTGATACAGTCATCCAGGATGTCTACCTGGGTGTAATACCGTACATGACCGAGCGCGGCACCTTCGTCATCAACGGCGCTGAGAGAGTGGTAGTCTCGCAGCTCCACAGGTCGCCCGGCGTCTTCTTCGGTCAGAGCATACATGCCAACGGCACCAAACTCTACTCGGCACGCATCATCCCCTTCAAGGGCTCGTGGATAGAGTTTGCCACCGACATCAACAATGTGATGTATGCCTACATTGACAGAAAAAAGAAGCTTCCTGTCACTACTCTCCTCAGGGCAATAGGCTTTGAAAGTGACAAGGACATACTTGAGATCTTCAACCTCGCCGAGGAACATAAGGTCTCAAAGGTTAACATTAAGAAGCTCGTCGGCCGCAAGCTTGCTGCCAGGGTCCTCCGTACATGGGTTGAGGACTTCGTTGACGAGGATACCGGTGAGGTTGTCTCCATAGAACGTAACGAGGTGGTTCTCGACAGGGAGACGATCATTGAAAATGAACATGTTGACCTTATAGTCGACTCCGGAGCCAAATCGATCCTCCTTCACCGTGAGGATATGAGTCTCTCCGATTTTGCCATCATATACAATACGCTTCAGAAAGACCCCTGCAACTCCGAGAAGGAGGCGGTAATATACATCTACCGTCAGCTCCGCAATGCCGAGCCGCCGGATGAGGCTACCGCCCGTGACGTCATCGACAAGCTCTTCTTCTCAGACAAGAGGTATGACCTTGGCGGTGTGGGCCGGTTCCGCATCAACCGAAAGCTCAACCTCAACATCGACATGGATACCAAGATCCTGACCAGGGAGGATATCATTGCCATTATCGGTTATCTTATTGAGCTCATCAACTCCAAGACCGATGTTGATGATATCGACCATCTCAGCAACAGGAGGGTTCGTACCGTGGGTGAGCAGCTCTCGGCACAGTTCAGCGTGGGTCTTGCACGTATGGCCCGTACCATTCGTGAGCGCATGAACGTGAGGGACAATGAGGTCTTCACCCCCGTTGACCTTATCAACTCCAAGACACTCTCGTCGGTCATCAACTCATTCTTCGGCACCAACCAGCTGTCGCAGTTTATGGACCAGACCAACCCGCTGGCGGAGATGACCCACAAGCGCCGTCTCTCAGCCCTGGGTCCCGGCGGACTCTCGCGTGAGCGTGCAGGGTTTGAGGTGCGCGACGTGCACTATACCCATTACGGACGGCTATGCCCGATAGAGACTCCCGAGGGTCCGAACATCGGACTTATATCCTCACTCTGCGTCTATGCCAGGATTAACGATCTGGGCTTCATCGAGACGCCCTACCGTGATGTCAATGAAGGCAAGGTCAACCTGAACAACGAGGAGGTGAAGTGGCTCACCGCAGAGGATGAGGAGCTCCTCACCGTAGCACAGGCCAACGCACCTCTCAATCCTGACGGCACCTTCACCAACCCCAGGGCCAAGTCGAGGCTGGGGGCAGACTATCCCTTCGAGGAGGTCTCCAAGGTGCAGATGATGGACGTGGCGCCCAACCAGATAGCCTCCATCGCCGCCTCACTGATACCTTTCCTTGAGCATGATGATGCCAACCGTGCCCTTATGGGCTCGAACATGATGCGCCAGGCAGTGCCGCTGATGAAGCCGGAGGCGCCGATAGTGGGCACAGGACTCGAAGCACAGGTGATAAAGGACTCCAGGATACTTATCGTTGCCGAGGGCGACGGGGTGGTGGAATATGTTGATGCCAGCGAGATAGTCATAAGGTACATAAGGAGCGACGAGGAGAAGTTCGTGAGCTTCGATGACGACGTTAAGCGTTACGAGCTGCCCAAATACCACAAGACCAACCAGAATACCACCATCAACCTCGTACCGATCGTCAGAAAGGGAGAGAAGGTGGTGAAGGGACAGGTGCTGACGGAGGGCTACGGAACCAAGAACGGTGAGCTGGCCCTGGGCCGCAACCTGAAGGTGGCATTCATGCCGTGGAAGGGATACAACTTCGAGGACGCCATTGTTATAAGCGAAAAGGTGGTCCAGGAGGATATCTTCACCTCGGTGCACATCGACGAATACATCCTCGAGGTGCGTGACACCAAGCGCGGCATGGAGGAGCTGACCTCTGACATACCCAACGTCAGCGAGGAGGCCACCAGGAACCTCGACGAAAACGGACTGATACGCATCGGAGCCCAGATAAAACCGGGTGACATACTTATAGGGAAGATCACCCCGAAGGGTGAATCTGACCCCTCACCCGAGGAGAAGCTCCTGAGGGCTATCTTTGGCGATAAGGCCGGTGACGTGAAGGATGCTTCACTGAAGGCAGGCCCCTCACTCGAGGGCGTGGTCATCAACAAGAAACTCTTTACCAGGGCTGTCAAGGACCGTAAGTCAAAGAGCGTTGAGAAACCCCTCATTGACAAGATAGACGCCGATTTCAACAGGGCCTCGGATGACCTCAAGGCAAGGCTGGTGGACAAGCTGTTCATTCTTGTCAACGGCAAGACTTCGCAGGGTGTGAAGGATTATCTCAACGTTGACATCATACCCAAGGGAGCCAAGTTTACCCTCAAGCAGCTACAGGAGATTGATTATCTGAATGTCAACCCCAACAAGTGGACGACGGACAAGAAGAAGAACGACAGCATCAAGCAGCTGCTTCACAACTATATCATCAAGTACAAGGAGATTGACGGTATCTACAAGAGAAAGAGGTACAACATCACCATCGGTGATGAGCTGCCCGCAGGCATCGTCAGGCTTGCCAAGGTCTATCTTGCCAAGAAGCGCAAGATCAGGGTAGGTGACAAGATGGCCGGCCGTCACGGTAACAAGGGTATTGTGGCCAAGATAGTAAGGCAGGAGGATATGCCCTTCCTTGCTGACGGAACACCTGTGGATATTGTCCTTAACCCTCTGGGCGTGCCTTCCAGGATGAACCTGGGTCAGATATACGAGACCGTCCTTGGATGGGCCGGCAAGGAGCTGGGATTGCAGTTCTCGACTCCGATATTTGACGGTGCCAGCCAGGATGAGATTAACAGCCTGACAGAAAAAGCAGGCCTACCGCGCAACGGTACCACCTATCTCTACGACGGGGGTACCGGTGAGCGTTTTGACCAGCCTGCCACGGTGGGTATGATCTATATGCTCAAACTGGGACACATGGTTGATGACAAGATGCATGCCCGCTCCATAGGGCCCTACTCGCTCATCACCCAGCAGCCTCTCGGAGGTAAGGCACAGTTCGGAGGACAGCGGTTCGGTGAGATGGAGGTGTGGGCACTGGAAGCCTTTGGCGCTGCTCACATACTGCAGGAGATACTGACCATCAAGTCTGATGACGTGATAGGAAGGGCAAAAGCCTACGAGGCTATCGTCAAGGGTGAACCGATGCCCATGCCTGGCATCCCTGAGTCGCTGAACGTGCTGCTGCACGAGCTTCGCGGACTGGGACTGAGCATCAACCTTGAGTAGAAGGGCCGGGAAAAATTCAACAGAAAAAAACAGAAAGACATATGTCATTCAGAAGAGATAACAAACAGAAGACCAGTTACACGAAGATATCTATCGGACTGGCGTCGCCCGAAGAGATTCTCGACCAATCCAGCGGCGAGGTCCTGAAGCCGGAGACGATCAACTACCGCACCTACAAGCCTGAACGTGACGGCCTCTTCTGCGAGAGGATTTTCGGTCCGGTGAAGGATTATGAGTGCCACTGCGGCAAGTACAAAAGGATACGCTACAAGGGTATCGTGTGCGACAGGTGCGGTGTTGAGGTGACAGAGAAAAAGGTGCGGCGCGAACGCATGGGCCACATCTCACTGGTGGTGCCCGTGGCCCACATCTGGTACTTCAGGTCGCTGCCCAACAAGATAGGTTACCTGCTGGGACTGCCTACCAAGAAGCTCGACAGCATCATATACTATGAAAAGTATGTGGTTATCAACCCAGGTGTCAAGGCGGTTGACGGTGTCAAGTATCTTGACTTCCTCACCGAGGAGGAGTACATGGAGATCATCGAGACGCTGCCAAAGGAAAACCAGTATCTTGACGATGAGCATCCTGATAAGTTTGTTGCGGAGATGGGAGCTGAGGCTCTCTACAAGCTGCTGAACAAGCTTGATCTTGATGAGCTTTCATATTCACTCCGTCACCGTGCCAATTCGGAGACCTCGCAGCAGCGCAAGAGCGAGGCTCTGAAGAGACTGCAGGTGGTTGAGGCATTCAGGGAATCGAAGAATGTCAACAGGCCTGAATGGATGATAGTAAAGATCGTACCGGTCATCCCCCCGGAGCTGAGACCGCTTGTTCCGCTCGACGGTGGCAGGTTTGCCACCAGCGACCTTAACGACCTCTACCGCAGGGTGATAATACGCAACAACCGTCTCAAGAGACTGATTGAGATAAAGGCACCCGAGGTGATCCTCCGCAATGAGAAGAGGATGCTGCAGGAGGCTGTTGACTCGCTGTTTGACAACTCGCGCAAGGCCAATGCTGTCAAGACCGATGCCAACAGGCCCCTGAAGTCACTATCTGACAGCCTCAAGGGCAAGCAGGGACGATTTCGTCAGAACCTTCTTGGTAAGAGGGTCGACTATTCGGCACGTTCGGTGATCGTCGTGGGCCCGGAACTCAAGCTTCACGAGACCGGTATTCCCAAGGACATGGCGGCTGAGCTCTACAAGCCCTTTATCATTCGCAAGCTCATAGAGCGTGGCATAGTAAAGACGGTAAAGAGTGCCAAGAAGATTGTTGACCGCAAGGATCCTGTGGTATGGGATATCCTTGAGAATGTTCTCAAGGGTCATCCCGTGATGCTCAACCGTGCTCCGACACTGCACCGGCTGGGTATCCAGGCTTTCCAGCCGAAGCTGATCGAGGGTAAGGCCATACAGCTCCATCCGCTCGTCTGTACGGCGTTCAACGCTGACTTCGACGGTGACCAGATGGCTGTTCACCTGCCGCTGGGCAACGCTGCCATACTCGAGGCACAGATACTCATGCTGGCTTCGCACAACATCCTCAACCCTGCCAATGGTGCGCCTATCACGGTACCGTCGCAGGACATGGTACTGGGGCTCTACTACATCACCAAGGCCCGTATGAGCACCGAATCCATCAAGGTCAAGGGCGAGGGCACCGTATTCTATTCACCGGAAGAGGTTCAGATAGCATACAACGAGAACAAGATAGACCTCCATGCCATCATCAAGGTGAAGGTAGATGATATTGTTGACGGACAGAAGGTTAACCATATCATAGAGACAACGGTGGGTCGGGTGCTCTTCAATGAGTTCGTTCCCGAGGAGGTGGGATTCATCAATGAGTTGCTGACCAAGAAATCACTGAGGGACATCATCGGAAACGTCCTCAAGAAAGCCGGTACCGCCAAGACGGCCGACTTCCTCGATGCCATCAAGGACCTGGGCTTCCGCATGGCCTTCACAGGTGGTCTTTCGTTCAATCTTGACGATGTTATCATCCCGAAGGAGAAGGAGATGTTCGTGCAGGAGGGTTATGAGCAGGTGGAGGAGGTGCTGGCAAACTACAGCATGGGCTTCATCACCAACAATGAGAGGTACAACCAGATTATCGATATCTGGACCCATGTGAACGCACGTCTTACCCAGAGCCTTATGAAGCAGCTGTCAACCGACAAGCAGGGCTTCAACTCGGTATATATGATGCTTGACTCAGGCGCAAGGGGCTCCAAGGAGCAGATACGCCAGCTCTCCGGCATGAGGGGTCTTATGGCCAAGCCGCAGAAGTCGGGCTCATCAAGCTCGGAGATCATCGAGAACCCCATCCTCTCGAACTTCAAAGAGGGACTGTCGGTGCTCGAGTACTTCATCTCAACGCACGGTGCCCGTAAGGGTCTTGCCGATACGGCCCTCAAGACCGCTGACGCAGGATACCTGACGCGCCGTCTTGTTGACGTATCGCAGGATGTGATCATCAATGAGGAGGACTGCGGAACACTGCGCGGGCTGGTGGCTACCGCCATCAAGAACAATGAGGAGATAGTCGAGTCACTCTATGACAGGATCCTCGGCCGCACAACCGTTCATGACATATACAACCCTCTTACCGGCGAACTGATCATCGAGTCCGGGGAGGAGATAACGGAGGATGTTGCCAACCGTATCGAAGACTCCCCCATAGAGCAGGTAGAGATACGTTCGGTGCTCACCTGTGAATCCAAAAAGGGTGTATGCGCCAAGTGCTACGGCCGTAACCTGGCAACAGGAAGAATGGTACAGAAGGGTGAGGCCGTGGGCGTGATCGCTGCACAGAGTATCGGAGAGCCCGGCACACAGCTGACGCTGCGTACATTCCACGTCGGAGGTACCGCATCAAACATCACCACCGAATCAAGCCTGGTGGCCAGGTACGGCGGTATCGCGGTGATAGAGGAGGTGAGAACCGTCAGCAGGAAAGACCCTGAGAAGGGAAAGATCGATATTGTTATCGGACGACTGGGCGAGATGCGAATCATAGACAAAACCACCGGCATAACCCTTACGACAAATACCATTCCTTACGGAAGCAAACTCTTTATCAAGCCTAACCAGGAGGTGAACAAGGGTGACCTCATCTGCGAATGGGATCCGTTCAACGCGGTCATTATCTCCGAGGTGGCCGGTAAGGTGGCCTTTGACTACCTGATAGAGGGTGTGACGTTCCGCGAGGAGTCTGACGAACAGACAGGATTCAAGGAAAAGGTGATCATTGAGAGCCGCGACAAAACCAAGAACCCGACTATCAAGATCATGTCACCCGAGGGTGAGGAGATCAAATCATACAACCTGCCCGTGGGAGCTCACCTGGTGACTGACCTCAATAAGCATGTTGTTGCCGGAGACACTATCGTGAAGATACCGAGGGCCGTTGGTAAATCGGGTGACATCACCGGTGGTCTGCCGCGCGTTACGGAGCTGTTTGAGGCACGTAACCCGTCAAACCCCGCCATTGTCACGGAGATTGACGGCGAGGTGACCTATGGCAAGATCAAGAGGGGTAACAGGGAGATTACCATCACATCCAAATCGGGTGAGATTAAGAAGTACCTGGTGCCGCTTTCAAAACAGATTCTTGTACAGGAGAATGACTATGTGAGAGCAGGGATACCTCTCTCCGACGGAGCAGTCACCCCGGCTGACATCCTTGCCATCAAGGGCCCCACAAAGGTGCAGGAGTATATCGTCAACGAGATACAGGAGGTTTACCGCCTTCAGGGTGTGA
The DNA here is from genome assembly GCA_011620595.1 of Bacteroidales bacterium. Classification (GTDB taxonomy): domain Bacteria; phylum Bacteroidota; class Bacteroidia; order Bacteroidales; family VadinHA17; genus SR-FBR-E99. The sequence continues at coordinate 80,681 of WOYX01000019.1, read as the reverse complement.
AGATAAATGACAAGCACTTTGAGATCATCGTGAGACAGATGATGCGCAAGGTAGAGATCATCGATCCGGGTGATACTAAATTCCTTGAACGTCAGGTTGTTGACAAGATTGAGTTCATGGATGAGAACGACTGGGTATACGGCAAGAAGATCGTGCTTGATTCGGGTGACAGCCAGACGCTGAGGCCCGGACAGGTTATCACGGCCCGCAAGCTCAGGGATGAGAACTCGCTGCTCAGGAGGCGTGACCTCAAGCTGATAGAGGCAAGGGATGCCATACCGGCAACCTCACAGCAGGTGCTGCAGGGTATCACCCGTGCCGCCCTTCAGACAAACAGCTTCTTCTCTGCCGCATCATTCCAGGAGACCACTAAGGTGTTGAATGAAGCTGCCATACTAGGAAAGGTCGACTTCCTTGAGGGGCTGAAGGAAAATGTGATTGTGGGTCACCTGATACCGGCAGGAACGGGACTGAGGGAATATAACAACATAATTGTCGGATCCCTTGATGACTATGAGACACTTGTCCATGCCGAGAGGAATCCCAGTGAGGTGGAACAGGAACAGGAACAGGAATAAATCAACATTGTCATGGAAGATACCAAGAATCCGAACCAGTTTAACATCGAGCTAAGTGAAGATGTTGCCGAGGGAGTTTATTCAAACCTGGCAGTGATAACTCACTCACCTTCTGAATTCGTAATTGACTTTATACGGATCATGCCCGGAGTGCCCAAGTCAAAGGTCAAGTCGAGGATCATACTCACGCCTGAACATGCGAAGAGGTTTGTGGCTGCTCTCAATGACAATATCGCCAAGTATGAGGCCGTTCATGGTCCCATACGCGAGATGAAGGGTTCAGGGCCTGTCATGCCTCCCGCCTTCGGAGGACCCACAGCCCAGGCTTGATTGACTGGGGACTTGGAATTGAGCCGGTTGAGAGATCAACCGGCTTGCTTTTTTTGCAGAGACGGAAAATAAGCGTTATTTTGCAGGTGATTAACAACAGAGACCATGAAAAGGAAAAAGATACTTGCCAATTCAGCCATTGTTCTGATAGTGACCGCAGGGGTGATTCTGGCGGGAGGCTGCAAGAAGCAGCCTAAATGCGGATGTGACGGTGATGCCCTTGACACCCTTGGCAGCACACACGTTTATATCTCATATGATGCCGACAACAACACTGCCCGTTTTACTCCTCTTGGGGATTCCTATTCAATATACTACTTCTGCAATCCTTCCGAGTGGATGAGTGAGCTGACCAAGTTTGAGCAGGGTGAGGAGATACTCATTTCCGGTCCCTTCTTTTATGAGTGCAACTACCTGATGAGCAGCAGTAACTCCTACTACTACAATCCCATGAGGATATACCAGATACAGGTTACCAGCGTGGCAGCCTATGAGTTCGGCAAGTGATGCTGCTGCCTGTCTCACACCACAAGCCTCATCCGGAGTGGCGACATACAACATATCATTCATCGGTGCAGGCAATGTAGCCTCCTCACTATGTGCCGGTTTCGCAGCCGCGGGTCACAGGATAATCTCGATAGCCTCAAAAGGTGGTGAGAGTGCCGGAGAACTGTCGGCATTGACAGGGGCGCAGCACAGAAGAGACCTCTCCGTTCCTGACAGCTGTGATATCCTGTTCCTTGCCGTTACTGATTCCGCCATCGCGGAGGTTGCCGCCAGAGTGAAAATACCTGCCGGCACAATGCTGGCACACACCGCAGGGAGTGTCTCCCTGGCAGCCCTGGGACGCAACCGGAGCGCCGGGGTTCTTTATCCGCTTCAGACATTCACCAAAGGCTTTTTCCCTGATCTTGGCAAGGTGCCGTTTTTCATCGAGGCAACGGACAGCCGGTCACTTGAGATGCTCAGAGAGCTTGGAAACAGTGTCGGTGCAGGAACGTGGGAGTGCGACTCCCTGCAGCGGTCAAAGCTCCATGTGGCAGCCGTCTTTACAAATAACTTCTCGAATTTCATGATGACCACAGGTGAGGTCATCGCTGCAGAGGCAGGGTTCGACCCTTCGCTGCTTAAACCCCTGGCAGAGGAGACGATGCGCAAGGTGCTGCGCATGGGGCCGGTGTTGGCACAGACAGGGCCCGCCAAAAGGGATGATGAGGGTACGGTGAAAAGTCATATCGATTTGTTATCTTTCTCGCCTCAACACCAGGAACTCTACCGGCTGGTCAGCAGCATGATCTCCGGATACTATAAAAACGGCAGGAAATGACCAACTTCAAGGCAGAACTGAGCTCCGTCACCGCATTTGTTTTTGACATTGACGGGGTGCTCTCCTCCCAGACGGTTGCCATGTCCGAATGGGGAGTACCGCTGCGGTCGGTCAACCTCAGGGACGGCTACGCCATTCAACTGGCAGTGAAGAAGGGATACAGGGTTGGCATCATCTCAGGCGCAAACTCAAAAGAGTACCTGAAACGACTCAAACTACTGGGTGTAAACGATGTTTTCCTCAACTCGCGGACCAAAAGCGAGAGCATGAAGGAGCTTGTGGCCCGGTGGAAGGTGGATCTGAAACACATTCTCTATATGGGTGATGACATACCTGACATCGAGGTGATGAAAATGGTTGGACTGCCTGTCTGCCCTGCCGATGCTGACAGCGAAATCAAACAGATATCTGTATACATTTCTGACAAGCGCGGAGGTGAGGGGTGCGTACGCGATGTGATAGAGCAGGCGCTCAGACTGCATAACAAATGGATGGACCATGAAGCATTCTCGTGGTAAGAAGATTGTTGACCTGATGAGTCTCGTCAGGCTGCCCAACCTGCTGGTGGTGGCAATTACGATGATGCTGATGCGCTATGCCATCATCAGGCCTCTGCTTAATGCCATACCTGTCACCATGGCCGATAACCCGCTGCTGGTTACACGCATGACCTTCCAGCTGGGATGGTTCGACTTTCTTATCCTGGTCCTTTCAGCATGTCTCATAACAGCCGCCGGATATGTCATCAACGATTACTTTGATATCCGGACCGATTTTATCAACAGGGGCAGGATCATAGTGGGCAACACCATTACCAGGCGCACGGCAATAATGTACCACAATGTGCTCAACATCCTCGGGGTGGCAGGCGGAACCTATGTCTCGGCACGAATAGGATATATCTGGCTGGGCATCTTCTTTGTACTCATCACAGGGCTTCTCTGGTTTTATTCATCAACATTCAAGAGGCAATTCCTTATCGGTAATATCATCGTTGCCCTGCTGGTAGCCATGATACCCATGCTGGTTGTGGTCTATGACGGAGCCCCGATCTATTCTTACTATTCCGGGGTGCTGACCGACTTCCCGGGGGTGGCTATCCTCTTCTGGTGGGTAGGCGGATTCTCCCTCTTCGCCTTCCTTACAACACTCATAAGGGAGATCATTAAGGATATGGAAGACTGTGAGGGGGACAGGGAGGCAGGCATGAAGACCCTGCCGGTCAGATGTGGGTTGATTACCTGCAAGACGATTGTCACAGGGCTGTCGCTGGTTACCCTGGTGCTCTTCTACCTGGTGTGGAACAGGTTTCTCCATGACACCATCACCCTCGTCTATATCTCACTCCTGCTTGCCGTGCCTCTGCTGTCTGTCATCTACATTGTTGTTGCCGGCAGGGATAAACAGCAGTTTCATATGGCCAGCAGGCTGATAAAACTGATCATGGTGGCGGGAATGCTTTACTCCCTTGTGGCCGGGGCTATAATCACCTCCGGAAAAATCTTCTGACAATGGCTTTTGACGGACTGAAGAACTATGAGCTTGTTCTTGCTTCAGCCTCACCACGGCGGCGACATCTGCTTGAGGAGGCAGGGCTCACCTTCACCGCGGCTGTTGCAGAATATGATGAGGTCTGGCCTGAGGGACTGTCGGGAAGGGAGATCGCCGAATATCTCGCTGCAGCCAAGGCACGGGCATGGAAGGAACCAATAAGGGCAAAGCAGATTGTCATTACCGCAGATACTGTAGTATGGTGCCGCGACAGGCTGCTTGGTAAGCCGGCAGACAGGGATGAGGCCGCCCGCTTTCTCAGACTGCTGTCAGATTGCGAACATGAGGTTATAACTGCCATTTGCCTGCGAGACAGCAGACGCAGTCATACCTTCTCCGTTACTACCAGGGTGAGATTCCGCAAGCTGCAGGAGGATGAGATTGCATATTATGTTGAGAGATACGCTCCGCTTGACAAGGCGGGAGCATACGGCATACAGGAGTGGATAGGACTCAGAGGCATCACCCGGATAGAGGGATCATACTATAACGTAGTAGGCATGCCCGTCAGCGACCTCCTGACCGAACTGATGAAATTTACAGTAAACAAAAAGAATTAATGATATGAAGAAACAAACCTTAACCGCTATTTTGCTTCTCTCAATGTTGTCAGTCCCGGCTGTGGCTGATGAAGGCATGTGGATACCGCTTCTGATAGAGAAGTACAATATCAGCCTCATGCAGGAGAACGGATTTAAACTTACGGCCGAGGACATCTACAGTATTAACAAGGCCTCAATGAAGGATGCCGTTGTGCTTTTCGGCGGTGGCTGCACCGGTGAGTTCATCTCTGACCAGGGGCTTCTCATCACCAACCACCACTGCGGGTACGGCTCTATACAGAGACACTCTACCCTGGAACATGACTATCTGACCGACGGTTTCTGGGCAGCCTCCCATGAAGAGGAGCTGCCCAATCCCGGGCTAACCGTCACCATCCTGAAGTATATGGAGGATGTGACAGACAGGGTCCTTGAAGGGGTGTCTGATGATATGGATGACAGCAAAAGGGAGGCCTTGATCAATGCAAATATTGTTAAAATCAATGCCAAAGCAATTGAAGGAACAGATTACCTGGCAGCGGTAAGACCCTTCTTTCTTGGCAACCAGTATTTCCTGATCGTCAATGAGGTCTTCCAGGATGTAAGGCTGGTGGGGGCACCACCATCCGCCATCGGCAAGTTCGGTGGTGACACTGACAACTGGGTATGGCCCCGTCATACAGGCGACTTCTCCCTCTTCAGGGTCTACGCCGACAAGGATAATAAACCGGCATCCTGGGCAGCGGACAATGTGCCCTACAGGCCTGCATACCATTTCCCCGTCTCTCTTGCGGGCGTGAAGGAGGGCGACTTCACCATGGTATTCGGCTATCCGGGACGTACACAGGAATATGCACCATCGCACCACATCCGGATGCTCAAGGATGTTATCTACCCGAAGCAAGTGGAGATACGCGGCAAAAAAATCTCAATAATGGAGCAGGAGATGGCAAAGGACCCGCTGGTCAGACTCAAGTATTCGGCCAAGTCTTTCGGAATGGCCAACGGATGGAAAAAGTGGATAGGAGAGATACAGAGCCTCGACAGGATGAACGCCGTGGAGCGCAAGCAAGCTTTTGAGAAGGAGTTTGCGGCATGGGTGGCTGAAGAGCCGGAGCGTATCCGGAAATACGGCGAGATTTTTGACCAGTACAGTGAGATATACAACAGCTACCAGGATTTATACCTTGTGAATATCTATACCTCCGAGGTGTTCTTCAGCAGCGGGGCTGAGGCTGTCGGACTGGCAGGAAGGTTCATGAGGGCTGTGGAGCTGGCGTCGGAAAAGAACACGGAGCTGGATAAGGAGATAGAGAGGGTGAAGAGTTATGTCACCGGCTTTTTCAGGAACTATGACCCTTCGGTAGATAAGAAGCTATTTGTTGCGGTGATGGACCTCTACGGCAAAAACATCGCCCCGGAGTGGCAGGCACCGGCATATAAGGCTCTCTATACCTCCTGCAGGGGGGACTTCGGATCAATTGTCGATAAACTTTATGAGAAGTCACTCTTCACCGATGAGAACAGGGTCAATGCACTGCTAAGCAAGTTTGACGCGAAGAAGGTCAGAAAGGATCCCTTTTATATTCTGGCCCAGTCGGCATCAGAGTTGCTGAATGACAGGGTGAGGCCGGAGCTGACATCGCACAATACCCGTCTTGAGAAGCTGAACAGGCTCTACATGGCAGCACAGATGGAACAGGGCAGCGACAGGGTCTTTTATCCTGATGCCAACTCTACCCTAAGGCTGGCATATGGCAAGGTTATGGGGTATGACTCCCGTGATGCCGTCTACCACAGGCACCAGACCACCCTGACCGGAGTGATGGAGAAGGATAACCCGGAGATATATGATTATGATGTGCCTGACAGGCTGAGGGAGCTCTATGAAAAGAAGGATTTCGGCAGGTATGCCACCACAGACGGCGACGTGCCAGTCTGCTTCATCGCCAATAACCACACCACAGGAGGTAACTCGGGCAGCCCGGTTCTCAATGCTGAGGGTCACATTATAGGTGTCAACTTTGACCGTGCCTGGGAAGGTGTCGCATCGGATATCATGTACAATCCTAAGCAGAGCCGCAACATAAGCCTTGACATCAGGTACGTGCTCTTCCTGATAGACAAGTTCGCCGGCGCCGGCTATCTCATTGATGAGATGACACTGGTTGGTGAGCCTCAGCATACTCCCTGACCTGGAAGACGAAAGCCTGCAGCCTGGTCTCCAGGGAGACGGTATCCTGTCCGTCATAGGGTATATTCAGGAAGGGAATGTTGTTGTTGTCCTTCCTGAATGAGTCACTCACCGATGCCACCAGTGTTCCCGGCATACAGGCAAAGGGCAGTATGGCTGCTATGCCCGAGACGCCCCTATGTGCCAGTGCTGCCGAGGTACCTATGGCTATCGGGGGGTCACCGTCATAGAACTCACTGACATACCTGTTGCTCAGATCAAGCATCTCATGAAGCGAGACATCCTTGGTGGTGTCAGTATATTTGTTGATGCCCCTGAGGAGATATTCGACGATCACCTCCTGGCCGATGGCCTGTATCTTCGATTTGATCACACCTTTGGTGTCATTCTTCCACCGGCTGTCGCGCGTATAGCGGTGGGTGGAGTAGGTTATCCATTCCGAGAAGGGACCGATGGACACCTCAGCACCCAGCGCCTCAAGCCTGTTGGCGATGTTGCCGTTGCACCCGGCATTGTCGCGCATGTAGACCTCGCCTATCACCGCAATGACAGGCTTCCTGCGGCTCTTGTCAACCTTCACCGCCATGAACTCGTGCGCCGTTTCCACCAGGATCCTTCGTAATCCCCTGCAGTTATTCTCTATGGAATCCCCGGCCCTCTTCAGGGCAGCCTGGTATATCGCTTCAGTGTCGCCGGGGTTGAGCTCGTAGGGCCTTGTCTCCCGATAGAGCTTCCTGATATAGTCAAAGGCCACAAATCCTTTCCAGGCATTGACGCGGAAGCGCTGGCTGCGGTCACCGGCCAGGTCAGCATATGATGTGTCATTGGAGGGTGTCACCAGCTCTGCTTCCCTGAACCCGAGCCGGTCAAAGAGTATCCTCTGGAACTGGTTGTACTGCCCGAAGCGGCAGGGACCATTATGGTCGGGCATGAAGAAGCTCATCTTCGAAGGGTCGGCGCCGGGTTCCATAAGCTTCTTGAGGAAGCTGCCGGTGGTACATATCATCGGGAAGCACTCCCTGGAGGAGGTGTATTTTCTTCCCAGTGCAATGTCCTCTTCGGTCTGTTTGGGCAGAACCTCCGAGGGGATGCCCACGCTGCGCGCTGCCGCAGCAATAAAATAGGCACCGTCATGCATATATGGGAAGTAGAGCGTCCTGTTCACCGGCGGCTCGGCAGGACTGGGCCGCGGCCTGATAACCTCGATCTCCCTCTTCTCATTCTGTTCTGATCCCTTCAGGCTGTCAAGGAAGGCTTCGATGCGTGTCACCATGCCGGCATCGGCTGAGTGTTCGTCCACCTCCAGGTGGAGGAAAGGTTTACCCTTCAGTTCCTCGGTGACATAATGCCATATGAAGGAGTCGGGACCGCACCTGAAGTTGCTGATATAGACAGCGTAAAGTCCGTCGGTGCGGGCCACATGCTGGGCCGCGGCGATCATCTTCTGCCCGTTGGGCCAGTACATGTTCCGGTAGTTGCCGTAGATGTGCGCCAGTGAGAGATCAAGCATGTCAAGCGGTATGGGCATGACATTCTGCGCAAGCAGCTTCTCCGTCAGGTTGAGGTTCAGATGAGGGTCTGTGCTGTTGTATGGCCGGCCGAGGATGATGACCGGACGGCAACCTTCAGGAAGATTATCCATCACCGTTTTGCCATATTCCGTCAGCCCCTTCTCAAAGGCCACCTGAACGCCGTCAGCCTTGTATATCGCATTCTTTATCTTTCCGGCGTCAAGCCTGAACCTCTCGCCGAAGAAAGATATCATCTCCTTTACCAGCGCCCTCTCAAAATACCTGAAATGGAGGGTGGGAGTGAGAAACCTTTTCTCATCCACCTTACCCCGAAGGGCAGCCCTGATCATGAAGGGAAACGACTGTATCCACGGACAGTTTGAGTTGGTGGTGGTGTCTCCCTCGCGGTATTTACCGCTTACGATGAAGGGCATGAATATATAGTCAGCACCCCTGTCGATCAGGTCCATGACATGCCCGTGCATCAGCTCCACTGGAAGACAGGTCTCCGCCGTGACGGTCTCCAGTGATCGTGTCACAAGGCTCTTGTCCGACTCCCGCGAGAGGATAACGTTGAAACCCACCTCCTCAAAGAATGTCCTCCAGAATGGGAACTGCTGATAGTAGATCATAAGCGCCCTGGGGATGCCCACCGTAGGCTTGCCGTCAACCTCTCTCTCCCGGTAATCGCCCATGAGCATCTCGGTTCTCTTCTTAAATAGATTGGGCAGATGGTCTGTTTTTTTCTTTCTTGAATCTATTTCATATTTTTCACAGCGGCCACCGTAATACAGTGATTTGCTCTCGCCGGCGATCTTCACCCTGCTGATCTCACAGTGGTTTGTGCAGCCGTTGCAGACAAACCTGGTGGTCTTATATGATGCATTGCATATGCCGAAACCCTTGAATGTTGTCTTATGGCCTTCGGTCATCATATTCTGCGCCAGTATGGCAGCGCCGATGGCTCCCGTAACGTCGAAATGTGGCGGGATGATGATCTTTTTTCCCAGTACCTGCTCAAAGGCAGCCACCACGGCCTTGTTGTTGGTCACCCCGCCCTGGAAGAATATTTTATCGCCAATCCTGCGGTCAGCAACCACTTTCTGAAGGTAGTTGTATACTATCGAGTAGGCCAGTCCGCCCACCAGGTTGTCATTACGGGCGCCCTTCTGCATGAAGCTGTTCAGGTCTGACTCCATAAAGACAGTGCAGCGGTCGCCCAGCTTCACGGGTGAGGCCGATTTCAGGGCCATTTTTCCGAACTCACCCACGATGTTTATGTTAAGCTTCTCGGCCTGCTCCTCCAGGAAGGAGCCGGTGCCGGCAGCACACACCTTGTTCATCTCGAAATCGACTACCACCCCGTTCTCAATACTGATGTACTTTGAATCCTGACCGCCTATCTCAAAGATCGTATCGACGGTGGGGTCATAGTCGATGGCTGCCGTGGCCTGTGCCGTGATCTCGTTGCGGATGGTGTCGGCACCGATGAAGTCGCCTGTGAGATACCGGCCGGAGCCTGTGGTACCGACGCCGATCACCTCCACCTCTTCGCCTACCTCATCGTAGATCTCGCTCATGCCTCTCTGTATTGCTTCCAGCGGCTTGCCGGCAGTGGGGAGATAGCGTCTGGCCACGACGTTGTGATCTGCATCGATGAGCACAACGTTGGTGCTGAGCGATCCCACATCAACACCCAGGTAGACGGGCAGCTTTTCGAGTCCGTTCTTAATGAACCTCACCTCCTTGGTGTAAAGGGCTTCGGACTCCTTCAACTGCGGGAGGCTGACAAAGACGGAGGTGTTGCTTTCAAGATATTCCTTCAGCTTCTGCAGCCCGGCAAATTTTCCGGGCTCAGTGCCGTTGGACCGTACATACATAACCGCACCTATGGCACCCATGGATGCATGATGCTCAGGGATGATCAGTTCATTACCCGTCAGACCGAGCACCTCCCTGAAGGCCCGTATCATGCCCGCGTTTGCCGCCACCCCACCGGAGAAGATGACAGGCTTCCTTATCTCCTTGCTGCGCGCGACGGTACTTCGAAAGTTCCTTGCCAGGGCGAAGCAGAGCCCTGCGACAATATCATGAAGCGGTGTGGCTATCTGCTGGTGGTGTATCATGTCGCTCTTGGCGAAGACACTGCAGCGGCCGGCAATACGCGGCGGGTTGACTGACTTCATGGCCATTTTTCCGAACTCCTTCTCTATCGGCACACCGATCCTCCTTGCCTGCTGGTCAAGGAATGACCCTGTGCCGGCCGCACAGATGCTGTTCATCTCAAAGTCGACCAGCCTGGCATACTCATCGCCCGGCTCCCTCTCAAGAACTATAAGTTTCGAATCCTCGCCACCGATCTCTATCACGGTGCGCGCATCAGGGTAGAGCCGCCCGGTGGAGGCAGCCTGCGAGATGATCTCGTTGACGAAGATGCCCCCGATCAGACTCGCAGCCAGCTTGCCTCCCGTGCCTGTCAGGGCAACCCCTTCGATGGTATCGGCAGGATAATCATTCTGCAGCAGCGTGAGCCGTTCATGAAGCTTGTTGAACGGCTTGCCGTGTACATAATCATAGAAGTCTTCAACTATCCTGCCGGAGCTGTCAAGTAACACGGTGTTCAGTGAAACGGATCCGACATCAAGTCCCAGGAAATATTTTTCCCCTGGTGCACTTTTCCCCTTTCCCGCATCCATGGTTCTCAGGTTTTGGTAATGTGGTCCTGTATGGAATCAGGCTTTTAAGTTAGGAAATTATTGATCAATATTTATGACTGTTCGTATAATCTTGATGCAGTTGAGTATCAGCCTTGCCGGCCGGATCAGCCAGACAGTTGCCGGTCGACGCTGCATCTCCGCATAATATTTATGCTATCTATGGATGACCGGAAATTATCGGCAGGGAAGGTTTTCTGGCATCAGGTAATAAAAAAAGCGCCTCTACCGGGTTGTTGGCAACCGGGAATCGGCGATTTTAATCATGGAATTTCAGGCAGCTCCTGCCCGCTCTTTAGTTTATCAGTATCTTCATATCCTCGTCAACGGTGGTGATACCTGCAATGCCGAACTTCCCGACAAGCACATTGACCACGTTGGGAGAGAGGAATCCCGGTAAGGTGGGTCCGAGGTGGATATTCTTCACGCCCAGGTAGATGAGAGCCAGCAGCACGATGACGGCCTTCTGCTCATACCATGCGATGTTGTAGGCTATGGGCAGCTCGTTGATATCACTCTTGCCGAACAGATCCTTAAGAGTCAGGGCTATGACGGCGAGTGAATAGGAGTCGTTGCACTGACCGGCGTCGAGCACGCGCGGGATGCCGTTGATGTCTCCAAGCTTGAGCTTGTTGTAGCGGTACTTGGCACAGCCTGCGGTAAGTATCACAGTGTCCTTCGGCAACTTCTGCGCGAATTCCGTGTAGTACTCACGGCTCTTCATACGGCCGTCACATCCGCCCATGACAACAAACTTGCGTATAGCTCCGCTCCTGACAGCGTCAACTACCTTGTCGGCAAGCTGAAGCACCTGGTTGTGTGCAAAACCTCCGATGATGGTTCCGTTTTCTATTTCCTTCGGTGGAGCGCATTTTTTTGCATGCTCAATTATTGCCGAGAAGTCCTTCTCCTTGCCGGGTTCCCTGTCTTGAATATGAGGGCAGCCGGGATATCCAGACGAACCGGTAGTGTAGACGCGGTCGCGGTAGCTGTCGCGCAACGGAATAATACAGTTGGTGGTGAAGAGCACCGGCCCGTTGAAGGTCTCGAACTCGGTGGCCTGCTTCCACCATGAGTTGCCGTAGTTGCCGACAAAATGGCTGTACTTCTTGAATGCCGGGTAGTAGTTTGCCGGCAGCATCTCACTGTGGGTGTAGACGTCCACCCCCGTTCCCTCTGTCTGGCGCAGCAGCTCCTCCATGTCCTTCATGTCATGTCCGCTGATGAGGATGGCCGGGTTGTTCCTCACGCCTATGTTTACCTCTGTTATCTCGGGGTTGCCGTAGGCGGTGGTGTTGGCCTTGTCAAGCAGAGCCATCACCTCAACACCGTGCTTGCCGGTCTCAAGGACCAGAGCCACGAGTTCGTCAGCAGTCAGGCTGTCATTGGTGGTGGCGGCAATCGCACGCTGGATGAAGGCGTCAACGCTGTCGCTGTTGAAGCCGAGGTTGCCGGCATGCTCGGCATAGGCTGCCATGCCCTTGACACCGTAGATTACCAGCTGGCGCAGTGACCTGATATCCTCATTTTCAGTGGTCAGAACACCCACACTGGCGGCAGTCTCCATCAGATCCTCACCGTCGGCCGGCTTCCAGGTGGCACTGGGGTGAAGGTCACCCGGAATCTCTATCCCGTGAGCCTTCATCTCACCGATGAATTTTTCCCTTAGCTCCACACCCTCATGAATCCTTTCGATGATCTTTCCACCGTCAAAGTTGGCGTTGGTGATGGTTGTAAAGAGGGCCTCCTGTACAAACCTGTCAACCCTGACGTTTGAATATCGGTTATCCCGTGCTATGGTTCCGAGGATTGAGATCCCCTTGGCGACATAGATCAAAATATCCTGCAACTGTGCAACCTCTTCCGTCTTTCCGCATACGCCCCTGACGACGCATCCGGTTCCTTTTGTTGTTTCCTGGCACTGATAGCAAAACATGCTCATCTCTTTCTGTTTTTAGTTTGATTTATAAGTTAACATCTTTATTATATCCCTTTCCATCTCTCTTTTTGCAATCTTCAGCCACAAAAGTAGGGACAACAAACAACACGGAGTGTAACATTTGTTACAAATTGTGTTAATTTTGAAGCACAAATAAAACAGATGAAGTTTCCAGTTCTTAACAGGTCACCTTTATTCAGCGGTCTTAGTGACACGGAGATAGACGGTATAATTGACAGCGTCAACTACAGGTCGCGCTCTTTTCCGGCCGGCGCCATGGTGGTGATTGAAGGCGATGATATATCCTCGGTGATGATTGTGCTTTCGGGCAGTGTGCGGGGTGAGATGACGGATCTTACCGGCAGGACAATCAAGATTGAAGATATCCATCCTCCCCAGGCTCTTGCTGCCGCATTCATTTATGGTAAGGAAGCCCGTTACCCGGTCAATGTCATTGCCAATACAGATGCCGAGTTACTTATCATCGGCAGGGCTGAATTTCTTACCTTGATGAATAATGACCGCAGGTTACTGCTGAATTATCTCACGGCAGTATGCACAAGGGCACTCTTTCTGTCTGACAGGCTCCGCTTCCTCTCATTCCGGACCATCAGGGAGAAGTATGCCCATTACATTAGCTCTTTGCCGGGAGCGAACTCAGGCAGGGTTGTCATCAACCGGACACAGCAGGAGCTGGCCGACTATTTCGGGGTCACCAGGCCTTCACTGGCGCGGGCCGTCAGTGGGATGGAGAGTGACGGGCTCATCTCCGTTGACCGCCGTGAAGTCAGGATCCTTGACATCAGGCGCCTCTCGACTCTTTCGGAGAGTTGATTTTCACAACCAGGGAGGTCCCTTTTTCCCGTTTCAGGTTCCCGCCGGGAGGTTCATTACGCCAGCAAAAAAACCTCCCGGAAGTTTGCACCCCGGGAGGAATATTTTCATGTCAGATCAATTATCAGGGCAGGATGATTATTTCGTCATCTCACCCTGCAGGTCAGAGCCTCACTGTTTCAGCAGTCCCCGGTTCTCAAGCAGGGCTTCAATGCTCGGCTCACGACCTCTGAAGGCAACCCACATCTCAAGTTCATCCCTCGATCCCTTGCGTGAAAGGATCTCTTTCTCGAAACGGGCTGCCACCTCCTTGTTGAAGATGTCACCCGTCTCCTTGAAGGCTTTGAAAGCGTCAGCGTCAAGCTGCTCACACCAGATATAGCTGTAGTAACCGGCCGAATAACCTCCGATGATGTGGCTGAAATATGTCGACCGATAGCGGGGAATGATCTCTTTTATCAGTCCGTACTTCTCCATGGTGCTCTTCTCAAACTCGCCCACATTTATCTCAACCGGTTCGGTGAGGGAGTGATACTCCATGTCCAGTAATGAGGCAGCCAGGTACTCCACGGTGATGAATCCCTGGTTGAATTTGCCGGCTTTCTCAATTTTCTCAATCAGTGCATCCGGAATAACTTCTCCGGTCTGATAGTGCTTTGCATATACCTTCAGCACCTCGGGCTCAAAGACCCAGTGTTCCATTATCTGTGAGGGGAGCTCCACAAAATCGCGTGCGACACCGCTGGTATATTCAGTGTTGGAGAGAAGGTTATGGAGCGCATGACCGAACTCATGGAAGAGGGTGCTTGCCTCGTCAGGGGTGAGCAGTGACGGTGTGTCTCCTGAGGGAGGAGTGAAGTTGGTGACCATGCTCACAAGCGGGGTGACAAATTTTCCGTTCTCGTCAAGCCTCTGTGGCCTCATGCCGCTGCACCATGCGCCGCCACGCTTGGAGGCCCTCGGGTGGTAGTCGATCATTAGGATGCCGACATGCTTTTTGTTACGCTTTACCTCAAAGGTCTTTACATCCGGATGATAGAGCGGAATGTCATTCCTTTCGCTGAATTCAAGTCCGTAAAGCCTGTTTGCAACATAGAACATACCGTCAGTGACATTTTTGGCAGAGAAATAGGGTTTCGTCTCTTCGTCGCTCAGGTCATACTTCTCCTTGCGGATCTTTTCTGTGTAATAGAACCAGTCCCACGGCTCAAGCTTGAAATTTCCGCCTTCCCTGTCAATGAGCTCCTGCTGTGCAGCAGCCTCTGCCTTTGCAACAGGAAGGGCTGCCTCCCATATCTGTGCAAGGAAATTAAGCACTGTCTCAGGCTCCTTTGCCATATTGCGCTCAAGCACGTAATCGGCATGACTTTTATATCCGAGAAGCCTTGCCTTTTCAACGCGCAACCTGATGATGTCAGCCAGGATCTGGTTGTTGTCTCTCTCGTTGCCGTTGTTGCCGCGCATCATGTAACCCCTGAACATCTTCTCCCTCAGTGCCCTGTTGTCAGCGTAGGTCATGAAGGGGAAGTAACTGGGAGCCTGAAGGGTGAAGAGCCATTTACCTTCCATTCCCTTAGCCTTTGCTGCATCGGCAGCCTGTGCCCTGACACCTTCGGGGAGTCCGGAGAGATCCTCTTCATTTTCAATGACCAGCGTGAAACCGTTGGTCTCAGCCAACAGGTTTTCTCCGAATTTTACCGAGAGGAGCGAAAGCTCGCTGTTGAGCTTGCGGAGCTTATCCTTATCCTCCGGAGAGAGACCTATGCCGCTCCTGATGAAACCCAGATACTCATCTACGAGAAGCTTGCTTTCCTCAGGGGTGAGGTCGAAGCTATCGCGATTTTCATATACTGTTTTGACTCTTTCAAACAGCTTCTCATTGAGTGCAATGTCATCCCTGTGCTTTGAGAAGAGGGGAGACATCTCCCTCTGAAGGGTCTGGATCGAGTCATTGGTGTTGGCACCGCTGAGGGGGCCCATGGCGCGCTGAACCTTAGTGAGCAGCTTGCCGGTGAACTGCATGGCCCTGATGGTGTTGTCAAAGGTGGGCTCTTCATTATTGTTGATGATGGCATCCACCTCAGCCATCTGCTCCTCCATCCCTTTCAGGTAGGCTGGCTTGAAATGTTCAAATTTGATCTGGTCAAATGGCGGAACCTCAAACGGAGTGTCCCATTCACAGAAGAACGGATTTTCACAGGTTTCCTTCCTGCATGAGACCGCTCCCACGGCAATAATCAAAAGCATAATGAAAGTTTTTTTCATATCGTTGAAGTTTGGATTTACAGGTTAAAAATACCTATTTATACGGAAAAAGTGCAATTTTTGGCTTATTTCCGGCCTGGTTTTTACATCTGTTAACCAGATGACGGCCTTGACGCTGCACATTTCAGACCTGATCATACATTTACCTATCCGGCGGCAGGCAAAAATCAGCCCTGATTTATTCTGATGTTCTCAACTCTGCCTCTCCCCGGCAAGTAGGATCAGCAGCAGCAAAAGAAAGAGGATGCCGTGTGAGGCACCCTCAATTCAACCTAAACCTGATCGTAGACAGGCCGGACGGCCTGATAAAGGAAGGAAAAAAGTCTTTGCTCCGGCTCTAGCTTATGAGCTGGGGAAAAAATGATGCAATAAGAACTGCAGCTTCAAAATCACTTGTCTGACCCCGGGCTATGACCTTCTGATGGAAATAATCCATCCTGTCAAGCTTCGAGTCATCAGTGACGATTCCTGCATTCCTGAACTTCCTGTCGACCTTGTTGACGCCGAAAAAAAGCGGAACTGTCTTTTTCCATTCTCTTTCCGTAATAAAGACCGGCAACCCCCTCATATGCTGCAAACATTTTCTGTTAAACTTTTGTTAACCGGACAGAAGGGTCAGTAACCTTCATATAATCAACATTATATGTCTGGAAATAAACTTTTGTCAATCGTTTTGCGAATGCCGATGTTTGAAATAAGGCTGGAAATGTTTACATTTGCATTAATATTTTATCTCATGCAGCGGAGTGAACACAGGTTTATGATGAACCGCCTCGGAAGGAGGCTGTACCATTGCCTTATGTTCTACAGCAGATAACCTTTCATCAGGGCAGCCGACGGCTGCCGCTCCTTTTCCCGTTTTACCGGACTCAATCACATTGCAGCAGTATGAAAGGTTTAATATTCAGTGTAAAAAGATATGCTATACATGACGGCCCCGGCATCAGGGTCACCTTCTTCATGAAGGGTTGCCCGCTCGACTGTTGGTGGTGTCACAATCCCGAGGGCAAGGCTACTGGTCAGGTCACGACCGAGCGGATAGACAGGGTTGGTGAGAGGGAGTTCAGGTCTGAAGAGCTGGTCGGCATGGAATATACACCGGAGGAGGTGTTGGCGAAGGTTGAGCGCGACAGGGTCTTCATGGAGCATTCGGGAGGCGGTGTCACCTTCTCGGGCGGCGAACCGCTGATGCAGCCTCTGTTTCTGACCGAGAGTCTGAGCCTGCTCAGAAGTGCAGGGTTCCACACCACGGTTGACACCTCAGGTTATGCCGCTCCCGATGTCATGAGGTCAGTAATGCAGTATACCAACCTGTTTCTCTATGACATCAAGCTGCTTGATCCCGATGCTCACAGGAAGTTTACAGGGGTAGACAACAGGCTCATCATCTCCAACCTCGATCTGCTGCTTGAGGGGGGGGCGGAGGTGATACTGCGGATACCTGTGATACCCGGAGTGACGGCTGACAGGGAGTTCATGGAGCAGTTGCGGCTCTTCATTGAAAGCCGGCGCGGGAGGAGGATAAGCGGGATAAGCCTGCTGCCGTATCACAAGACGGGCATCTCAAAGTACCGCCGGTTCGGGCTGCCCGACAGGATGGAGTCCTACAGCCAGATCTCCAACGGGCATCTTGATGACTACATGGCGATCCTGCAGCCGCTCGGGATCCACGTCAAGAAGGGCGGCTGACAATAAAATTACCAAGAGAGGAAGACAAAAGATATTAAAATGACAGGCATTAAGATAAGACATGAAGACACCAGATATTAAATGACAGGCATTGAGATAAGACATGAAGACACCAGATATTAAAATGCCAGGTACTGAGAAAAGAGAGGGAGGACAAAAGATATGAAAATGACAGAGAGAGTAATGAGGCTCAGGGAGCAGAGCCTGAATGCCACCGAGACCATAACCGCAGAGAGGGCACAACTGATTACGCGGTTCTATGCCAGCCGGGAGGCCGTGGGCCTCTCCGCACCTGTGCTCAGGGCAAGGGCCTTTGAGTATCTGCTGCGGAACAAGGCCATCTGCATCAATGAGGGCGAGCTGATTGTGGGAGAGAGAGGTCCCTCGCCCAAGGCCACACCCACATACCCTGAGATCAGCCTTCACTCCATGCAGGATCTTGATATCCTTGACACCCGAGAGAAGGTCAGCTTCAAGGTTGATGATGAGGTAAGAAGGATATACAGTGAGGAGATCATCCCCTTCTGGAAGGGACGCAGCAACCGTGACCGCATAATGGAGCGCATGACTCCGGAGTGGCTTGCAGCATACAAGGCGGGCATCTTCACCGAGTTCCAGGAACAGAGGGCACCGGGTCATACTGTGCTGGGCTACAAGATGTTCCATACCGGCTTCCTGGACCTCAAAAGGGAGATAGCTGATGCAGTGGCCAGCCTTGACTTTCGCAAGGACCCGCTGGCATACGAGCGCAACGAAGAGCTGAAGGCCATGGAGATAGCCTGCGATGCCATCATCATGTATGCAGGAAGGTATGCCGATGCCCTGGAGGCACTTGCAGCTGCTGAAAAGGATGACGGACGCCGACGGGAGCTGGAGCAGATGGCGGCCATATGCCGCAGGGTGCCGGCACACGCTCCCCGTACTTTCCATGAGATGCTCCAGCATTACTGGTTCATCCACCTGGGTGTGGTCACCGAGCTCAACCCGTGGGACTCATTCAACCCCGGGCGCCTGGACCAGCATCTTTGGCCTGTTTATAAAGAGGGGACAGAATCAGGGACCCTCACTCCCGAAGAGGCATATGAGCTTCTGGGCTGCTTCTGGGTAAAATTCAACAATCATCCCTCACCCCCCAAGATAGGTGTCACGGCACAGGAGAGCAACACCTATACTGATTTCTGTCTGATAAACCTCGGGGGAGTGAAACCGGACGGCAGCGACGCCGTCAACGACATGACCTACATACTCCTTGATGTGATCCGGGAGATGAGGATACTACAGCCCAGCTCAATGATACAGGTGAGCCGGAAGAACCCCGACACCTTCATCCACAGGGCGCTGGATATCATCAGGACAGGTTTCGGGCAGCCCTCGGTATTCAATACCGAGGCTATCATTCAGGAGCTTCTCAGGCAGGGCAAGAGCATCGTCGATGCACGCAACGGTGGGGCCTCGGGCTGTGTTGAGACTGGCGCATTCGGCACCGAGTGCTACTGGCTGACAGGATATTTCAACCTGGTCAAGATATTGGAGGTCACTTTGAATAACGGTTTCGATACCCGCACCGGAGTGCAGGTCGGACCCATGACGGGCGACCCTTCGACGTTCAGCACCTTCGATGATCTCATGCTGGCATACAGTGAGCAGGTAAATCACTTCGCAGATATAAAGATCAGGGGCAACAACGTCATTGAAAAGACATTCGCACTTCACCTGCCGGTGCCCTTCCTGTCACTGCTGCTTGAAGACTGCATAGCCAACGGCAAGGACTACAATGCCGGGGGCGCCAGGTACAATACCACCTACATCCAGGGAGTGGGACTGGGCAGCATTACCGATATCCTTACCTCAATAAGGTATAATATTTACGATATGCAACGGTTCACGTGGCAGGAGATGCTGACCGCCATGAAAAACAATTTTGAGGATGCCGCAGAGATGCAGTATGAGATGATATACAAGACACCCAAATACGGCAATGATGATGACTATGCCGATGCGCAGGCTGTGGCGGTCTTTGAGATCTTCCATGATGCCGTCACAGGAAGGCCGACACCCAGGGGAGGCATCCACCGTATCAACATGCTGCCCACAACATCACATGTCTACTTCGGCAGTGTGACGGGCGCCACCCCTGACGGCCGCAAGGCCTGGGTGCCGCTCTCCGAGGGCATAAGTCCCTTCCAGGGAGTTGACCGCCAGGGACCGACGGCAGTGATAAAGTCAGCTTCAAAGATCGATCACCTGAGAACGGGAGGCACCCTCCTCAACCTGAAGTTCTCCCCGGAGTTCTTCGAGGATGAAGAGAGCTACGGTAAACTCACTGCTCTCATTAGAAGCTACTTCAGCCTCGACGGACACCATATGCAGTTCAATGTTGTCAGTGCCGACACTTTGCGTGAGGCACAGAAACATCCTGAGCTGTACCGTGACCTGATAGTACGCGTGGCAGGATACAGCGACTATTTCAACGACCTGGGCGAAGATCTGCAGAACGAGATCATCAGGCGCACCGAGCACGGAGAGCTGTGACCTCAGGTTCGCGGAATAGGGAAAACCCTGCATTCAGGTTTGCGGAAAGCGCAGGACTCTGCTACCGGGCCCGGGAAGTATGGAAAACTGTGACTCAGGATCCGGGAACAACGTGATCAGAGACTCCCGCTGATCATCATCAGCATGCCCCTATCTGATAAGTAACTGTCATTTTTTGACGGTTAAAATTGACTTTGTCAATATTTTTAACTATATTTTGTAAAATTTTCCTCTGCCGCCATGACAGGTGCCATAAAGTCTGTCAGAGGAAGCCAATATCGTGGCCGTGAAAAAGATATTTGACTATTTTGATGCGCGCTACAGGGCTGAGATGCTTGGCAGGCCCATTGACCGTACGGGTCCTGTGATTACCGTCTCACGCCTCACCGGCTGTGACGGCAGGGAGGTCGCCGCCGAGCTGGTTGCCAAGCTCAATCTCAGGTTCAACACCAACAAATGGAAGTGGGTTGACAAGGACATCATCTACCATGCAGCCCACGAACTCAGGACTGACACGCACCGCGTGGAGACCTACTACCAGGGATTCGGTTTGTCGGATATTTCACAGATGATAATGGCCTTCTCAGGTACATTTGTAACTGACAGTTCCGTTAAAAAGGCCATCAGGGAGGTGGTGACATCCATTGCCCGTGACGGCTATGCGGTGATAATCGGCAGGGGAGGAGTGGCCATCACACGGGAGATGACAAACTCCCTGCATGTCAGACTGGTGGCGCCGCTCCCATGGCGTATCGATAACGTCATGAAAAAGAAGGAGATGTCAGCGGAGAAGGCTGAGAAGTATATTGTTGAAACCGATGAGAAGAGACATAAACTGATCGTCGATTTCCTTGACAAAGACAAAAAACCGCTCAGTCTCGACTATCTCTTTGATGTTACGCTCAACAGGGGCAGTTTTACGATTGATCAGATCTCTTCCATGATCCTTGAACTGTATGAGACAAAGATGAGGCTCAGAACAATATTGTAATACTGTGCTTTTTTAAGAGTTTGGGCACAGTTATGTGGTTGGTTTAGTGAAGAGGGTAAGAAGAGGGCCGGTGGCTGTTGCACACCGGCCCTCTCTGGCTTTTGGTCACAGACAGCTTATGTCTGCAATCCGTTTTATGTGATCCGAGATACGCCTGTCGAGCGACCTCTCATACTCATCCCAGTCATCTATCTTCAGCCTTGCTACACCGGTCTCGATTGCTGCCCTGGCAACGGCAGAGGCAACTTTTGATATAAGCCTCGGATCCAAAGGCTTGGGAATGATATAGTCCGTGCCAAACTCCAGGTAGGAGAGCCCGTAAGCCTTGAGCACCACCTCCGGTACAGGCTCCCTGGCAACCGCTGCCAGAGCCTTGGTGGCCGCCAGCTTCATCTCTTCATTGATGGAGGTGGCCCTGACATCAAGAGCACCGCGGAAGATAAACGGGAAACCCAGTACGTTGTTGATCTGGTTGGGATAGTCTGACCTGCCGGTGGCAAAGATGAGATCATCACGCGTGGCCATGGCATCTTCGTAGCTTATCTCGGGATTGGGATTGGCCATGGCAAAGACGATAGGTTGAGGCGCCATCGTGCTGAGCATCTCCGGCGTCAGCATATTGGCCACTGAGAGCCCGAGGAAGAGATCGGCTCCCTTCATTGCCTCCGCCAGGGTGCTGACGTTACGGTCGGTAACCCACTCCTGCTTGTACTTGTTGAGATCTTTCCTGTCCCTGTTGATCACACCCTTGCTGTCAACCATGATCAGATTCTCCTTCCGCACTCCAAGTGACACATAGAGACGTGAGCATGAATTGGCTGCAGCTCCGGCACCGCAGACAACGACCTTTATATCACTTATCTCCTTGCCGTTGATCTCCAGCGCATTGAGCAGCCCCGCCGCTGAAATGATCGCAGTACCGTGCTGATCATCATGAAAAACCGGTATGTCAAGCATCGCCTTCAGCCTGGTTTCCACCTCAAAGCATTCGGGAGCCTTGATATCTTCAAGATTGATCCCTCCAAATGTGGGGGCTATCTTCGCACATATCTCGATAAGCTTGTCGGGATCCTTCTCATTAACCTCAATGTCAAATACATCGACGTCGGCAAAGACCTTGAAGAGAAGCCCCTTGCCCTCCATCACCGGCTTGCCGGCAAGAGCCCCGATGTCACCGAGCCCGAGCACGGCAGTGCCGTTGGAGATGACAGCCACAAGATTGGCCTTGGCTGTATACTGGTAGGCATCATCCGGGTTCTTCTCAATCTCAAGACAGGGGTAGGCAACACCCGGCGTATAGGCCAGGCTTAGATCAAACTGTGTCCGGTACGGCTTGGTGGGGATTACCTCCACCTTGCCCTTGCGTCCGCTGCTGTGATACAACAGCGCATCCTCCTTTGTGGCTTTTGGCATAGTAGAAAAATTTTGATTATGAACGATTAGGAAAAAGGGATTAACATCACGAATTTAACACAATTCCACGATTGCTCCTATTTTTTGAAAATAATAAACTCAATTCACTTTGTGCTCTTTGGAAAAATAGATATTTTCAACGTTTTAAACAGAACCTGACCAGATTTATGCCATGAACCCTATGCTGCAGAATATTGCAATCGGTGTTGATATAGGTGGAAGCCATATCACCGCCGTTGCCGTTGATATGGAGAAACACCGCATCATTGAAGCCTCACGCGCCTCAAGCCCCGTTGACAACAAGGCAGAAGCCGATGAGATACTGAAGGTATGGAATGACACCCTGCGGAAGGTTCTGAAGGGTATACAAATATTCAACCTCCGTGGAATAGGCTTTGCCATGCCCGGACCGTTTGACTATGTCAACGGTATCTGCCTCATCAGGGGCGTGCCCAAATATGAAAAGCTTTACGGCATCAACATTGGCAAGGCAGTCAGCTCAGCACTGGGGTTGCCATGCGACTGCCACGTACGCTTCATGAATGATGCCAGCTCCTTTGCCGTTGGCGAGGCCTGGGCCGGTAAGGCAGCAGGTTTCAGTAAGATGATGGCTATCACCCTTGGCACGGGATTCGGTTCAGCATTCCTCAGTGACCGTATTCCAGTGGTTGAGGGAGAGAGAGTCCCGAAAATGGGATGCGTATACCATCTTCCCTTTGGCAACGGCATTGCCGATGACTACTTTTCAACACGTTGGTTCACGGCCAGTTATAAAGAGGTTACAGGACTTGTGGCAGAAGGAGTGAAGGAAATAGCAGTGGCGGCGGAGAGTGATCCCGCGGTCCGCAATATCTTCAGTGAGTTCGGCAGAAACCTGGGAGCCTTCCTTGCACCATGGCTGAAACGTTTTGGCACAGAGATACTTGTTGCCGGAGGCAACATATCTCATGCCTGGGAGCTCTTTGGAGATACCTTTGAGAGCGAACTGAAAAAGGCAGAATGCAACACCACGGTAGCCATCTCTGAACTGAAGGAGGATGCTGCACTGCTCGGCAGCGCCTATCTTCATGATGAGGAATTCTGGAAGGCCGTCCAGCCTGCTCTCCGTCTAATGTAAGACTGAACAATCCAAAAACAATGAATGAGAAAAAAATCGAGATGAGACTGGTGGTGCCGGTGCTCCTCTCTTTCTTCGTCATGAGCTTTGTCGATCTCGTAGGTATCGGCAAGGACCGTGTAGCCGGTGATCTCGGACTGAGCGATTTCATCCTCGGACTGATACCTTTTGCCGCCTTTATCTGGTTCTTCATCCTCTCTGTTCCTGTGGGCATACTGCAGGCCAGAGTGGGCAAGAAGACCATGCTCAATATCGGCATGGGAGTGACGGGAGTGGGGCTGCTGATACCCTTCTTCTACTACAACTTTGCGACCGTGATCGCAGGGTTTGCCCTGCTGGGTATAGG
>WOYX01000019.1:0-56708 GCA_011620595.1 Bacteroidales bacterium | reverse complement strand
TCTTCTACTACAACTTTGCGACCGTGATCGCAGGGTTTGCCCTGCTGGGTATAGGGAATACTATAGTGCAGGTATCCGCCAATCCTTTATTAGTTGATGTAGTAAAGGACTCTGATTCATCATCGAAAACTTCTAAATCCAGTCTAATAGCATTGATTGGATTTCTGATTATTTATTTTGCAGTAATTTTCCTCCTAACCAACATTCGAGATATGTTGGTTTTACTAGTAATTCCTTCAATTCTAATCGCTATCATTACAGTATTCTTTCTTAAGGGTACGTCTTCTTACCTTAGCTTTTCACAATTTATAAAGGCGATTGGATCAATGATGGCTGCGCCACTAGCAGCCTTCTTCGCCAGTCGGTTTGGTGACTGGAAAATACTTTTCTTGGTTTTTGGACTTGTATCTTTCTTGAGTGTAGTATGGCTTAGCATGACAAAAATTGAAGAGAGTGCCGTGTCTGAAAAAGCACCATCCATGGGATCTGCCTTCAAACTCTTAGGGAATTCATTCATACTTATGATGGTTGTATCAATCTTCCTTGTTGTGGGCATTGACGTCGGGTTCAATTATTTCTCAGGAAAATTCCTTGCGACTAACTTTGGTATAAATGAGGTATCATCTCAATCGGGACGAAGTATCTATTTTTTTGGACGTGTACTAGGTACATTAGGAGGTGCCCTTATTTTAACTAGACTATCATCGACAAAAGGACTGCTCTACAGTGCCATAATCTCAATAGTGTCGATCTTCCTCATAATGGTGATACCTACGAAAGCTGTTGCCTGGGCACTGGTGTTCATCATCGGTCTCGGCGTGGCGAACATCTTTCCACTGGTCTTCTCACTCACGGTACAGAAATACCCCGACAGAAGCAATGAGATATCGGGCCTGATGATGATGGCTATATCGGGAGGTGCTCTCATACCTCCGATCATGGGACTGGTGAGCGACCTGATGGGCGTTGTCCCCGGAATGGGCGTCCTTCTGCTATGTGCCGCTTACCTGCTGGCAGTATCATGGATAATCATCAGGAAGAAGCTGGTCAACATCTGACAGTCTCTCTTAACAGGTGTAACCGCCATTATGCGATTCTGAGTCTACCAGTCAAAACAACAGAGATGAAACCTGCATTAGCAGCAACATACACCAGGAATTGATTATCATATTTCATGCAAGTTCCATGAGGCCAATAAAAATATAAACAAATTATCTGATGAGTAAGCTTTTAATCACGTTAGCCATCCTTATGTTCTGGTCATGTACCAGGCAGGAGGCGGAACAGCCCAACATCATATTCATCATGACCGATGACCATGCCTGCCAGGCAGTGGGGGCGTACGGCAGTGAGATCAACGTGACTCCCAACCCTGACCGTATCGCGGACCAGGGAATTATCTTCCGCAACAGCCTCGTATGCAACTCTATCTGCGCTCCAGGCAGGGCCGCCCTTCTCACCGGGAAACGCAGCTATGCCAACGGTCTCCCTGACAAGTGGGAGCTGTATGACCTTATCACCGATCCGCATGAGATGAATGATCTCATTGATGACCCTGAATATGACCGGGTGGAGACGGATCTCAGGCGACGCCTCGATGGCCTCAGAAAACTGTACAACGTACCTGACGAAGGATGAACATGAGGAACAGTCCATTGAAGAGAAGGGAATTCCTTTATCGGGGAGCTGCCGCCGGTGCTGCACTCACCATTCTGCCGAGACATGTTCTGGGCGGCAGGGGATACACCCCTCCCAGTGACCAGCTCACCAAGGGCATCATCGGGGTCGGCGGAATGGGGCTGGGACATTTCAGTTACGAGAACACCCGCCTCCTGGCAGTATGCGATGTTGACACAGCCCACCTGAAGAGGGCACTTGACAGGGCCGGCGGCGGCGTGCAGGGGTACCACGATTTCCGGGAGCTGATAGCCAGGCCTGACATCGACATAGTGCACATAGCAACACCGCCGCACTGGCACGGCATAATGGCAAAGATGGCGGCAGAGGCGGGGAAGGACATCTGGTGCGAGAAACCAATGACAAGGACCATAGGAGAGGGGAAAAGGCTTGTAGAAGCCGTGAAGGCAAACGGCAGGATGTTCAGGCTCAATACCTGGTTCAGGTTCACCGGCCAGTTCTACGGGCTTGGCACCACAGTGCTGCCACTGAAGAAGATTGTCAGCAGCGGCGTGCTGGGATGGCCGCTGAAGGTCACCATCAGCGGCGTTACGGGTTACGACTGGAAGTTCTACTGGAGCGGCAGGACTGACCTGCTGCCTGAGCCCGTGCCGGCTGATCTCGACTATGATCTCTGGCTTGGCCCTGCACCCTACAGGCCCTACAATAAACTCAGGGTTCACCAGAATTTCAGGGGATACTGGGATTATGACGGAGGAGGGCTGGGAGATATGGGACAGCATTACATCGACCCGGTACAGTATCTGCTTGGCAAGGATGACACCAGCCCCGTATCGGTTGAGATTGATGCCCCGCAGCAGCACTATGATGCCGTCGGATCATGGAGGAGGATAACGTACACCTATGCCGACGGCTGCCAGATAATACTTGACGGCGAGAACCGCGATCAGGATGCTGCCTACATTGAGGGTCCGTCAGGCAAAATATTCAAGGGTTTTGTCTCAGACATACCACACATACAGGAGCTTGTAAGAAGCCTGCCTGACCCTGAACCTCAGATCACCCGGTTCTCGGATTCGGTTAGAAGCCGCAGGCCTTTTGCGCTCAACGAGGAGAACGGCCACAGATCATGCACCATAGTCAATATGGGGGTGGTGGCACTGCGGCTTGGAAGAGACCTCAGGTTTGATACGGTGTCACAGAGATTTATTGACGATGAGGCAGCCAATGCCCTCATTGACCAGCCGATGAGAGGCGCATGGCATATGTAGGACAACCCGAAAGGAACAGTGATGAAAGGCATTAGAATAGCTTTAATTGCAATTGCAGTCATAATGATGCAGTTGAACCTCCGTGGCCAGGATACGGGAAGTGTGACTGCCAGGCTTGACAAGTTGCTGGCCGGGCTTCCGGCCGATAGTTCTGCACTGACCAACGAAATCATGGAGGAGATTTTCTCCATGGGTGAAGAGGGCACTGCCCTCCTCTGCAGCCGGATAGTCCCTGCCGGTAAGGGTGATGATCTGAAGGCACGTTACGCCGTCGCTTCCCTCACAGCCACTCTCTCGGCAGACAGGGAGGAAAGCAGGAAGAGAGCATGGCAGCGTCAGGTTATCAGGTTCATGAGACTGTCTTCTGACAGGGAGGTGACAGCCTTCTTTATGAAGCAGCTGAACCTCATCGGGTCAGATGACGCAGTGCAAGCAATGGCCGACTATGTCATCACGCCGGGCCTGTGTGAAGATGCCGTCATGGTATTGCAGGCTGTTGACAGTCGGGCTGCCGCGGAGTTGCTTTCCACGGCGCTCACCTCAGACACGTGTCCGTGTGCGGCCCAGGTGATGGTGGCGCTGGCTGAAAAGGAGTATGAAGGAGCCATCAAAAGTTATACCGAATGGAGCATAAAGGGGAGCAGCAGTGAACGTGCCGCGGCTCTTTACGCCCTGGCGTCGACAGGCAGTCCTGCTGCGCGGCAGCCTCTGCTGCGTGCGGCGGAAGAGGCCTCCTTCCAGCGGGAACCGTCAGGGGCAGTTGATGCCCTTCTGCTCTACGCCCGGAAGGCCGGGCTGGTTGGCAACAGAAGGGAGATGAAGAAGATAACCGGGATGGTCATCGCCTCTGCCGTGGGTGCCGAGGCAGCAAGTCAGCGCATTGCAGCCATGAGCGTTATTACGGAGGTGACGGGCGACGCTGCGCTGAAGATGCTGGTAAAAGCTGCCGGTGATCCTGATCCCGTGGTGCGCGGTGCAGCACTGAAGCTGGCATCATCACTGCCGGGCAGCACCGTGACAAAAAAGCTTGCCAGGAGTTATCGGAAATTTGACCGCAGTACAAAAGCCGAACTGCTCTATATGCTGGGTAAGCGCGGTGATGACATTGCCCTTCCGCTGGTGATGAAGGCCATCAATGATCCTGCACCTGAGATAGCTGCCGAAGCTATTGCTGCCCTGGCCAGGCTGAAGGGCAGGGAGGCAACGGGAACGCTCCTGGAATGGATCATGAAAAACGACAGCGAAGCAGGTCACATGGCGGCAGCAACAGCACTGACAACACTGCTTGACAGTACGGGTACAGACAGGGTGGCAGCCTCTCTGCCAGACTCGAAGGGTCAGACCACTGTTACACTCATCAGGCTGCTCGCCTGGTCAGGCCGTGATAAATACTTTAATACCGTTTATGAACTTACCGGCTCATCCGATATGGCAGTGCGCGCCACTGCAGTCAGCTCGCTGGCATCACTGGCATCATGCAGTGATCAGCAGAAGATAATCGAATTGCTTGACCGTACCCCGGAAAGGGGAGAGGCTGCAGTTATCAGGCAAGCTCTGGTCGCCGCAATCAGGCAGTGCTCAGACCCTGACAAGGGATCAGGTGTGATAATTGCAGCATTGGACAAGGACCGCAACAGGAAGGAGCTCATTCCCCTGCTTGCAGAGACCGGGGGCCAATCAGCACTGAAACGGGTGGCCTGGGAGTTTGAAAACGGCGATGCCGCTACCCGGGATCTCTGCTTCGATGCCCTGCTGCACTGGCCTGACCACACAGCAGCTGCAGTCTTGCTGGATATCTCTGCCTCAGGTAATAAGACCTTCGGCAGGCCCGCATTTGATGCCTACCTGAAAACTGTATCTGAGGCACCCCTGGATGAAGAACGCAAATTGCAAATGATCATGGATATAGCACCTCACGCAGGAGCACCTGATGCAAGGGCTGCATTGATTGACCTGGCTGCATCACTGGGCACAGACCAGGCCCGGCTGTTTATTGAAACATACCTCTCCGACCCTTCGGATGAGGTCAGATCAGCCGCGGCAGATGCCCTCAGCACTCTGAAGCCGGATGACCGTTAGTCATGTCTGGTGAGGTGATGATCATCAGGCTGTCAACATTAGTCAAATTGGGGTACCCTTTCTTGGCATAAACGGTAAAAAGAGCCAAATTTGCGGCGCATCTATCAGAAACGGACAAAACTTTCGTTTTAGATTAACCAGCTGGTGTAATAACGGAAATGACGAAGATACTTATCTGTGAAGATAATCTATTGGTTTTAAGGACTATATCAGCAGTTTTGAAACAGGCGGGGTACGATCCGGTCACTGTCAGTGACGGAATCAGGGCCATTGAAATGCTGCGAACGGTTGAGTTTGATATAGTGATAGTCGATATCCACCTTCCATATCACAGTGGTCTGGAGGTTATCAGGTATCTGCGCACCGAGCTCAAAAAGCAGACTCCCGTGCTTATCGTGTCAGCTTTCAGTGACCCGCAGGTGCAGCGTCAGGCAGCGGAGATGAAGGTTAGCGGTTATATAACAAAGCCTTTTGACCCTGATGATTTAATCAGGAAGATCAGGATGGCATTAACAACAATATAGTAAGGCATGCTGAAGGTAAGTTACAGATCATTTTTGTTCGTCATGTTGATCCTCCTGATGACCGGAGGCTTCACGGACGGTCAGACGGTCACTGATCCTGAGAGTGAATACAACAGGATCAGGTCACTTGCCATTGCTGGTGATCTTACGGGGGCTGAGCCTGCAGCACGTGAGCTGGTGAAGCAGTATCCTGATTATGGCGATGCCCGTGTACTGCTGGGAAGGATTCTGGCGTGGCAGGGACTCTATGAGGAGGGGGCTGCCGTGATTGACACTCTCCTGCAGTCTGACCCGGATAATGCAGATGCGCTGGAAGCAGCACGAGACATACGGCGATGGTCCCGGGACAGGTCGCAGCAGATCACTCCTCCCACCGATATCAGGGCGGGATATCTGATTGACACCTTCTCTGAACCTTATGACCGTCTATGGCAGGTATTCAGCCTTGGAGCAGGTCACAGGTTCTCATGGGGCACTGCCGTAGCCTCCGTCAACCTGGGAAACATCTCTCCCGGCGTGGCAGGCGAGAGTAACAATGATCTGCAGTTTGCCGCCGAGGCGTGGCCTGAACTGACAAAGAGCAACTACGCTTACATAGCCTGCGCCTACAGCCCCGGCACACGATTTCCCCGCCACAGGGCGGCGCTGGAGCTGTGGCAAACCCTGCCTGCCGGCTTTGCCGTATCAGCAGGTATCAATTATTACTATTTTGACAGAAGCATTTTCCTGGCTACATTCTCGCTCGAGAAATACCTGGGAAAATACTGGTTCTCAGGCAGGAGCTATTTCCACTTCAAGGATATAGGGGTGACAACATCCTTCTACATCAATGCAAGAAGGTACTTTGGCACAACCGATTATCTGCAGGTCACCCTGGGAACGGGAACGGCACCCGATGAGCCGTATGACATCATCACTGACCTTGAAAGGCAGAAGGCATCATCCGTCAGGCTGACATACTCCAACCAGATCACCTCACACCTGGCTGTCAGGGCAGGAGCAGGATACTCTTACGAGAAGTACAGTGAGACGGGGTACCGCAACAGGATTGAGGGCAACCTCGGGATAATAATAGGTATAGGCAAGGTGAGATGAAGAGAGCAGTGATAATACTGATTGCCCTTGCACTGTCACTACCTGCGGCCAACGCAATGACGAGAGGGCCTGACTATACCTCTGACTCTGCCCATACCACAAATCCACAAACTCCCCCCTCGACGACCTTGGCTACTTTCCCTTCAGGCCTTACCGTTGAAGGAGTAATATCTCTTTCCAGGGGCAACTTTGCAATTCAGATGGGAGCCTTCTCGCGCCTTAAAAATGCGGAGAACCTTCGCAGACGGCTTGAAGAGATGCTGGAGATCAATGTCGACCTCATTGAAGAAGAGGGTATGTACAAGGTCTTCATAAACAGTGAACTGAGGGAATCAGCCCCCAGTCTCTTCGTTCCAGTATCATTTTATGAGCCGACGCCCCGCCCGACAGCACAACATTCAGCAGAAGCTCCCGGAAAGAGGGGAAGTGAATCCTCACGGTCAGTCCCCCCTGTTGCCTCACCGGAGAGCACAGGTGCTTCTTCCGACAGCAGCATTGCCCCTCCGGACAGCACCGTTGCCTCCCCGGACACACTCACCGCAGGGAGTGTCACGGCAGTTGGTGCAGAAGAGCCCGGCACCGGGGATGCTCAGGCTGAAGATATGGCAGTTCAATACGCGGAGGAGCTGACTCCTCCTGAAACCGGGACTGCCGCCAGGCGAGGCATCAACAGCCTGTTCTTCCTGAAGGGCGACAACCCCTGGCTGTCACGCTTCAACTATTTCGGCAAGTCGGTAGCGCTGGTTAATGCACTGATATTTACCATCATTGCCTCCTTGGCAACAATGCTCATACTTTTGCTTGTCATCCTCTTAAACCGCAACAGGATGGAGAAGGAGGCAAAACTGCGCCAGTATCTCATGGAACAGTACCAGACGCTGATCGTCGATTACCTCTTTGGCAATACCGGATCAGAACAGTTCATGAAGATTGCCTCAGACAATTTTCGCAGGCAGGTGCTCATTGACCAGATGATAGATGTGAGTGTTAACCTGAAGGGGGAGACGCGAGAGAAGCTGATGAATCTTTACAGGGAGCTGAGCCTTGATCAGGATTCGCTGGCCAGAGTACGCAGCCGCAAGTGGCATAAAAAGATAAAGGGTTTCAGGGAGCTTGCCTTCGTGGGCATCACTGATGGTAACGACGAGATATACCGTGCCCTTAACTCAAGAAATGAGATCCTCAGGATGGAGGCCCAGATAGCACTGGTGAGGCTGAGCGACAAGGATCACTTTGAGTTTCTCTCCCAGCTGAAGAGGCCCTTCTCGCTCTGGGAGCAGATCACCCTTCATGACCTGATAATACAGCACGAGCTTCCCGTTCCTGATTTCAGACGCTGGCTGTCATCAGAGAACCCTACGGTGGTGATGTTCGCCCTGAGAATGATCAGGGAGTTCAAGCAGAAGGATGCCGAACAGGAGATAAAAAAGGTATTGCTGCACCGTGACCCCGCCGTTAGCCAGCTTGCCGTACAGGTGGCGGGCGACCTTGATATGCGCAGCACACTTGACATCATGAAACGCATGTACAAGTTCCAGGAGTACAATAACTGTCTTGAAATTGTCAAGTCGATGGGCAAGATGCCCGAGCAGGCGTTGCTTGGCTTCCTGAAACTGGTACTTGACAAGGAGGATGACGTCCAGCTGCAGATCGAAGCGGTAAAGGCCATTGAGAATATGGGAGAGCCCGGAGTGCAGGCCCTTGTCAAGGTGATGAAGTCGGAGTACAAGAATTACAACATAATTGTCAGGCACGTGCTTGACAGGAGGATATACTAAATACCATGGGATTTATCTTTGCACATCTGATATTCTATCTTACACTCGTCCTCTTCGGGTCTTACCTGATACTCGGTATACATTCGGCACTCGCGCTGAGGAAATATCTGCGCAAGAACAGCTATGTAAACTACAACTCCCTGGTTCTTTCCCCGCTCAGCCCCCGTATAACCATCATTGCTCCCGCCTTCAATGAGGGCAAGACCATTATCGATAATGTCCGTACCCTGCTCTCTCTCTATTACAACAACTTTGAGGTGATCATTGTCAATGATGGCTCTACTGATGATACCTTTGAAAAGATCAGGGATTCCTATGAGCTGGTGAGGGTCAACTACTATTTTGACTACCGCATACCGTGCGAAAGGATCAGGGGGGTGTACAGATCAAAGGACCCAGCCTACAACAGGCTGACGGTCATCGACAAGAACAACGGCGGCAAGGCTGACTCCCTCAATGCAGGGATCAATATCAGCCGCAGCAACCTGATAGTGACCATTGATGCAGACTCCATCATTGAGCCCGATTCGATCCTGAAACTTGTCAAGCCCTTCCTCGAGGAGAAGGAGAAGAAGGTCATCGGGACGGGCGGTGTGATCCGTATAGTAAACTCATGTGACATAGAGCGTGGCTACATACGCCAGATCAACCTTCCGAAGAAGTTTCTGCCAAGATTGCAGGTACTCGACTATACGCGTGCTTTCCTGCTGGGACGTATGGCATGGAGTCATCTTGACGGACTGATGCTGATCTCCGGGGCAATGGGAATGTTTGACCGCGAGACTGTCATCAGGGCAGGAGGTTACAAGGTCAAGACCGTAGGCGAGGATATGGAGCTGGTGCTGAGGATGAGGCGCTACATGGCTGAACATAATAAAAAGTACGAGGTGACGTATATCCCGGATCCTCTATGCTGGACCGAGGTGCCTGCCGACCTCAAGTCGATGCGCAAACAGAGGACGCGCTGGACCAGGGGTCTTATAGAGTCCCTATGGTCACACCGCAAGATGATGTTCAACGCCAATTACGGAAGGCTGGGACTGCTGGGATACCCCTACTGGCTCCTCTTTGAGTGGGCTGCCCCGCTGATAGCCTTCCTTGGTATCATCTATACGATCTATCTTGCAATAGCAGGTGCACTGAACCTGCCCTTCTTCCTGCTGCTCTTCCTCTTTGTCTACAGCTTCGCCGTCAGCCTGACGACCTGGGCTGTGCTCTTTGAGGAGATAACCTTCCACAAGTACCGCAGAAAGAGGGATGTGCTGCGTCTTATCGGCACGGCAATGCTTGAGCCCTTCTTCTACCCCGTGCATACCTATTTTGCCGTCAGGGGCAACCTCGAAGCCATGCGCGGCAAAAGGGGGTGGGGCAAGGCCGAACGAAGCGGCTTCCAGGAGAAGAAGAAACCGGTCAGGAAACAACGGGTGCCGGCATAAATCAGAATTTGCGAATTGCGAATTGCGAATTGCGATTTGCGAATTGCGATTGAAAAATTTTTTAACCGACAATCGCACATCTGAGATTGTCAATCAAATTGAAAATCGAAAATCGCAAATCTACAATCCTACATAATCCGGAATATAAGAGAAACCCTCTTCAAGAACATGAAGCGAGGCTTTTTCCCTTGCTGCCGTCGGAGGCACGACAAGCCATTTTGGCCAGCTGTACCTGTTGAGGGAGTTGATTACCGTACCGTTAAGGGCTACAGAGACGGCTATTCCTTCTGATTCAGTGGTGATGATCTCAAAGTTGTATCCGCCGTCATATGAAACGGCGCCGTCATTGACTCTCATCTGCGTGGGGTCATTGAAGTGAAGCATGGTCCACGGCAGCCTGATGTTAACTTTCCTGCCGTTCCACGCTACTGCGGCGCGGCCACCGCTGCTGAATGCCGCTGCATTTTCCATCGGCACCCTTCCGATGTCATGGCTGGTGAGTTCAAAGCCGTCGTTGATCCAGCTCATCACGTTCCACGGAGCTCCGTCGGTTACCGTGCTGCGGTATTTCTGAACATCAGGGTCTGTCAGGTTGAAACGCACGGTAAGTCCGTTCATGTCGTAGGCCTGGGTGACATGATGCAGGGCAGTGTCATCAGCCAGGCTGAAGGTGAGCAGGAACTCTGCCCTGTTCTGCAGGGTGGCTCCCCCGGGCAGGGTTGATTCGCCGGTGTTTCCAAGGTATGTGTCAAAGGCTACCATAAACTCGTCGGCATCCGTAAGGTCGGCGGCTGAGTTGATCTCCAGGTAAAAGAAGCTCTCGTCATGAGTCGCCCTGACAGAGCTTACCGGTCCCGAAGGCTGATCGATATTGTATGCTGCATATCCGGGAAGTTCCTCCTGGTCATAGGCGATAAGCCCGAAGCACTGCTCAGGCGAGGTCTCATTGTGCCACAGCTGTCGGGTGGGGATGACCTCGGATCCGTCTTCCAGTCCGTAGGCTTCGAGATAAAGCACGATCCAGGTACGCTTGAACCACTCATCCATCCAGGCGAAGACAAAGCCTCCGGCACAGCCTGCGTCGAGTATGTTATGCATCATACGCAGGTTCTTTTCTCCCTGCTGTATTTCCGAGTATCCGCCGTGGTGCATCTCACTGAACGACTGATGTGCGCTTCCCCAGCTTGAGGGTACGCCGTACTCTGCTATCACCAGCGGCATGCCACTGTAATGGTTCTTGAGGGCGGTGAGATAGCCCAGGTAGCTGTTGGGACCCTCGCTGTCGCTGTATGTCATATATGATGGCTCCTGACTGACGAAGTTGGGATAATAGGGATAGGCATGATAGCTTGCAAACAACCCGGGAGAGCCTTCAGCCACGCTGATCTTCGTTATGTCAAACGATGCCACATCTTCATCGGTGTATATCTCCGTCGGGTGGTCCGGCGGGTCAAGGGTGGGCCAGCTGGAGAAGCTCACTGGCCTGCTGACGGAATACTTTGACTCCTCAAGGGTGATGACCTCGTCAAGCATCTCCGCAACAAACGCCTCTGTGGCGGTGCCGCCGCTGATGCTCAGGTGGGTTCCCGAATATGAACTGACACCCTGATGGAACTTGTTTGTGGAGTCAACCTCCCGGGGTGCCACCTCACGCCCTATGATGTAGCCCGCCGTCCAGCGAGAAACGCTGGTGCGGTAGACACCGTAAGCCATGCCGTAGCGGAAGGGTATGTCGGCGTTGCCGTTGATACAGTCTACAACCTCCTCTATCTGTTTTTTGAAGCTGCCGGTGCGGTTAAGCAGGTCATAGCAGTACGGGTCCGTGCCGTCTTCTATCTCTTCGAGCCAGATACCCTGGAAAAGCAGCAGGGGTGATTCGGGGTGGCGCTGGTTGTATTCCGCCAGCTTCTCGTAGAAGACGGGAGGATGAAGCGTATAGACCCTCAGGGTGTTGAAGCCGGCTTCAACCATACGTTCAATCCATGACTGGTACATCTCTCCCGTGATGGCATAGGCGATCTCGCCGGGGAAGAAGCCGGGAGGAGAGGAACCCAGGTTAATGCCCTTGAGTATCATTGACCTGTATTTGTTATCCATCTCCCTGGCTATGTAGTCTCCGCTGACCATGAAGGGCATGGAGGCGGAGTGAGACAGTACAAAATTTATGACGGTGTCACTGGCAAGGGTGATATCGGTGAGCCTGACCGGATAATAGCCTCCTGCCTCTGCCTCTGCGATGACCGGAAAACGGTCTGACCCGTAGGGTGAGGGTGTCTCGGGTGGCATCATCACCGGCTCGATGTAGGTGCCCCCGGCTGATGAGACGGAGCCGCCTGCCTTTATCAGCCGCCCGCTGCGGGTACGTCCTTTGAAGGTGAGTGCGTAGATATAAAGACCGGAACTGAGCGGCGCGTTATCCTGACTGCAACCGTCCCAGACAATGTTGTAACTGCCCGGTGAGACCCCGGGGAAGGAGACGACACGTACTTTCCGGCCGCTCATGTTATATATGGTGAGCAGCAGATCACCCTGGCTGTTGATAACAAATGGTAAATGAACGCTGTTGTCGAAAGGATTGGGATAAGGGGTGCCGGTACGGAACTCTCCGTCGACCTCACTGTATGATCCCGAGATCCTTACACTGTAACTGCCGTCACTGCGGGTGACGGTGCGGTATTCAATGGCGTTGAGATAGAACGAGACCCTGGCATTCATTACCATGGAGCCCTTATCGTCTGATACAGTGCCGGTTACTATCACATCCCCGGCAAAGGCTGTCTGTATGAAAAATGCTGCACAGAGAGCGGCTGTCACCGCCTTCGGACTCAGAGTCCATGGATTTCTCATCATCCCGATAGTATAATTAGTAACAGTTAACCCTGATGTTGCCCAAATGTAGCAAAAAGCGCAAATGAGCTGATTATTATTTTTCCACAACCTCTGTTTGATTTGTCTATTTCACATGAATATTCTAAATTTATGCACTTCTGCTGTTGACAACAATGGAAAAGCTCATCTTAAAGAAAACTACCCGGACCCCCGCTGTGAATTTTGATCCTGACCGCGGTATTTTCGACATTAAAGGAAAGTCAATACCCGAGAATTCAACCGGGTTTTTCGGACCGCTTCTCGAATATGTTGAAAAATATTCTGCGCAGCCGGCAGAAAGAACGGTGCTCAATGTGAGATTTGACTTTTTCAATACCAGCTCTTCAAACAGGATCCATTCCCTTTTCAGGAGATTTGAGAAGCTCTATCTGAAGAACTGCGATGTTCTTATACGTTGGTTCTGTGAGAACGGCGATGAGAACATGAGGGATGCCGGGCGGGACTTCAAGGCCATGCTGCAGGTGCCGTTTGAGATTGTGGAGGTTGAGGAGCTCTGAATTATTGCTGATGAGGCCTCGCAAGGAAATTTTCCCTATTTTTATTTGCTGAGAATTATTCCGGGATGGCTTTGAATTATATCTGGATCGCCTTTTTTCTGCTGGGTTTCGTCTTTGCCCTCGCGCAGCTTATCTTCAATGGTGATACCGAGATCTTCAACAGGATAGTTGATTCCACCTTCTCAAGTGCCAGAACAGGTTTTGAGATCTCCCTCGGTCTCACCGGTGTGCTCACCCTCTGGATGGGTCTCATGCGGGTAGGAGAGAAGGGGGGCGCAGTAACACTCCTCTCAAGGGCTATCGGGCCCTTTTTCCGCAAGCTCTTTCCCAAACTGCCGGCCGACAGTCCTGCCAATGGCTCCATGATGCTCAATGTTGCAGCCAACATGCTTGGTCTCGACAACGCTGCCACACCCATGGGCCTCAAGGCCATGAAGGAGTTGCAGGAGCATAACCCCGACAAGGAGGTGGCATCCGATCCGATGATCATGTTCCTGGTGCTGAATGCCTCAGGCCTCTGCCTCATCCCCGTCACGATAATGGTTTACCGGGCACAGCTTGGTGCCGCCAACCCTGCCGATATCTTCATCCCGATACTGATCTCAACCTTCGTGGCCACACTGGCCGGCATGATCAGCGTGGCCATCGCCCAGAAGATCAACCTGCTGAACAGGGTGGTGCTGGCATACCTGGGAGGACTGACAGCCATAATCGTGGGCATAGTGTGGTACTTCAGCACCCTGCCGCAGGATAAGATCAATACCATCTCAAC
The DNA here is from genome assembly GCA_011620595.1 of Bacteroidales bacterium. Classification (GTDB taxonomy): domain Bacteria; phylum Bacteroidota; class Bacteroidia; order Bacteroidales; family VadinHA17; genus SR-FBR-E99. Next base: position 42,729 of record WOYX01000019.1, on the reverse strand, counting down.
ATTTGCCGCCAACTTCATCCTGTTCGGCATCATCATCGCATTCATAGTGATGGCCATGGTGAAGAAGGTTAATGTATACGAGACCTTCATTGAAGGGGCGAAGGACGGTTTCAAAACCGCAATAACAATCATCCCCTACCTTGTGGCCATACTTGTGGCCATAGGTGTCTTCAGGGCCTCGGGAGCCATGGACCTGCTGGTTGACGGCATTACCGCCGTAGTGGCATGGATGGGCCTCGACACCTCCTTCACGGAAGCGCTGCCCACTGCCCTGATGAAACCGCTGAGCGGCAGCGGCTCACGGGGAATGATGATTGATGCCATGACTATCCATGGCGCCGACTCGTTTGTCGGCAGGCTGGTATGCTGCCTGCAGGGCTCCACCGATACGGTCTTCTACGTGCTTGCCGTCTATTTCGGCTCGGTAGGCATCAAGAACTCGAGGTATGCAGTGATTTGTGGACTGACAGCAGATATTGTCGGTACCATCACGGCCATCTTCATTGCGTACCTCTTCTTCGGTTAGTGCCGGAGCTGCCTTGCGAAGGACTCAGGAAGCCAGAACATACCAATTCCCTGGAACAACTTTGTATCAGATCTCAGATGCCAGCTCATAACAGTTCAGGAGCTGCATCGCGAAATCCCACTTATTCGGGTCGCTGCAGTTTTCTGGAACAGACTCCCGGCAACCTCCCGGAGTTATCTGACGGCAATCTCCCGGAGCACCCTGTGATGTTCATCGCTGAGCGACTCGTAGTTAAACCAGCATATTCCCGCTGCCCCGTTATCCATTGAGACATTGACTGCCTCACTGAGCCTGTCGGGAGGCAGCGCCGGCACAAAGAGTCCGGCATATAGCGGCGCCCTGCCCTTCAGGTCTTCCACGCCCCTGGCAACGGCGCTGCCTATCCATGGTATCTCTTCGTTGTAGAAACTGTGGTAGATCATCGGGAAGAAAGCGTCAAGATTCCACTCAGCCCAATCCTGCCTGCATATCATCCTCGATATTTCCGGGTAAGGGAAGACGGCGGCGGTGAGGAACTTTTCGGGATGGTCGCCGTGAACCTTCTCTGCCAGTCGGTTGACGAAGCGCGTTAAACTGTTCCATCGGTATCTGCGCCACTCCTCACTCTGTGCAGGGTCTTCCAGGGAGCGGATGTCAATGCCGCTCTCTGAGAGAAACTTCTCCCTGCAGGTGTCACAATAGCAGAAGTCGAACTCAGGGTATTCACGGTCCTGTACAAGGTTGTACTTCTTCCAGAGACCGACGGGCAGTATCACATCGACGTACCTTATGTAGTCAAGGTGTACTCCCCGGAGGCCCTTAATCTCAAGCAGTGACAGAACCTCATTCTCGACATAGTGATACACCTCCTCTTTGGAAGGGCAGACCCACTGATAATGATCAACATAGGGACGAACGTCGAGGCATGAGTCGCCGTTGCGGTTCACTGTGTACCATTCAGGGTGCTTCCTGGCCTCATCATCCCATGCACGGTTAAGTGTGATGATCCAGGCATGTACATCGATGCCGTGCTGCCGGGCGATGGGTATGATGCGCGGGTAGGTTTCAGCAGGCGCACGAAGATGAAGCCCGCCTATGTTTGCCTCTTTGAGCCTGCTGAAGATAGTTTTCCAGTCATCATCACCCTGGTCCCGGGCAGTGAGCCAGGCCCAGTTGCCGGGCAGTCCTCCCTGCTTCCGTGATGATTTGCAGCCGGGCAGTGATGACATCAGTGCCAAACCGGCAGTTGACAGGGCCAGGTTTCTTACAAATTCTCTCTTTTTCAAGGGTATTATTTATTGTTATTGCCAATATAGCGCTAATTCCTGAGTCTCTGCCGCATTTTGCTGAATTCCGGTATGATGCTGCCCAGGAGCTCATAGTACTCCCTGCCGTGGTTGTGGTGCACTAGATGGCAGAGCTCGTGGATGATAACATAGTCGATCAGTTCCGGATCTTTCTTTATCAGCTCACGGTTAAACCAGATTGCGCCGTTGCTGTGGCAGGTGCCCCACCGCCGCTTCATCTTTCTGACACTGACCCTGCGCGGTTCGGGCAGTCTTGTGCGGTACAGGGCAGCCAGCTCTTCCGTGCGCCGGGGGAAAAAAGCCTTTGCCTGCTGATGATACCATGCATCAGTCACGGCCGTGATCTTCTCCCGGGATGTCTCCCCCGAAAGGGTGAGCAGCAATGATTCATCCCTCAATATGGCCCTGTTCCTGCTGCCTGCGGTGACCTTCACCGTTATATCCCTCCCCATGAAGGGTATCACGCTGCCGTTGGATGTCAGCTGTGGTTCAGAGGCAGGAGCGACATCCCTGAGGCCTGCCAGATGCCGTTCGATCCAGCGGCTCTTCTGTGTTACGAACTGCATTAACTGGGAGACGGGTACATACCATGGTGCCCTTACCAGCAGCGTACCCCCTGGTCTGACATATAAAGCCACTGTCCGCCGTGATGATCTTACAATGTCTACAGGGATCTCCTCAGATGCGATTGTGACCGTTCTCTTCTTCATGGAAGTAGAAAAGGCTACTGCTGCCTCTTCCTGTCTTTCTCCAGCCTTTCGGATGCGGTGGCGACTTTGTATCCGGTGAGGAAGCCGGCCTTTGATACCTTTATGAGTTTGTCAAAATCAATATACTCAAAGTCATCGGATGGCTTGTGGTAATCAGTGTGCAATCCGGTGAAGAAGAAGAGCACCGGTATGCCCTTGCGGAAAAAGGGATAGTGATCTGACCCCGAAAAGTGATCTCCCTTGCCTTCGTCAATCATATGTATTCCGGATTCACTGCATGACTCCCTGGCCAGTGATACAAGCCGGCGGCAATCGTCGCCGGAGATGACCTTGATGGTGTCAGAGCCGGTGATGTCAAAGCGGCCGTTAGCCGATGCACCCTTGTCGGTTTCACGCCTTGATCTCCCGATCATGTCAAAGTTGATGGCAGCAACGGTCTTGTCAAGAGGCCAGAGGGGGTTCTCCGCATAGTAGGATGATCCGTGCAGGCCCTCCTCCTCACCGGTGGTCCAGAAAAAGATCAGGCTTCTTGCCGGCTTCTTCTCCAGCGCTGCGAAGGCAGAGGCGATGTTTAGCAAACCGACGCTGCCGGAAGCGTTGTCATTGGCCCCGTTGTAGATGTTGCCCGCGAAGTCTTTACCAACATGGTCATAATGGGCGCAGAAGAACACTGCCTCTTCCCTGAGGAGAGGATCGGAGCCTTCCATGTAACCTATTATATTATTGCTTGTTACGGTATCCCTGGTTACATTGACACGTACGCTGGCCTTCAGATCGGGAATGATGAATGATGCCGGTCTCCCTGTCCTGGCTATGCTGTCCTGCAGCTTTTCGAGGGTCAGTCCTGCCCTGGCAAGCATAAGGTCAGCCGTGGCGGTACTGATGGTATATGCATTGAGCGAGAAACTGAAAAGCTGTTTCCTGAAGAGAGGCGTAAGCTGGTATGAGCCGCCCATGGAGAGGAGGTCAGAAGAGATGTCACCGCCGAGGGCCGGATCTGCAGCATACAGTATTGCCTTTGCCTTCTGCATCATGATCATCGGAAGCTTGCGCGCCTCGGTCATCTCGCTGATACCGCTTTCGGGGTCCGGCATGCCGCTGCCGCGGAGATCAGGGTTCCTGGTCATAATGATCACAATACGGCCATTGAGACTTATATCTGCAAAGTCGTTGTATTTCTCTTCACTGTTCATGTATCCGTAACCGGCGAAGACCACCTCCCCGGACAGGTCGACAGTGTCACCGGGAGCCATCATGGGCAGGGCAGCCGTAGTGTGAAGCAGGGTGCCGCTGCTGTCGCGCAGGGTAATGGCGGACTCTTCGGGTATGGGTGTGACACGCAGGTACTCCAGCGGCTGGAAGAGGTTGTCACGCCCCGGCAGGGGTTTCAGCCCTGCCTCCAAAGCCCGGGAGTTGATCCAGGCGGCTGCTGCATCGTTGCCCTCACTGCCTGTCCTTCTTCCCTCAAGTGAGTCTGACGAGAGATATTTCATATACTCTTCCGACAGTTCCCGGGTGATGACATCAAAGGCCTGTTTCTGTGAAAACAGCGGAACAGCCGCCGTCATGGCAGCCAGTAGGATCAAAGATTTAAGTCGCATGGTCAAAAAATAGTAATAAACAAAGTTACTAATTTGTTCTGTGGGATGTCAGCGTGAGATAGACAATTTCAGGCGGCATGAAAAACCTGCCAGACATGCCCATGCTGCCCAGTCCGGTGGTGACGAAGAGAAAACTGTCGCCGAACGTGTAAACTCCCTTCCAGTGTTCATGAAATTCTTCTGCCGGCGACCATCCTCCTCCCGGAGTACCGACCTGCAGACCGTGGGTGTGACCCGAGACCGTCAGGTCGGGCATGCGCCCGGTGACCGATGTGAGAAGCCATCCTTCCGGGTCATGGAGCAGGAGTATGGTGAACACGGAGTCGGGAATGGTAACCAGAGCCTTCTCAAAATCTCCGTAATTCATATCGAGGCGGTGACCGTGGGTGACAACCCCTGCGACAGCCACCGGTGTACCGTTGTGATTGATGATCACAGCAGTGTCCCTGAGGAGTCTATACCCTGAGGCTTCTATTTTCTTCTTCAGCATCACACTGCTAACCTCCCCGTAATCACTGTTGTAATCAGGATAATAGGTGCCGTCGTCATGGTTGCCTTCCACGGCAAAGGCCCCGAAGGCAGCACGTGCCTTGCGGAGTATGGTGTCACACTCCCCGAACTCCTGCCAGCTGTAGGTTATGAAATCGCCTGTATTCAGCAGAAGGTCGGGCTCTTCAGCGGTTACAGAGAGCATTGCCCTCTCAAGCCTCCGGTAATGACCATGCCATGATGAGACGTGCAGGTCGGAGACAAGGGCGATCTTCAGGCCCTCAAGGGACGGGTCGAGGCCGGAAACAGCTATATCTGTCCTTACTGTTTTGATATTCAGCCTCTGGCGAAAATGGGCATCAGCCACGAGAAGCGTCATCAAAAGAAAAACTGATATCAGAACCGGTCCCCTCCACCTCATCTTCCGTTTCATGATGAGGGAGGCCAGTCCGGAAGCGAGCAAGATCAGGACAGAGAGCAGGGAGGTGACCAGCAGCAGCAGGGCCATACTGCCCATGACAATCTGCCTGTGGGCGTCTGCGGGCCCGTAGGGCATGCTGCCACGAAGTATCAGGGCCCCGGCAAGGTAAACTAAGGTGGCCGACAGGGCTGCCTTTACCGCCAGCACCGTATACTTCAGTAAACTGTTTCTTCCCCTGAGCTCCCTGACCAGCATGATCCAGAGAAAGAAGTCGGCAAGCAGCAATATGATATAAAAGAGTGCCATCACAATTTTGAACAAAAGTAATATTTAAGAGGTAATACGTCACCCGCTATGCTATTTGGCATAAATTTGCCGTATGATCACCGTAGAGTTGATATCCGGGGGCAGCGAACCGATGAAAGTGACATATGTGGTTATCGCTGCACGGCACAGGGGCGGATGGCTATTTGTACGTCACCGCCGCCGGGGAGGCTACGAGCTTCCGGCAGGTCATCCTGACGACGGTGAGGAGAGTCTGGCGGCTGCTGTTCGTGAGCTCACCGAGGAGACGGGAGCCATGGATTTCATAATGGAACCGGTCACGTACTACTCAGTGGATGCGGGTCAGGGAAGAGAGTATGGAAGGTTGTTCTATGCTGAGGTTGATAGCCTTGGCAAACTGACTGACAACGATGAGATTGAGGGTGTCAGGATTTTCCGGCGGATACCACGGAAACTCTCACTGCCGGAGGTAATGTCATTCCTTTTCAGGGTGGCGGGGCAACATGCCGGCTCCTTTCTCAGCACTCGGTCCTCTACTCCCTGATACTTCAGATATACTCAATACTGACCAGCTTCAGCCACTTGTCCTCCAGTAAGCGAGCAATGCGTTTTACCACCGTGCGGCGTATCTCCAGGTCAACGGGAAGGGTGGGATCCTGGTGTGCGACGTTGATGCGGGTGCCGACCAGGAAGTTGATCTCATCGCTCTCCATGATCATCTTCACGATCTTGTCTGCCGGTCCCTTTCCCAGTTTAACGCTGTTTTTATAGCCCTTGAGGAGCTCATTCACCTTCTGGAGGGTGAGTATGCCCTCTGTTACCAGGTCAATGCCTTCCATGAAACTCTCGGGGGGCAGGTCAGGGTCCTCAAAGATCAGTTCGTCAACGATCTTGCGGTTCAGCTCCCTGGCAACGATATCGGCGGTGGTACCTCCGCACAGTATTACCCTGCCGTTATAACCGCTGATCCTGGCGGCCAGGTCACTGTCCTTCTCCTCATCATAGGGCGGGCCGGAGCATATCAGCAGCTTGCGAGGCTCCCTGAAATAGAGTATGGCGCACGAGATGTCATCCTTAGCCTCATAACTGTCATGCTTGTAGGCCATTGAGACAATCTTCCCTGCCAGGACGGAGGCAGAGATGGAGGGTTCGCCGGAGACCAGCGAGGCAGCATACTGCTGAACGTTGTCGCGCTCCCAGCCCAGAGGCCAGGCGTCACTACCCATGCCGCTCTGGGTGACACCGTCGGAGAGAAGGATGATCCTGTCCTCCTTGGCAGGATAGAAGGTGCACTTGTGCAGCTTCTTGCCGGCATTGATACCCTTTTCAAGCACTACTTCCCTCCATTCGGGTTCAAAGGGCTGGTTGCCGCGCAGTATGATGCAGGTGGGATTGTCATACTCGAGTATGTTGGCGCGTCCGTCAGTCTCGATATCCACAATTGAGAAAGTGGCGTAGCTGATCTTCCTCTCGGAACATACCGGCAGGGTGTTCATGATGATCTCCGCAATACGGTCGGGCTCCTTGTGCTCACGGGTGAAGTTGAGGGCCATGGTGGAGGTTAGTGTGGCCAGTATGTTGGCCTTGACGCCGTGACCCATACCGTCGGAGAGGACAGTGATGATGCGATTCTCCTCACGTACGTTCTCCGAGAGGAAGACATCGCCGCAGATACGCTCACCGTGATGGTTGCGCTGCTGGCTGTTTACCTCTATGAAAAATTCTCTCTCCATCACTTGCTGGGTGCTACCTGTTGTCACCCGACTTTTTCTGGCGGAACGATTCCACGATGGAGTTGAGCATCTTCTCTGTTTCGGAGGCTCCCTCGCCAAGCAGGAAGCCAATCTTCTGCACCATCTCCAGGTTTTTGTCTATGACATCGGACACCCGGGTTATTACCTCCTCACGCTGTACCTCGGGCGAGAAGAGGTCACGGATTACCGCCCCGGCAATCTTGTTCTGCCTGATGGGGAAAATGGAGATGTTGAACATACGCTCTTCAAGCTTCACATCGCGGCTGATGACCGACTCATTCTCCCTGAGAACAAATGAAAAGATGTTGTAGACATTGAATGGAAGCAGTGTCTTGAGATCGGCACCACGGAGTCCCGGTATTATGTCAGCTATCGCCCTGGCATCCTCACCGATGATGTCGAGGAAGCTCTCGTTGGAATGAAGTATCTTCAGCTCATTGTCAACAATCACTACCCCGTTGGGCAACTTGTTCAGCATGCTGTTCATCATCTCCGAGGCATCCTGTGCAGCATCCTTCTCACGCATGGCCTGCTCCTCTGAATCCTTGAGTGCCTTTTTGGTCTCAGAGAGCTTTTTGTTGGTCTGCCGCAGAGATTCAATATACTCCTGCTTGTTGCGAAGGTTATAGGTGTGGCACATCTCGGGGACAGCCAGACCCTTGGCCACCGTGGATGCAAACTCACGGCAGGAGCCGTAGCCGCAGGCATTGCAGTTGAGCTCGTCGGAGCGGTTCTCCTTGCCGATGATCTTCATCACCTCATTCACTGCCTCGGCCGACGGCTCCGGTATACGCTGGTCGTTGGGAACAAAGGTGCGTGACAGGTCGAGTGCCGACCACCGCTTTATATTTTTCTCCCACTCTTTCTTATCGAGCGTCTCAACCCGTTTCTCGGCGTACTGCTTCACCAGCGAACGTCTTCTGAAACGCTCGTCATGCCTGACCATGCCCGGACCGAGCATGCAGCCGTTGCAGAAGAAGAGGTTGAAGTGATGCCTGATAGTGTCAATATGATGGTCGAAGTCGTTGATAGCTTCCCTGATATCTTCAGCACCTGAAGCGGTTATGACATGGCTCGACACCAGGTCACGCTTGATGCCTGCTGCCTGAAGTATGCCTGCAGGGTAGGGGTAGAGGGCACCCCAGTTGCCGTAGGGCGGATCAAACTCAGCCATCTTGACACCCTTCTCCTGAATGTTGTCCTCGCTGAACATTTTCCTGATCTCAATGAAGGTAAGCACACCCTCAATAAGCCTGTTGCTGCTGTAGAGACCTGCTTCCGCCTTGGAATCGATGCAGGGACCGATGAAGACGTTGGCCACCTCTTCACCGTAGAGGTCGCGGGTGACCATGGCGGTGGCTACCATGGGCGACACCAGCGGCGCAAGGTTCGAAACCAGGTGCGGACGGTATTTCTCAATCATCTCCACAATGGAGGGACAGTTGGAGGTAATGTAATACTTGCCTCTCGACTCTTCAAAGAGTTTCTTGTATGCAAAGGCCACCAGGTCAACCCCGAAGGAGACCTCGTGAACATAGGCGAAACCAAGATTGCGGATCATACCCACGAACTTGCGGTAGTCCGTAATGTCATCAAACTCGGAGGCGATGCTTGGAGCCACCAGCGCTGCTGTCCTGCGGCCCGACTTCAGCAACGCCCTGACGCCATCAACGGAGTTCTGGTACTCAATGGCAGAAGGTGTACATGAGAGAAAACAGAGGCCGCAGCCAATGCACCTGTCGGCAATGATCACCGGATGAGCCCTCTCAGGCCTGACCTCTATGGCATTCACAGGGCATGCCCTGACGCATGAATAGGAGTTGCGGCACCTGTCGTCGTTTATGTAAATAACCTGATCGGGAATAGCCATAGTCAATCTGTTAGGGCTTGCTGCCTGTTCATATAAGCTCCTTCTCCAGTATCTTCTCAATATCCTGAACTCCGGTCTCTGTATAGCTCCTGCCATTGATAATAATAAAGGGACCTTCACTGCAATGGTTCATGCAGCGCGCCCCCCTTAACATAACCTTGTCATCAAGATGGTTTCTTCTGAGATAATTCCTGATGACCTGTACCATCTCCCTGTTACCCCTTGAGAAACAGGAGCTTCCAAGACATATCTCTATTTCATGCGTTTTACCCAACTGCTCCGGTCTTTTACATGCTTTCTCAAAAGTACAATAAATTTCTATTCGACATAGCAATGGAACTCGTTGTTTGGCTATTATTTGTTAATATAATAACAATGTTTTTGTATTAACAATAAAATTTTCTAGCTTTGTGATTAGCCTAAAAGTCAGAGTTTTTTAACAATGAGCAAAATAGAGGAGGTTCTGAGTCATTACATGGAGGGGCATCATGAGAGCCTGATACCTATCCTTCAGGATATACAGCTGGCCGAGGGGTATCTCTCCGAGGAGGCGATGGTCAGGATAGGCAGTTTTCTGCGGATGTCAACCACCAAGATTTATGGTCTGGCAACCTTTTACGACAGGTTCAGGTTCTATCCCTGCGGCAAGGTTCACCTGCGCATCTGCAATGGCACCACCTGTTTCATCAACGGCTCCTCGGCGGTGATAACTGCCGTAAGGGAGGCCCTGGGTATAGAGCCTGGTCAGACCACCCGCGACGGCAGGTTCAGCTATGAGCTCACCTCCTGCATGGGAGGCTGCAATGATGGACCGATAGTAATGGTGGGTGACGAATTCCGCACTCATGTCAGGGCTGAGGATATACCTGAGATGATTACAAAACTAAAAGCAGTGGCAGACCTGAAATGAGAGCCGGCAGCGATAACGAAACCAGGGATTTTCTCTTGCGGGAGGTGCTGATGTACCGGTCCGATACCCTGTCAGAGGCCACCGAAAAACGACTGGCAGAGATTCGGCGCGACAAGCCGTCTCAGCCGGTGATATATATCTCATCAGGATCAGCCGCCGTTATTGCAGGCAGCGCCAGATCTGCCGTGGCTGTCAGGCAATACCTGGAAGAAACCGGAACCGGCGGCAGCGTGATAATGACCGGCTGCCACGGACCGGCAGCCTTTGAACCTATGGTGTGCATCCATCTGCCCGGCAAAAACAGGCTCATCTTTCGCAATATCACTGAAGATAAGGTGGAGCCCCTGCTCAACGGTGCCTTTCACAATGACATGCCCGAGGAGGATCTCGTGGCACAGTCGGGCTCCAGAGGCTTCGAGGCTTGGCCGGATATACCCTTCCAGGAAGAGTTGCCATTCTATAAACTTCAGAAGAGAGTGGTGCTGGGCAACTGTGGCTGTTATGACCCAGAGAGCATCGAGGAATTCATTGCACGCGGCGGATACAGGTCGTTCCTCAAAACAATACGCAGTTATACTCCGGCCGAAGTGTGCGACATTGTTGAACGCAGCGGGCTGCGCGGACGCAGCGGCGGTGGCTTTGTCACCGGTCTCAAGTGGAAGTATGCCCTCAACTCCCCTTCTGATAACAGGTACCTGATATGCAATGCCAGGGAGAGTGACCCCGGTTCCTACACTGACAGGTCAGTCCTGGAAGGCGATCCCCACAGGCTGGTAGAAGGAATATGCATTGCATCCTATGCCATCGGTGCCTCACTTGCAACTGTTTACTTCAAGGCTGACTCGCCTTATCCGCTGTCGCGACTGAGAAAGGCTGTCGAAGCTGCCCGCGGTTACGGTATCATAGGTTACAACATACTCGGCAGCGGTTATAACCTCGACATAGTGATAAGGGAGGAGGCCGGTGCCTTCGTTTGTGGCGAGGAGACCGCACTGATAGGCAGCCTGGAAGGCAAACGAGGCATGCCAGAGCTCAAGCCGCCCTATCCCACCTCCAGCGGTCTCTATGGTAAGCCGACGGTGATAAACAATGTGGAGACGCTGATGAACGTTCCGCTCATAATGTCACACGGCCCGGATTGGTTCCGCGGCCTGGGAACGGCTGAGAGCAGGGGCACAAAGCTGTTCTCCCTGTCCGGACGGGGCAGGTATACCGGACTGATAGAGGTGGAGATGGGAACAACCTTCAGAACCATAGTGGAGGGCATCGCCGACGGTATCAGGGATGGACGTGAGTTCAAGGCACTGCAGATAGGCGGACCCTCCGGCACCTTCATCACCTCTGAGATGCTGGACCTGCCTGTTGACTATGAGACTCTCAGGGAAAATGGCATTGCCATGGGCTCCGGAGGACTCGTAGTCATTGATGAGACTACCTGTTTAGTGGACTTTGTAAGATATTTCATGGAGTTCATTCACAATGAGAGCTGCGGCAAGTGCATTCCTTGCCGGGAAGGTACCGGGCGGATGCTGGGGATACTCGAAAACATAATTCGCAAGCCGCATAGTGAAGACTCCAACGCCACACTGGAAAGGTTCAAGGGGGTGATGCAGCTCGAAACCATCGCCACCGTAATGAAGGATACCTCACTCTGCGGCCTCGGACAGACGGCGCCCAACCCGTTCATCAGCGCCCTGGCTAACTTCCGTGAGGAGTTCGAGGAGCATATCTTTGATCGCCGCTGCCGTGCCAATGTATGCCGCGGCCTCAGAACCTTCAGCATAGATGTGGACAAGTGCACAGGATGCACGGTTTGTGCCGCACGGTGCCCCGTTAATGCCATATACGGTACGAGGCTGCAGCCTTTCTTCATTGTAGAGGACAAGTGCATAGGCTGCGGAATATGTTATGATGTATGTAAGTTCAGCGCAGTGACAGTAAAATAGAAAATGCAATTCACAATTGAAGTAAATAACAGGAGCATCAGGGCCGAGAAGGGCGAGACCATCCTCTCTGCCCTCAACCGCAACGGCATCATGATACCGACGCTCTGCCGTATGGCGGAGTTCACTCCAACCGGTGCCTGCCGGATGTGCGTGGTGGAGGTGGAGGGCCGTGACCGTCTTGTCACCGCGTGCTCGGCACCCGTTGAAGAGTGGATGAAGATCCGCACCCATTCACCGCGTGTGATCAGGGCCAGGAAGACCATTGTGGAACTGCTGCTGGCAAACCATCCTGATGACTGTCTCTACTGCGAACGCAATCTTGACTGTGAGCTTCAGAGGCTGGCCGATCAGTTGCAGGTACGTGAGCGACGGATACGGGGAAGCAAGATAAAACAACGCCGCGACCAGTCGAGCCCGGCCATCGTCCGCGAACTGTCAAAGTGCATCCTCTGCGGCAGATGCATCAGAGTGTGTGAGGAGGTTATAACTGCAACTTCCATTGATTTCATAGGCAGGGGCAGCACCACCCATGTAGGACCGGCAATGGACCGCGACTTCAACTTCTCGAGCTGCATCCACTGCGGTCAGTGTGTGCTTGTGTGTCCCACGGGAGCCCTCCATGAGAAGCATTACCTCTCTGAGGTGCAGGAGCAACTGAGCAGCGACAATGTTATACGAGTCATTCAGTACTCACCACTGGTGCCGTGGGCCCTGGCAGGGGAGCTGGGCGTGAAGTACAACCGCGATTTTGACAGGGTGCTGAATGCCGTACTCAGGAAGATAGGATTCAATAAGGTCTTTCTCTCAGGTACAGGAACCGACATACTCATAACAGAGCTGGCAGACGAAATCGTACGGCGCCAGGAGAGCGGTGAAAAGAGAAACCTGATAGTCTCAGCCTGCCCCGCGTGGGTAAAATACTGCGAACAGTTTTACCCGCAGCTCCTGTCCATGCTCTCCACCCTGAAGACACCGCAACAGATATCGGGAGCTATAATCAAATCCGCAGTCCTGCCTGATGATGACCGCAAGAGGGTTTACACCGTCTCTGTCACCCCCTGTACTGCCATGAAGTTCGAAGCACGCCGTGACAGCATGACAAGAAAGGGAATCAGTGACATAGACACCGTCCTTACCGTCAGGGAGCTGACACGTCTGATAGTACTTTACGGCATCGACGTCTCCGGCATCTCTCCTGAAGCAGCCGATGAACCCATGGGGCTCCGCAGTGCTGCTTCCCTGATGGCGGAGACTGCAGGCGGAATAACAGAGGCAGTAGTCCGTTCTCTTTTCCTGAAGACGGGCAACAGGGAGGCAGACCGGCTGGCAGCCAAAAAGCTGCGTGCAGCCGGCTCATTCAGGGAGGCTACCGTGACAGCGGGGGGTGTAACCTGCTCCGTGGCCGTGGTTGACGGCATGAAGGGGTTTGAGAAGTTGAGACAGATGCTCGACGGCGGTACTGTTTATGACCTGATTGAGGTGATGGCATGTCCCGGCGGCTGCGTCAACGGGGGAGGGATGCAGCCTGCAGGCACACGCGAGGCAGTGCGGCAGCGTGCCAGGTTTGTCTGGCAGACCAATGACCAGGAGGCAGTTCGCGGTCCTGAACAGTCTGCATCGGTGGCAGCACTGTATGGCAAGGTCTTTGAAGAGTGTCCGGAGCTCGCAGGTAAGAGACTGTTTCATACCCGTTTTGACAGGAGAGAGGTATTACTTTAACAAGAGGCTGGATTATGCTTGTATATACCATAAAGGAGTTGTGCCGCACATGCTATACCTGTGTCAGGGAGTGTCCCGCAAGAGCCATACGGATAGTGGGAGGGCAGGCAGAGGTCATTACTGAAAGGTGTGTGGCATGCGGCAACTGCACCAAGGTATGCAGCCAGGGCGCAAAGGTGTTCGTCAACACCGTTGACCTGGTAAACAAGGTGCTTGAGAGACCGGGGAAAAAGGCAGCCCTGCTGGCTCCCAGCTTCCCGGCTGAGTTTGGTGATGTAAACGACTACCGCAAGGTGGTTGGCATGATCAGGGCTCTGGGGTTTGACTATGTTGTGGAGGTCTCCTTCGGAGCCGATCTCGTGGCTCACCGATACCGCAGCCTCATCAACGAAGCCGGCGACAAGAACTACGTCTCCTCCGACTGTCCGGCCATTGTCTCGTTCATCAGGTTCTACCATCCTGACCTGACGCCAAATCTCATAAGGGTGGTCTCCCCGATGGTGGCAATGACCAGGGTGATGCGCAAAAAACAGGGTGACGACCTGCAGGTGGTATTCATCGGGCCCTGCGTGGCAAAAAAGGCAGAGAGCGCTGAGGTCAACGCAGCAATAACATTCCTTGAACTGAGAGAGATGTTCGCCGCTCAGGGCATTACTCCGGAAAGTGTCGCACCTTCGGAATTTGACCCGCCACTGGGAGGCCGGGGCGCCATCTTCCCTGTTACCAGGGGCCTCCTGCAGACAGCCGGCGTCAATGATGATGCCATCACCGGCAATATCATAGCCGCGGAGGGGAGGATTGACTTCCAGGAAGCCATCAGGGAGTTTGAGGAGGGAATGATCGGCGGCCAGCACCTTGAACTACTATGCTGTGAAGGCTGCATCATGGGACCCGGAATGAGCAGGGGCGGCAAACAGTATAACCGCAGGGCCCTGGTGAGCAGCTATGCACAGGAGAAGATGGATGCCCTTGATACAGCGGAGTGGCAGGGCAACATCGATGATTATATCAAACTGGACCTCTCCGCGCGCTTCCGTCCTGATGACAAGCGACAGATGTCAGCCGAAGAGGAAGAGGTGCAGCAGGTGCTGATCTCTATGGGCAAGGTAACTGAAAAGGACCATCTTAACTGCGGAGCCTGCGGCTATGACACTTGCTATGACCACGCACTGGCAATCGTCAAGGGACTGGCCGAGGAGGAGATGTGCCTCCCGTACACCATCGAAAAACTGCACAAATCGGTACAGGACCTGGCTCTCTCAAATGCCAAGCTCACAACCATGCAGAATGCCCTCAAGCAGTCAGAGAAGCTCGCTCACATGGGACAGCTCTCGGCCGGCATAGCCCATGAACTGAATAACCCACTGGGAGTGGTTATCATGTACAGCAATATCCTGCTCGAGGAGTGCAAACCCGATGATCCGGTGAGTGCAGATCTCAGACTGATAGTGGAACAGGCGGCCCGTTGCAAGAAGATCGTGGGAGGATTGCTCAATTTTGCCAGGAAAAACCAGTTGAACCATGAGTATATTGACATCAGAAAACTGACTGAGAACAGTGTGGCAGGTGTGGTCTTCCCGGAGAATATCAGTGCAGTGGTTGTTGACCGCACTACAAATCCGGAAGCGGCGATAGATGCTGAGCAGATGACGCAGGTGCTTACCAACCTGTTCAAGAATGCCATAGATGCCATGCCCGGCGGCGGAACACTGGAGATAAGGCTTGAAGACAGCGTCAGCGATGTTGCATTTACCATTTCCGATACTGGCAGCGGCATAGCTGAGGAGGACAAGCCAAAGATATTCGAACCCTTCTTCACTACCAAGGGGCTCGGACAGGGAACCGGACTTGGTCTGGCAACAACCTACGGAATTGTAAAGATGCATAAGGGCCAGATTACCGTTGAATCAAACAATGATCCTTCAAAGGGCCCGACGGGTACCACCTTCAGGATAATTCTCCCCAGAAGACCCGAATAGCCGATGCCTGCTGATACACATAATCAGAAAGATATAAAGAAAACAAAAATGATATGGTAAAGAACAATTACACGGTCCTGATTGCCGATGATGATCCCGATTACCTTTTCCAGGTTGCCTTTTACCTTCGCAAGGCCGGGTACGAGGTTGTGGCCGTGGAGAGCCAGGCGGAGGCCGAACAGGTGATATTGAAAATGAAACCTGACATAGCTGTCTTTGACCTTATGATGGAGAGTGACGACAGCGGATTTATCCTCTGTTACAAACTGAAGCGAAAATACCCGGAGGTGCCGGTGATACTTGCCACGGCGGTGGCACGGGAGACCGGAGTATCATTTGGCCTGAACAGCGAACAGGAGCGTGAATGGATAAGGGCTGACCTCTACCTCGAAAAGGGAGTGAGACCTGAACAGCTTGACCAGGAAATCAGAAAACTCCTTAAAATATAATCATGGCACAACTAAAGGTTCTTGTTGTTGATGATGAATCCGGCATCAGGTCAGGCGTTGCCAGGATACTCGGCAATTTCCATGTCACCTACCCCTTCATGGATGAAGATTATACATTCTCAATACTTGAGGCAGCAACGGGTGAGGAGGGAATCGAAATCATTGACCGCGACATGCCTGACATAATGCTGCTCGACAATAAGCTGCCGGGCATACAGGGAGTGGAGGTGCTTGAATATGTGAGGAAGAAAAACCTCGACATAGTGGTTGCGATGATAACCTCATACGCCTCGATCGATGTGGCGGTCAGGGCTCATAATGACGGAGCCATAGACTTCATCCCCAAGCCGTTTACCCCACAGGAGCTGAAGACATCCATCGAACAGATAACCAAACAGCTATATCTCAGGAGGATAACAAATACTCTCAAGGTTGAGGGCAGGAAGGTCAGATTCCAGTTTCTTTCGGTGCTCTCTCACGAGCTGAAGGCTCCGCTGAACGCGATAGAAGGTTACCTCAGGCTGATGCAGGAGAGACAGCTTGGCAACTCCCTTGATGACTATGCCTCTGCCGTGGAGAGATCACTGCAGCGTATAGAGAGCATGCGCAACCTGATTATGGATCTGCTCGATTTTACCAAGGTCAGCTTCGAAAGACACCTTGAAAACATGCAGGAAATCAACCTGAAAGACTTGGTCTCGATGGCAATCGTTACCGTGAGCCCTTACGCCATTCACAAGGATATCGGGTTCAATACCGACATACGGCGCTGCGGTAAGATATGGGCTGACCCGAACGACTTTGAGATTATCCTCAATAACCTAATATCCAATGCAGTGAAGTATAACCGGAACGGAGGCACAGTGACTGTCACGGTTGATTGCAGCGAGGATGACTTTACCATCTCTGTTGCTGACACCGGTATCGGGATGAATGCAGATGAGCGTGAAATGCTGTTTGAGGAGTTTTCACGCATAAAGAATGAAAAGACACGCAACATCAGCGGCAGCGGACTTGGACTCTCCATTGTCAAAAAGGTGGTTGAGCTCTACCACGGCGTTATAGAGGTGACAAGTGAACCTGAGAGAGGATCGGTATTCAAGGTGATTATTCCAAAGATGCAGGTAACAAATATTCAATCCCAGAATGAAAACACTACCGGGAAAAACAGTTGAACGGCTGAGCCAGTACAGACGTGTGCTGACAGCCACACTTCAGGGTAACCGCAGCTATGTCTTTTCTCATGAGCTTGCGGCTATGCTTCACATTACAGCAGTGCAGGTCAGACGCGACCTTATGCTGATAGGTTATGGCAGCGTCATGCGCAAGGGATATGACATCAGGGAACTTATAAAAGCCATTGGAGTCATTATTGACCCTCCTGATGAGCTTAATGTGGCCATTATCGGTATGGGAAACCTGGGCAGGGCAATAACAGGCTATTTCATGGGCAGGCGAACCAGCATGAACGTTGTTGCAGCTTTCGATGTGGATCAGCAGAAGGTAGACAAGGTCATTGCCGGAGTGCGTTGCTGGCATATTGATCAGTTCAGGAGGCTCAAGCCTGAGCTCGACATTGCCATAGCCGTTCTTGCGGTGCCGACGGAACAGGCGGTAACAGTGACGGAGATGCTGGTCAGCAACGGCATCAGGGGAATAATGAACTTTACAACCATGCCGCTGAATGTGCCTGATAATGTGTATCTTGAGGAGTATGACATGATCACCTCCATAGAAAAGGTGGCATATTTCGTCAAACAGAACCAATAGGCTACGGTTAATGCGGATATTCAGAAGTTTTGAGGAGGCTGCCGTTATCAGATCGCCGGTAGTTACCACCGGTACCTTTGATGGGGTACACATAGGACACAAGACCATCATCAGGAGGCTGAAGAAGCTGGCAGCTGAACATGACGGAGAGAGCGTCCTTATCACTTTCCATCCCCATCCGCGGGTGGTGCTTTACCCGGAGACTGCAGGGAGGGGTCTGAAGCTTATATGTTCACAGGAGGAGAAGACGGAGATGCTTAGTAAGGCAGGACTGGACAATGTGATAATCATTGAGTTTACACGTGACTTCTCACGTATTACCGGCGAAGAGTTTGTCCGGGAGATACTCTGCGGTATACTCAGGGCAAAAGTGATAGTCGTGGGCCATAACCACCATTTCGGATTCAATCAGGAGGGCGATTACAGCAAGCTCTGGCAATGGAGGCAGAAATACGGTTTTGAGGCTGAGGAGATACCTATGCAGGAGGTGCAGAATGAAACAGTCAGCTCCACCCGTATCCGGCAGGCACTCTCAGAGGGCTATATACAGCGGGCCAATGCCTATCTTGATCATTATTATATTATAATAGGGACGGCAGTGAAGGATGATCCCGGCATGGGGGCAGATGAGGGAGTGCCGCTCATATCCATCCCCGTTACTAATCCGAACAAGCTGGTGCCTCCACCGGGACTCTATGCCGTATCATGTGCGGCAGATACCTACTATTCCAGGGGGATGGTATGCATTGCCGATAACGGATCCCTCAGTTCCCGGGTGTACCTTCACCTTGAAAATTTCGAGGATGACATCCCGGGAAAACGATTGACCCTTTTCTTTCATAAAAGACTGACAGCCTCAGGAACCGGGAAAGATACAGGGCTGGCTCTCGCTGAAGGTGTCAGGGAGATGAAGGAGCTCATTTTTTGACCGTGACAGAGCCGAAGAGGCCCCGAATTTCCGTATCTTTGTATAATTTATTCATTACGATATTCAATTTGACAAAAAATGAAATTCAATCCGGAAAAGCTTAGCATACCAGATCGTCGCATGGAGCCTTTTATTGACCCTGCTGAGATCTGGTCCATTCTTGAGAACACAAAGACAGATAAGGTAAGGGTCAGGGAGCTGATAGCCAAGTCGCTCTCCAAGGAACGTCTTACAATGGCCGAAACCGCTGCCCTCCTTAACGCCGAAGGCGACCTCGTGGAGGAGATAAAGGCGGGCGCACAGGAGCTCAAGAAAAAGGTCTACGGCAACCGGATTGTGCTTTTCGCTCCGCTCTACCTCGGTAACAAGTGCACCAACAACTGCCAGTACTGCGGATTCAGGGTCACCAACAAGGAGGCAACGCGCAAGACACTGACTGATGAGGAGATCAGGGGCGAGGTTGAGGCACTCGAGGATAACGGACAGAAGAGGCTCATCCTTGTCTATGGGGAGCATCCTGATTATGGCCCTGAGTATATTGCCCATACCGTCAGGCTGGTCTACAGTATCAGGAAGGACAGGGGAGAGATACGCAGGGTCAATATCAATGCCTCACCTCTCGACATAGACGGCTTCCGTACCGTGGGCAGGGCAGGAATAGGGACCTACCAGATATTCCAGGAGACATATCATCCGGAAGCATACTCGTGGTATCACCTGGGCGGGAAGAAAAAAGACTACAACTGGCGACTGACAGCACTTGACAGGGCACAGGAGGCCGGTATCGACGATGTAGGCATCGGGGCACTCATCGGTCTCTACGACTGGAGGTATGAGGTGATGGGGCTGGTAAGGCATACCAATCACCTGGAGGCCTGCTATAACGTGGGGCCGCATACCATCTCCTTCCCCAGGATCAAGGATGCCTCGGCTCTCAACATCGACCCGAAATATTTTGTCACTGACGACAACTTCAAGAAGCTGATAGCCATTCTTCGTCTGGCGGTGCCTTACACGGGACTGATCCTCACGGCCCGCGAGTCGCCCGATGTAAGGCATGAGGCAATGGCTTTCGGAATATCACAGATAGACGGCGGAACGAAGCTTGAGCTTGGAGGATACTCTGCCTCAAAGAATGCCGAGCAGAACCTCAACCGCGAGCAGTTTAAGATCAATGATGAGAGATCACTCGCCGATGTGATAGACGAGCTGATAGAGAATGATTACATCCCCTCTTTCTGCACTGCCTGCTACCGCCTCGGACGCACCGGTGAGCACTTTATGGAGTTCTCAGTGCCGGGGTTCATCAAGCGCTACTGCACCCCCAACGCAATACTCACTCTGTCAGAGTATATCGTCGACTATGCCTCACCCGAACTTGCGGAGAAGGGATGGAAGGCCATTGAAAAGAACATGGCCGACCTCGATGAGGGGATGAAGCAAAGCATAAGGAAGAAGATTGAACGTATCAGAATCGGGGAGAGAGACCTCTACTATTAAAATTATCCATCATGGTCAGAGTAACAGGTATTAAGATCACAGACAGGATCAAGGAGGCAGGGCTGGTTCAAAAAGCCCTTTCGGATTATGGCAGGGTCATCAGCACACGGCTCGGCTTTCATGAGCTGAGTGAAGAGATGTGCAGCCGGGAAGGGTTCATGGTTATTCATCTGGCAGGAGTGCAGGACGACTGTGACGAGCTGTCAGCAAGGCTCAGGAAGATAGAGGGGATATTCGTGCAGGATATGGTATTTTCCCAGGGAGTGTCAGATGCACCTGGTGGCTGCGAAGGCATAACCTTGCTGGGAATATTGGTCCCTCGCCGTGATGAACTGGGCATACGGGTCCAGGAGATCCTGACCACCTACGGCTGTGTCATCAGGACCAGGCTTGGCGTGAACGAGGTCTATTTCGGCGAGCCGGCAGGCCTTATCCTCCTGGAACTGTCAGGAGATGCCGGCCAGTTCATCTCACTGGAGAAGGCTCTCAGGGAGATAGATGATATAGCTATTGGCCGTATCTGCTTTCCTGCCTGAGTGTCTGACCAAAGAAGACGGCATTGGCAAATATTTTTGCAGTGCCGAACCATATTGCCCTGAAATTGGTATCATCATAGATCGAAATCACCCTGCCGGGACCGGAATGGACGGCAGCAAAGAGGGAGTTGCCTATTCTCTGATTATTCTCTTTGGTGCAGTAGCCGCTTAACAGCGGTGATTCAATGTATCTTACAGGGTTGTTGGAAGCGGCTCCCGTCTCCCTGACTGCCGCGGAGCTTCTCTTGAATACAGGCAGCAGCTCTTTCTGGTACCCGTAACAGAGCGGGTGGGTCAGGTCAAGCTTCGTCATGAATATTGACCCGGGTATCATATTCACCGCCCGCGAGAGAGAGCGGTCGGCATATCTTGTCCCTACTCCTTCGGGAATTTCGGCATTCTCAACGTAACTGATCTCTGCGAAACCGTTGGCTGCTATCCACCTGTTTCCGTTCTTGTAGGCTATCAGGGTTCCACCGGAACGATTCCAATCCTTCAACCTGTCAACGGCTGCCTGGGATACCGGAGGGTTGCCGGCAACGATGATCACGTTATACCTTGATAGTGAGGCGGAGGCCAGCCTTGAGGAAGGCATAAGGGTAACCTGCATCCCGTAACGGACATCAAGCAGGTGCCAAATCTCGCCGGCATCGCCTGACGATATTCCCTCATCGGTGAGCAGCAGTACGGAAGGCATCTCCAGGGCGATGAACTCATTGCTTCCCAGGTCGATGCCCGATGATGTCAGTCCTGTTGATGCGCCATGAATGGTCAGGCCACACTCACGGGCAACCTTGCGCATGATCTCTCCCGTCTCTCCTGCAGTGGCACTCTTCTGCACCGAGTGTACCATTATGGTTCCATATCCGAACCGCAGGCTGCGACCCTCTTCCGTCAGGGTGAAGGGTGTGGCGGAGACCCGCGCCGTGAGACCTGCTTTCTGAATCATGTAGAGAGCCCTGGGTGCAAAAAAGTCATTCCATTCAAAGAGCCATGCGTAGGGTTTATCAGACCCGGTGAGCTTTCCCTCAGATGCAGGAGGTGTTGTCACCTTCTCTCCGGCCATGCCGGAGGCCTCGTTGCCGGTCAGGGTGCTGTAACTGATATTGAAGGCCATCGGCATCACCCACGTGGATATGTCATAAAAAACCGTATCGGTGAACTTCTTGACAGGCTCAAAGAGACTCCTGACAAAACGGTAATCCTTCTGCTTCAGGGGTACATAATAACTGTCGTTGCCGTTGTAGGTCACACCGTTCTTCGTCAGGGTGCGTCCGCAACCGTACACCTCGATATGATGTCTCAGCAGGTTCTCGATGAACTTACTGCCTGCCCCCCTGTCGCCGGCAATACTGAATAGATATCCCTTCACCGGTGAGGCCTCAGCCTCACGCAAGGCAGAAAGATAGAAGTCGCGCTGCATGTTGAGAAGCTTCTCCCTCATCTCAATACCCGCCTCGATGGTTGAAAGCGTGACGGTGAACTGGTTTCTTATGGCAAAGGGAAATGAGAGCAGGCCGCCCGGAACCTCGCGCAGATGTCCTTTTGCTCCTGCCTGCTCAAAGAGGATGCCTATTGACCCGTGAATATCGGGATAGGATGAACCCTTACCGAGATAGAAGTCGTCAAAACTCTCCTCCGTATAATAAAGACTTCCTATTTCATTGAGGAACCTGGAGTGATATTTGCCTATCTCGGCGGTAAGCTCCTGGTTGTCAGCAGGCACCAGGGGGTTATTCCTCGACTGTACCCCGGGCTGAAAGAAAAAGGTGGAGTTGGCGCCCATCTCGTGATGGTCGGTATTGATATTTGGCATCCAACGGAAGAAGGCTGCCACCCTTCCTACCGTCTCGGGGTGCTGGAGCATGATGTAGTCGCGGTTGAGGTCAAACCAGTAGTGGTTGGTCCTTCCGCCCGGCCAGGCTTCATTGAATTCACGGCTGGCAGGATCGGTGGTAAGGGTCATCCCGCGGTTCATATTGACCCAGGTGGAGTGACGCTGCAGCCCGTCAGGGTTGAGGCAGGGGTCAATGAGAATGACTGCGTTTCTGAGTATCTTTTCTATCTCCGGACCCTCTCCGGCAACCAGGTAATAGGCCGTCAGCAATGAGGCATTCTGGGCACTCGACTCATTGCCGTGGACACCGTACCCCAGCTTGATGACAACAGGCATGTTGCTCACATCAACAGATTTTGCAACTGACGGGTCGGAGAGCCTGAGATGCTCCCTCCTGATCTGCTCAAGCCGGCTCATGTTCTCCACGGAGGTTATGATAAGCTGGCCCAGCTCTCTTCCTTCCCAGCTGTGGCCATACTTCTCCCACACTGCTCTTTCTGAGAGGCCGTCAAGGAGTTTCATGTAACCCAGCAGCCTGTCGTGTGTCACGTGCCACTCACCCGGCTGATGACCGATTATTGTTGCAGGTTCCGGTATTGATGCACTATAGCTTACGGCTGAGGGAAGGAAATAGGAGAGGTCCGTCTGGCCGCTTACCGTCAGTGATGCCAGAAGGATCAGAAATGAAAGCAGGTTTCTTTTCATCTGATCAGGTTTAAATATTGTGAGCAATTTCGTAAAAATAGGGTCTTGTTGTTACAGCCGGAATTTGTTGTGCAGCATATTACGCTTTGGCTACCCTCTTGCTGTAATGGGGAGTGTCACCCCATACGCCGAGGCATACGGTTGTGCCGGGTATCATTCCCAGGTCCAGGCCACTGATGTTGTCATCGGTTATCTCACGGTATCCCGGTTTGCCTTCATAGATGAGGTATCCCTCCCTGTACTTTGCAGGAGTAAGATTTGGCATGACTACGTTTGCCCCGCAGGCTATCGCCTTCTCGCGTCCTGCCTTGTCGACGGTCTGCATGGCTGTGGAAGCAACTATGTTGATATCCTTCATGATGATGCGCAGTATAGCTATCATCCTGAGAGTCAGGTTGAAACGCTCCCTGAGGAAGAGATTGTCAGTGCCCCTGCGGCCCAGCGGAGTTGCAGAGTGCTCGATGAACGGTCCCATGCCGCACATGTCTATATCAAAATCGCGCATGAAGATAATGTCATCAGCCAGATGGCTCATGGTCTGGTATGGCAGGCCCACCATCACCCCCGTACCTGTCTGGTAACCCTCTTCCTGTATGATTTTCAGGCATTCGACTCGCCGCTGGTATCTGTGCATCTCATTGTCCGGATGTATTTTGCGATAGAGCGCCTCACTTGAGGCCTCGATGCGTAGCAGGTAGCGGTGGGCTCCTGCTTCAAACCAGCGACGGTATGTCTCCCTGCTCTGCTCACCCAGGGAGAGGGTGATACCCAGTCTTCCTCCGGTGAGACTGACGATCTCTCTGACCAGTTCTTCTACGTTATCAATGAATGCCTTTGACGTGTTCTCCCCCGACTGGATGGCTATCGATCCCAGGTTGTGATGGTAGGCGGTCATCGCCGCCTCCAGCACTTCGTCTCTGGTCAGGGTATACCTCGCAATAGAATGGTTGTCACGTCTGAGGCCGCAGTAAAGACAGTTTTTACCACACACGTTGGAATACTCAATAAGACCTCTCAGATAGACGTTGTTGCCGAGATACTTGTCTCTCACCGTGGCAGCCTTGCGGAAGAGCAGCGGAGCCTCTTCCTCACTGCATTGCAACATGGCGAGAATGTCAGACCGGTCATGGTCTCTCTTTTCGAGTATGTTTGCTATTCCGGAGGTCACGGGTAGAGTTTGCCTTGCATCATTAACAATACTATGCAGGCAAGGTTCATCATCCTGCCTGAATTTTATCAATAAGTTCCTTCCGCCATAATCCTCAGAATCCTTTTGTGCAATGACCCTCAGGATCCGCTGATTCATCAACCTGCAAAATCCCTGCCGCTGTTATTGTCAGAGTCCTCTGCCGGAATTATTGGCAGAACCTTCTGCCGCTACTCTGATCAGAATCCTCTGCCGAACATCTGCCAGAGTTCCCTTTTCAGTTCCTGCCATCTGCTCATGGCGCCGTGAGCAAATGCATTGGTGTACTCGGTGACGGCTTTGCTTGCTTCTTCGTTCTTGCCTTCAGATACGAGTGTTTTTACTCGCTCCTCCAGGGCCGGCAGCTCGGCGAGAGCCTTATGCTCCATATCGGCAACGGCCGGCTCTATTAGTTTGCGTCCTCTCTCCCAGTTCACCGTGGAGAGTCTGTTGGCTTCGCGGAATGCCCATATGGCGGCATCCTCGCGGTAGCGGTGCTGACCGCAGATGCGGAAGCTCTCAGGGAGCGCCATGGTACCTGAAAAAACAGGTATGCGCGGGCTCTGTCCCGGGTTGTCAAACGAAAACCATGCCACGGCACCTACCTCGTCCGGCAGCCAGTCGCGGCACTGTATCACGTGTGAGTACGAACAGCCTGCTATTGCAATGGTACGCTGCCTCTCAACGGTACCGGGCCTGAGCTCATTGACCAGATTGCGCATATCAGTGCTCATCCAGTTGGAGACGATGGGCGACTTGACGGTGTCGGTAACCTGGTTGCCCGATTCGTCCCTGCGGGTTACACTGACCATGAGATTTTTTGTCATGTCATAGGGTGTTCCCTCGTATGTCTCGCGGAAGAGAGCCATTACATCACTCACCGAGAGCTTTTTCTCCGGCTTCACCGAGAAGGGCAGCTCTTCCATCTCCATCGTCAGGTTCAGGTCAGGGGCGAGGGTGTTCAGTACAAAGAACTCGCGTATTGCGTAGGGCTTGCCGGTGCCTATCACCTTGTAAAACTTGAAAGGCTCCTTCCCGTCCCAGTAACCCAGCTCCTTTGCTTTCTTCCGGAGGTCCGTTGAGGTCATGAAGTGATCGGGGTCCCTGAAATTAACATCAGAGATCCTCGGAATGTTGGCGGCAATGCCCACATGGTCATCGGGGATCCTCTGTGCTACCCACAGCGAGGATGGCTTACCCGGGCCCGAGCCGGCTATCTCAAGCTGCCACACCTCCCGCGGGTCGGCAATAGTGATGCATTCTGCCATGTCACCGTAACCATACTGCTCTGCCAGCGAGCCTATAAGAGCAATAGCCTGGCGTGCTGTTGTGCAGCGCTGAAGGGCAATCTTCTCAAGCTCCTCGATGAGAAACAAACCCTCCGTATTGATGAGTTCCCTGCGTCCGTAGATCGTGGTTTCACCAATGGCCAGCTGCTTCTCATTGAGGCACGGATAGGCGGTGCTGAGGAAGGCATATGTTGATTTCACCTCCGGGATTTCGCCCTTGCGGGTCACGTTGGTCATATCCCATGCCTCCTCGGTGAAGAGGGTGCCCCAGTAGACAGGGTGGACAGTGTCCCTCTCGAAAGTCATTGCCGGTACCACTTCGAGCCAGGTACGGTACCTGCCGTCGCAGGTGTGCGATGTCATCACCGAGCCGTCGGTGGAGGCCAGCCTGCCTACCATGATGCTGGTGCAGTTCTCTGCGTAGCCGGGGCCGTCAGGGTCTATATCCTTCTCAGGTTGAGAATAGACAATAAGAGATAGATTTAGCAATACAACCGTCAGAACGGCGGAGAAGAATCGGGAGGTTGGTTTCATAAAAATTTTGTTTCAGTTAAACAACAAAAATAGTCGGACCTGGCGGGCAGTCCAGACATGACACAAAAATAGTCGGACCGGCGAATCAAACCGGCATAAAGATAATATTCTGCAACACATTTAAAAACGTGAAGACCCGCACACGAACCGAAGTGGATCGCCAATACGTTATTCTGGCCATTTTTATGTCTGTTTGTACCAGAAACATGTCGTTCGTGTCAAAAACATGTTGTTCGTGCCAATTATGGGTCCTTCGTACCGGAGGGTATTGACATGGACTTAATAAACGGTTAATTTTGAATTGATACAAATAGTTTCTATTGTTGAACTGAAATCTAACAGATCATGAAAAAACTTAAGATCATTTTATTTTTCGCTGCTGCTGTCATTCTTTTGTTATTGAATATCAGCATTATCAGCAGTAATGGGAAAGTAGAAGAGATGTATGTTTCTGTAAATCCCGAGCTGGCATCGGCAGAAGAACAGTGCAAATTATTTGAGTATTTTGCTGTAAGCCATTGCAGGTATGGAGAGGTTTACTGCCTTCTTGCTCATTGCCCCTCAGGATATTTGTGTGATGCGGATATTGTGGTTGAGGAATAATAAAGCTAAATATCCAAAGTCGAGAGTGTAAAGATACCAACACTTCATCCCTTATCAGTTTTCTATGAATAGACTTACTTTGCTATTTATTCTTCTTATCTTGGCTCCTGGAGCCTGCATAAACTCAGGAATCTACAAGGATCGATACACTCTTGAACCAGCCGGGAAACTGTTGGAAATTCCTATAGGTAGCCAAACAAAAAATTTTATTTATTATTCTCAGTATGTTCTGATAGACGGGATTAACTATCTAGGAATACTTAATTACGAGAGAAACAAAATTGAGATTTACAATCTTGATTCAGGTACATTAACCAGAGAAATTCAATTTTTTCATGAGGGCCCTAAAGCTTTTGGAAGGGTATCTAATTTCTTTATAGAAACACTAGATTCATTGTTTGTGGATTGTGATAGTAAGATGTCTGTTGGTATTGCAGATGGTAGGGGGGGAATTCTGAAAGAAATATCATATCGTGAAGATACTTATGGACGGAAGTTCTTTCCTACTCCTCCATGGATTGGTTCCCGTCCTTATAAAATTGGGAATACAATTTACTATTTACAATCATACATGTCCGAGGATTCGAATGGAATACTCTCTGAAGAGAAACGAAAAGAGACATTCCTAAATGTGATGTTAAACACAGAGACAGGGGTATGTTTTACTCCGCCACTGATTTATCCTGATGAGATGGTCGGACGTGAGGTCTGGAGATCACCAAATGTAATGAGAACGATTAATGGTAATGGGCTTTTTGTGTACCATTTCTCTAATTTGCCCTATCTGTTTTTATCAAATGACCTTAAGTCATTCAGGAAGAAAGTACCAGTAGAGAGCAATTACAGACTGAAACTGAATGAAGTATCGTATAAGTACAGATATGATATGACTGGTGCTTTGATGAATACAATCACTCATGACATGATCAGGGATATTTTTTATGACAAGTACCGTGATTGCTACTATCTGTTTTACATGAAACGGAATGAAAATCCGGATACTGGGAATAATCTGTTTCTGAAATTGCAATATCCTGATTGTTTCATCCTGATCCTGGACAAGGATCTTAAACATATGGGAGAAGTATTTCTGCCTGACAATACCTATTCATTCCAGTTTTCTTTTATCACGCCTGAAGGACTTTACATTTCCGAGGATCATCCCAATAATCCGGATTTCGATGAGGATTTCATGAGATTCAGATTGTTTAAACTGGTAAAGCTGTGATCTGATGAGGCGTTGTAACTTTCTAATCATTACTCTGTTTTGGATTTCGGGATGCTCGGTCAATGAAGAAACCAAAATAATTTCAGGGTATCTTGAGGGTTATGGGAAAGATATCAGTAATTACAGGCTAATCTGCTTTGTTCCTGCTGACGGATGTAGCTCCTGCATAGAGCCTTCGCTTGAATACTCTGAAACTGCCGGGGAAGATTTCCTTTTGGTCCTGACATCTCTATACAGCAAGTCAATTCATAACACCGTTGAGGCTTATCACCTTGACATGGACAGGATACTGGTTGACGCAGGGAATAAGGCAGTCAGCCTGCAGCTTTTACTTCCCACCGCACCATGTTTTTACATTATTGAAGATGGCATAGTTGTGAAGAAGGCTGATCTGTCAAAGACTTATTACAAAACAGGAATACTGACAGAAGCGGACAGATTCCTCGGAAAAGGGCCGGGGAATGAACACCGGGAGCAAAAAGGCCTTCATAAAGCTATCTTCAGAGGAACTGTCAGTATTGCTCGTGTTCGCAGGGACCTTTCTGATTGCCATGAAGATGGTTGTTCGTGCCAATTTGATGTCGATTGTGCCAAAAACATGCCGTTCGTGCCAATTATGGGTCGTTCGTACCGGATGATATTGACAAAGACTTTTTAAAGGGTTAATTTTGAGTTATTACAGCTGATTTATATTGTCTAACTAAAATTTAACAGGTCATGGGAAAATTTAAAATCATTTCAGTAGTTGCTGCTGTGGCTCTTCTTCTCTTATTGAATTTTAGCATTATAAGCAGCAATGGGAAAGTAGAAGAAGTGCTTGTCAGTATAAATACTGAATCAGCCTCGGGTGACGGACAGTGCTATCTTTCTATCGCTACCTGCAGATGCATGTGTAATTTGCAGGTTGGATATTATTGCGCAGCAAAATGTATTGTAAGCGGGCAGGAATGTGAATATTATGATGATCAGAATCAATAGCTTGTTCAAGTTGCTGATTCACATCACTTCCCTAATCATCCTGATTCCATAATCTCAAGTTTTAATTTTGTGTTAAAAAATCAGTCCTTCATATTTTTACTGCTGGCATGTTTCATTCTGACACCAGGATGTAGGAACAGTATAGATCATGCCTATACATTTGAACTGAAAGCTTCAGACAAAAGAATTGACCTCAGGTTAGACCCGGATTCCCGCAATTTGGTATTTATGCATGATTTTTTTGTTTGGAATGATTCCTCATTTTTTGCATGTTACAATGAAAGAAGGAATCAGGTGGAGGTATACAATCTCGAGAAGGGAGCTTTATCAGCATCAATACAGCTTAAAACCGAAGGACCTGATGCAATTAATGGCATTGCAGATTTTATTATGCAAACGCCAGATACAATTTACACAATTAACTTTGGTACTAAAGAGATTGCCTGTGTCAGCAAGGATGGCAGTATTTTCAAGAGGATATCAATTTTAGCTGACATTGAAGGAAGAAAGATACAACCCGTTTACTATGAGGAAGGTCTTAAGAATTTTCTTATAGATGGGAATATCTACCTTGGTCAGGAATACAGACTGACCAACATGTCCAATTTGTCACAGGATTTACTCGAAAAAACCAGGGTAAATGTTATAGTAAATACGGTTTCAGGAGATTGTTTATCATCAACCTTAACTTATCCTGTGGAATTGCTGGGAAGAGATGTGTCTGGAATGAAGGTTTACAGAGACATTGCATTCGATAATAGCTTCGTATATCATTTTGGTCAGCTTAATTCATTGTATATCACAAAGGATCATAAATCATTCAGGCAGGTTCCGTTGAGAATCAAATATGATATGCAATTTCCGCAGGGAAATCAGGAAATGCTGTCAAAAGGATTTGAGGAATACTATGATTATTATTTACGACATGATGAATTATTGAATATTTATTTCGACAAATACAGGTTTTACTACTACCTAATTGTCAGGGTTAGGGGGAGAGGAATTGAAAAGGGGAAAGACTTTGCCATGCAGTTTATGTATCCAAAATGTATGGTAATAGTGCTGGATAAGGACCTGAATTCTCTGGGAGAATTTCTTCTACCGGATGATAAGTACTCTTGCCAGGTAATGTTTGTAGCGCCTGATGGTTTGTACATTTCCGAGGATCATCCCAATAATCCGGATTTCGATGAGGATTTCATGAGATTCAGATTGTTTAAACTGGTAAAGCTGTGATCTGATGAGGCGTTGTAACTTTCTAATCATTACTCTGTTTTGGATTTCGGGATGCTCGGTCAATGAAGAAACCAAAATAATTTCAGGGTATCTTGAGGGTTATGGGAAAGATATCAGTAATTACAGGCTAATCTGCTTTGTTCCTGCTGACGGATGTAGCTCCTGCATAGAGCCTTCGCTTGAATACTCTGAAACTGCCGGGGCAGATTTCCTTCTGGTCCTGACATCTCTATACAGCAAGTCAATTCATAACACTGTTGAGGCTTATCATCTTGATATGGACAGGATACTGGTTGACGCAGGGAATAAGGCAGTCAGCCTGCAGCTTCTACTTCCCACCGCACCATGCTTTTATTTTATTGAAGATGGCAGAGTTGTAAAGAAGGCTGATCTGTCAAAGACTTATGACAAAACAGGAATATTGACAGAAGCGGACAGGTTCCTCGGGAAAAGTGGCGGAGAATGAACACCGGGAGCAGAAAGGCCTTCATGAAGAGATCCTTAGAAGCTCTGTCAGTCTTGCTTTAGTTCGCAGGGGTTATATTATCAAGGTTATACCTGTTTGACATTTATAAAGTTCCCTCTTATTCAATGGAACCGACCCTATTGGCGGGCGATTTTATCCTGGTAAGCAAAGCTGAATATGGTCCCAGGGTAATAAGTCTCAGCAAATTGTTGTTCAGAAGAGAACTGGTTTACAGATGGCACAGAGGAGCAAGAAAACCAAGCCCTGATGATCTGATAGTATTTAACCAGCCTGTATACGGTTCTGAAAACGGTGACATCAGTTCAACCTTCGGACATATAATGGTTAAACGTATAACAGGATTGCCGGGAGACAGCGTAAGAATAAACCGATCCGGAATGGAGCGGGCCTACTCTAACGTATTTCCGTTTGATACTGCCATTCATTGGAGGGTTGACAACTATGGACCATTGTATGTTCCTCAAAAGGATGACACACTTGATCTGACTGAGATAAACCTCAGACACTATGAGTCGGTTGTTCGAATGGAGAACCCGGTTAAGGCAGGAGATAGTTCGTTATCCATCGATCAGCAGATATGCCATGTTTTCGCCCTTGACTACTATTTCGTAACAGGAGACAACTTCTATTCAAGCTCTGATTCAAGGCATTGGGGATTTGTTCCTGAAACACACATTATCGGAAAGGTCTCGAGAATTCTCTTTTCCTATGACAAGACCTCAGCCTGGCAACATAGAGTCCGCTGGAAAAGAATTCTGAATAAAGTGCAATGATATTGATTTTCAGGTGCATGTTTAAGCAAACTAATGCATTGCATGAGTATCTTCTTAAGATTCTGTCGTTCATGCCAATAATGTGTTGTTTATGCTAATTTGATGCCGTTCATGACAATTTCATGTCGTTTGTACCAAAAGCATGTCGTTCATTCCTCCGGGGCTTGACAATCCTTGATTTGTATTTAATTTTGATCAGATACTGTTTGAATTGCACTAATTAAGGAATTGAAAGAAATGTTTAAAATACATAATAATAACAACCGGTTGGATGCGCCAGGCAGGGGCATGTCAAGTCCTGTCAAGTAAAAACCAAATAATGGAGTTGATTATGAAGAAAATCATTAAAATTTCGTTTGCAGCTTTTGCCTTTTTGCTGTTCTTCCTGAACGTCAGTTTGAACTTAGAAGGCAACAAGGTGAAAGGAATAGAGGTTTCAATGCAAACCAAGGTTGCAGCAGCCTTTTGGTGTTGGTATGATGAAGATCGTGCAATTAAATGCTATCCTACTAATTCAGGTATTTATTGTGGGTCAACTCCAACTATGGGTTGATGTTTAGACTACCAGGCAGATTAATTAATTTTGGTAAATTTATCAAAGAATCTGTTATGAGGTTGTACTGTGCAGTCAAGTAATATTTTTACCACAGTACAGCCTTATTAATTTAACTTGAGTCATATGAAAAAGCTTATTCTGCTATTCAATTTATCAATAATCATTCTATTCTTAATTTCAGGATGCAGGAATGACAGCACTTCATTTAATAATACTTACACTTTAGTGCCTTCGGAGACTGATACTATCAACATCAGACTAGAAGAGAATTCTTGCAATTTTTCGTACTATATTCAATATTTCAAATCAGGTAACACAGATTACCTGGCGGCTCTGAATTATTTGAATAACTCAATAGAGTTCTATGATATTAAAGCAAACAAATTGTTTAAAACATTATTTATACCACGTGAAGGCGATAATACGTTTCTTGACCTAAGAAGCTTCATCTGCGAAAAATTTGATTCTATTTTGCTTTTTAGCATGATGCCCCCGAGAATTGGAATTATGGACACAAGCGGACGCTTGCTTAGGACAATACCACATGATATAAAGATTGGTTCTTTACAAGACGGTGAAAGACCACTTCGCTTAGGTGACAATGTTTTTTTGCCTCAATTGCATCCTGCACGTGAATCTAATGGTGTATTAACTTCGACAGGACAAAAGAACAGTTTCATAAATCTTACTGTTGATCTTATTTCAGGGGCAGGTAGTTCTACGCCTCTGACTTATCCTGCAGAGCTTATCGGTCAAGATGTATCTATTATGAGGGTAGAAAGAGTACTGGGTTATAAAAATGTTTTTGTATATCATTTTGGACTGATAAATAGCTTATTCCTTACATATGATCATAGGACATTTGCAAGGGTCCCGCTTGAAACAAACTATAATTTGAAGTTATTTGATGATTTTAATCCTGCTTCTTCTGTAAGCAATTACCTTAATGATAAGTTGCTCCGTGATGAGGTCAAGTGTTTATACTATGATGAATTCAGAGAGTGTTATTACATTACAATCAGAAAACGGGAGGATGATCGTATCAACAATTCATCAATTACTACCAAGTTCCAGTATCCTGAATGTTTCATATTGGTTCTCGATAAAAATCTTAAGCACATCGGAGAAGTCCATTTCCCGAAGGACAAGTATTCATTCCGAATGTGCTTTGTTACAGAGAAAGGTCTTTATATCTCAGAGGATCATATTAACAATCCCGGATTCAGCGAGGATTTTATGAGGTTCAGATTATTCACACTTAAGAGAAACAGAGATAACAACTAATATTTTGAAGTATGAGAAAAATACTTTTATCAGCTTTTATAATGTATTTAATTTCAGGTTGTAACACATCTAATGAAACCAAAATCCTGAGCTCATATCTGCATTCCTTCGGAGTTGAACTGAATCACTACAAGGTAGTTGCATTTGTTCCGTCAGATGGTTGTTCCGCTTGCATAACTCCAACGCTTGATTACATAAAAAATGGCAACGATTGTTTTTTAGTGGTTATTTCATCAATTTCCGAAAAAACGATTAATCATATAGTACAATCAAATCGAATTAATACGTTGCATGTTATTAAGGATTCTCATGATCTTGCTGCTGAAATGGGATTTGTGCCGATTATAGCTCCTCGTTATTATTTTATTAAAAGAGGCCGTATTGTTAAATCCATCGATTTATCAGAGATAAATGATAAGGTAAGTATTCTTGGAGAGGTTGACAAATACCTGGCAAATTGAAGAGTATTTTCATAAGGACGCTTCCATTTATTGTTATAGTCGGAGTGATAATCACATTACGGCTGTTCATTTTTGATATTTACAAAGTGCCTTCCGGCTCGATGAACCCAACTTTATTAGCTGGAGATTTCGTAATTACAAGCAAGGTGAATTATGGCCCGAGAATTTT
Source organism: Bacteroidales bacterium (assembly GCA_011620595.1). Taxonomy (GTDB): domain Bacteria; phylum Bacteroidota; class Bacteroidia; order Bacteroidales; family VadinHA17; genus SR-FBR-E99. The sequence continues at coordinate 8,724 of WOYX01000019.1, read as the reverse complement.
TAATATTAAGAAACTTGCATTCTCTGGTGAGTTGAAATTACGTAGACTAAATGGGTTGTCAGAAGTAAAGAAAAATGACGTAATTGTCTTTAATTATCCGCAATACGAGTATCTGGCAGATTCAGTTGATTTTATTTATGGGACAATTTTAATTAAGCGTGTTTGGAAATTGCCGGTGATTCAATCATAATAAGGAAAGATTGCTCCACAATAACAAAGTCATCTATTGAATATTATGACCTCTTCCCTAAGGATACAACTTTGCATTGGAATCTTGATTATTATGGCCCCCTGTATGTGCCACACAAGGGTGATACCTTACTATTGCAAAAAGAGAACATAGAACATTATCATGACGTGCTGTTATATGAGAATATTGGAATACAGATACAAAATGATTCGGCCTTTTTAAAAGGTATCTACTATTCAATGCACTGTTTCAAAAACAACTACTACTTTCTGCTTGGTGATAACTTTTATCAAAGCAAAGATTCACGTTTCTGGGGCTTTCTTCCGGAAATACACATTATTGGGAAAGCTGTTATGGTGCTATTTTCTCTTGATCCTGACAGGCCATGGTATAAAAAGTTCCGGTGGCACCGGTTTCTGAAACGAATTGAATAAAGGGGAACGATCGGGTAATTAGCTGCTCTGTTGAAGGCAGTATCCAATTGTCTTCAGGCGCAACGATATATTGTTATACATTTCAAAGATCACTACAATACTGTCGGATCTGCTGATAGTTTACCGGTAATGTTAGCCATCTGATACGAAGACCCGGATAACATTTAAATTTTGTTTCCGAAGCTGTTTTTATTTGGTAAAAATTGCATAGCTTTTTTTTTTCTAAATTTACAGGAATTGGTTTGATAATATCTGCTAAAACGTAAGCATATGCAATAGAGCTATAATTATGGAACCAATCCTGCCAATTATAGTAAATACCCCGGAGGGCAAAAGGAAAATCAATCCGGATGAAATAATGTATCTCAGGGCAGAAGGGAAAAGAACAGAAGTCAATCTTAAGAATAGCAGCTCAATAATTGTTAACCATAACCTCAGATGGTTTGAAGATCACTTACCTGAAGAATATTTCATCAGGATCCACAGATCCTTTATTATTAATATATCTCAGGTTAGTGCTTTTACTGCAAACAAGGTCATCCTGAGCCATAAGCAAAAAATTCCTGTAGGAAGATGCTACAGGAAAGGAGCTAAAGAGAGGTTACAGTCACTTCAATTCATTGACGACGTATGAACAGGCGGGCATCAACATTCAGGGTATTAATCATTTTTTTGCTGCTCATACTATGTGGCCTGCCATTAATCTCAAAACTGGATATCAAACTTAATCCCGAGGCCCACGCATCATCATTGACCATCAGTTTCTCCTGGTATAATGCAGAACCAAGAGTAATAGAGCAGGAGGCTACCTCCGTGATTGAGGCAATTGCCGCCCGTGTTCAGGGAATAAGGCGTATTTCTTCCAGATCAGGCAGAGGAACCGGAAGAGTGACCCTGACTCTCGATAAGAAAGCAGATGCTGACGCAATAAGATTTGAACTCAGTACCCTTATCAGGCAGGCCTGGAGTTCAATGCCGCCTGAGGTAAGCTACCCTGCCATAACGGTGAATCGCACTGAGGAGGAAGAAATCCGCCCGCTTCTGTCATATACCCTCAGCGCACCTGACAGCGCATCTTCGGTGCAGCACTACGCAGAAATTCAGATGAAACCGGCCCTGGCGGCTGTTGAGGGAATCAGCCGGGTTGAGGTCTACGGCGCCACGCCAAAAGAATGGCATATAGTATATGATCCGGACAAAATATTGTCAGCAGGTATAACGCCGGAAGAGATAACAGGGGCAATCCGGACTTCTCTCCACAGACAGGATATTGGCAATGTCAGAATCTCTCCCGCCGGTGAGTCAATGCCGGTTGTGATCAGTACCAGGCACTCAGACGGAAACAGCCTCTTGCAGGTTCCTGTGAAAAGGAACGGTGAACGTATTGTCAGGCTGTCAGATGTGGCCACCATCAGCCACACCGAATCAGAACGCCAGATGATCTACCGGATTAACGGGTTGAATACTATTAATATTCTCGTCTATGCAGCTATGGGGGAAAACAATCTCATTGTTGCGACGAATGTTAAAAAGGTGATGACATCTCTGGAAACAGTACTGCCTGACGGGTACAGGCTGATGCTGCAGGATGATTCAACGGAATATATATATGACGAGCTTAGAAATATCGGCATCAGAACCCTTATAGCCTTTGCCGGTCTGATAATTCTTGTTCTGCTGGCAACACGGAGGCTGAAATATATGCTCCTGATCGCCATAATGCTTGTCGGAAACCTGAGTATTGCAGTCATATTCTATTTTATTGCCGGACTGGAGATCCATCTCTACGCTCTGGCGGGAATAACTGTCTCACTGGGCCTGATGACTGACAATATCATCATCATGACTGATCACCTTAGGACTAGAGGCAATCGTAAGGTATTCCTGGCAATACTGGCAGGAACACTGACAACAATCTCTTCTCTGACAATAATATTCTTCCTTGGTGAAAAGGTGAAGGCTAATCTGACAGACTTTGCAATGGTGGTTATAATAAACCAGGCAGTTTCGCTTTTCACTTCGTTCTTTGTTATTCCCGGCCTGATGGACCTGATGAGGCTCGGAAAATATTCCGTGCCATTGTCATCTCACACTGAATGGAGGCGTCGGAGGAGGGTCATCAGGCTGACAAGGATCTATGGTAATCTTACAGGCTGGCTGAGGAAGCACAGGCGATGGGCTGTGGCGATTCTCATTCTTGGTTTTGGGCTGCCTATTTATGAGCTTCCTGCCCGTCTTGAGGGCAGCAAACCCTGGCACAGGGCCTATAATACTACTTTCGGCAGCACAGTTTATTCTGAAAAAATCAAACCGGTGACTGATGTGATCCTCGGTGGAACACTAAGATTGTTCACCGAGAAGGTATTCGAGGGATCTTACTTCGGAGCACCTCAGGAGACATACCTTTACATAACTGCTGCTATGCCCCTTGGAACAACTATTGAGCAGGCTGATGCCACAGTCGCGGTTATGGAGAGGTTTCTTTCGCAATTCAGGCAGGTCAGATTCTTCCGGAGCGAAATAACGCCTCGTGATGCAACAATCACGGTATACTTCACCAGGGAACACCAGCACAGTTCTTTTCCCTACATCTTAAAGGGAGATGTCATTTCACTTGCTGTTGAGACTGGCGGTGCCTACTGGAATGTCACTGGTTTTGGCGATCCCTTCAGCAATTCGGTCTATGAAGGTACAGGAGAATATTACATCCGGATGCAGGGATACAACTATGACAGACTGAGCGACCTGGCTGAGCACTTAAGTGGAATGTTGATGGAAAACCCACGCAACAGGGAGGTCTTTATTATGTCTGAACCCTCATGGCGCAGGCCTGACAACGTAGAATTCAATATGGCTATAGACAAAGACCGGGTGTTGGCATCCGGTCTCCCGATAAGTTCTGTTACGTCAGAACTGCGCAACAGGTCTATCTATCAGCCTTGGTTTGCCGTGATGAAAACACCCTCCGGTAACGAGAATATAAGACTCCGGAGAGGCGGCACAGACGATCATCTCTGGTCGCTGGCACGTGCACCGGTAGTCAGGGACTCCCTGTTTTTCAGGCTGGAGGAGGTATCTCATATAGTACGGGAGACAACGGCACCCGTTATAGCTCGTGAGAACCAGCAGTACCTCATGTACCTCAGGTTTGATTTCGTTGGCGCCGAGAAAACAGCACGCCGGCATATAGGGGACAACCTTGAAGCTTTCCGCGAATACCTGCCGCTGGGCTATTCTGCCACACCAGACCCCGGCAGGTTCTACTGGTGGTGGCAGGAAGACAAAAGCCACTACTGGCTTCTTGGACTGGTTATTGTCATCATCTGGTTCATCTGCGCAATATTGTTTGAATCTTTCCTGCAGCCTTTTGCCGTGATTCTGACCATCCCGGTAAGTTTTGCAGGTCTCTTCCTGACATTCTGGCTCTTCAGACTGAATTTTGACCAGGGAGGATTTGCCGCCATGCTCATACTGTGCGGAATAACAGTGAACGCTGCAATTTATATCCTCAATGACTTCAACGCTCTTGTAAGGTCGAAAAGGGGAAGGAACTGCTCCCTTTTCAAACTCTACCTCAAAGCTTTTAATTATAAAATAATTCCGATATTGCTGACAGTTGTCTCAACTGTGACAGGTTTTATTCCCTTCCTCATAGGAGAGAGGCAACCTTTTTGGTTTGCACTTGCCGCAGGGACTATAGGAGGCGTGGTTTTTTCCATGGCAGGAATATTTTTCTGCCTGCCCCTGTTTCTGAGGCTTGAAGGCACTTCAGCAGATACAATCAAATCTCCAGAACGTGTAAAAAAGTTGAATGATGAATAATACAGGTGCTTATTTCATAATAATCTCATTATTGGCATGTTTGTTTCTTTCATGTAACAGGTCAGAATCAGAGCGTCCCGGCCATTCAGGAGACGAACAGGTATTGTCCATTACGGAAGATGCGAGGGAGGTAGAAGTCATTATCCTGAAGCGGGGAGATTTTCGACGGGATATTGTAAGCAACGGCAAGTTGACTGCACTCAGGAAAAGTGACCTTGAATTCAGAACCCGTGAAAGGATTGCCTCAATAAACGTTCGTAATGGAGACTCTGTTGAATCAGGAGATGTCATCGCATCCCTTGACACCTTCTCCCTGAACACTGCGCTTCTCCTGAGCCTTGATCAATATAAGAGATCTGTACTGGAGTTCCAGGACCTGCTTCTGGCACGGGGATACAGCAAAACTGACACTTCTCTGATACCCCCGGCGGTGGTTATGGCTGCCCGCGTGCGAAGCGGGCTCGATAAAGCCATTGCAGATCTCCGGATGGCTGAATACAACCTTGAACAGGCTCACCTGAGGGCTCCATTTAAGGGAGTAGTAGCAGATCTGTTTGTCCATGAAAATGAAATGTCAGTACCGGGAAAAGCTTTCTGCAGCGTCATTGATAACAGCAGGTTCATAGCATATTTCCCGGTGCTTGAAAGTGAAGTTTCGTCCTTACGAAAAGGGCAAACGGTAAGAATAGAGCCATTCATGACTTCAGGAGATGCATACCCGGGTATAATTACATCAATAAATCCCGTGGTTAATGACAACGGTATGGTGAAGATCGGGGCTGTGGCTGATAACCGTAAAGGTTCGCTGTTTGAGGGTATGAATGTGAAGGTGACAGCAGGTGAGATGGTTGCAGGGCAGCTGGTTATACCGCGTCAGGCGGTAGTGCTCAGAAGCGAAAGGAAAGTTGTTTTCACCTACAGCTGTGGAAGGGCAAAATGGGTCTATGTAACAACCGGGTTGGAGAACATGGACTCCTTTACTGTTACAGAAGGTCTTAAGGAGGGGGATACCGTAATAGTCAGGGGAAATTTCAACCTGAATCATGATTCAAAAGTGGTTATTAAATAACTGCTCCGGGAGTCGATGGTAAAGTTTCTGATATCGCGCCCTGTAGCTGTCATGATGACATTCACGGCAGCGGTAATCCTTGGCCTCGTTGCATACCGGGCCATACCGGTATCGCTGATGCCTGACATACCCATACCGGAGGTGACGGTGACCGTATCGTATCCCAACAGCACGGCCAGGGAACTGGAAAACACAGTGGTGAGGCCGCTTCGTGCACAGGTGATGCAGACAGGTCACCTCAGTGAGCTGCGAAGCGAAACACGTGACGGTAGTGCAACACTGATCCTCAGGTTTGACTACGGAACCAATGTTGACTATGCCTTTATCGAGGTCAATGAAAAGATTGATGCAATAATGACATCAATGCCCCGTGACATGCAACGGCCGGGGGTTATTAAAGCCAGCGCAACCGATATACCGGTCTTTTACCTCAACCTGTCACTCAAGGAAACAGAGGGAGAAAGAGGTGACGGAGAGACTGTCAGGTTCATGGAACTCAGCGAATTCGCTGAAACAGTGATAAAGAAGAGGATTGAACAACTACCCGAAGTGGCTCTTGTGGATATCAGCGGTACCGTGTTACCACAGGTGGTTATAGAACCTGTACCGGAACTGATGAAAAGTATGGGTTTATCACTCCGGAACATTGAAGCTGCTCTTGCTGAAAACAACATCAGCGCCGGAACCATGACAGTGCGTGACGGGCATTACCGTTACAACATAAGGATATCATCACTGCTCCGCGACCAGAATGATGTTGCTGATATCCGGCTCTCTGCCGGAGACAGAATAATCAGGCTCAGCGAGATTGCGAGGGTGAACCTGGTCCCTGAAAGAAGTGAAGGCCTCTTCATGGAAGACGGTCGCAGCGCAATAAGCATGGCAGTGATAAAACAGGCAGATGCGCGGATAGCCGGTATGAAAAACAAAATCCGTGAGCTGGTTAGCCAGTTTGAAAGTGATTACCCCGGAATAGCCTTCAAAGTATCACAGGATCAAACAAGACTTCTTGATTATTCAATATCAAACCTGAAGAGCAATCTCTTGCAGGGGTTGGTACTGGTAATCCTTGTCGTTGTGTTCTTTATACGTGACATCAGACTCCCCCTCCTCATAGGGTTCTCACTCATGGTCTCGGTCATTATTACCCTTCTCTTTTTCTACCTGACGGGCATGTCTGTGAATATTATCTCGCTTGCAGGACTGATACTGGCTGCAGGAAATATGATGGATAACTCCATTGTCGTTACTGATAACATAACCCAGTACCGTGAGCGCGGATTGACTCTCAGCGATGCCTGCGTGACAGGAACAAATGAGGTCCTTCTGCCACAACTGAGCTCAATGCTCGTTAATGTGGCTGTATTTGTTCCACTCGTTTTCCTCAGCGGAATTGCTGGTGCACTCATGAAGGATGAAGCCATGTCTGTCCTTATCGGGCTTTCTGTCTCATATATCGTAGGGATAACTTTTATGCCTGTTATTTACAGACTTGCATATTCCCGCATTTCACATAGCCGGGGATTATTTCCCGGGTTGCGGATAAAATTCCTGCAATTGAAAAGAAGGCCTGAGAAGAGTGAAACAAAGACTGAAGGGTTCTACGAGAAAGGACTTGACTTCGTTTTCAGGCATAAGACAGTTTGCATCATCGTTTTCCTGCTCCTGATCCCCGCAGGTATTATTGTGCTAAGCTTCCTGGAGAAAGAAAAGATGCCGCAGTTTTCCCAGGTTGAAACAGCTGTATTCATTGAGTGGAATGAAAACATTGATCTGGCTGAAAACCGAAGGAGGGTTGAGGACCTGCTTGCCGCGGCAGAAGACAGGATTATTCAGGGTAATGCCTTTATAGGGAAACAACAGTTCATGCTCAGCCGTGACAGAGTGCTTTCACCGTCTGAAGCCAGATTGTACCTTGAATGTGCCGGTCCCGGTGATCTTGCCCTTACGATTGATGAGATACGATCCAGGCTCAGGTCTGATTATGCTATGGCTACTGTTACATTTGAGCCTCCCGTTAATATCTTCGAAAAACTCTTCGCCGGAAACGAATCCCCTCTGGTAGCTGAGCTGACGATGAAGAATACTGCCCTGGAGCCCGACCTTCCTGCGCTGGAAGATCTGAACGCTATGATTAACAGCGACCCTGAATTAAGGGCATCGAACAGGATCCCTTTGCAGGAACATCTTATTATTGAAACAGATATGGAACGGTTGCTGCTGTACGATGTTGATTATAATGACCTGGTAAAGGTGATCAGGACAGGGCTGTATGAAAACAGGGCTGCAACACTTCAGTCGTTCACCAGGTTTGTCCCTGTAGTATTAAAAGGAGAGGAAGCTTCTCTTTATGAGGTACTTGAAGGTTCCCGGGTCAGGAACAGGAGAGGCGAGGAAATAAATGTCAGTTCATTGATCACAATAAGCCGCAGCCAGGATTTAAAGACGATAGTTGCCGGCAGACAGGGAGAGTATGTGCCGCTTGATTTTTATCCTGAAAGACAGGAGAAGGATCAGTTCATTGATCATATTGACACCATGGTGGAGGAGAGTTCTCTTTTCGCTGTGAGATACTCCGGTACTCTGTTTTCAGATATTAAGCTCCTGAAGGAGATGGCCATATTGCTTCTGATCTCTCTGCTGTTACTCTATTTCATCCTTGCTGCCCAGTTTGAGTCATTGATACAGCCCCTTATAGTACTTGCTGAGATCCCTGCTGATATCGCTGCCGCCCTGTTTACCCTCCTTATTGCCGGACAGACACTGAATATAATGTCAGCCATAGGAATTATAGTGATGACCGGTATCATAATCACCGACTCAATTCTAAAGGTAGATGCCTTCAATAAACTCAGGAGACAGGGTTATTCCCTTGATGAGGCTATCCGGGAGGGAGGGCGCAGGCGTTTCAGGGCAATTATAATGACAGCCCTGACAAGCATCCTTGCAGTATTGCCGCTGCTCTTCAGCAGTGACATGGGCAGTGAGCTACAGAAACCATTCTCATACGCACTAATAGGAGGAATGACCATGGGAACTTTCGTCAGTCTGTTCATCCTTCCGTTGATTTACCGGATGATATACAGGAATACCGCACCGGTGGAAGACCGGAATATTGAAGCCGGATAAAAATCATAAGTATCAATGCTCCTGGCTAAATAGTTTATTGTTTATGAGGTTACTACCATTTGGTCAATCTTACTTTTGAG